>NZ_JBHUMI010000016.1:0-658499 GCF_042684965.1 Ornithinibacillus salinisoli
TCGTGTATGTCTGGTAGCGATAGCGAGAAGGTCACACCTGTTCCCATACCGAACACAGAAGTTAAGCTTCTCAGCGCCGATGGTAGTTGGGGCATTGCCCCTGTGAGAGTAGGACGTCGCCAGGCAAAAAAACCAAGATACAATCGTATCTTGGTTTTTTATTGTGGTCTGGTAAATTATAAATTTAATGCCTGTGGATACTTTTTGGCAGGAACAGCCATGTCCAGCTTCGAAGACAAGCGAGCCATTCCTCGCCCCAGTACGAATAAGGGATGGCCGACTAAATACGAGCTTTACCGGGCTTACGCAACATCGGCAATACCCCTTATGAAGGGCATGTAACTTCAATTTCCTCGGGGAATATATGAATAATATCACCACTGTACGTGGTAACATCAAACCACCGGCACTCCAGTGTTCAGGTGGCGCAGAATATGTTGCTAACCGAAACTGTGCGCATGCGCTTTTACTATGTATTAAAAATTAGTTTTAGACCACAATTAATTATTCTATTGGAAAACGCGGAAGGATTACCCCACCGCGTTTTGTCTTTATAATTGTCTGTTAGCTCATTCCACCTTGACCAGAATTATTACCTCCACCACTTATTTGTGAGACAAGTGGAGCCATTTTAGAAATAGTTTGGCCAATATTTTGGTTGTTTCTTGTCATGGTATAGTAGGTAGCAGCTCCTACACCAACTGAAGCAATAAGTGGTAACCACATTGTATTCCTTTGCATTAGAAATCAACCCCTTCAATTTGTTGCCCCCAGACAGTAGTAGGTTTTCTCATTTAAACGAAAACATGCTAGGAATCATATACCAACATAAGAATTAGCTTCATATGCTGCATTCATACCAGCGACTCTGCCCGTTACTAATGCAGAAGTTATATTATAACCACCTGTATATCCATGTATATCTAATATCTCTCCACAGAAGTACAATCGTTCCATCATTTTAGATTGCATGGTATTTGGAACAATCTCTTTAATTGATACACCTCCGCCTGTAACAAATGCTTTTTCAAGAGGTAATGAGCCATGTACATAAAAAGTGAAATTTTTTAATTCATGAACTAGGTTTCGAATCACGTCTTTAGAAATATTTGCTGCTTTTTGTTCTTCATCCACCTTGTTTTTTGCTAATAAAAAGGTTATAAAACGATCTGGCGCAATTCCTTTTATTAAATTCTTAAATGTTCTTTTTGGAAACTCATCAATTAATTGAAGAATATCTGTAATTAGTTGTTCCTCACGTTTTTGAGGAAGAATGTCTAAATGCATAGGAACTTTATCTCTTCCTTTCATCAATTCCTTAACTACAAATTGGGAACAACGGAGCACTGCTGGACCAGATATTCCAAAATGAGTGAAGATCATATCCATTTGGTGAGTGATTATCGGTTTATTCTTTTTATTTAATACAGTAAGGGAAATATCACGTAAAGATAATCCTTGTAGGGTTTTATGTGTAATAAAGCCTTCCTTAGAAGTTAGAGCAACTTCAGTAGGGTATAGTTCGGTTATCGTATGACCGGCTTTTTTAGCCCATGAATACCCATCTCCTGTTGATCCGGTATGGGGTACTGCTTTTCCACCTACAGCAATAACGATGGAGGAAGTTTCAATTTTATTTCCATTTTGTAAAATGACGGTATGCTGATTCTCACCATAGTGAACAGCTTTAACTGGTGTGTTAAGATGAACGTTGACCTTTAATTCATCCAATTTATTAAGAAGTGCATCGACAACAGTTTTTGCAGAATTAGAGACAGGAAACATTCTACCGTGATCTTCTTCCTTTAATTTAACTCCCATTTCCTCAAAATAATCAATAATATCATAATTATTAAAAACGGAAAATGCACTATATAAAAATCTTCCATTTCCAGGAATATGCTTTATTACCTCTTCTTCAGGAAGCCTATTTGTGACATTACAACGGCCACCACCAGATATTGCAAGTTTTTTCCCTAATTTATTTCCTTTTTCTATTAACATTGTTTTAGCACCATGCTCTGCTGCTGATATAGATGCCATCAATCCTGATGGTCCACCTCCGATTACGATTACATCATACTTCAATTATATTCATTCCTTTCGTAGACTATCTTACCACTTACATGAATAATTGCTCAAATTTGTCGAAATCCGTACATAAATGAAAACAAAACGTAACTATAACGATATCCGTATGATGGATTAATATGATAAAATAGTTATGTTATTTAAATTGTAGATGCAGGTGAAAAGATGTCGAACTCAAATATTGTTAGGGGAGCTATGTTATTAACAGCCGCTTCCTTTATATCGAAATTTTTAGGGATGATTTATGTGATCCCTTTTCATGCTATGGTAGGAGAAAAGGGTGGTGCACTATATCAATATGCCTATATCCCTTATAGTATCCTCATTACAGTAGCAACCGTCGGAATTCCGTTAGCAGTGTCAAAATTTGTATCCAAATATAATTCACTCAATGATTACTATACTGGTATGCGAATGTTTCGAACTGGTATGTCGATTATGGCTATAACTGGAACGATAGCGTTTTTAGGATTGTTTTTTGGTGCTGAAGCATTAGCCAAGCAAATGATTCCAAGCGATGATTTACATAACTCAGTTGAAGATGTAACAATGGTAATTCGGATGGTTAGTTTTGCATTAATTATAACGCCATCGATGAGTATTTTTCGTGGCTTTTTCCAGGGTAATCAGTCAATGGGTCCAACAGCTGTTTCACAAGTGGTGGAGCAGATTGTTCGTATCATATTTTTATTAACTGCTGTATTCCTAGTATTAAAGGTATTTGATGGAGAGTTGGCATTTGCTGTAGGTTTAGCTACGTTTGCAGCTTTTTTAGGTGCGATTGCATCATATGTCGTGTTACTTGTTTATTGGAAAAAAAGGAAACCTTTTTTGGATAAAAATATTTCTCAACAAAAACATGTCTATGATATCCCTAAAAAGGACTTAATGAAAGAATTATTTCGTTACGCAGGACCGTTTGTCATTGTATCGGTTTCCATACCACTATTTCAATTTGTGGATAACTTAACCTTCAGTAAAACGATGGTCAAAATTGGTCGAGGCGAAATAGCAGAAATTGCACTTGCAGGATTTAACTTATATGGACATAAACTGGTTATTATACCAGTATCCATTGCAACAGGTTTATCATTAGCTGTTTTACCTGCAATTACCTCGTCGTTTACACAAAGAAATCAGTCATTACTATATCAGCAAATAAACCAGTCGTTTCAGGTTATTTTAACGCTTGTTATACCTGCTGTTGTTGGGCTTTCATTATTATCAACAGAGGCTTATGGTGCGCTTTATGGATTACAACATATAAGTATAACTGGTCCATTGCTAGGTTGGTATGCATTCGTAGGTTTATTTTATGCGATGCTTACGGTTTCATCCTCCATATTACAAGGGATAAACCAGCAAAATTATGCGGTAATTCACTTAATAATTGGTTTGTTAGTTAAAATCCTGTTTAATATTCAGTTTATATATATGTTTGGACAAAAAGGAGCCATATTTGCAACAGCACTTGCAGCTGGTGTTGCAGTAGCGTTAAATTGTTGGAGAATTAAAAAGGCAATCGAATTTCCTTTTAAACAAACGTGGAAACGTACAATATTAATAATAATCTTTGTGTTGTTTATGGCTTTTGCAATATGGATCACAAAGTTACTATTAGGTATGTTTATTGCCTATGAAGAATCTAGATTTGGAGTAACATTAATGTTAATCATAGGAGTAGTCTTCGGTGGTGGAGTATATCTATGGCTAGCATATGCTTCTACTTTATTAGAGAGAGTATTTGGTGAGAAAGTAAGAATCTTGGACAAATTACTTAAGAGAAAATGAGGGTTTTCATTGCGTCTTGATAAATTATTAGCAAACATGGGTTTTGGTAGTAGAAAAGAAGTTAAAGGATTATTGAAAAAGAAAAAAGTACTAGTAAATAATACTTTAACAATGGACGGAAGTATGCATATTGAACCAACAAAAGACATTGTGGAAGTAGATGACAAAATAGTTGAGTATAAGGAATACATTTATATCATGATGAATAAACCTCCTGGATATATATCAGCCACTGAGGATGTTAGGGAGAAAACGGTTATTGATTTATTACCTCCTGATGTACGTCGTTATCATCCATTTCCAGTAGGACGCTTGGATAAAGATACAGAAGGGCTATTATTATTAACTAATGATGGGAAACTTGCACATCAACTTTTGTCGCCAAAAAAAGATGTGTACAAAACATATTATGCTAGGGTCCAGGGTAATGTAACAAGTGAGGATATAACTGTTTTCGAGCAAGGTGTAACCTTAGATGATGGTTATGTTACCAAACCAGCTAAATTAAACATAATCGTTAGTGATACTATTTCTGAAATAGAAGTTAAAATAACAGAAGGTAAATTTCATCAAGTGAAACGAATGTTTGCTGCGGTAGGAAAGAAAGTGGTTTATTTGAAACGTCTTCGTATGGGAGAACTAAAACTAGATTCAGCTTTAAAACCAGGTGCTTATCGTGAGTTAGAGGAAGAAGAGTTATCCTTTTGCTTATCCATAAAGTGATCCTAGGGAAGGAGTTAACTATGTCTATATCCCATTATTTTATTGCTGTTCCACTACCAAATGAGCTAAAAGAAAAGCTTGCAGAATGGCAAAAAGTATTGAAAAAGCATGTGACTTATAAACAGTGGCCACATGTAGAGGATCTGCATATAACCTTAAAATTTTTAGGTGCTGTAAGTGAAGAGAAACTAAAGAAAGTTACAATGGAACTGAAAAGTATGGAGACATTATCTCCATTCCAATTAAATGTTCATTCCATTGGATCTTTCGGCAACCCTCAAAAACCAAGAGTATTATGGGCAGGCGTTGATACTACAGAGGATATAAAAGATCTTCAGCAAAAAGTAGCCAATTGTGCGGAAAAATGCGGTTTTAGTATGGAAAACAGACCTTATCGTCCACATATTACATTAGCAAAAAAATGGGATGGTACAGGAAAATTTAATTTGGATGAAATAAGACAGTATTTTATAGGGGAAAAATATATCTTCGAAGTAAATAAAATTATTTTATATCAAATTTTTCCGTCCAATACCCCAAAATACAAAGCAATGAACACTTTTCAGTTGGTTGGGAGAGAATGAAGTGGCTCAATTAATCAAGTTACAGAATTATATATCTCGTTATGAATGGAATATATATCGATACCCTAGTCAATACATCCGCTTAAAACAAGATAATTGGAATAAGCTTTTATATCTATGGAACACGGATGACGGTATGACTGAAGAAAAAGATAATGAAGAAGAACAGAAGCAATCTCGTTTTGAGAAATGGAAGACATTTAGAAAAAATAAAGACGAAGATGAGAAAATGGAATCGGAATCCACTGTAAAGAGGGGATTGCCACAATCTGAGCAAGAATTAAAACAGTACTTTTTAAACAGATTACTTCCTTTTCAACTAAAGTGGGCTACTTCTACGGTATCGAATGTATCCTTTATGGAAAAAAAATATGAGGAAGACGTGACCTTAAAGTATTTTTTACAGCGATTTCCGGATACGTATTTATTAATGTACTACCCCATATTCCATATTAAAAAAGCGCCGGTTGAAGGAGAAATTATTTTTATTAGTCCTGTAGGGATAGAGATCATCTATTTATTAGAAGAGGATCCACAGTGTGTATTTACTGTACAGGATGAAAGAACATGGCTAAAAAGGAATGAAAATAAAGACTCTAGCATATTGAGTCCATTTATTGCTTTAAAACGCTCTGAGAGAATTGTAAGAGGGATATTAAACAAATATAATGTTTCCTTTCCAATTACCAAAACAGTTCTGTCACGAAGTAACCGCATAGACTTTATTTCAGAACCATTTAATACCAAAATTATAGATAAAAATAGCTGCAAGACTTGGTTTGAAAGTAGACGTTCCCTTGTTTCTCCATTAAAAAACCAGCAACTAAAAGCGGCTGAACAGCTTTTGAAATATTGCCAAACTACTTCCGTGAAAAGGCCAGAATGGGAAGAAGATGAGCAAACATTTACGATAGTTGGAGAGGAATAAGTTTCGTATGTATATCTTTATTATTAATGTTGTTGCAGGAAATGGTAGGGGCAAGCGGATATTTAAAAAAATACAAAAAAGTAAACTGTATCAAAATATTACTAGTGATTATTATATTACCGAATATGAAGGACATGCCGAAGAAATTGTACGATTTGTTTCCAATCAAAATCTCGTAAACTTGAAAGCTATTATTGTCATTGGTGGGGATGGTACCATATATGAGGTTATGAATGGCTTACAAGATCCAACAATCCCTGTTGCATTTATTCCTGGTGGTTCAGGGAATGATTTTGCTCGAGGACTTTTGATAAAAAGAGATCCTATTACAATTTTAAAACATATTGTACAAAACAAATTTAAGAAGCCTTATTGGTTAGGGAATTATTGGGTAGATGGCACACACAGGAAAAGCTTTGTAAATAGTATAGGATTTGGTTTTGATGCTGAAATTGCCAAACAAGCAAATCAATCTTGGTATAAAAAAGTATTTAACTATTTACATATTGGTACACTTAGTTATGTAATTGCACTTATTCATGTTTTATTTCGTTTTAAACCATTTACAGTAGACCTTGAAGTTGATGGAGAAGTTCGCACTATAAATGAATGCTGGATGGTTACGATTGCTAACCATGCCTTTTATGGTGGGGGTATGAAAATTATTCCTGGTGCAACAATACAACCAAGAAGGTTTCCAGTATTGGTGATACATCAAATTTCTAAATGGAAAATACTAGGGTTATTTTTAACTGTATTTACTGGGAAACATATTGGATTTAAAGAGGTGGATCTCTTAGAGGCTACCAAAATAAAAATATCAACAAGTCACAATATTGAATATCAAGTAGACGGGCAAACAAATCAATGTCAAACATGTACCATCACGAAGAATAGTGAATCCGTCCAAATAATGGGAATGGATAATTGACAAAAATTAGTTTTATTATCTTGCAAAACATTTTATTTTTCGTTAATCTATTAACATGTTTGTAATTTGATAGTAATAAAAAATTAATATCATATACATATATGATTTTTTGAAAGATTTGAGGAATGTATGGTGGAATGGTTTAAAAAGGTATTAGGAAAGGAATGGAAGGTTACACCAGCTGGTGGATTGACTGGTGATGCGTATGTTGCTGAAAAAGACAACAGACGTCTATTCCTGAAAAGAAACTCTTCACCTTTCTTGGCAGTTTTATCCGCAGAAGGAATAGTTCCTAAATTAGTGTGGACGAAACGAATGGAAAATGGTGATGTAATAACTGCACAAGAATGGCTTGAGGGAAGAGAATTGTGGCCAGAAGAAATGCAACATCGACGGGTAGCAGACTTACTGCATAAAATCCATCATTCCTCTGAATTACTCCATATGCTGTTACGTTTAGGTAAAAAGCCGATCACATCTAGTGATCGATTTATTGAAATAAAACATCGTTTACATGCCAATAAACTTGTTGAAAAACATAGTGAGGTTCAACACGCTTTAACTTATCTTCAAAAATTACTACCTGTTACTAAGGAACAAAAACAGGTAGTTTGTCATGGTGATATCAATCATCATAATATGCTATTAACAAATGATGGGCAGTTATACTTGATTGATTGGGATAATGCGATGATCGCCGATCCAATTACGGATTACGGTATGATATTACAATGGTATATTCCTACTGAAAAGTGGGATAATTGGTTGACTAATTACGGCACTTCAAAAGATGAACAATTAGTGAAACGAATGTATTGGTATTTGATATTAGACTCACTTCAATTTATTTCCTGGCATTATGAACGTGATGAAGCGCATAAAGTAACGGAACGTTTGACGAATTTACAAGTATTAAATCAAACGATTGCTACTCTAATTTAGTTTGTTCTATAGCGTTGATCCATTGGGTGATATTGTCTTTGTTAGAGGTGATGTGTTCTTCCGTGTTTTGAACACTTTCACCTTGTCTTCCGTAATTATAAATTTCTGGAAGTAGTTGTAGAAGTTGATTATCTGTAATGGTATTGTTAGCCATCATAGACTTTACTAATCTTTTTATTTGTTGGTATTCAGACACTTCTGCACAGCAATCTGCTTGTTGTTCATCTAACAAGTCAAGTAATAAGGTTAATTGATTATTTACATTTAATGACATACGATCTCACCTCAGAGTATAGTATTCGATGATTAATTAAAAAATATGTAAAAGTAATTTTGAAAGAGGTGCACGTCTTGCGACAACGAAATAAACCATGGGCGGATGATTTTTTAGCAGATAATCAGCACATTGTCATTCCAAATCCAGGAGAACATAAACAAGAATGGAATAAATTATTTAAAAATAATAATCCCATTCATATTGAAATTGGGACGGGCAAAGGTCAATTTATTGTTGGAATGGCAAAGCAGTATCCAAATATTAATTTTATTGGAATAGAGTTAGCTAAGAGTATTATTGTAACGGCAGCTCAAAAGGTATTGGAATCAGAACAAGAAAATATCCTGTTAATAAATGAAAATGCTGAGAACATAACAGATTTATTTGCGGAAAATGAAGTATCTACAATTTATTTAAATTTCTCAGATCCATGGCCAAAAAATCGTCACGAAAAAAGAAGATTAACATACCATACTTTTCTTACTAACTACCGTGAAATATTAGTTCCTAGTGGGAACCTTATTTTTAAAACTGATAATCGTTCATTATTTGAATACTCGTTAGTAAGCTTTTCTCATTTTGGTATGCTATTAAACGAAGTAAATGTAGATCTACACGCAATAGAAGATCCCGAAAATGTCATGACTGAGTATGAAGAGAAATTTTCTGCAAAAGGACAACCAATATATCGTTGTAAATCAACATTTAACCAGGCTGGGACAAAAGGGTTTTAGTCTAAGAAAAATCCGAACTACGATTCATTCTTCAATTAGAATTTGAATTAGTGAGGATTTTTCTTTTGGCTTGTTTTCATAAACCTTGTTACTAATCAAATATAGATTGCGATAAGTTGGATCGCTCCAAAATCACAGGTCAATCGGTCGCTTAACGCACAGGACGTGGTGCTATTAGCTTGTAAGGGGTTTGCGCTTTGTTCTCATAAAATGATAGCGTTTGCGGGCAGAGGTATGTTTCGTTAAACTATATAAAAAGGGGGCAAAGGGTTATGGAGAAACTACAGGTAGGAAGAGCAACGTTAAGGTGGTTAAATGGCGGTGTTAATTTTCTAGATGGAGGCGCAATGTTTGGGGTTGTTCCAAAAGCTTTATGGAGTAAAAAATATCCAGTAAATGATAAAAATCAGATAGAGTTGCGTACAGATCCAATATTACTACAACTTGACGAAAAAAATTTAATAATCGATTCCGGAATGGGGAATGGAAAATTATCAGACAAGCAAATTCGTAATTTTGGAGTGTTAGAAGAGTCTGCACTGGAAAAGTCTCTGGCAGATGTTGGACTTACTGTTAATGATATTGATTATGTATTGATGACTCATTTGCATTTTGACCATGCTTGTGGACTAACGAAGAAAGTAGAAGATGAGTATCAGTCCGTTTTTAAGAATGCTGTAATTTACACTTCGTCTGTGGAATGGAAAGAGATGCAAAATCCTAACATTCGTTCTATAAATACATATTGGGAAATCAATTGGAAAGCTATCGTTAATCAAGTGGAAACATTTGAAGGAGAACTAGAAGTTTTACCAGGATTGAGGATGATCCATACTGGAGGACATAGTGATGGACATAGCCTACTGATATATGAAGATGGTAGTGAATGTTTTATTCACATGGCTGATTTAATGCCAACTCACGGTCACCAAAACAAACTATGGGCATTAGCATATGATGATTATCCAGTAACATCGGTACATCAAAAGGAAAAATGGATGGACATTGGATATCAGAAAAACGCATGGTACACGTTTTACCACGATGCTTATTACAGAGCAATTCAATTTGATGAAACGGGTGAAAAGAAAAATTATCTTGAACGACAACGATACAAATATAAATAAAGAAATAGCTGCTGTGAAGCAGCTATTTCTTTATAGTCTAAGAAATAATAAAATTTACTACTTGTGGATACTTCTTCGCAGGAACAGCCACGTCCAGCGCAAGCGCCCGTTTAGCGACTAGCGCAACTTCCCTCACCTCCGTACGATAAGTCAACATCGGCTTCCTTCGGTCGCCGTGTTTCCTTTATCTCCTGCGGCTCAGTCCAGTTCGTACGTCGCTAAACGGGCGCTTGCGCTTTTGTTCTAAATTAATATGTTTCAAATGCGTCTATTACAGCTCCGGTTTCTACATCAACAAAAAATTCGTATTGTTTATTTTCACCATCAATACTTCTTGTTATTCCACCGCGATAAGCATTATAAGTAAGTCCGTTTTTTTCAATATCCTCGGGTTTCATATAAATCCAAGATCCACTGATTGGGCCTTGTTTCTTAAATGTTTCCTTTGCTTGTTGTAATGCCTTTTCTGGTGTAACCTTCTGATAGCGATCAAGTTGTTGTTTGGCTAAGTAACCAACAGCAACTCCTAATCCAGCAGCCAATACGGCTCTTTTCATTCCCATATCATTTCACCTCTTGCATTATTTTTTCTCGTAACGAACAATACAGTCTTCCCTTTTCCATTTGTGCGCAAACTTATTTCTTATTAGTATACCTTAAATGATTTAATTTAGAAAATCGAAACTGTGATTCATGTGAATAAAGATGGAGCTAATAAAATTATTCTTGTTAATGTATGGTAGAATTGATAAAATATATGGGTGGAATTCTAATATTCTAGTAGTATAAGACTATAGATTACCGTATGATAAAATTACAAGTAAGTGATTTAACAATTACTCACCATGAGTTTGACTGTTAAAAACTTCATTGAGGAGACTATGAGTATGTGTGGTATTGTCGGATTTGCTAATAATGAGATTGATTTAAATAGAGAAAAAGTAATACAAGATATGATGAATACAATAAGCCATCGTGGACCTGATAGCGATGGTTATTCTTCGGATGAAAAAGTTACATTAGGGTTTAGACGTCTTCAAATCATTGATTTGACTACAGATGCAAGTCAACCAATGTTTAATGAAGATGGTAATATTGCGCTAATATTTAATGGAGAAATCTATAATTATCAAGAGTTAATGCGTGATTTGATAGACAAAGGGCATATTTTTAAGAGTCAAAGTGATACCGAGGTAATTATCCATGGCTATGAAGAATACGGAATGGATATTTTACAAAAACTAAGAGGAATGTTTGCCTTTTCCATTTGGGATAAGAAAGAGGACACGCTCTTTATAGCGAGAGACTTTTTCGGTATTAAGCCACTGTATTATACGCAAAACACTTCTGATAACGCGCTTATCTTTGGTTCGGAAATAAAATCATTCTTAAAGTATCCACATTTTAACAAAGAGTTAAATAAAGACGCATTAAAGCCTTATTTAACATTTCAATATTCTGCTTTAGATGAAACTTTTTTCAAAGGGGTATACAAGCTAAAGCCTGGACATTATATGGTTTATAAAAATGGTGAAACGACTATAAAACCATATTGGGATGTCAATTTTAATAGAGAAGAAGAGTCAATGGATTACTATGTGGAAAAAATTAAGCAGACGATGCAAGAGTCTGTTAATTATCATAGAATTAGTGATGTGAAAGTTGGTTCATTCCTATCTGGAGGGGTTGACTCAAGCTATATCACAGCTTTATTAAAACCAGATAAAACCTTCTCTGTTGGTTTTGAAGACTATGATGGAATATTTAATGAAACAAACATCGCAGAGGATTTATCTAAAAAACTAGGAATAGAAAATCATAAGAAACTAATAAATGCGGATGAATTTTTTGATGTTATTCCAAACGTGCAATACCATATGGATGAACCACAATCCAATCTTTCATCGGTACCACTTTATTTCCTAGCAGAGTTAGCTAGTAAACATGCGACCGTATTGCTATCAGGTGAAGGTGCAGATGAAATATTTGGTGGCTATGTTTGGTATGAGACTTCTAAGACGATGCAGAAATATGAAAAAATACCTTTTTCTATTCGTCGAGCAATATCTAATATTTCCAAGTTACTACCGGAAAATCGCATTACTACTTTCTTAACTAAAGGTGGTCAAAAGGTTGAAGAGAAGTTTATTGGCCAAGCCAAAGTATTTGAAGAAGATGATGCATTAAATGTATTGAAGGACGATTATAAACATGGGCCGAAACCAGTTGATATTTTAAGAGATTCATATAAAGTCGTTGACGGTAAAGATAATGTTTCCAAAATGCAATATGTAGATATGAAACACTGGTTGCCTGGAGATATTTTATTAAAGGCAGATAAAATGAGTTCTGCTCATTCTATTGAACTACGTGTTCCATTTCTTGATAAAGAAGTTATGGAAATGGCTGGAAAAATTCCAGCTGAATTAAAGGTAAATGATAAGGATACAAAATATGTTCTACGTAAAGCAGCTAATGATTTATTGCCTAAAGAATGGGCAAATAGACCAAAGGTTGGTTTTCCAGTACCGTTTCGTGATTGGATTAAACAAGAAAAGTATTATAACCGAGTGAAAGAGATCTTTACATCAGATATGTCTGAGGAATTCTTCAATACGGAAGAATTAATCAAATTGCTTGATGAACATTATACAGGTGAAGCAAATCGCGCTAGATACGTATGGACGGTTTATGTATTCCTTATTTGGTATAAAAGGTTTTTTATTGATACGAATGAAAATGAAAAGGATCTTGAAGAGTCAACACTTGTTACTGCTTAATATTATCTTTAAATATTAATCTGTTTCAATTTATATTTTTTGAGGAGAAAATCGATATGAAACTGATTATTAGGAATTCCCTCCTATTTTTTCTATCATTTTCATGTATCCTTATAGTAAGTATACATGGTGACAAATTATTGGACTTAGTCAACAATTTGTTAGATAAAAACAAAGGAACAATTACAATTGTTAATGTGGATGCGGAAAAAAGCTTCCCATTAGCACGTACGGAATTCCAAATTATCGATGTTGATACCAATTCGGTGGTTGATGAAATTCAAACATCGAGTAATGGTACGAATACAACGGATTTATTACCAGTTGAAAAAAAATATAAAATTGTTCAAAAGAAGGTAATGAATCCTTATGCTCTCAATTCGGAATCACCAATTATTGAATTAAATGAAAAAAGCAATCGTGTAGTAGTTGAAAACTCTGTAGAAGAGTATATTACCGATTACCATCGAACAGATGAAGAGGAACTAAAGGTAAATAGTGTAAAACTATCTGTAGATACGGTTTTACAAAATCCAGAGTTACCTAATGGCTGTGAGGTTACTTCATTAGCAGCTGTGTTAGGGTATTACGAGTATGATGTGGAAAAGGTTGAACTATCAGAACGTTACATGCCTAAAGAGTCATTTGTATCTAAAGAAGGCAAACTTTATGGTGCAGATCCACATCATGCCTATGCTGGTGATCCAAAAAGCCGTGGCCAAGGATTCTTTAGTTATCCACCACCAATTATAAATACAGCAAATAAGTTTTTACAAGAAACTAATAGTACGTATCAAGCAACAGATATCAGTGGAAGTAGCAGAGAAGAGATCTTTGAATATCTGAAGAAGGGTATACCAGTTATTACGTGGACGACAACAGATATGAAAGAACCGCGATTTAATTATTCCTGGTATATTTTTGAGACAAATGAATTGATGGAAGTACCGATTAATTCTCATACTGTTGTAGTTACAGGTTTTGATAATCAAGTAGTATATACGATGGACCCCCTTAAGGGGCAAAAATCCTACGACATGGAAGAATTTTTTTCTATTTATGAAAAGGCAGGCAGTCATGCGATGGTCGTTAATTAAATATTTCTAAAAACTAAGGTAGTTTATACCTTAGTTTTTTTTATGAAAAGAATGAATTATATTTTCAATAGTTCATTCATCTGCTAGAACAGTCACCCCAGCTCTTGTTGGTAAGTGTATTATTGCGTTTTGTTCTGGAAAGATTGTAATTCTTTCGTTATACTAAATATATTACATAGAGATAAAGTGGAGGGATTATGTATGAAGCAGGACACATTAGAACTATTTAAAACGTTAACAGAACTTCAAGGTGCACCAGGGAATGAACATGATGTACGTGCATTTATGAGGGGAGAGCTGGAGAAATATTCAGATGAGCTTATTCAGGACAATCTTGGCGGCGTATTTGGAGTAAAAAAAGGTGACGGACCAAGGGTAATGGTTGCTGGACATATGGATGAAGTTGGATTTATGGTTACTCAGATTACGAAAAGAGGCTTAATTCGTTTTCAAACACTTGGTGGCTGGTGGAATCAGGTTATGCTTGCACAGCGCGTTCAAGTTATGACAGATAATGGACCTGTTATCGGAGTGATAAGCTCTATTCCACCTCATAATTTAACCGAAGAGCAACGAAAAAAACCAATGGAAGTTAAAAACATGTTAATTGACATTGGGGCAGACGACAAACAAGATGCTGAAAAAATCGGAATTAAACCGGGCCAACCGATTGTACCAATTTGCCCATTTACACCGATGGCAAACGATAAAAAAATTCTGGCAAAAGCTTGGGATAACCGCTATGGTTGTGGACTTTCTATTGAGCTATTAAAAGAGCTACAAAATGAAACCTTGCCAAATCAGTTATTTTCGGGAGCAACGGTTCAGGAGGAAGTAGGATTACGTGGTGCACGAGTTGCTGCCAACATGATTAAACCGGATATCTTCTTCGCATTAGATGCTTCTCCAGCTAATGATATGACTGATGATAAAGAGTTTGGACAATTAGGTAAAGGTGCTTTATTACGTATTTTTGACCGTTCGATGATTACACATCGTGGTATGAAAGAATTCATATTGGACACGGCAGAATCTAATGACATCCCATATCAATACTTTATCTCACAAGGTGGTACAGATGCTGGACAAGTGCATCTATCAAATAATGGTGTACCTTCCGCAGTAGTCGGAATTTGCTCTCGTTATATTCATACATCAGCATCTATCATCCATGTAGATGATTATCAAGCGGCTAAAGAACTTCTTGTTAAACTAGTAAAGTCAACGGATCAAAATGCAGTAGATCATATACGTCAACAATAGAAATAATCGGCTGCTATCATAAGATGGCAGCTTTTTCTTAATTTCAAATATATGTAGTTTTCAATGGAGGTATTTCTTATGAAAGTAATCATTGGATCGAAAAACCCCACAAAAGTACAAGCTGTAAAAGAGATATTTCCTACCTATGAGGTTCATGCTCTCGATATACCATCACATGTATCATCACAACCATATACAGATGAAGAAACCCGGCTTGGTGCGATTAACCGAGCTACCCAATGTGTGAATCAGGACTCAGATGCAGTAGGTATTGGGTTAGAGGGTGGTGTAATGTATGTAGAAAACCAATTATTTCTCTGTAATTGGGGGGCGCTAGTAACACCTACTAATCAGATTTTTACAGCGAGTGGTGCAAGGATATTATTACCAATCGAAATAGACGAACAATTAAAAGCAGGAAATGAATTAGGAGATATCATGGATGATTATGCTAATAGAAAAGGAGTAAGGCATAATGAAGGAGCGATTGGGGTTTTCACAAATGATCTTATCACAAGACAAGAGATGTTTATGCACGTTGTAAAATTATTAAGAGGACAACTCGAATATTGGAATAACTGATAATTAAGGAGTTACCAAATGGCATACGTTCCTTATTTACCAAAAAGGTATTCGATTTTCACTTCGTTCAGACGAATAACGTACTATATGTCTGTGAACACTTAAAATATAAAGGTATGTTTAGTAATTACGTGCTTGATGTCCACGAACCTATGGAATAACGGATTGACGATAACTCTGTGAAGAGGTCGAGTGGAGGGGAACACCAGCTTTTGCCTGTCCTCCCCCTCATTGACCCCTTACAAATGCAATCATTCGTATATATAAGCAAGAACGTCAAGTGCTTGATCGACAGTTTCCACGGTTACTGTTGCTTTATTAGAAAGTTCTTTTAAAGGGTGGATTAATGATTCCGGTCTTACGATGATTGTCGGCTTATTTAAGGTTATGGCAGCACTAACATCCATTGCTGTATTCCATTGTTTATATTTTTCACCAAATAAGCCAATCACGACATCAGATTTTTGCATGAGAACTTGAGTCCTTAAGTTATTGATACTTGATGCTGCATCATCGTGATATAAATCATTTGGTTGTTTTCCTAATATGTCTTCACCAATACGGTCGGATAAATCATGATTTGTTTGTGGTGCAACAAAATGTAATGGAAGATTTCTTTCACTTGCTTGTTGTTTCAGCTTTTCACGCCAGTTATCATGAATTTGTCCAGCTAAATAAACGGTAAGTTCCATTATAATCCCTCCAATTTCTCATCTTAATTTAAGGTTGTTTTTCTAAATGATTGTTGCATATTACATAGAGTATTAATTCATAATTTATATAGAATGCGCAGTATAATGCACACTGCTCCTGAAATACACTTCGATTCCTGTGCTCCTCGCTCGCAAAACAAGTGCGTCTGCATCTTCTAGTAATGCTTCGCACTAGGCTTCCACGAAGCAAGGGAAAAAAGAAGTTTACGCAAGTAATTCCCTCGCTCCTGTGGGGTCTTATCGTCTTCGCTTGGAGTAGGGGTTTAACGGAGCGGACATGGCGTACGTTATTACGTAAAATAATCTCATTTGAAAATATAATCGGACATCAAGTACGTTATTTGCTCTAATTCGTACCAGGATACCTGTCATTTCGGTTAATAACGGAACAGATGTCCTTTAAACCCCTTTATTACCCAATTTTGTCACAAATAAGGGAAGAATTGTCCGTTTCCATACTTCTCCTATCCATGTACCTTCTTTGCCTCGTCGAGTTCCCTGTGGAAAGCGAAGACGCTGAGACCCCACAGCGAGCGTTCTTTGCGAGTGAGGAGGCTTAGTGCGAGCCCGCGGAAAGCGTAGTGTATTTCTGTAGCGGTATTCAGAGCGATATGTTACTTCGCATTTCACAATAAAAATAGCAACAATCGATATGAAAAAAAACCTAATTTAATGATAACCAATTTGTAATACAATTCAAAGTATTTGCTATCGAACGCAATTCTTGAAATTTGTGCGTCATAGTAATATAGTTATAGGGTATAAAGTACCATAGTAGGGGGAAAAACGTTGAAGAAGTCAACAATGTTTGTCATTGGATTGCTATCATTATTCATAATCATCATTTCGTTTTATACATATGAATCGGAAGATATGATTATAGAAGATGTAAGTAGAGTTGCTGAAAATAGTTTTCATGAGCACACGGAAATCGAAACTACATTTGAAGCCACTAGTTTCTCATTCTATCTTCCCGAAGGCTTAGAAGTAGATGAGGAAGATGCAAGTAATGTTATTTTGCATAGTGGGGAGCAGACATATATTATTTTCTACAATCAGTTTGAGGAACCTACTAGCGAACTGAATTACAATAATGCGAAAACTGATCAAGCAGTACTATTAGAATCATTTGAAGACGAAGAAAAATTCGGTTATATTCGAGTAATTCCAAAGGAAGAGAAAGCGTATGAGCTTCAAATTGGAATTGGAGGAGTAAAGATCACAACGATTACGTCAACTAGTAAGATTGAAGAAGATACAGAAGAATTGATGAAGACCGCTCGCTCCATTATTGAAACAGAAGAATTATAAGTAATTTAGGCTATCCACGTGGATAGCCTTTTGTTTGAAACATCGTAGAATGATGGATATGATAGGGTAAGGGAGATTATTAGTGATATGTTGTATATTGCTTAATTCATCTCCTCCAATTGGTTAAGCCTACTAGGAGGAAATGCTATGAAAATGACTAGTATAAAAATGAAGAAGATATTGGAAGAAAGACTTTCTAATGATAATTTCCATACTTCTTATAATCGAGATAAAGATACATTTCGTATTGAATGGAAAGCTTCCAAACAAGGGGTTACGATTCAATTACCAAATATTATTGCAAAGTATAACGACCGTGGAGAAGAAGCGGTTAATGAATTAGTTGCACATATAACAGAGTCCTTAAGAATAATGAATGAGAACCAGGAGCTGGAAGGGATGGAGAAGCAAATTTTTCCAGTTATTCGTTCTACATCGTTTCCTACGGAGACAAAAGCCGGCGCAAAGATTATTTTTAACGAACATACGGCAGAAACAAGAGTGTTTTATGCGCTTGATTTAGGTAAATCTTATCGTTTGATCGATGAACCAATGCTAGTTCAAGAAGGGTGGACAAAAGAACACCTCGATGAAATAGCTACGTTTAACATCCGCTCTCTATCGAATGATTATAAGGTTGATCAAGTAGCGGATAATGATTTCTATTTTGTAGCTAATCAAGACGGCTATGATGGGAGTCGCATTTTAAATGAAGCATTTTTAGAAGAAATGAAAGCAAAAAGTAAAGGTGAACTAGCTGTAGCCGTTCCACATCAGGATGTGCTCATATTAGCTGACATTCGAAATAAAACAGGGTATGATATATTAGCACAGATGACGATGAAGTTCTTTGCGGAGGGTAGGATACCAATTACTTCTCTTTCCTTCATTTACGAAGAGAAAAAGTTAACTCCTATCTTTATCCTAGCGAAAAATAGACCAGAAACTGAATAATTAAAAATTAGAAAGAGTGATAGAAATGAACGTATTTTACAACCCCAACGGAATTGGTGACGTATTAATTATTCCATTAATAGATGGGAATCGTGATGACTTAAAACATGAAAGTATTGGACCAATTACTAAAATTACAAACAACAATGAGGAAGTACTAGGATATAATATTTTCAATGCATCCTCACATCTTCAATTAACTAACACAGGCAAATTTGCATTAACAGAGGAATTACTTCAAGAAATAAAACAGCTGTTTCAGTCGCAAGGTCTCCATGACAACCTTGACTTTGATTTAAGTCCTAAAATTGTTGTAGGTTATGTGTTGGAGAAAACACAACATGAAAACGCTGATAAATTAAGTGTCTGTAAAGTGGATGTGGGTGATGAGACATTACAAATTGTATGTGGTGCACCGAATGTCGACCAAGGACAAAAGGTAGTTGTAGCAAAGGTTGGATCTACGATGCCAAATGGTTTAAAAATTAAACCGACAGAATTAAGGGGTGTACCTTCGAATGGTATGATATGTTCTCAAAAAGAATTAGGAATTCCTGATGCACCAAAAGAAAAAGGGATTTATGTACTCGATGATTCCTACTCGGTTGGACAGCCATTTTAGTAAGATATACAACCTATGTCTAAATGACATGGGTTGTTTTCATTACATAGCTTATTTTATTTTGTATCTTTCAGTGGATGTATTCCACTGCATGTGAGTAGAACGAATCGGGCTTTTAACGATAGATCTCTCCATTTATTTTAGTATTTGAATTATATTTAGAAGATAAGGGTTTTACTGTCTGTTGACCTGCGATAAAATACAAGTATGCAATGATTGAAAAGAAAAGAGTGAAAAGCATGTGGGATAAATGGAAGAAAAAAATACAAAATTTCATATGGGAAGAAGTAGAAGAGCAAACGACCATCGAACATCCTAAGAAAGAGGAAGAAATACCGAACATCGAAGCAAGAATGGTATACCAATACCCAAATAGGAAATCTTTTCATTTTCCAATCATTCCAGAGCAAGTGAAAAGAAAAGACGATAAGGATATACCTGCTTTTAAACGTAGAGTCCATTACAAACAGAATGATATAAGTAAAAGTACACAACCACAACAGGAGGATGAAAGCCAAGAGACTCCAAAACAACGATTTAAACCAAGTGAAGTACCATCACCAATATATGGTTTTCAACAGCGCAGACAACAAAAGGAAGTTGATCATGTTCCTGCTTTCATGAGGAAGAAGGAGAAAGAAAAAGAGAATAATGAACAGCAACCTATATCTAAACGAGAACACGATAAAGGTAAAATCGAAGAGAGAATAAAAGAATTAGAAAAGAAACCAAGTATCGAGAATGATATTCCTAGAATAGAAGATAAAGAAGAACCAAATAGAAGTACGGAATACGTTGCAGAAATGAAAAAAAAGGTAAAAGATGAAAATGTAAGTGTGAAGCCAGATAGAAATCAAAGAGAAGTAAGAAGAGATAATCAGAGTAAGCAGTCAATTCCATTTAATGTAATGATGACACCAAGAGATAAAAAGAATTTACAAGAACGGTCGAAAGTATCACCACCTATGGAAATAAAGGGTGAAGATAAGAGAACAAATCAATCATTACCAATTCATTTACTAGATGATTCCCAACAAGATGGAAATTCAAATGATATATGGGTGACAGAACAGAGAGCGTTATTAGAAAAAACACTGAAACACTTTAATGTGAAAGCAAGAGTCGTACATGCCACACAGGGACCTTCTGTGACAAGGTTTGAAATTCAACCTGATTTAGGTGTGAAAGTTAGTAAAATCAAGAATTTGAGCGATGATTTAAAATTAAACATGGCCGCAAGGGACATCCGAATTGAAGCGCCGATTCCAGGAAAGAACACGGTTGGAATAGAAGTCCCTAATCCAAAGGCACAAATGGTTAATTTACAAGATATTGTGGAATCAAGTGCATTTAGTGACAATCCTTCTCCTTTAACCATTGCATTAGGGTTAAGTATTGAAGGATCACCGATAGTTACTAATATACAAAAAATGCCACATGGTTTAATTGCTGGTGCTACAGGATCAGGAAAAAGTGTCTGTATTAATACGATTTTAGTAAGCTTAATCTATAAAGCTAGTTATGAAGATGTGAAGTTTTTACTTATCGATCCAAAAATGGTTGAATTAGCGCCATACAATGGTATTCCACATTTAGTTTCACCAGTAATCACCGATGTAAAAGCAGCGACTGCAGCTTTAAAATGGGCAGTTGGTGAAATGGAAGAACGATATGATAAGTTTGTTCACGAAGGCGTTAGAGATATAGAACGCTTCAATCAGAAAGTAAATAGAGAAAATCGAAGTCAGGAAAAAATGCCTTACATCGTAATAGTTATCGATGAGTTGGCTGATCTAATGATGGTTTCTCCACAGGATGTAGAAGATGCGATTTGTCGTATTGCTCAAAAGGCAAGAGCTTGTGGTATTCATCTATTATTAGCAACACAACGTCCGTCGGTTGATGTATTAACAGGATTGATTAAAGCAAATATCCCTACTAGAATCGCATTTAGTGTATCATCACAGGTTGATTCAAGAACAATATTGGACACTGCCGGTGCAGAAAAATTACTTGGTAGAGGGGACATGCTGTTTATTGAAAATGGAGCAGGGAAGAGTGTTCGAATACAAGGACCTTTTGTTTCGGATGATGAAATAGAAAGAGTAACGAAATATGCCCGTAATATCGCAGAACCTAACTATTTGTTCGAACAAGAATCATTACTCCAACAAATGACTATTGATGAAGAAGAAGATGATTTACTACAAGAGGTAATTCAATTTGTATTACATCAAAATAGTGCAAGTACATCTTTATTGCAACGCCATTTTAAAATTGGCTATAATCGCGCTGCACGACTAATCGATACGTTAGAAAGTAAAGGGATAATTTCTGGACAGAATGGAAGTAAACCAAGAGATATTTTGGTAACACATTCACAGATAAGTGAAGGATTCTAAGTTGGAAGATTGGTTGATATGCTAGCAGGTAGAATTTTCTTTAGTGCCGGTATTCCTACTTCTGTTTGAAGTTTTATTTAATATGGTACAATATACTTAAGTATTCAATGTCAATAAGAATCAAAAGGAGAAACACGCATGAAAGAAATAGCGCAAAAGTTAAATGGTGAAATAGAGCGATTAACGAATAAAACCTTTAAATTTGATGAACGAATCAAAGAGGGCTGGTTTTCAGCAGTCTATTTCTTAAAAACGAAGGAAATAGTAGAGAAAAAAATTCCCGATAACAATATTACAATGCAATTTTTTCAAAAACATGAAGCGGTATTATGTGGAACAGATGAAGCAATAGCATTAATACATACATTTTCCAAGGATCCGGAATCATTGGAAATTCATTCATTAAAAGACGGAGATAAAATTAGTCCATTTGAATCGGTGTTAACTATTTCAGGTCCATATCAGAATTTTGGTTTTTTAGAAGGGATCATTGATGGCATTCTTGCAAGAAGAACATCGGTCGCTACAAATGTATATAATGTTGTAAAAGCAGCGAGGACATCTGGAAAGCAAAAGCCTGTTATTTTTATGGGAGACCGTGATGATCACTATACACAACAAGCTGGTGATGGATATGCAGCATTTATAGGTGGCTCAACAGCACAAGCAACACATGCGATGAATGAATGGTGGGGGAAAGAAGGTATGGGTACGATGCCACATGCCATGATTCAAATGTTTAGAGGAGATGTTGTCGCAGCAGCAAGAGCATATCATGAAGTATATCCTGAAGATGATTTAGTAGCACTTGTTGATTATAATAACGATGTGATCACGGATTCCTTGAAAGTAGCAAGAGCATTTGGTGATAAGTTAAAAGGGGTTCGAATCGACACATCGAATACATTAGTTGATAAATATTTTCTAAGAAATCATCACTTGATGGGAACCTTTGACCCTAGAGGTGTTAATCCAGAAATTGTATTTGCATTGCGTAAGGCATTAGATGATGAAGGATATTCACATGTGGAGATTGTTGCTACAGGTGGATTTACAGAGAAGAAGATTCGTCATTTTGAAAATTTAGGTGTTCCTGTTGATACGTACGGAGTAGGAAGAAGCTTATTAAACATGAAAATTGGATTTACAGGTGACAATGTATTGTTAAACGGTACACCTGAGGCAAAAGATGGTCGCCGTTATCGACCTAATCCCCGTCTTGAAAAAGTGGAATATTTCAAGTAAATCCGAATGATTTTTTAATAAAAATAATGTTTTACTACGAACTAGGTTTTGCTATAATAATTTAATAGCTAATATTTTTATCATTGAAGTGTGTGTTCAAAAAGGAGGATGAAAAGGTCCGAGAAGTTCGAGGCGGCGTAGTTGCGAGCAGCGGAATGTATGGATTTAGATACATGAGCAGCGCAGAAACAAGCCAACGAAGAAATTCGATGTGTCATTTTTACCAGACTTTTTGAACATCCTCTTGAAGTGAAAAATAATTAATTTATGAAAAATATGTATTTGTATCTAAATACAAGTTGCCATTTGGTAAAAGATGCAAAGTGTTTTCTTACACATATATATGGAGGTTCTTTTTTATGACAACTTACCATTTTATTGGTATTAAGGGTACTGGAATGAGTGCTCTAGCACAAATACTTCATGATTCAGGTGAAACAGTCCAAGGATCAGATGTAGAAAAAAGTTTTTTTACTCAGGAAGCACTTGAAGAAAAAAATATTCCTATATTTCCTTTTTCAGAAAGTAATATTAAAGATAATTTTACGATTATAGCGGGGAATGCATACGCGGAGGATCACGCTGAGATTAAAGAAGCAAAGCGTCGTGGATTGAAATTCTATTGGTATCATGAATTTTTGGGAGAGTGGTTAAAGCAGTATACAAGTATTGCAGTAACTGGTGCACATGGGAAAACTTCAACGACTGGCCTGCTTGCACACGTATTAAATGCTGCTTATCCGATATCTTACCTCATTGGTGACGGAACTGGTAAAGGGCATGTTGATAGTGAGTATTTTGTATTTGAAGCATGTGAATATCGTCGTCACTTTTTACGATACGAGCCTGATTATGCGATTATGACGAATATTGATTTTGATCATCCTGATTATTTTACAAGTATTAATGATGTCTTTGATGCGTTTCAGTCAATGGCAGATAACGTGAAAAAGGGCATTATCGCTTGTGGTGATGACGAGCAATTACAACAGATTCAAGCTAAAGTTCCTGTTGTGTATTATGGTTTTTCACCTTCAAATGATTTTCAAGCGCAAAATGTAAAAGAAACAGAAGACGGAACGGAGTTTGATGTATTTGTACGAAATACGTATTATGACACATTTAAAATTCCAATGTATGGCGATCATAGTGTTTTAAATGCACTTTCCGTAATAGCAATTTGTCATTATGAAGGGCTTCCGTCAGAAGACATCAAAAATCTTTATACGTTTGAAGGTGTAAAAAGACGATTTACAGAAAAGAAAATGGGAAGTCAAGTCATCATTGATGATTATGCCCATCATCCAAAGGAAATTACTGCAACAATTAATGCAGCAAGAAAAAAATATCGTGATAAATCAATCGTAGCTATATTTCAACCTCACACTTTTACCCGTACTAAAACATTTTTACAAGAGTTTGCAGATAGTTTAAGTGAGGCAGACCACGTTTATTTATGTGATATTTTTGGTTCAGCTAGAGAAGATAATGGACAGTTAACGATTCACGATCTTCAAAAATTGATAGCAGAAAGTTCCATTATGGAACTGTCAAATACTGATGTACTTCAGAAATATCAAGACAGTGTATTGATATTCATGGGTGCCGGAGATATTCAAAAATTCCAGCAATCCTATGAAGATAGCTTGCAACAAGATCATTTAAAAGAAGCATAGTGCAGTAATAATAAGTGTTTATTACAAGTTGAAGATAAATATCATACCAAATCAAACTTTGATTGGTATGATATTTTTTATTTATAATCTATGTTTTAATGGATTTTTTTGCATAGTTTATTACTGTTATGAATATTAAATGTGAAGAAACTACAACGTGATTCCGCTTCAGACAGTCGCTTTCCGCTGGAAAAGCGAAGATGCTAAGAAGGAGAAATGGCCATCCTTCCCTCATCCCATCTCTCAAAAAATCAATTTTCCTAAAATTGCTCCCATCTCATTACTGATATGGGATAATACACGAGGACTTTCACCAATTACAATAACGTTTGTAATAATACTATCCAAGCGTTATTATATATTAAATCAAGTCCTAAAAAAGACGAGAAAAGTAATACAAAACTTGATATATGATTGTAAATTTTCTCTAGTTGTATAAAAGATTTAAAGGGTTTTCACACATAATTGTCGAAATTAGTAATAGAACACGTTATAGTAGTGGTATACTAATTGCAGATTTAACTCATATTAAAAAATAGTTGCCAAGTTTAACGAGGTTTAAAAAAGGGTAGTGTACATAAACAAGCCTTTTGAACCTTAGACCAGGTATTACGTAAAGGAGAAGGGATGGTATTTTAAATGGAAGGCTTATTATACATTGCTGCAATAATTGCTGCAGTTGCATTTGCAGTATTGGTAGTGTTTCTAGCAATGACTTTAAAAGCATCACAACGAACATTAAATAATGTGGCAGATACTTTAGAATCGTTGGAAAAACAAATGCAGGGCATAACAACTGAAACAACAGAACTATTAAATAAAACGAATCAGCTAGCAGAAGATGTTAATCAAAAGGCTACAAAACTAGATGGGTTATTTGATGGTGTGAAAGGTATTGGAGAAACCGTTAATGACTTTAATCAGTCACTTAGACAATTTACATCTAGTATTTCAAGAAACGCTACCCAAAATCAGGATAAGGCATCACAAGCTGTAACATGGGGTGCAGCAATTATGGATTTGTGGAAAAAAAATAGACATAAATAAAATTAGGGAGGAATAGGCATGGGTGATAATATTAACAGTAAAGATTTTTTAATTGGAACATTAATTGGTGGTGCTGTAGGGGCTAGTCTAGCATTGTTATTTGCACCAAAGTCAGGTAAAGAGTTACGTGGGGATATTAATCAAGGTGCAATTAATGCCAGACACCGTGCTGATGAATGGAGAGACAATGTCCAAGTAAAAGGTTCTGAGTGGAAAGATAAAGCATACGTGAAAGGTTCAGAATGGAAACAAAAAGCTATGGATTCCTCTTCGCAACTATCAAAAGTAGTGTCTGAAAAGACCCAAGATTTCACGAAGAACGTTCAAGGAAAATTACAAGAAAATAAAAGTAAAGAGGACGAAGCATTGGATGCAGTAAATGAAGTGTCAGAAGCTATTGACGATGCAACTGAAAAATTGAATAAACAGTAGTATAAATAAATGGAGGCAACTATTCAAAGTTGCCTCCATTTTTCTTATTTTAATTCCAATATATCTCCATGTTGAATGACATCGTAAAAGGTAGATTCTTGATTGTTTTTATATAGCTTAAAATTACCATCAATACGACTTATATCGATATCTACATAACGAAAGACATCTTGAAAAATAAATGCTTCAACCTTGCGATCACTAATTTGTATGTTATCGTTTGGATGTAGAATACTATCTTCATTTAAGGTCGTACCATTTTTCGTAATCGTCTTGGTTGATTGTTTCAATGACACTGGTTTGCCATTAAAGTTTACTTGAATGCTACTCCAATAGTCAGCTTCTTGGTGTTCTAGTATATCCTTTATCGTTACATTTTGACTCGAAGTAATCACTAAACGATCATTATGTTTTAAACTGTGTTCGAGAGAACCTACCTTGTTATTAATGAGAATTTGTGTTTCACCTTTTGCAATAGTAACTTTACGATTATTTACATTTATACGGAATTCTTTATCAGTTAGATAACTAGTTGAACCGATCGTCGCTAAAAATTCCCGGACTGTCTTTGGTTGCTTTAATTCGATACGATCTCTATCTTGAACAATATAATCTTTTGTTTGTAGTACATTGTTTACATATATTTTTGCTTTTAGGTCATAAGCTTTCTCATTATAACTAATTTTAGTAGTTGGTAATTCTTCGATGAGATGAGCGAGTGTCACTCTAGCTGGTGCTCCATTTGATCCATTTTCGACTGTAATATGATCCCCATTTTGCACGATTGTATCGACTGTTGCAGGGCTATCATTTAACATGATTTTCGGAGCTTCCCCAAACTCACCAGGCAACGTCAACTCTTTTCCATTTAGAGATACGATCGATGCCATTCCAGGCTTACCATAGAGTTTGTTAACTTCTATCCCACCTTGCACTAAGCAATCTCCAACTGTTAATTGTTTCATTTCAAACATTCGTATTACTTTATCATTGATCTTTACCGTAATGTAGTGGATCGGATTTTGTTCGGCTACGATCGCAATTCCAATTGGAGTTACAAAATCTGGTCCGCTCGGCAAGTTGTCGGTTTGATTTAACATTTGAATGGCATTGATTTCACGAACCGCCACCCGGTTTGTTGGTAATTGCAATTTTTGCGCTAGTAATGAAGTAAGTTCTGGCGTTAAACTACCACCTCCAACAAGCATAACAGCTTTGGGCGGACTAGCGTTTAAATGGAGTATTTCCTCTGTGATAGCATTAGCAAGCTTTTCGATACTTTCTTGAATGTCAGAAGCTAATGTTTCATATGTAATTGTAGTTTCAAACCCTAGAATGTCAGAAACGACTGCTTCCCCATCATTGACGATGCTTCGTTTTGTTTGTTCTGCCATCGGAAAATCAAGAAGATACTGATCACTTATTGCCTCGGTTATTTCATCTCCAGCAATAGGTACCATTCCATAGGCTACAACCGTTCCATGATTTGTAATTGCAATATCACTTGTACCAGCTCCAATGTCTACTAATGCTACATTTAATCTTCTCATCGATTCCGGAATTAATACGTGGATAGCTGCAATAGGCTCTAATGTTAAAGCTTCCATTTCAAGGTCAGCTTTTTGTAACGCAGTTAATAATGATTCTACTACGATTTTTGGTAGAAAGGTGGCAATGATTTCAGTCAAAGCGGTATTTCCGCTTTGTTCTAACAATGAACCGATTTGCTCCCCGTCGATTTTATACCGAAGTACGGAGTATCCTACACAATAATAATTGAAATAGTCACTTGATGAATCTTGGGATGCTATTTTTAATTGTGCAGCATGGACTGCGCTTAGTTCTAAATGTTTAATAGTTTCTTTTTCTGTAATTGTTTTGTTTTCTAGTGATATTGTAGCCTCTGATTCAATCGTTTTTAAAGACCGACCTGCAGCAGCTACACTAACCTTATGAATCTTGCCGTGTTTTTTCTCTAAGGTCTCCTTAACCTCATTAATAACATTTGCTACTTCAACGACATGATGAATTTGTCCATCATGCATGGATCGTACTTTATGCTCTTTCATACAATAATCAACCAATGAATAGGAATCGTTTATTTTCTCTAATATTATGCCTGTTACTGAGCGCGTCCCTATATCAAGGGCAAATATATAATTATTCATCATAACTCACAACTTTCCCCCTACGAAGTATATCTTCTCTATTATAACTTATTAATGACAAAGGAAAAATTATTAGCTATAATTATTTCTATTAATGATACTAATAATAACAATACATATAGCTTTAAGTTCAAGAGTGAACAAGTTATTCAGGAGGCTTTTAACTATGAGTACTAGTGATTTGGAACAGCTGAGAACACAGTTGGACGATGTGAATTTACAATTATTAGAGTTAATGAATAATCGGGCAGAAATTGTTCAACAGATTGGTCAAATAAAATTTAAGCAAGGAATGAAAGTGTTTGATCCAATTCGAGAAAGAGAGATGCTAAATCATCTCGTGGAACATAATCATGGACCTTTTGAAAATAAAACGGTTGAACATTTATTTAAAGAGGTTTTTAAAGCTTGCCTAGAATTAATAGAGGATGACCATCGAAAAGCTCTCCTTGTTTCTCGTAAAAAGAAACCTGAAAACACGATTATTGATATCAAAGGTGAGAAGATAGGTAACAGCAAAACGCATTTTGTAATGGGTCCTTGTGCTGTTGAAAGTTATGAACAAGTAGCAGAAGTTGCCAAAGCCATAAAAAGTAAAGGAATTAAATTACTACGGGGTGGTGCGTTTAAACCTAGAACCTCTCCATATGACTTTCAAGGATTAGGCTTGGAGGGACTGCAAATTTTAAGACAAGTTGCAGATGAGCATGACTTAGCAGTTGTTAGTGAAATTGTTAATCCTGCTCATATAGAGAACGCGCTTGAATATGTCGATGTGATTCAGATTGGCGCACGTAATATGCAAAATTTTGAATTACTAAAAGCGGCCGGAGATGTGGATAAGCCCGTACTCTTAAAACGAGGATTATCAGCTACAATATCAGAATTTATTAATGCCGCTGAATATATTATCTCGCGTGGGAATGGCAACATCATATTATGTGAACGAGGTATTCGGACGTATGAACGAGCAACAAGGAACACGTTAGATATATCAGCTGTTCCGATATTAAAACAAGAAACACATTTGCCTGTAATGGTTGATGTTACGCATTCGACAGGTAGAAGAGATTTACTTATTCCAATGGCAAAAGCTGCATTAGCAATTGGTGCAGATGGAATTATGGCAGAAGTACATCCAGATCCGGCAGTAGCACTATCTGATTCTGCTCAACAAATGGATATTCCGATGTTTGAACAATTTATGGATGAGTTGGAAAGGTATGCAATTTCACATAATTGAAAATAATGTATAGGGAAGAAATAATTTTTTGTGTTTTTTTTGAGATAAGAGTATGATATATGAAAGTAGAGATCGAAATTTGTTTGATTTTATAGGAGGTAATTTTGATGACGGTGACAATTTATGACGTCGCGAGAGAAGCAAATGTGTCAATGGCAACGGTATCTCGAGTTGTGAATGGCAATCCAAATGTTAAACCAACTACAAGAAAAAAGGTGCTTGCCACCATTGAGCGTTTAGGGTATCGTCCCAATGCCGTTGCACGAGGACTTGCTAGTAAAAAAACAACTACAGTCGGAGCGATTATTCCAGATATATCCAGTATATTTTTTGCAGAATTGGCTCGTGGTATAGAAGATATAGCAACAATGTACAAGTATAATATCATTCTGAGTAACTCAGATCAAAATAAAGATAAAGAACTACAGCTTATTAACACCATGCTAGAAAAGCAAGTTGATGGAATCATCTTTATGGGAGGAAATATATCTGATGAGCATGTTGCTCAATTCTCAACGGCATCTGTACCAGTTGTTTTAGCGGCAACGTATGATGAGTCAGATTCTATCCCTTCGGTTAATATTGACTATGAGGAAGCGGCATACGAAGCAACTAAATATTTAATTGAAAAAGGTAATCATCACCCTGCATTCATTTCTGGCCAAGAGGATACCATCATTAACCAACTTAAATATCAAGGGTATCTAAAAGCGCTGAAAGAATCGTCTATAGATATAAACGAGGATTATATTATTCATGGTGACTATTCTTATGATTCTGGTATGGAGTCTGCTGAAGTATTACTTAAGCTCGACGAAAAACCTTCAGCTATTTTTGTTGCATCCGATGAAATGGCCTTAGGAGTTATTCACGGTGCTCAAGATATGGGCTATCAGGTGCCAGAAGATTTAGAGGTATTCGGATTTGATAATACACGATTGGCCACGATGGTACGTCCTACACTTTCAACGATTGTACAACCTATGTATGATATTGGTGCAGTAGCCATGCGTCTTTTAACAAAATTCATGAATAAAGAGGAAGTTGACGAACAAAAAGTAGTACTTCCACATCGAATTGTTGAAAGAAACTCAACAAAATAAAATATATGCCGATATAATTAGTAAAATGAAATCCTACACAATTTGGGGAGCGAGAGTATGAGAAAACGAGATTTATTAACTCCTATCGGCATTACACTTGGCTTTATCATGATTATGCTTGCAATTCTTACAAAAGGCGGGACAGAAGGAATTACTTCTTTTTTGGATATAGCTTCGATTTTTGTTGTTATAGGTGGTTTAGTTGGATCTTTATTTATTAACTTTAAGATGGAGCAGATAAAGTTAACGAACAAAGTGTTGAAGGAAGCTTTTCGAAAAAGTGAACAACGCTTACCAAATCTAATCAATCTATTTATTCGATTATCAGAAAGAGCTAGAAGGGAAGGAATTCTAGCGTTAGAAAATGATATAGATGATGTAGATGATCCATTTATTAAAAAAGGAGTTCTACTCGCTATCGATGGAATAGAACCAGAAGTTATTAATGATATTATGAATGCAGAAATCACGGCTATGGAAGAGCGACATTACCGAGGAAGAATGATTATTGAAAAGTGTGGTGAGTATGCTCCCGCATGGGGGATGATCGGGACTTTAGTTGGTCTTGTTCTCATGTTAAATAGTCTTCAAGATCCTGCAACTTTAGGGCCAAACATGGCGGTAGCATTATTAACAACTCTATATGGAACGGTACTAGCTAATCTCGTGTTTCTACCAATGGCAAGTAAATTAGAAATTAAAACAGAAGAAGAAGTTTTTATAAAGCAAATCATTATCGAAGGTGTTACTGGCGTGCAATCTGGACAAAACCCTCGAATCCTAGAAGAGAAGCTAAGTGCTTTCCTTTCGAACGAGACAAGTGTGAAACAAGCAAATGATCCAACTGTTGATTTCGTGGAGGAGAGCATCCATGAAGCGTAGAGAGATTAAAAGGAATAAAAAGTCAGGTGCACCTAAATGGATGGTAACTTATTCTGATATGGTAACTTTAATCCTTGTCTTTTTCATTTTATTATTCTCCATGTCACAAATTGATTTAGTAAAGTTTGAAGCAGTTTCTGAATCGTTTCGAAACCAAAAGATTTTCGATTTTTATCCTTCTCCAGTTCCTATGGAAAATCCTTCAGAACAATCGAGTCATGAAGAAAGTAGTAATTTAACCAGTGAAATTGAACAGCCTTCTTCCATCCAGGAAATTGTGGAAGATCAAGACGATGAAGAAGAGTACGGAGAGAACAAAGAAGATTCTCTGTCAGACTTAATGGAAGATGTGGACAGTTATTTGAATCAAAATGATTTAAATAATGTAATTTCAGCTAGCCGAACAGAACGTGGTGTTGTATTGGTATTACAAGACAGCATACTGTTTAATTCAGGGGAGGCTGATATTTTAGATACAGCACTGCCATTTCTAAATAAAGTAGGCGTACTACTTTCTAATATTCCGAATCAGGTGAAGGTAGAAGGCCATACGGATTCCGTTCCTATGTCCAGCTATATTTATCCATCTAACTGGGAATTATCTGGTGCACGAGCAAGTAGTGTTGTACGCCATCTAGTGAATGAAATTAAGTTAGATGAAACGCGTTTTTCAATCGTAGGTTTCGGTGAAACAAGACCGATTGTTCCGAATGATAGTGACAGTAACCGAAGCAAGAATAGAAGAGTGGAAATCGTAATATTAGAAACTTCATCAGAAGAAAATGTTAGGAGTTGATCCATGAAGATCAACTCCTTTATAATGCTTTAAAATGGCGTATTTGTATATTTCAATAGATTCATAAGTACTTTTTCATTCTTATCTGTTATTTCTGCTTTCCGAGGGATATCTGGTACTAAATCTGTTGTGTCATGCCAGTGCCTTGGAAGTGTTACGGAAGCTTCTGTCTCCCATTTTTCAATCCATGCGGGAGTGATTTCCCCTTTTGCAGGGCTTCCTGTTTTCATGACATACCATAGTTGAGACCAAGCACGGGGAACAACTCTCCATATATCATAACCACCTCCACCTAATGCAATCCATCTACCATCACAATATTGATGAGCGAATTGATGTGCTAATTGAGGAATCTTTTCATAGATATTCATAGTTGCACATAAGTGGGTTAATGGATCATGCACATGTGCATCTGCCCCATTTTGTGTGACAATAACATCTGGTTTAAAATAGGCAATGATTTCTTTGAAAGCGAATTCAAATATGTGTAAGAAGGATTCATCTTGTGTAAATGCATCAATTGGTAGATTAAATGAATAACCATGACCTTCTTTTATCCCACGCTCATTCACATTACCAGTACCAGGAAATAAATATCGCCCTGTTTCGTGAATGGAAAAAGTACAAACATTAGGATCATCATAAAATGCCCATTGAACGCCATCACCGTGGTGTGCGTCTGTATCGACATATAAAACTTTCAAGTTGTACTTTTCTCTAATATATTTGATCGCAACTGCACAATCATTATAAATACAAAAACCAGATGCTTTTCGTTTAAAGCCATGGTGTAAGCCACCACCTAAATGAAGTGCATGATCAGATTTACCTTCTAAGACAGAATCAACGGCTGTTATGGAACCACCAACGATATAGGAAGCAGCCTCATGCATTCCCTTAAAGGTGGGTGTATCCTCTGTCCCTAAGCCAAATTCAAATCCCTTTTCTTTTGTTATGGTACCGTTACTTGCTTGTTTTACAGCTTCCACATACGCTCGATCATGAAAAAGTATTAATTCATTATCGGTAGCCATACGCGGTTGTATTATTTCATTTGTTTGGAGTTGGTTTACATGCTCTAATAAATCTTTCGTAAGTAAAACCCTTTTTTGATTAAATGGATGATCCGAGTGAAAATGATAGTCTAATAGCATATCTGAGTATACAAAAGTGGAATTACAGGTCATATTTTTGGCTCCGAAATATTATTTGGCCACATTAATTCATAACCGGCTTTTCGTAAATCCTGTACTAATGGAGTAGGGTTCATGGTTTGTACACGAAAAACTAGTATTTTATAATTCGGATCATCTTGATAGGGGTAAACCAAAACGGAAATTATATTCGTATTTCGTTTTCCAAAGATGGAGGTTACTTTAGGAATCATACCTGGGATATGTCGAACCTTGACTTCGATTTGTGAACCTTGCGTATGGGTTCCAGTAAGTTGTATTAGTGTATAAAGCATATCCTTTTCTGTTACAATTCCAACTAATTTGTTATTTTGAACAACTGGAACAGAGGCGAATTCACGATCATAAAATATTCGTGCTATTTCTTCAACAAAATCAAGAGGGTGAACGGTAATTACTGGCTGAGTCATAATAGTTTGAATTTCATTTTCTAACACTTGTTGGCCAGTACTCTTTTCCAAAATAGATGGACTGGCATCACGAACATCACGATCAGAGACAATACCAACGACATTTCTATCTTCATTGACGATGGGGATATGACGAATTCTGTGTTTCTGCAATAGATGTAAAGCTTCTGCAATGGAGTTTGTTGGTGATAATGTAACAACTTTTGTATTCATAATTTCTTCTACTAACATTTACATTCCCTCCCTCATTTTTCGATATCGATCTCGTTGTAAAAAACGTAATGTGTCAAATTTCTTTATCGATTCCTGATCAACATTTTTACCGATGCGAACCATTAAGCAATTAGCTGGGTGGGAGATTATTTCTGGATCGTCTGTAGGTGCAGGTAATAACCCTCCACTAGCCATCATTTTTTCCATTACTTTTCGGTAATCCCATATACTCAATTTTGTACCTTCTAGATCCCAATGCCAATAATATTCTGTTGATATGACAATATAATTTTCCATAAAATCATCCATCATCGATACCTTTAATAGACTGGAGGCAATTCCTGCTCCACGGAAAGAAGGAATAACTTCGATTGCACCTAGCTCAATTAAATTTTCCATATTGAACGTTGACCATCTTTCTAACGGGTCGGGGTGTAAATACGTAACATAGCCTATAATGGTTTCCTCTGTACGAGCAACGATAATTCGTCCTTCTGGTAAGTCTGCGATACTTAAAATTGCTTCAAATTGCTTTGTGGCTGGACGAAAAGCGGTAAGCTGTTCATGGAAGTTATATTGTTTTAATTCTGATGAAGGAAGTGGACCTTCAATTGTAATCAATCCGCTATTTGAATTACTAGTCATTGCATGGTAAGACATTTCATGATTCATTTTTTCACCACCAGCTCATTTGCTTCAATCATTATTCTTAATTGTATTATACAGGATAATCATGTGATTTTTTAGTGTTTTCAAGAATAGTTTTAAGAAAGAGAGGAGGGGGACACTAACGGGGTTATCGTGAGAGTGATAAATCGGAGCGGGCATGGACGTAATTTCATAAAATAAGGCTGTTTTCTAAAGGCTCTTTTCGCATAGTTTGTTGCTAATTTTACATAAACTGCGAAGCATAGTACTCATCGCTCCGGAAATACACTTCGATTCCCTGCGGGCTTACGATAAGCCTCCTCGCTCGCAAAACAAGTGCGCCAGCATCTTCTAGTAATACTTCGTACTAGGATTCCACGACGCAAGGGAAAAAAGAAGTTTACGCAAGTAGTTCTCTCGTTCCTTTGGGGTCTATCGTCTTCGCTTGGAGTAGGGGGTTAACGGAGCGGACATGTCGTACGTTATTTCGTAAAATAACCTCATTTGAAAATGTAATCGGACATCAAGTACGTTATTTGCTCTAATTCGTACCAGAATACCTGTCATTATGGTTAATAACGGAACAGATGTCCTTTAACCCCCTTTATTACCCAGTTTTGTCACAAATAAGGGAAGAATTGTCCTTTTCCATACTTCTCTTATTCATGTATTTCCTTGCCTCTTCGCGTTACCCGCGGAAAGCGACTGCTCGAAGCGAAAAACAGGTTGCAATTAATGCACATTTGATATAATCAGTAATATAACTGCGAAAATGTTTCAGGATTGATTTATTGATATTAGTTGGGAGGAATGAATATGAAAAGCAAATTTCTATTCGTAGTATTATTCTGTGTTTTAGGGTCTGCAATAGTTAGTAGTATGGATGCATTAAGTCATACTTTTAAATCAGTTTTTTATGGTACATCAATGGCAGTCTTAATCATCATTGGTTTAGTAAGTATCTATAATTATTTAAGAAAAGATAGAAGTAATCGGATTCAATAACTTTAGACAACGTACGCTCTAATTAGACAGATTGAACTTAGTTAAAGGTCTTTTTTATGCAGTTCTTAACATCTCAACCGTTTGTGTGATTTGATTTTTGACACGCTGAAATAGCATCGCTGACATCAAGTACGTTAAAAGCATTAATTCGTGAGAGTTCGATTAATAGATGAATAGATGTCCTTTAGCTTTTTATATTACCACCACATTAGTTCCAAATATGGGTACGAATATCTGGACCTGGACAATATCATTTCCAATCAGGATATTAAAAAAACCGCACAGTAAATTCGGATGTGAATTTACTGCACGATTTTTTATCAGCTTTACATGAAGCCTGTTAGGCGACAATCACTTATTTAGTCAGAGCCATTTTCATCCTCGTCGCCACCTGAGTCTGGGTCTTCAGGCTCTTGTTCTTCATCTCTATCTTCATTGTCACCAGGGTTTCCACCACCTGAATTCTCGTCTCCGTCTTTGTTATTATCATCTTTGTCTCGATCTTTTTTCTGATCTTCCTCTGGTTCTGAGAAATCTCCAACAACGACTTCTTTTGATGCAGATGATTCCATTCCGAAATAATCAACAGCTTTCACATGATATACTGCATTATTATTAGGAATAGAAAAATCGTTTTCAACAGTATTTCCAATTAGGCTGAATTTGCCATCGGGGCTATCTGCTCGATATATTCGATATCCTACAACATCTTTGCTGCTCGGTGCTTTCCAAGTTAGCGTACCACCTGATTTCTTCACTGATGTTGGAGCTGATGGCGCTTTTCCATCATCTTCAATTTCAGATCCCAATTCACTACTCGGTAAACTGATTTTTTCCCATGCCTCGCGATTAACATTCGGGAATAGCTGCGTTATATCACGAAGCTTATCATAGCCGTGTTTCTCTAAGAATTCTGGGTTAAACGTAATCCCATCTCCATCTACAAACTCTTTCGGTGTATTTGGACCAGCCAGAACAGCTTTACCGTTTACCATGACATAGTCACCACGAATCAGACTGTTGTCCACGTCAGTTGGTACGAATTTAGCATTAAATAAATCGCTTGTAACCAATCCAGCTTCACTACATAAATCAGACGGTAGCATACCAGAAATGGCGCAGAAGCTTCTAGAAACAATCCCTTCAGGCTGTGCAAATCTTTCTGAAGGTGCCATTAATTCTGGCTTAATGTCGGTCGCTACATTGACTAATTCTGCCCATAACTTAATATTTCGGTTACTATGATATAGATCACAGGAAGGACACTCTAATGATTTTCCAATCCGATAACCTAACCAGGCTCCCATTGTAACGTTGGGGTTTGTGCCAACAAAGTGTACATCTTTTGTATCGTTCGATGTTCCTGTTTTACCTGCCCAGTCTACACCAGAGTGCTTTAACTGTGAATTTAAATAGGATGCAGACCCTTGACTAATTACGTCACGCATCATATCCAGTGTTAAATAATTTGTTTGTGGAGTAAATACCTCTACTTCTTCACTTTCATGTTGATAAATAACTTCACCATCGGATGTAGTTATTTCTTCAATCATGTAGGCATCCACAAACTTACCGTTATTACCAAAGGTTGTAAATGCATTTGTGTTTTCTTCAATAGTAATACCGTGTGTTGCTGCTCCAATTGCAAGGGACGGATTCATATATTCATTATCAAGTAATGTAGTAATCCCCATTTTTTTAAGGTATTGATCTACTGGATTATCATTCATGATTTCTGCATATGTTTTAATCGCAGGAATATTATATGAATCAACCAAATGAGCACGTGCAGATAGTAAACCATGGTACCTCATGTCAAAGTTGCCTGGTATATATGGACCTTGTGGCGTGTTCCATACTGTTTCCACGTCTGCAATTGGTGTTCCAGGCTGTACAAATCCTGCTTCCATTGCGGGAGCGTAAACTAAAATAGGCTTCATGGTACTACCATTTGAACGCAATGCCTGTGTCGCGTAATTAAATTGATCTTCTAAGCTATAGTCGCGACCACCCAAAAAGCTTATAATTCTTCCTGTACTATTTTCAATTAGCATTCCAGACGCTTGAACCTGCTGTGTTATTTTTTCCGTCTCCCCAGTAACTGGGTTTTCGACTGGACCTGACCAATCTGGACCATAATGTTTGAAATTTTCCGCTACTTTCTGGAAGGCGTCATAAATTTCTTTATCAATAGTTGAATGGATATGGTATCCGTTTCGACGAAGGTCTCTATCAGCAAGGATACTATATTGCTCTTTTAATTCATCATTCTCCTCAAGATCATCCATTGTATAACCATCGTCAGCGGCTAATTTTTCCATAATAATGTCTTTAGCCCTTTCTACAAGTGCATCTTGTACATGCTGATAATTATCAATTTCTGAGTCGAAATCTGATATGAAATCTGCTGCAATGTCGTATTCTAAAGCTTCTTTATATTCCTTTTCGTTGATATATTCCATATCGTACATTCTATTCAGAACTACTTTCATTCGAGTAATTCCTGGTTCGATGCCTGCTTCATCTTTTAGTCCACCACCACTTGCTAAATTTAAAAATGGTGTATATTGGGAAGGGCTTTGTGGAAGGCCAGCAAGATATGCAGCTTGAGCTAAGTTAACATCTTTTGCATCAATACCGAATATCCCTTGAGCCGCCGTTTGTACGCCTGCAATATTTCTACCAGAAGCATCCCGACCATAAGGAACAATGTTAAGGTATGCTTCTAATATTTCATCTTTTTCAAAGAAACGCTCTAAGCGAAGTGCTAACAATATTTCTTTTGCTTTTCTTTCAAATGAAACTTCATTAGTGAGAATTTGATTCTTAATCAGCTGTTGCGTTAACGTACTTCCTCCTGATTTCATATCGGAATTAGTAAATTCTTGAACCAATGCACGAACAATAGCCTTAGGCACAATTCCATTATGTTCATCAAAATACTCGTCTTCCGTAGCAATTACAGCATCAATGAGAGTTTCGGATATTTGATCTAGATTTGTTTCTTCTCTATGTATATCTGAACGTATGTCCCCTAAATATACATTGTCAGCAAAATATAATCGTGAAGTCTCTTCGTAATTATAGATGTCTTTCTCCATACTGTCATATTCTCGTATTGGTTCATCTTTCACCAAGGAAGCAAAGTAACCAGCTCCAACGCCAACACCAAAAAACATACCTACAAAACCGATGACTAAAAAGAATAATATAATATTCCAAATAACATCATATGTTATACGTGATGCCCGTTGGATTTTTCCTGTTTTCCATATTGATTTTATTTTCTTACCATACTCTGTGAGTAGATTTTTAAAATTCACTATAATACCTCCTAAAATTCCACTACTAATTATAGCATATGGGCTCTTTTACGGGTATACATAATTATAAAATAATTGCAATATAACCTTTTATATGGTATGTATATAGAATAATGAATCATAAATGCTATGAAGGAATAAAGTAGTTAAGCAAATCACTATTAAAGAGAACTAGCGGTTGGTGTGAGCTAGTATATATTTGCTAATGAAATACGCTCTGGAGCATCTACTAATAGGATTTTTTAACCTATTGGAAGACGGTGTAGTCATCGTTAACAACCCCAAAGTGGCAATTCAGGTTGCAACAAGGGTGGTACCGCGTGTTAAACTCGTCCCTTATTGATAGGAACGGGTTTTTTTAATGGATAAAAAAATAGGAGTGAGAAGTAATATGGATATTTTACAGGATTTAGATCAACGTGGATTAATTCAACAAACTACTGATTTAGAAGGATTAAAAAAACACTTAGAAGAAAATCAAGTAACTTTATATTGTGGGTTTGATCCAACGGCTGACAGTCTACACATCGGTCACTTATTACCGATAACGATGTTGAAAAGATTTCAACAAGCAGGTCATAAACCAATTGCATTAGTTGGTGGTGGAACTGGAATGATCGGTGACCCGAGTGGACGTTCATCCGAACGTTCATTAAATACATCTGAAGTTGTCGAAGGGTTTAGCGAAAAACTAAAACAACAAATTTCCAAACTACTAGATGTAACTACGGAGTCAACGTCTGTCGTTGTACGAAATAATCATGAATGGTTAGGAAGTATGACGATTATTGACTTTTTACGTGATGCAGGAAAACATTTTGGTGTGAATTATATGTTAGCGAAAGAATCTGTTTCTGCTCGTATCGAACAAGGGATATCTTTTACCGAATTTAGTTACATGATTCTACAGTCACTTGATTTTCAAAAGTTATATGAACTAGAAAATTGCACACTACAAATTGGTGGAAGTGACCAGTGGGGAAATATTACTGCTGGAATGGAATTGATTCGACGTTCTAGGGAAAATCAAGATGAAGAAATTAAAGTATTTGGTTTAACGGTACCGTTAATAACGAAAGCGGATGGTACAAAATTTGGTAAAACTGCAGGTGGAGCAGTATGGCTTGATCCGGAAAAAACTTCGCCGTATGAATTTTATCAATTCTGGATTAATTCGGATGATCGAGATGTAATGAAGTTTTTACGTTACTTTACATTTTTATCTGAAGAAGAATTGGAAGCCCTACAGCAAGAGGTTGACGAACGTCCAGAAAACCGTGTTGCTCAGAAACGTTTAGCTGAGGAAATGACGAAAACTGTTCATAGTCAAGCAGCATTAGAACAAGCGCAAAAAATATCTGATTCATTATTTAGTGGAGATTTAAAACAACTTTCAGCAAGTGATATTAAACAGGGCTTTAAAGACGTGCCAACTTATCAAGCGGATAAAGAGGATATTGGGTTAGTTGATTTATTAGTTAATGCTAAAATCTCATCCTCCAAAAGACAAGCAAGAGAAGACATTAATAATGGTGCGGTCTATATTAATGGGGAAAGACAACAAGACCTACAGTATATTGTTTCAAAGGATGATCGGATTGAAGATACATTTACAATCATACGTAGAGGGAAGAAGAAGTATTTCTTAGTTCGGTTTAATTAAAGTTTTTGTTCGTATCGTTTGTTACAATTGATGTAAATTTTGACGTAACTCGACTGGAGAGCGACAATCTTAATAATACAAACTAGATAGATATAAAAGACTGTATTTAGTGGTGCGCCACATTGCAGTCTTTTTTAATGGTTAGGAATTTATAAAATTTAATGCCTGTGGATACTTCTTGGCATGAACTTCCAACTCCGACGGACAGGGCGTCATCGACCAGCACCTAGCGCAACTTCCTTCACCTTCGTACGATAACAGTCGACTTAGTCGAACATCCTTAAACTGTAAGATTAAAGAGGCGGGCTTTGCGCCAAACGGCGGCATACCCCGATGAAGGGGCATGTTTCCTTTTCGCTTTCGAGCATCACTATGACTGATTGTTTTCCATGGTGAATCCACTTGGTCCTTTAACAGCTATGTATAAAACAATAATTGAAGAGGATAAGGAATTTTGAATGAATTTGGAATCTCAACTATTAGATTACATATTGTTAGTCAACCTGTTGATTATCATTGTTTAGATCTAAATCATGAATGGATGAGAACAGAATAAAATGCTGCAGTGAAGGATTAATACTTGCTAGGGTTTACAATCAACAACCATACTATTATATGATTAAGCATCCAATCCTTACTCTTTTTTATCAATGAATAGGGTGCCATCTGTTTGAATTTGTGCAAAAAGCACATCGGAAATGGAGTTAACACCAAATTGCTTTAGTTGTTGTTTCACCCAATTTATATCAAGGTTTAATTTATCCAAGTTATTCGTTAGTATGATTCCGTCAGATATTACTTCTGTTGGAATTGGATATATTTTTGATTTGCTAGGAATATTCAAATCCAATTTTGTTACAGTGTTTTTATTTTCTTTTCTCTGAACTGATAGTTTGCCGTTAGTTTCAAATATTGCATAATCTACATCTGCTATAGAAAAGATCTTTTGCTGTCTTAACATCGCATTTAAAGAATCTAAGTCTAATCTACTTGTACGTAATGCTTTATCTACTAGTTTCCCTTCCTTGATTACAATTACCGGGGAACCAGTAACAACCATTCTTCCTTTTTTAGATTTAATATCAATGAAATCCATCAGTAAAGTAAATATAGTCCATCCAATTAATGCTAAAATACCATTACGAATGCTAAGATTCGAACTAACTACAAGATTTGCAGCAATGGAACCAATTGCGATTGCGGAAACAAAGTTAAAAAAGGTCATTTGGCTAATTTCTTTTCTTCCTAAAATTCTAGTTAGAATAAAAAGTACTAAAAATCCCGTAGCGATTCTTATTAGTAATTCATTTAATTCCATCTTATTTCCCACCTTTATAGTTTTTCCTTAGCATTATTGGTAGGTTTTTATTATTATAAACCCTATAAAAAATTTATATTATGTTAAAAACTATCTCCTCCAAATTATTGACGATACAACCAAGAAAAAACGTTGATAAAATTATTCAATCTCCATCGAAAGATCAACATTGATGAAACAAGCGCTGAAATAAGAGTATCGTCTATAAACACTGAATGGAGAATTTGTCATATAGATCATTCCCGTGAGTATTGGAATATACTAGTTTCGGTAATGCTGATTTTGAATGCAGAAAAGATTGGTTGAGATAGTACGAGGTACGGATGGATTTTGATGTGATTCTCGATTATCTCTGGAGTGTTTGTTACGTATATCAAAAAGCACATTGCTTAAGTAAAAGACGGATGTATTGATGATAGAAGTAAGTAATTCGGTATTTAGGTAAACACTACTACATCAGCAATCACCACTATGTATGCTAAGTTTTTCAGTCCACTCCTTCACAAAAGCTATTAATCTTTTTGTTCCCAAATTGGCTTCAATTTAGTGCATTATCTTTCAAGCTAGATTAAAATAAAAAACCCTGAAATGTTGATATAACAACATTTCAGGGTTTTTTGGAGTGTTAACCTGCAAAAACAAAAGTTAACGAGAGTAGAACTCAACGATAAGTTGCTCTGAGATTTCTGCAGGAAGTTCAGAACGTTCTGGTAAACGAGTGAACGTACCTTCTAACTTATCTGCATCAAATGAAACATACTCTGGAACAAAGTTGTTCACTTCGATAGCTTCTTTAATGATGTCTAAGTTTTGAGACTTTTCGCGAACACCAATAGATTGACCAGGTTTTACAAGGTAAGATGGAATATCAACACGTGAACCATCTACAGTAATATGACCATGGTTAACAAGCTGACGAGCCTGTCTGCGAGTACGTGCAAGACCTAAACGGTAAACAAGGTTATCTAGGCGAGATTCAAGAAGAACCATGAAGTTTTCACCATGAACACCTTTCATTTTACCAGCTCTATCAAATAAGTTACGGAATTGACGTTCGTTCAACCCATACATAAAGCGTAGTTTTTGTTTTTCTTGCAATTGTAAACCATACTCAGACATTTTTCTGCGTTGGTTTGCTCCATGTTGCCCAGGAGCATAAGGGCGTTTATCTAGCTCTTTGCCAGTTCCAGTTAATGAAATGCCAAGACGACGTGATTTCTTCCATACGGATCCAGTATATCGTGCCATAGGACATTTCCTCCTTTTATTTTATTTGCATAAAATAAAACTCGACCGTGTCTCTTCCACAAGTCCATTATGTATTCATGTACCATCGCTCCAGCAGCAGAGAGTTACACGATACACCTCTAAGATAGGTTTGTTATAAAAGTCTGGTAAAAATGACCGTCGAATTTCTGCGTCAGCTTGCTTTTGCGTTACTCACGTAAGAATACGATCCGTTACTCAAAGCTTCGCTACCTGAACTTCTAAGTCCTTTTTATCCTTTTTTTAAAACTTTACTTATAGAGGTACATAATGCGAACAAGTGGTGATTCACATAGGCTACCTTATTATTTTACACAAAGACTAGTATATAAGTTATACCACGTGAAGTCAATGGTTTTCTTTTCGATTTTAACAATATATAGGAAGAATCTCTGTACCATTATTGCCGTTGATACGTAAAAATAGTATAAAAAATTTCTAAAACTTCTTTAATAGGATAGGAAATATATCATTCTTATTATATAATAAATAAGTAATAGTTAGAAATTCCTAGATAGGTGATATGTGATGAAAAACCTTCAACACTTAATTCATGATTTAAGAAGTACATATTTTATGTTAATTACAGATAAATATTGTCAAAACAGTAAAGCATTCTATACACGCTTAACTAATATTTTAACCGAGTTACTTCAGGTATCCTATGTTGGATTTTATAGATACGATGATTGGAATACGACCTTCAATTTAATATCGGAAAAAAACGAGATGGTTCTCGAGCAAATCCTTGATAAACAACATTATTATAAGGATGCCATATTAAGTGATTCAGATGAAGTGTTTAAAGATCACCGAGATTTTTTCTCTTCCAAGCAGAACGACTATTCCTATGTGATTTTGCCATTGCAACCAACATTAGGTCCTGCATGTTTTTTGTTATTATTGTATCAGTCAAAGAATTTCCATAATGAAGTTTTGCCAATCATCAAAGAAGAGACGGAAAAAGTAATAAGTATAAATAATGACATAAATATACGAAATGACAGAGAGAAGAAAGAACAATTTTTATTGGAGCTGACATCTAGGTTCTTCTCTTTTGTTAGTAAGAGCGATATTCTTGCTGAAATAATTGCATCCGTTAAAAAAATGTATCCAACATTTACACATTTTTTATTATTGTCGCAGGATTATGATCACAATCCAAATTTACCTGTAAAAGCTCTAGAATATAGTGATGATTCCACCAAACGAGTGAGCTCTCAAGCTTTTATTAATGGCGAGATTCAAATCGAAGATCGCTTACAAGATAAAAAAACATATTTGTATGCACCTTTGATCGGCAACCAAGGAATATATGGAGTATTACAAATAATTACTCCAACAAATATGGAGTTTCCAGAGAATGAAATTGAATTTATTAAAGAGTTTGGTAATGCTGCTGGTCAAGCGATTGAAAATGCTTCTTTATATCAGGATTCCAAGCATTTAGTTTCTGACTTAAAGCTAATTAATGACATAACACATCAATTAAACTCAAATTTAAATTTAACAGAAATAACTCGAGTGGTAAGAGGTCAGATCGTAAATATTTGTCATGCTACGCAAATTGGTTTTATATATACGGATCAATCGGACCACCATAGTTTTGAAATATTAAAAGGAAGCACTCCTTATTTTGAATCAATAGAAGGGCGATCACTTTGTAAGTATTTGTGGAAACAGCTAAATACAAGTAAGGATCCGATATTTGCTGGCGAATTTAAAAGTGAGTTTAAAATTCCATATCGTTCTGTAATGGCAATACCGATGCATCATTCTGGAGCGATTAATGGATTAGTGGTAGTACTTCACGAAGAATCGTACTACTTCTCATTTAATAACTTTAAATTGATACAGTCTTTAGTACAACACTCCACATTAGCTTTAGCAAATACTATTTTAAAGGATCAGCTAGAAAAAGCAGTACATACAGATTACTTGACGAAGCTATATGCTAGAAGCTATTTAGATGAGAAGATAAGAGAGCATATGAATTCTGGTGAAATGGGCACACTTATTTTATTTGATATTGATGATTTCAAAAAAATTAATGATACCTATGGACATTATATTGGAGATGAGGTTATTAAACAAATAGCCGAAATTATTCTGACTAATATAGAGGACGAGGATGTCCCTGCTCGATGGGGTGGTGAAGAACTGGCCATTTATTTACCAAATACGTCTTTGAATGACGGCGTTAAGATTGCGGGAACCATTAGTAAGCAAGTGGCAAATTTCACATCACCTGCAGTTACCCTTTCAGCAGGTGTATCACTTTGGTCATATAATAAGAAAGATACTGCTAAGGAATTTTTTGTTCGGGCAGATAGGGCATTATATGAAGCCAAGAATTACGGGAAAAATTGTGTTGTTAAAAAGGGCTTAGATGAAGAAGCCCCCATACTACATGAATAGAGGCGGCTATCGGAGCCGCCTCATTATTATAGATGATTTTTTAATACATCTACAAACTGTTCCAGATATTGTTGATCCGTTTCATCAAAACGGTCTATAACAGGACTATCAATATCAAGTACGCCGTATAGTTCACTGTGAATGATAATTGGTATAACTATTTCTGATTGGGTTGCACTGTCACATGCGATATGGCCAGGGAATTGATGGACATTTTCGATTCGCTGTGTTTTTTGTTCTTTTATTGCTGTTCCACAAACACCTTTACCATATGGAATTCGGATACATGCTGGTAAGCCTTGGAAAGGTCCGAGTACAAGTTCATTATCTTTCCACAAATAAAAACCTACCCAATTGATTTTATCTAAAAATTGATTTAAAAGTGCTGACGCATTAGATAAATTTGCTACTGTATCATGTTCTCCATCTAGCAAAGCACCTAACTGTTTAATTAGTAATTCATAATCTTTCGCTTTATTACCTGAATAATTTTGGGTTTGGAACATGGTAATCGCCCTCTCGTGTTAGATAATGTTCGACAAAATAACAGATAATTGTCGATAAAAAAATGCAGGATTTTTGCCTTCATTGTCGTAATTATGATATAGATGGGTAATTCATTTTCGACATCGTACATTGGTGATATGGAAATCTCAAAATCAGGAGTTGAAAGAAATGAAAAACAATCCAACGAAACAAAAAGTAATTCATGCAGCTTCTAGACTGTTTTTTCAAAAAGGATTTCATGGTACTTCCGTCCGTGATATTGCTGAAGCGGCATCTGTAAATGTTTCTTTAATAAGCTATTATTTTAAAGGGAAGCAAGGATTGTTAGAATATGCGGTTACCCAATATTATGAAGCGTATTTAGAAACAATGGAAGATGCAACGAAGCAAACTGAGTCATTGTCACCTATTGATAATCTTAAGGGATTAATATATTCCATTATACAGTACAAACAGAAAAACCATCAATTGTCCTGTTTCATTCATCGCGAACTTTCATTGGATTCTGTTTTTGTAAGGGAAATGGCAGTAACGTATTTAGCGAAAGAGAATTATATAATCAGTATGGCATTTATGGATGCAGTGAAAATGGGAAAACAAACAAAGCTAGACCGTCAATTTTTATTAATGCAATTAAAAGGAATGTTAGTAACACCTTATATATTACATAATGAATGGAAGGACCAAGTTATTGGTGACTATTCACGTACTCAATTCATCAATAAGTATGTTCAAACGATTCATGACTGGATAGATTATGTCATCCATCAGGATGTGGCAATGAATACCAACTTTTCTAAATAATAAAATTTAGTTCATGTATCGTTTATGTAACCATCAACGCTTTATTCTAATCCGATCCACTGTATCAATGGATTTCTAAAAACATCAATAAAATACATAATTCGTCAATTTAATTTGTTTTTTTTAGCCATAAAAGGCTTTTACATGGTATCATAGGAAATATATAAATATGGATAATCGTCATGTTACATAACGTGTAAGAAAAAGGATATTCCTCTTATTTAGGGATTCGGTTTAGGGGGCTTTAATATGGAGTATATTATAGGATTTGTATTGATTGTAATTGCACTAATCATAGTAGGATTGATATTGCGAAAGCGTGTTTATGATGAGGTGGATCGCCAGGAAAGCTGGAAGATGGATATTATGAATCGAAATATCACGTCACAACTTTCGCGAATTAAAAACTTAAATTTATCAGGAGAAACACAAGAAAGATTTGAATCCTGGAAAGAACGATGGGAGCTTATCCTAGCGAAAGAGCTACCAGATATTGAGGAATATTTATTTGATGCAGAAGAATATGCAGATAGATATCGATTTCACAATTCCAAAAAAACGTTAAGAAAGTCAGATCAAATCCTTCAATCCATAGAAAAAGATATTGAGAAAATTCTACATGAATTAGATGAATTAATGGAATCGGAGGAATCAAGCAGAAAAGAGATTGAACATATTCAACCATCCATTAAATCTATGCGTAAACAACTATTACAAAATAGGTTTCAATATGGAAAGGCAGAGGTTCGCTTTGAAGTTGAGTTAGATGAGCTAGATGAACAATTGGCACAATATCATGAATTGGTGGACTCTGGAAATTACTTAGAAGCAAAAGATCTGGTAACAAATCTAAAGGTTGAACTTGAAAGATTGCAAGTAGAAATAGAAGAATTTCCGTCTTTATATAAAGCTTGTAAAAATGAATTACCGGGTCAAATTGATGACCTCTATACAGGAATAAGTGAAATGAAATCGGAAGGATATCGTGTGGAGCATTTAGGCTTTGAGAAAGAAATCCACTCTTATCAAAAACGATTACTAGACTGTGTAAATGCATTGGAAAAAGGAGATACCTCAGAACCAAAGGTAGTAATTAGTGAATTGGAAGAACGGATACAAGAGATGTATGAACTTTTGGAAAAAGAAGCACTCGCAAAAAGCTATATGGAATCGAAAGTACCTAGCTATCAAAAGTCCTTACATGAAATTGCTGCAACCTTCGAGGATACGAAGGTAGAGGTTGAAACCTTGAAGAAAACGTATTATTTTGATGATCAAGATATGGAAAAATATTTATCATTAGAAAAATCTATAACACAACTTCAAAAGCAATACGAAGAGATTAAAAATGGATTGGAAAAAAATGTCGCTCATTCAGAACTTAGATCACAACTGGATCATGCCTTTGACCAACTTGAGTCGATACAAAATGACCATGAAACATTTAAACAAAGTATTTATAATTTACGTAAAGATGAATTAGAAGCAAAAGAAAAACTTAAAGAAATGCGTGATCAAATTTACTTTACATCTAGGAAAGTAAAGAAAAGCAATATACCTGGTGTTCCAAATTTTATTTGGAACAGTATGGAGGATGCTACAGATAAAACGAATCGTGTACTGCAAGCATTAGAAAAACAGCCATTGGATATTGCAGAGGTACAACGAACATTGGCAGAAGCGAAATCATTGGTCGATAATGTTATAGATCAAACGGATACTATGTTAGAACAAGCATACTTAACAGAACAAGTTATTCAATACGCGAATAGGTATCGAAGTAAGTATCCATTACTGGCTGCAAAATTAGCCGAAGCAGAAAACATGTTTCGTTCTTATGAGTATGAACTTGCTTTAGAACAGGCTGCCGTTGCAATACAAGAAGTAGAACCAGGCGCTTTAAAGCGAATTGAAGAAAATCAATCAGCATTGACTTCCGTGTAAAAGTTAATTACTATATAAGAAATTCCAATAGATATAAGGCTGCCTTATGAAAAGGATTGTTACGAACTCTTTTCTAAAGTCAGCCTTCTATTTTTGCTTACAGCTATGTTAGTTCATAAGCGTAAAGTAAAGGAGACATCATATGATATATTTAGATAATAGTGCTACTACGAAGCCACATCCTGACGTCTTAAAAAGCTTTTATCAAGTATCAGATACGTTTTTTGCTAATCCATCTTCTATTCATCAATTGGGTGGAGAAACGGAGAAGTTACTACTAAAAGCAAAGCAGCAAGCGGCTCAATTACTACATGTAGAAGAAGATGAAATTATTTTTACATCAGGTGGAACAGAAGGGAATAATATAGCTATTAAAGGAATTGCCTTAGAGCATCAGAATCGAGGTAAACATATCATTACCTCTGAAATTGAGCATCCATCTGTATATGAGGCATGCAAAAGTCTCGAACAACTTGGTTTTGAAATTACCTTTTTACCGGTTGATCAAAATGGTGTCGTATCAGTAAAGGAATTGGAACAATCGATCCGAAAAGATACCATTTTAATTAGTATTATGCATGTAAATAATGAGATTGGTTCTATTCAGCCGATAAAGGAAATAGGTGAAATAGCCAAAAAGCACCCTAAATTGTTCTTTCATATTGACTACGTGCAAGGCTTAGGGAAAATCCCTTTAGCATTCGCGAATAGTGGGATAGACCTTTGTACAATGTCTGGTCATAAGATACATGGTTTGAAGGGTACTGGTATTTTGTATATAAATAAACGAACGAAGCTTTTTCCGTTATTTCATGGGGGAGAGCAGGAACGTAGTATTCGTTCGGGAACAGAAAATGTAGCTGGTGCAGTAGCAATGGTGAAAGCACTACGTCTCATTAAAGAACGAGAAAATGTGGAGATCAATAAAATGAAAGCACTCCGTGATCTTCTAAAAATAGAACTTGAGAAGATTGATGACATTCAAATAAATTCACCAGAGGCTGGGGCGCCACATATAATGAATTTTTCTGTTCCAGGAATAAAACCAGAAGTAATGATTCACATACTAGGTGAGCAACATATTTATATATCTACAAAGTCTGCTTGTTCCTCTAAACAAACCGATGAAAGTAGAATTGTTTCAGCTTGCGGTTTTAATCAGGAACGAGCAAAGACAGCGTTACGTGTCAGTCTATCCTATGAAAATACAGAGGAAGAAATAAGGATTTTTTTAACAAAACTAAACGAAGCAATACAACAACTAAAAGAAGTTATGGAGTAGATAAAAATGCAATATGATCATATATTAATTCGGTATGGAGAAATAGCTTTAAAAGGAAAGAATCAAAAAAAGTTTTTACTAAAACTTCAAGAGAATATTCGGCATAAGTTGAAGGATTTTCCAGAGGTTACAGTAAAAAGAACGCAAGGTAGAATGTTTGTTATCCTTAATGGACAAGATCCACATGTCATTATTGAAAAATGTAAAAACATTTTTGGGATTCACAGCTTTAGTCTAGCGATAAAGGTGAACAATGATGTAGATGAGATAAAGCATGCAGCATTATATGCTTTACAAAATGGAGAAAATATAAACACATTTAAAGTCACTGTAAAACGAATTAATAAAGATTTTTCCGTCCGTTCTCAAGAAATGAATCAGATTCTTGGCCGTCACTTACTAACGAATACAACAGATTACACCGTGAATGTGCATCAACCTGATTTGGAAATTAAGGTAGAAATCCGTTCTGAAGCAACATATATAACTTCTAGTGTAGTCCGTGGTCTAGGAGGATTACCAGTGGGTACCTCTGGTAAGACATTATTATTGTTGTCCGGTGGTATCGATAGTCCCGTGGCTGGTTACTTAGCGATGAAGCGAGGAGTTGAAATAGAAGCTATTCACTTCCATTCCCCTCCATTTACCAGTGAAAGGGCAAAACAAAAAGTACTTGATTTAGCAGAAAAATTAACAAGTTATGGATCAAAAATTAAAATCCATGTCGTACCATTTACAAAGCTACAACAGAAAATTTTCCAAGAAACCCCTAATGGATATGGGATGACAGTTATGCGCAGAATGATGCTACGTGTAAGTGAGCAAGTCTGTAAACAGGAAGAAATTTTATCACTTACTACTGGAGAGAATCTTGGTCAAGTTGCTAGTCAAACAATGCATAGCATGAACACTATAAATGAGGTTACGAATTATCCGATATTGCGTCCATTAATTACGATGGATAAGGATGAAATTATTGAAATCTCTAGAGAAATTGATACTTTCGATATCTCTATTCGACCTTATGAAGATTGTTGTACGATCTTTGTACCGAAAGCTCCAAAGACGAAACCTAAACGAGATCGAGTGAATTATTATGAAGAAAAATATAATTATCAAGAGCTCATTGAAGAGGCGATAGATGGAATAGAAGTTATTGAAGTTACAGATCAGAAGCAAGCAAAAGATGATATTTTTCAAGACTTATTCTAAGCTTTTCTCTGAGTTACTACTAAATAGAAAAACTAACAACACTTACCAATATAAAAAGTGAATGAATCACCTCTAATAGGTACAATATAAAAGTACCAAGGAGGTGATATACCATGGCAAATAACAATAGTTCAAACCAATTGGTAGTCCCTGGTGCTCAACAAGCATTAGACCAAATGAAGTATGAAATCGCATCAGAGTTTGGTGTTAATCTTGGTGCTGATACAACTTCTCGTGCAAATGGTTCAGTTGGAGGAGAAATCACTAAACGTCTTGTTCAAACTGCTGAACAACAATTTGGTGGTCCTCAAGCATAGTAAATTAAAATAGTATAATAATGGCTCAAGGACTATTCCGGTTGCGGAATAGTCCTTGTTAGTTTTACAGAAATGTTCGCTTAACCCGATCCCAAAATGAATTGTTTTTTAATTTAACAGTCTTAACTACCTTATCGCTTAGCGTAATCGAAATATCCCTTATATTTCTTATAGAATAAGCTTCATTATCCAGCCCTATTACTGGATAATCATTTCCATCCTGAGCAACTTCTAGTCTTAATGTACGATCACTTCCTAAAACAAAGGACGATCCAAGTGTACGGTAGCGATTATTATTTAATGAAGCGAGTTCAGATACTTGGAAACTTGGTATCATTGGATCAATCACAGCACCATGTGTTGACTTATTATAGCCTGTACTACCAGTTGGTGTTGCTACGATCAAGCCATCCCCTCGAAATGTTTCAAAATGGTTATCATCTATATATACGTCAATGGCAATGGTTTTTATAATAGAAGATCGTATGCTTACTTCATTTAAGCACTGAAAAGAAGTTTCTCCATTAACATTAGCTTGTAGAATTGGAAAGCGGCGAACTTCCATTTCTTCGTGTTCCATTATATGTAACATTTCATCAAAATTATCTAAATTAAAGTCACAGTATAGTCCAGACTCATTATTTTTCGTAATGCCAACATATAGACAGTCCTGACGGAAACCAGTATGACGTACAGCTTGTAAAAATGTCCCATCACCACCTACACTTACGATGATATTCGCTAGTTCCACATCGGAAACAATTGTAAAGTTATTCTTTTTTGCTAGTTGAAATAAAGGTTCTAATTTTTGTTTTAAGTCGTTGTCATGTTGATAAAAAAAGATATTTTTTCGATTTGACATGAAAGGATAGCACCTCCAATAGAGTTAATAAGATAATCTTACCATTCTCTAACTCCGAATTCTAATTCATACAAAAATACTTATAAAATTGGAAAAATGTAACATGCTAATATATAGACGATGTATGAATGGAGTTGGAACAATTGGTATGGATCATCCTTGGATTATTATTACTTATTATGATTTTTATTATCATGATATCTAAAGTCTATATAACACTAGGCTATACATACCAAAATCATGCTCATACTATCATGGTAAAAGTAAAAATGTATCAATTTAGTCTGTATTCAAATGAATGGCATGTTAAAAAGCAAGATGATATAGATCTATTAGATATGATTATGGACTGGGATTTAAGTGGTGGAACAGATGGATTGAAGAATCGTATGAAAAATAGTTTGCAAAAGATGAAAAACTTCGGAAACATACTAAAACGATTACTAGCAAAAACTCATTTTCATCAATTACACTGGCAAACCGTAATTGGAACTGGAAATGCTAGTACTACAGGAATAATAACAGGAGGGATTTGGACAATAAAGGGTTCTATTATCGCTCTGTTAAAAGAATTAGGGAACGTATCTGAAAATCCAACAATAATCATTAACCCTAATTTTCAAATGAAACAATTGGAGTCAAAGATTGATTGCATTGTATCGATAAGAATAGGGCAAGCTATATACACGGTTTTTAAATCACTTCGAAAATCAACTATGAAAAAGGAAGCTTACATCTAAAATACATGCTAATCATAAATAAGGAGGATCATCATGGAAGAACATCCAATTCAAGGCTTAATGACAACTGCTATGGAAAACTTAAAAGACATGGTCGAAGTAAATACCATCATTGGTGATGCAATTGAATCACCAGATGGTAGTGTGATTATTCCGGTTTCAAAACTTGGCTTCGGCTTTGCAGCGGGCGGTAGTGAATTTGTATCAGGTAATTCAAAAGGCGGCGATAATAGTAGTGAGAGTAATAATTCTTCGCTCCCGTTTGGTGGTGGTAGTGGTGGGGGTGTTTCCATTACACCTGTTGCCTTTTTAATTGTTAGTCAAAAAGGAATTAAAATGGTGCATCTAGATGAGAATACACATATTTACGAAAAAATGATTGATTTTGCGCCGAAAGCAGTTGAGAAGATTCAACAAATGTTAAAGGAATCTGGTCAATCTAACAAAGCCGATGGATCAAAAAAATCGAAAAAAGGTAAAAGACAAAGAGAAAGTGATGAAGAAGAGTACGAAGAAGATGAGCAAACAAACTATGATATTTAAGTAATATATTGCTGTTCATTGGACATATTATCCAAACTTCTTCATAATGAAAGAAGAGCAAATTAATATAGGAGGAATGATTATGGCACAGGTGACATTTAAACAAGATCTAGTTACACTTTTAGGGACAGAAGTAAAAGTAGGGGATCAAGCACCTGACTTTTCGGTGTTATCGAATGACCTAAACGAAGTAACGTTAAAGGATTATAAAGGGAAAATTAAACTAATCAGTGTTGTCCCATCCTTAGACACAGGTGTTTGTGCCGAACAGACAAAACGTTTTAATGAAGAAGCGGATCAGTTAGAAAATGTCCAAGTTATTACCGTTAGCATGGATTTACCGTTTGCTCAAAAACGTTGGACGACGGTGAATAATATTCAAGAATTAGAAACGTTATCTGATCATCGAGATGCTAATTTTGGTGAAAAATATGGTGTTTTAATTAAAGAATTACGTTTACTTGCACGGTCCATTTTTGTTGTTGATTCGAATGACAAAGTCTCCTATGTTGAATATGTAAAAGAGGTATCTAATCATCCCGATTATGATGCAGCATTGGCAGCAGCAAAACAAGCAGAATAAGTGTAAGTGTTTACATGATTATTACTCTTTCTCGACCGCATTCGAGAAAGAGTTTTTCTTTGTACAGAAGTACTTACTATTTGGTACAATGGATACGCTCTAGAATGAACGGAGGATTAACTCATGGAAAAATCAAATGTAGAAACACTATTTGAATGGATGGACAAAACAACACAGATTATTGAACAGCATGAACAAGTGCCATATTTGGATAGTTTAGCGATAACACTAGAAACGGTATTCTATCAGAATGTAGAAGATACAATGGATGATATTTTAACACATAAACTTCAACAGGCATTAAAAGAAATCGACATAAACTCATATCAATCAGATGAGATCCGTAAAGCAATACAGTTTACGGTCTTAAAAGGTATGAGCAATACGACGCAACAACAACATATGATTACACCAGAATCAGTGGCTTTAATCGTTGGATATCTTGCTGAGAAATTAACCGAAAATAAGGATAAGATACGCCTATTTGATCCTGCAAGTGGAACAGCAAATTTATTAACAACTGTAATGGGGCATTTAGGTGACAATGTAGAGGCATTTGCCAGTGAAGTAGATCCAACTTTGATAAAATTGGCTTTAGTAAGTGCAAACCTACAAAAAATGCAAGTAGAGTTTTTCCATCAAGATAGTTTACGTCCTTTTTTATTAGACCCATTAGATTTGATTGTTTCAGATTTGCCAGTAGGCTATTATCCAGACGATATTCGAGCAAATGACTTTGAATTAAAAGCAGATGAAGGACATTCTTATGCACATCATCTATTTATAGAGCAGAGTTTAAATTACACTGTTGATGGTGGATATTGCATATTGATCATCCCTAACTTCTTATTTGAGAGTGATCAATCAGATACATTAAATAAATATATGCAAAAGGTTGCTCACGTTGTTGGTGTACTTCAATTACCTGAAACTGCTTTTAAATCGGAGAAGAATGTGAAAAGCATATTAATATTACAAAAGAAAGGGGAAAATACAACCCCACCTAAACAGCCATTGTTAGTAAAGTTACCATCATTTAAGAATACAAAGGCTATGGAAGATATATTAGGACAAATGAATAATTGGTTTACATCATACAAAAGTTAATGACAACAATTAGGAGTGAGACATAATGAGTAATGTATTAGCTATAAATGCCGGAAGTTCATCATTGAAATTCCAATTAATTCAGATGCCTGAAGAAGAAGTATTAGCAATAGGGTTAGTAGAAAGAATTGGTTTGGAGGATTCTGTTTTTACTATTGAAGCAAATGGTAATAAAGATAAACAAGTATCTAATATTCCAGATCATGAAGTTGCAGTTAAACAATTACTAGAGAAGCTTATGGCTTCAGGCGTAATATCTTCTTTCGATGAAATTGATGCTGTTGGACATCGTGTCGTACATGGTGGAGAGAAGTTTAGCGATTCCGTAAAAATTACTGATGAAGTAATCCATGAGATTGAAGAAATTTCTGACTTAGCACCATTACACAACCCTGCCAATTTAACGGGTATTCGTGCCTTCAGAGAAGTACTACCAAACGTACCAATGGTTGCTGTATTTGACACTGCCTTCCATCAAACGATGCCAGAAAAGTCTTTCTTATATAGTTTACCATACGAATATTACGAAAAATATGGTATCCGTAAATATGGATTCCATGGAACTAGTCACAAATATGTATCACAGCGAGCATCGGATTTATTAGGAATTCCATTAGACCAGCTACGTTTGCTGTCTTGCCATCTAGGTAATGGTGCAAGTATTACAGCAATTGAAGGTGGAAAATCACTTGATACATCGATGGGATTTACTCCGCTAGCAGGTGTTACAATGGGAACACGTTCCGGTAATATTGATCCAGCACTAATTCCATATATTATGGAAAAAACAGGTCAATCTGCTGATGAAGTAATTGACGTGCTAAATAAGAAGAGTGGTATGTTAGCATTATCTGGGTTTTCCAGTGATTTAAGAGACATTGAGCAGAAGGCAGATGAGGACAAACGAGCAGAATTAGCCCTTGATGTTTTTGCAGGTCGAATTCATAAGTACATCGGATCTTATGCGGCAAGAATGTCTGGAGTCGATGCTATTATTTTCACAGCCGGTGTAGGGGAAAATAGTGCCACCATTCGTGCAAAAGTATTGAATGGATTAGAATTCATGGGCGTATACTGGGATCCAGCTTTAAACAATACTCGTGGTAAGGAAGCATTTATTAGTTATCCTCATTCACCAGTAAAAGTAATTATTATTCCAACAAATGAGGAAGTAATGATTGCTAGAGACACTGTTCGACTATCATAACTAACTAGAAGACAAGGCTTTTGCTAGAAAAAATTGCAGAGCCTTGTTTTCCTATAAGGGGGACCTGTTATGTCTATTGAAGAACATAAAAAGAATTATACGAAAGTGAATTGTATGATTGTCACAATTAGTGATACGAGGAACCATCAAACAGATAAAAGTGGTGCTCTAATGAAAGAGTTAATTGAACGTGCTGGCCATAAAATAATTGAAAAAGAAATAGTTCCAGATAGTCGGGATGCCATACGAAAACAAATAGAAGCTGGATGTGAAAATCCAATGATAGATGTAATCGTAACAAACGGAGGCACTGGCATAGCATACCGGGATGTTACCATAGAAACCGTACAACCAATGTTGGATAAAGAACTCATTGGGTTTGGAGAGATATTTCGCATGTTAAGTTACCAAGAGGATATTGGTTCAGCAGCTATCTTATCTCGTGCAATAGCAGGTGTGCGGCAATCCACCGCAATCTTTTGTACACCAGGATCTTCAGGTGCTGTGAAATTAGCAATGAATAAACTAATACTCCCGGAAATTAGTCATGTCGTACAAGAAATAAACAAGGATATATCACATATGTAATAACAATCAGTGGCGGATGAAAAAAACACCACTGATTGAAGATTCACCTACATCTAATTTTAATTAAATCGGAAAATGACCGTTTTCTCTTCGCTATCTAATAACCAATACATCACAATTTGCATAGCGAGTAATACTTTCTGATACACTTCCAATTAGGAATCGCTCAACGGCGTTCATACCTGTTGCACCACAGATAATTAAGTCAGCATTGAATGTTTTGGCGATGTCTTTCGCAATTTTAACTTTGGGGGATCCATACTCGACACAGCGAATAATATCCGTAATGCCTACTTCCTTGGCACTTTCAACATAGCTATCAATTAGATCCCTAGCATATTCTTCTGCACGTTCCCCAAGTGTTCTGTCATATGCTTCAGCAGTGGCAAAGGTACGAGAGTCTACAACATGAGCGAGTATAAGTCGTGCATGATTCCTTTTGACAATCGCAACTGCTTTATTAAACGCTTTTTCGGAAGCTTGTGACCCATCAACTGCAACGACAATATTATTGTACTCAAATTTCATCCTTCTCTCCCCCTTCATTCAAAAATTTATTTCTATTTTCATTATATGATAAAACGCTTTCATTTGGAAAAAGAAAACAGGCAATTGTTCAAGGTTTTTGTACAAACTAAGAAAGAAGCTTCAATAGAAGCTTCAACAGTGTGGAGGTGAACGTGTTGGCTAAAAAAGACACAAAAAAAGTCACTGAAGACAGACAAGGTGTAGCGGCAGTTCAAAATCAGCTATTTCAGAGCTATCAAAGTGGTGTAGTTGAGGATCAAAAGCATAATAACATTGGGGTATGGCATTTTAACAATCGCAAGGCATAGGCATACAGAGGCAATCCACCCGTAAAAAAGGGTGGATTGTTTTCTTATAATTATATATATTTATAATGAAGATGCTTTTTTTGGTGTTCTCTGATACAATGTAAGTGCTTACAGCGTATAACTATTGTAGGGAAGGATGAAATAGATGTATATCGGTATTCCAAAAGAGATAAAAAACAATGAAAACAGAGTAGCAATCACACCAGCAGGGGTTTTATCCCTAAAAACTGGAGGACATGAAGTAATAGTTGAAGCAGGTGCGGGAGCCGGTTCCGGATTTACAGATGAACAATATCGCGAAGCGGGTGCCACCATTGTTGCTTCCGCTAAAGAAGTTTGGTCCCAAGAAATGGTTATGAAGGTAAAAGAACCATTACCGGAAGAGTATGATTATTTTTATGAAGGATTGATCCTATTTACATACCTACATCTTGCGGCAGAGCCAGGTTTAACGAAAGCATTAATTGATAAAAAGGTAATTGGTATTGCATATGAAACGGTACAATTGCCAAATGGTGGTTTACCTTTGCTTACACCGATGAGTGAGGTTGCAGGTAGAATGGCATCACAAATCGGAGCTCAATTCTTAGAAAAATCAAAAGGTGGAAAAGGAGTTTTACTAAGTGGAATTCCTGGCGTTAAACGTTCTAAAGTAACTATTATCGGTGGCGGAGTTGTAGGAATGAACGCTGCGAAAATTGCAATTGGTTTAGGAGCAAATGTAACCATTATTGATTTAAACCCAGAACGCTTACGTGAATTGGAAGATATATTTGGTACCTCTATTAATACCATCATGTCGAACCCAATGAACATTGCTGATTCTATTGCTGATTCTGATCTAGTAATCGGTGCTGTGTTAATACCAGGTGCAAGAGCACCGAGGTTAGTAACAGAAGAAATGGTAGAAGCAATGACAGAAGGATCAGTTATTGTGGATGTTGCGATCGACCAGGGTGGGATTTTTGAAACGGTAGACCGGATTACAACTCATGATAATCCGACGTATACCAAGCATGGTGTATTACATTATTCTGTAGCTAACATGCCTGGGGCTGTTCCACGTACTTCAACAATTGGACTAACGAATGTTACCGTTCCATATGCTTTACAAATTGCTAATAAAGGATATAAACAGGCATGCCTTGAGAATGGATCCCTGTTAAAAGGTATCAATACGATTGAAGGATTTGTAACCTATAAAGCAGTTGCTGAGGCACACGGACTGGAATACGATGATGTATTAGGTCATTTACAATAATAGAGGGAGTGACTTCAAATGGGAGTCACTCTTTTTCATAGTTAAAGGTTCTTGGCATGGCTTTATATAGATTAATGCCACAGTTCAACTATGGACAGTCCAGAACTATTTAGCAAACTCGGGAACTAATGGAACAATTAGAAAACATCTTATGTAAAAAAGGATATTGTAAAATAAATATCGAATATATACTATATAACAACATAAAAAAGGAGAGATTATCGTGAAAGTATCGTATCATGGACATTCCGTAGTTAAAGTAAAAACAAGTACACACACTATATTAATCGATCCCTTTATATCTGGTAATGAAGCGTGTGATTTAGATGCAAATAAGGTTGAACCTGACGTAATTCTACTGACACATGGTCATAACGATCATGTAGGAGATACAGTAGAGATTGCTAAACGAACAGGTGCCTTAGTTGTTGCTCCTAATGAATTGGCATTGTACTTAGGACAAAAAGGTATTTCTACTCATCCAATGCATATTGGTGGTGCTCGTACCTTTGAGTTTGGACATGTTAAATTCACGCAAGCGTTTCACGGATCTTCTTATACGGAAGAGGATGGTTCGATTATTTATACTGGAATGCCAGGTGGAATTTTGTTAACGGTAGAAGGGAAAACGATCTATCATTTAGGGGACACAGCATTATTTACGGATTTAAAAATGTATGGGGAAATGAATGATATCGATCTTGCATTTATTACAATTGGGGATAATTTTACTATGGGACCTGAGGATGCGATGATTGCAGCAGAATGGATAAAAGCAAAAGTTGTTGTTCCGGTTCATTATAATACGTTCCCTGTAATTGAGCAGAATCCAGATGACTTTGTTCAAAAAGTAAAGAACGGGAAAGCGCGTAAGATGGAAATTGGGGAAGAATTGGTGTTGTAAACATACAACTAATTGTAAAACGTAACACGTGAGCGTGTTACGTTTTATTTATGATGGAAAAATATAGATATTATACAGGGAACAATAATGGTATAATGTAAACAGTTTTCTGACGGTGAGGGGGAGTCAGTGTTAATGCAAACAACTATAATTATTCTATTCGGAATCATAGGTTTAATATTTGGATCATTTTTTAATGTCGTCGGACTACGGGTCCCTAAAGGTCAACAATTTACAAATGACCGTTCCGTTTGTCCCTCCTGTCATAACCAACTTTCATGGTATGAACTTATTCCTGTAATATCTTTTATAATACAACATGGAAAATGTAGAAACTGTAAAACAGAAATATCTTATATATATCCTCTAGTCGAAGTTATTACCGGATTTTTATTCGCCTTTAGCTATGTCATGATCGGTTTTGATGCAGAATTATGGAAGGCGCTTCTATTAATTTCCCTTTCCATGATTATCCTTGTATCAGATATTGTTTATATGTTAATTCCCAATAAAGTACTTCTATTTTTCTTGCCTTTATTTATCATAATGAATGTTATTGACCCGTTGGAGCCTTGGTGGTCAGCTGTAGCTGGTGGAGCAATAGGATTTAGTATCATTGCAATCATCATTATTATAAGTCGTGGAGGTATGGGAGCAGGCGACATGAAATTATTTGGGTTACTAGGTCTTATGTTAGGAATGGAAAAAGTCTTGATCGCCTTTTTTCTAGCATGTTTCATTGGATCTGTACTAGGTATGCTATTAATCTTACTTGGAATAACTAAAAGGAAACAACCAGTTCCGTTTGGACCATATATTGTGTTAGCCACACTAATATCTTATTTCTTTTCTGAACATTTGATTTCATGGTATGTACGATTAATTTTATAGAAATATATTTTTTTTAATAATGGAAGTTGGGAAACATCGGAATGTTGTTGACGAATATGTAATACGTTGATACTATAAAATTAATACGAAAGTACTAAACAACAATTAAAGAGGAAGCTTTGATATACGATCTTATTATGGGCATCTCGATCGTGTTGAGCTACTGATGCAACCGGCCTTTACACAATTTATGATTATGTAGGGGCTTTTATTGTCTTTTTTTACTAGTTGACTAGGAATAAAATACTACATAAGAAGCGTTAGTAATTAACTATCCTAAAAATATAATTTTATTGTGATGGAGGTGAGATATTCGATGGCTAGAAAGAGACTAGGGGATTTGCTTGTTCACTCAGGGTTAATTACGGAAGAACAATTAGCTGCAACACTTTCTGAAAAATCATCTGATGAAAAGTTAGGCGATGCGTTACTTAAAGAAGGGTATATTTCAGAGCAACAATTAATTGAGGTACTTGAATTTCAACTTGGAATTCCGCATATCAATCTTTATCAATATCCAATAGACGAGGAACTAGTACAATTAGTCCCAAAAGAATTAGCAAAAAGACATACGGTCATGCCAATTAGGGTCGATGGCAACAAGCTTTTTGTCGCGATGGCTGATCCCATGGACTATTTTGCAATGGAAGAACTTCGGATGGCAACTGGTTTTCAGATTACTCCTGGTATTGCGACCAAGGATTCACTATATCGAACAATTACAAAGTATTATGATATACAGGAATCGATTAAAGAGGTAATGGGAGACTTTGCACCAGAGGAAAGTATTGATGAAACAGGGATTACAGATGAAGATTCTCCGATTGTACGACTTGTCAATCAAATTATAGCTAATGCAGTAGCCCAGAGAGCAAGTGATATTCATTTTGATCCACAAGAAACGGAGCTGAGAGTTCGTTATCGCGTAGATGGGATGCTTCGAACAGAGAGAGCATTACCTCGATATATGCAAAACGTACTCATTGCGCGGATTAAAATCATTAGTAATCTCAATATTACGGAAAGCCGAATCCCTCAGGACGGACGGATAAAAATGGATATCAATTATAAACCGCTCGATATCCGTGTTTCTTCCCTTCCATCTGTCTATGGGGAAAAAATAGTGATGCGGATACTAGATTTGTCAAATGCATTAAATGATATAGATAAATTAGGATTTACGACAAGTAATTTAAGAAATTTTAAAAGTATGATTGAAAAGCCAAATGGAATTATCCTTATTACCGGGCCTACAGGTTCAGGGAAATCCTCTACGCTATATGCTGCATTAAATCGACTAAATAGTGAAGAAGTGAATATTGTTACAATCGAGGATCCAGTTGAATATCAGCTACAAGGTATTAATCAGGTACAGGTGAAAGAGGAAATCGGTATGACGTTTGCAAATGGTCTTCGATCTATCTTACGTCAAGATCCAGATATAATTATGATTGGTGAAATTCGTGATTTTGAAACAGCACAAATTGCCGTTCGTGCTTCATTAACTGGACATCTTGTTTTAAGTACACTACATACAAATAGTGCTGTTGCAGCATTAACTCGCTTAATCGATATGGGTATTGAATCCTTTTTAATTGCTTCTTCATTAAATGGTATTGTCGGTCAGCGATTAGTAAGAAGAATATGTTCGGATTGCAATACACAGGTAAGTGTTACAGAACGTGAAATGGAACTATTTAATAAAGCAGGAATTGAAGTAACATCTGTCAATAGAGGAAAAGGATGTTCTAGCTGTGGGATGACTGGATATCGCGGAAGGATAGCCATACATGAAGTTCTTCCTATTGATGACCAGATCCGACGTTTCGTTATGAATACAAGTACTAGAGGGGAAATAAGAGATTATGCCAAAAAAAGTGGTATAAAATTTTTAATTGAGGACGGTCTAGAAAAGGTATCACAGGGATTAACGACGACGGAAGAAGTATTGCGAGTTGCTTCAATGGAATAGGAGGGATTAAATTGCTATTTACTATCAATGAACTCTTGAAAAAAGCATATATTAGCCAAGCATCCGATTTGCATCTTACAGTAGATTCTCCCCCTGTTTATCGAATTAATGGGAACCTAATTCTCAACGGAGAAGAAGTGTTGACACGAAATCATACAGAAGAACTCGCTAGAGAATTACTATCAGAATCAGATTGGGATCGCTTAATGAACGAAGGCGAGATCGATACTTCCTATAGTATAAAAAATGTTTCTCGCTATCGAATTAATGTATATCATCAGTTGGGGAATATTGGAATTGTAGCAAGAGTCGTTCCACAAGCAATTCCTTCATTGGAGCAATTGCAAATGCCTACGGTCTTACAAGAATTAGCACTGAAATCTCAGGGGTTAATTCTAGTAACTGGTCCAACAGGGTCTGGAAAATCAACTACTATGGCGGCTATGATTGATTATGTAAATCAACGTAAATCGAAGCATGTAATAACTCTTGAGGATCCGATTGAATTTGTACATAGCCATAAGAAATCTATCATTAATCAACGAGAAGTTGGTACGGATACGCAAAGTTTTGCCAACGGACTACGATCTGCTTTAAGACAAGATCCAGATATTATATTAGTTGGTGAAATGCGAGATCACACAACGATTTCAACTGCTCTTACCGCTGCTGAGACAGGTCATCTCGTACTGGCAACCTTACATACGAATAGTGCTGCACAAACAATTAATCGCATAATTGATGTATTTCCACCACATCAACAAGCTCAAATCAGGATTCAACTAGCATCTGTTCTTACAGGAGTAATTTCGCAACGACTACTTCCAAGAACTGATGGATCAGGAAGAATAGCTGCGACAGAAATTTTAGTCAATTTACCCGCGGTTGGAAACTTAATTCGTAATGAGAAGGTAGATCAAATTCCGAATGTTTTACAAACGAACCGTTCTGCAGGAATGCATACCTTAGAGATGTCTATCACGAACTTACTAACAAATGGATTGATACAAAACGAAGTTGCTAAGGAATTCCTTCCTGGTGTAGGTGATTATTAATGCCAGTGTATAAATATGTCGGGCGAACTTCAAAAGGAATATTGAAAAAAGGAACAATAGAAAGTGTCTCCAGATCCCTGGCCATAGCCGAGCTTCGAGAAAAAGGGATTAGCCCACGTGATTTAACAGAAACAAAGGCAACTATTTTTAACAAAGATATTTCACTAGGAGGAAACTCGGTTAAAAATCAAGACTTTGTCCTGTATTGTAGGCAATTTGCCACTTTAATTCGTGCAGGAGTTTCCATTGTCGAAGCAACTACTATTCTTGCTGCGCAAACAGAAAGTAAAGGGTTGAAAAAAGCACTCTATTTAGTGGAAAAAGATTTGAAGGAAGGACATGCTTTTTCTGCGGCAGCTGAAAAACAACCGAGAATTTTTCCAACTCTATTTGTTAATATGCTCCGTGCGGGGGAAGTAACTGGAAATATGGATGATACATTGGATCGATTAGCCAGTTATTTTGAGAAACAAAATAACATAAAGAAAAAGGTTCAATCGACGCTGGCTTATCCGGCAGTTCTATTGATAATTATTATTGCAGTTGTGATCTTTTTGATGGTGTCAATAGTTCCTAGTATAACAGCAACTTTTACTGAATTTGGTGGAGAACTACCAGCTATTACCGAACTAGTAGTAGGTATGAGTAATGTTATTAAAGAAGCTTGGTGGCTTGGATTGATCGTTATAGCGTTGTTTATTGGTGTAGTCCTACTTTTATATAAAAATGATAAAAGATTTCATTTCTATACCCATTTCATTTTATTTAAATTGCCAGTGTTCGGTAAGTTGCTACAGAAATCTGCTATTGCACGGATGACTAGAACATTATCTTCCCTTGTTTCTAGTTCTGTTCCAATCTTACAAGCATTAACAATTGTAGAAAGAGTTGTTGGTAATCCGGTAATTGGCAAGTTAATATTAGCATCTCGTGAAAGCCTGGAACAGGGAAGACCGTTATCGGAACCATTAAAGAATAGCTGGGTCTTCCCACCGTTAGTTACACAAATGATTGCAATTGGTGAACAAACAGGTCAGCTAGATTTTATGCTTTCTAAGGTTGCGGATTTTTATGAGGAGGATGTTGATCGTACAGTCGACACGTTGAAATCCTTAATTGAACCATTGATGATTGTTATTCTAGCGATTGTCGTAGGGTTTATCGTGATTGCTATCATGGTTCCAATGTTTTCGATCTACTCGGAAATTTAATATGGGAAATGCTTGGGGAGGTGAGTATAGCAGGACGTAGTTGTACTTATAAATTATTTTAAATTAAACACAATGGAGGAATAAGGATGAAAAAGTTATTCGATTTACTCAAAAATGATGAACGAGGTTTGACTTTGGTTGAGTTACTTGCGGTAATTGTTATTTTAGCTATTATTGGTGGAATTGCATTTGTATCTGTCGGAAATATTATTGAGAATTCTAGACAAGATGCACATATTGCAAATGCAATTCAGGCTATTTCTGCAGCTGAACTTGCTCACGCAAGTGGTGAAGAAATTAGTGAAGAAATCACAGCGAGTACTTTAAATACTTTTAACGATAATCTAGTGAATCCATTTGATAATGCTGACGAAAATTATGATTTTACAATTGTTCCAGATACGGATGGTGAATTTACTGTGACGTCTGATGAAACCGAATGTTCGTTTAACAATAAGACAAAAGCTGATTTAAGTTCTCAAGGAAGAGATATATGTACTAATTAATATAATTTTTTAACTTATTCTCAGCACAATCTGTGCTGGGAATACTTATAAATAACAACTCTTTTTACGATATCATGATTACTATAATGGTGATATCGTAAAAGGAATTGAACTCTAAGTTTTTCACGTATTAAACAGGATGGTGATAAACATGTTTGGTAAACCAGCTAAAGTAATCAATCTTGTAATTGAAGACTATGTCATTCGTATGGTCGAAATAAATGGTTCTAATATTTCATCAATAAAAATAAAGGAAAAAGCTATTCCTTTTGGTTTAATCGAAAATGGAAAAATACTTGATGAGATCGGTTTTTTTGAATTCATGAAGAAATTTGTAAAAGAATTTGGGGTTAAGAATCGCCATGTTCGTTTTTATGTGCCGAATTCTCTTGTCATTATGCGTCAAGTAAAATTCCCTATGAACTTACGGGACAAAGAGATAGATGAATATTTTCGTGAAGAAATTGGAAAATCACTTCATTTACCATTTAAAGACCCAGTTTTTGATGTTCATTATCTTCCTTTGAACGGAGAGGGGATAGAGTCGGAGGATGAACTTCTTCCCGCAACACTCTTTGCTGCTCCAAAGGAAGAAATGATGAAGTATACAGAAATTTTTGATGATGTCTCTTTAAAACCAGTAGCTGCAGATGTAGAAGCACTGGGTGTTTATCGTTACTTTTATCATATGAATAATGTACATCGAAATCATGTGTATATAATTATAGAACTAGATGTTACTTCATTTAATATAAGTATTTTTAAGAGACATCAATTGGAATTTTTACGATACCAAACCTTAGATCTACATTTAGTCGATTCGAGTTCGAAATACGAAAATCTCGGTAAAATAAAATGGAAATATGAAGAAGATGAAAAGGATGTTCGAGGTGTAGTGGAAGATCAGATTGTTGAATTAGAACGAATTATGAATTTCTACCGCTTTTCCATGAAAAAAGGGGAGGAAATGGTTAATGAACTGATCATTTTGGGAGATCACCCATTTATAGATGAATTTTATCAAAGTGCAGAAAACCATTTTGACATTCCTACTCGATTATTAGGAAGTGTTATATCGAGTGTAGAGGATAAAGAAATAGGACCCCAGTTTATACCTGCTTTAGGTTTGGCATTAAAAGGGGGTAACACAAATGCTTCCTGAAGTGAATCTCTTACCTAAAATAGAGCGGCAAAGCTCAGCTTTATATATCTTGTTTATTAGTGGATTACTCATATTTTTAATACTATTAGCAGCGATTACTTTCCTTTATTTTCATGTAAACAATAATCTGGAAGATACAAATCAAAACATAGAAAATTTAAATCAGGAGAGGCAACTTTTAGAGGCACGGCTGTCATCGACTGGTACAGATGAAACGATAGATTTATTTGAAAATGTATTAGCCTATGCACAACATCATGTTACTCCAACATCAAATTTTATTAATGAATTAATGGTGTTATTACCTGAAAATAGCTACTTAAGCAATTACAATTATAGTGTTGAATCGGTGGAATTTGAAGTGCAATTTGAAACAATGGATGATATCGCAGATTATGTTACAAAACTAACTGAATCAGACTACGTCACGGATGTTAAAGTAAATCAATTGAATGCGATTGAGGTGCCTGTTAAACAGGATAAAGAGGACGGAGAAGATAACGAAATTACTACTTCATTCTATACGGTTAGCTATTCTATTATTGTAAACGATAAATACTTGAAAGAGGAGGTAGATGGGGATGAATAATCTATTTCAAGAGAACAGAAAAATTCTCCTTCTACTTCTAGGGTTATTATTTTTACTATTGTTAGTTATTTTCTTTTTCTTTTTTCAACCAAATATTCAGGAGTTAAAATCGAAGGAAGGTCAACTTAGAACACTTGAAAATGAAGTTGCTAACCTTGGTACTGAGATAGAAAATATGGATGAAGCGAGTGAAAATGAAAACAATGATCTTAATAGTGTATCGAATAAAATCCCAATGAATCCTGCTATAGAAGGGTTAATTCTTACATTGCAAGAAATTGAACGGATTAGTGGAAGTAGTTTTGAAAATATTAGCTTTTCATATGGTGGAACTGTGGCACAACGAATGGTAACAGAAGAGGAGACCGAAGAAATAAAAACAGGAATTAATTTGGAAGAAAAGCCAGATAATCTAGAAGTAATCTCGATAACGATAACAGTAACTTCACCAGATTATGAACATTTTCATGAATTTATTAAACAAATTGAAGAGCAAGAGCGATTAATGACGGTTAGCTCTTTGAATTTTCAAAAACCAGCTGAAAAAGAGATTCAAATAAAAGAAAATCAAGCAGAAACTATTACATCAAATGTAACGATTTCGACATTTTATTATAAGAAATAAGGAATTGATCAATGACGTTTATAAATATCTCGATGTAGTAGGTTGGGTTAAAATGTGTGATAACAATCTAAGGTTAAAAATGTAAAAAATGTTCTAGGAACGGTTAGTTCTAATTATGTTAATCTTCTTCTAAATAAGTGAGATTTGATAGTTGTAGTATCGATTTAGAATTATCCTAAATAATAGTTCATTTAAGGATTGCGAGGTTTATATCCACAATGAAAAGATTTAATAGGAAAAGATTAAAGATATTTTGTAATGAAAATGGGATTACTCTCCTTGAAGTATTACTTTCCATTACCATATTAACTATTATTCTAATTTCACTTATGAGCATCTTTCAGCAAATGGGAGTTTTTAATCAGAAAAACGAGGACAAGTCGCAAGCTGTTAATGATGCAAAACAAATTTTATTAGAATGGCAAAGTAATCAAGATTTAAAGACTTTTCTTTCCAATCCAACTTTGAATGAAATACCAGATGCTATAACCGAAAGAGATACATATTTTTACGCAGAAAAAGATAGAGGTAATGAAAAAGAAATTGTTAATATTGCGAAAGACTCAGATTTAGCATCAGAACCTGTTAAAGCACATCAAATTCATGTTCAATTACTGGACGAAAATAATACAGTGATTGGTGAGAGATTTGGTTATATCATAGTGGAGGAGTGAGTTATGAGCCGAAATGAACAAGGTATAACATTAATAGAACTGTTAGCTACAATTACGATTCTCTCCATTGTGGGTATCATCATTTGGAATGTATTTTTACAAGGATATAATTTTTCACAAGATTCCATGATGAAAAGCAGAATGCAGCAAGAAACCCAACTTATTGTAGCTTCATTAGTAAATTTTCACCAGAAAACACCAGAACCATATAAAATCGAAAACTCGGAATGTGCGATAACCGTATCTAACAGTTCCGAAATAAAAAGGTTTGATCATTCTCAGCTATGCATTAGCTCAGACTTTACTGGAAATGTTACTCCAAACAATGAGGATATAAACCTCACGATAACAGTTGAAGACAAAAATGATGAAAGTAATTTGTTTAGTATGGAGACAATACTATATCGATTAAAGAGTGGGGAGTAATGATGAGATCTATCTTAAAGAGTAACAGTGGCTATGCACTCGTATCTGTGTTAATGGTATTCACGATATTTATGATACTATTATTAACCTTTATGACACAATCAATCTCCAGCATGAAGCAAAATACGGCGGTTGAGAAACGATCACAGTCTATTGAATTGGCTGAGATGGGGGGACAGTATTTTCAGTATACTGTAACCAATGTTTCTGATGCTATTTTACAAGCTGTTGGCGATCAAGTTGAAGCAGAATGGAATGTTAATAGCGGTTATTCTGATAATTATTACACGCAAATAGCAATTACATTATTCATGAACAATATTGAGTTACAATCTACAACTGTACCGATAAAGGATATGGAGAATGCCCACTTTGAGATTACCGACATAAGTATAACTCCAAATTTCACCGAGGAACAAATTGAATTTAAATCAAATAGTATTGGTAAAATTAATGGCGAAGAAAGTAAAATTCAAGCCGATCTAACAATTGATTTCACCAACTTTATTACTATAGTTGAACGAGAGGTAGAAGGGATTCCGCTACCAACAGGAGATGAGATTGAAGAGCCTAATAGTAATACTATTTGCACCCCTCAGAGGGAAATTGATTACTCTAATTTAGACTGTAAAATTAATGGAAATAAAACGTATAATAATTCTGCTCCAATATTTAATAATTCAATAGTGAAAATAACTGGTGGAATAAATGTAAATAGCAAAATGGAAGAAACCACTTCTTCTACACTATATGTTATAGGAAATTCAGAGTTAAATAAAAAATCAAGTTTTACTAATTCTAATTTATATGTTGAGGGTTATTCAGACTTTAATGGTAGGGTCGATTTTACAGATGATTCAATTACTTACTTTGGAAGGCGGGCTATTTTTAATAAAAGCTTGAATCATGTCAACTCTGATATGTTTGCAGATGAAAATGTTATATTTAATGATCAAACAAGTATAAATAGTGGTTCGAAAATTTATATAACAGGGAAGGCAGAATTTAATAAAAAGATTGATATCCTCAATTCTTATGCGTATTTTGGGAGTGCTGTATTAAATGACCATATCACAATTAATGGTTCTGAGGTTTATGTAGATGCTTATACAAATTTTAACAAACAATTAAAATTAAATGATTCAACCTTCTTTATTGATGGAGATGCAAATTTTAATGATAAAGTTGAATTATCAAGCAATGCTAAATTATGTATAAATGGTTATAGTCATCATAACAAGAAAATTACTACTACTAGTTCTAGTATGATTTTTGCAAAGGATAGTAATGAATCAGATGTTAATACAACTGATTTTGAAACGGAATGTAACTTTAGTACATCGACTACCGAAAAGCAATTTTTATTAGGAGATCCTCCTGAGATATTACCATACTTTGAGTATAATTGATGACTTGAAGACTTCAACTCTTGGTATCGATATAAATAGTAAATCTTAATAATAAGTGTAGAGACATTGTTCAAATTGTAACAATGTCTTATTTATTGATGTCATATTTAAATTACGAACAAGTACTATTTGGTGTTCAGTGGACTTCCTTAAGTACCCCTGCTCTTATATTTTGGAAACTAAAGAATGAATCTAACACTCCTTTCATAAACTCGATATAGAAAGGAGGAATTAACATGCGTCACTACGCAATTCTACGTTTACTACTAGCCGGTTTCTTTCTATATTTTGCTTGGCCACTTATACCAGTAGCATCGTCACAACTAGAAGCCGTTTTCTGGGGGACATGGCTCGTATTTTTCACACTTGTAGTTGGAGCAAATTTTGCAACACTATTACGAATGAACCCACCACCAGTTATGGAACAGGAAGAAATTAGACAGCGCGAACACTAATATTTATTGAGGTTCATGAGAATCAACTGTATAATAATAGTAAATACTTGGACTAGTACAGTTGAAAGTCGGTGATCAGTCATGGCTACAAAACATGAACAAATTATACAACATATTATTTCATTGAATGTTGGCAATAAGATTTCTGTACGCCAAATTGCAAAAAATCTAAATGTTAGTGAAGGAACGGCATATCGTGCCATAAAAGAAGCAGAAAATCAAGGTCTCGTAAGTACTATTGAACGAGTAGGTACTGTTCGAATTGAACGCAAAAGGAAGGAAAATATTGAACGGCTTACATTTGCAGAAGTGATAAACATTGTTGATGGACAAGTATTAGGTGGGAGAGAAGGTCTGCATAAAACCCTTAATAAATTTGTTATCGGTGCCATGCAACTCGATGCGATGATGCGCTATACAGCTGCTGATTCCTTGCTTATCGTTGGAAACCGGGTGAAGGCACATGAACTAGCACTAAATGAGGGAGCGGCTGTATTGATCACGGGTGGATTCGATACAGAAGATTACATCAAGAAACTCGCTGATGAAAAACAACTTCCTATTATCTCAACAAGCTATGACACGTTTACGGTAGCGGCTATGATTAATCGGGCAATTTATGATCAACTCATTAAAAAGGAGATCGTATTTGTAGGTGATATATCTACACCTTCTGAGGAAGCCTTCTCATTAACAGCGAAGGATACAGTGGAGCGGTGGTATGATTTAAATGAACAATCAACGCATACACGGTTCCCTGTATTAGATGAGAGAAGGCGTGTTATTGGAATTGTAACTTCAAAGGACATTATCGGAAAAGATAGTCATGTTTTAATCGAAAAAGTAATGACGAAGAATCCAATTGTTGTACAATCAAAAACTTCTGTAGCATACGTGGCACATATGATGGTTTGGGAAGGAATCGAAGTGGTTCCTGTTGTAGATCAAGCTGCTACATTACAAGGAATTGTCTCCAGACAAGATGTGATAAAAGCACTTCAACAAATACAAAGACAACCGCAAATTGGGGAAACGATAGATGATATTGTTTCTAGTAATATGGTAGAACTTGAGGATGATGAAGTTACATATCAAGCAAAAGTCATCCCACAAATGACGAATCAATTAGGGACTTTATCCAACGGGGTGTTCACTTCGCTCGTAACTGAAGCAAGCAGTAGAATGTTAGTACATGTGAAAAAAGGCGAATTAGTTGTGGAAAATTTGACCGTTTATTTCATAAAGCCCGTTCCAATAGATAGTACGATTACAATAAAACCTAAATTATTAGAAGCTGGACGTATTTATGCAAAAATTGATGTAGAAGTTTTCAACGAGAAAAAACTAGTAGGAAAAGCATTATTAATGGCACAAATCATGGATCGCTGAATGTAAAAAAGCTGACTAGTGGACCTAGTCAGCTGGATTTAAACGTCTCCATTCACTACGATAATGCTTTGTTTCGCGTATACCTCGTAGGGATTGTAAGATACCAAGAAAAATAAATACGATTCCGATAAAGAGGGATATTCTTGTTCCATAAAATATATATTGATTAATACCGAAGACTAAAAGGAAGATACCAAGACAAATTCGAGATTTTGCATTAAAATATGCTTGAGTCAATCTGTCCTTTGTTTTTAAAATTGCCACTTTATAATATACATATAAAACAACAGAAAGAACAATAAGTATTGGAAAAATAATCATTTGTTTATCTACTCCTAGTTTAGATTTCAAATAGGCTCAATTCATATTGTAGCTTGTTTTAGGCAAGAACGCTAGGATAAGAAGTGACAAATATATTACATATAAAGGAGAAATTAAGGTGACCACGAACAAAATCATGGAACTTATAAAACAATACGATACAATTATTATTCACCGTCATGTACGTCCAGACCCAGATGCGTTGGGATCTCAAGCTGGGTTAGGGGAAATGTTAAAACATTCGTTTCCATCCAAAAAAGTGTACGTGGTTGGAGAAGACGACCCTTCCTTAACTTTCTTAGTTAAAATGGATCATATTGATGATGAAGTTTTTAATCAAGCACTAGTTATTATTTGTGATACTGCAAATACGGAACGAATTGATGATCAAAGGTATCTGTTAGGTGATCACATTATCAAAATTGACCACCACCCTAATGTTGATGCTTATGGAGATGTAGCCTGGGTAGAGACTACGTCTAGTTCTACAAGTGAAATGATTTATGAATTTTATTTAAAACATAAGAATGAAGGATTGAAAATGAATGATGAAGCTGCCAGATTACTTTACGGTGGAATTGTTGGAGATACTGGCAGGTTTTTATTTCCTAGTACAACGAAGAAAACTCTTCAATATGCTGCGGATTTAGTTGCATATGATTTTGACAGACCGAAATTATATGATGGGATATATAGTGTAAAGGATCATATCGCTCGACTAAGAGGATATATTCTACAGAACTTTACCTTATCACCAAGTGGATTAAGTATAGTGAAATTAACGAAAGATATTTTACATGAGTTTCATGTAAGTCCAACAGAATCTGGACAATTAGTTGGCATATTAGGTGATATTGATGGGATTAAAGCATGGGTCTTTTTTATAGAAGAAGATGAACAAATACGTGTTAGACTCCGTTCAAAGGGACCAGTTATTAATGAAATTGCTGCAAAATATCATGGTGGTGGACATCCGTTAGCTGCAGGTGCTTCTGTGTACTCTTGGGAGGAGACGGAACAGGTAATAGAGGACTTAGAAATGGCCTGTCAAAGTAATTCAAAATAATAATAAAATAGCATTGATTTGTCTAAATAAATCAATGCTATTAGCTATGGTAATCGTTCATTATTGTTATTTTAACCATATACTAGCTACTCTTACTTTCTTTCATTGGAATAAACCAACAGCCAGTAGATGTTTCATCATAGTAGACATCTAGATTGTTTTTAAGTATCTCTCTCTTTAATAAACGAATAACTTCCCTTGACTCAGCATAAGCAGAATATCCATTTCTTAGTTGATTCATTTTACGTTCACAAATTCTTCTTTCGTGTAGGACTAACATTTAAATCTACCCCTTTCTTTAGAGTATATAAATGTAAAGAACAGAATATGATATTACTGTTTTTATTTTACAGCAAAAATCAAATAATCTCTACATTATAGTAAGAGGTTTCAAGAAATGTTCACATTAATTTGAAATTTTTGCTTCGGCACTGATTTTTACCTTCTTATTAATTAACAATCTTTTAATCTCAAATGTGTAAATAAAATCATCCACTTTGAAATCCTTGTTTTCAATTGTTGCTTCTAATAACTGATTGCTTTCATATACCGTATTAACATCTTGTCCGATGATGTGTTTAATCTCTTCTTTCATTAAATCTTCTAGTTGGACTAATAGTAATTTATCAATGCGTAGTTGTTCGGCATTCGTTATTTCCAATTCTATCGATTCAACAGTTATAGGCTGTTTTGATTTTTCGTCCAGATTTTGTTTATCTTCCTCTAACGCTTTGATATAGTTTTTTGCCTCGGTAAGCTCGGAACGAATGTTGCTATTTTCCTCTAGTAACCGCTCATACATAGTCGCATACATAAAAATAAGCACGAAATAAGAAATGAGTGCCCCAAAAAATACGCCTGCTAAAAAACGTTGCCAGCCAGGTTTTTTATGATAAGGAGGAATATGCATTATGTAATCTCCTCCTGAATTAACCATCCAATTAAAATCATTGCACCTTTTACGCCACCCATTGCTGACAATATTAATAAGCCCTGTTTCAGAATATCAAGCGAAGAACCGTCTGGACCAAGACTTCTTTCCAAATTTTCGATCGCATCAAATGTTCCACCAATTGCTGCAACAACAGCCCAAATTCGTAACTTTCTTGCTAAGCGACTCATCTCTGTAAACGGAGCATCCCCTGTCGCAAAGGCTCCAATACTTCCTATAAGGGTACCACCGAGAATTACGCCAAATGCAATAAAAAAGCAATGAATTAGAGAAGCAAAAAATCTTTCCTCCATATATGACGCTCCCTTTATGTTCTACTTCTTTCATTGTATGATGGAAATGGACGAGTTATGTTAGAGGGTGTGTTGATATACAGAAGGTATGTATTTTAGATATAATAGACTAGATTAGAGGGACATCCTCATAGAGGGAATGTTAAAGGACGGGATCGTATGTCATTTACCCATTTACAAGTAAGAAGTGGATACAGTTTAATGAATAGTACAATTACTGTCGATAAGTTAGTGAAAAAGGCGAGTGAGCTAGAATTCGATTCACTGGCATTGACAGATGAAAATGTATTATATGGAGCCATTCCATTTTATAAGGCATGCCGTAAATTCGGGATTAAACCGATACTAGGCATGGTTGTAACGATTTTGAATACAGATGAAGAACATGAAGAATGTGTATTATTAGCAAAAACAAATGATGCATATCAACAGTTATTAAAATTAAGTACTTCCATTAAAACATCGCAACATAATGGGATTGAGAAAGATAAACTGAAGGAATATAACGAAGATGTTATATGCATTTTACCAGTCCATAATAGCAAACTGAAAGATAGAATAGGGTCTACATCATATGCACGAGTGAAAGAATATATTGATTCCTGGGAAGGGATGTTTGCACCAGGCGATTTCTATTTAGGAATAGCAAATCATGATCAAGCGTATGATCAAGAAGTTCTGACAGCTGTAAAGGCATATTGTGATCACTATCAGACACAAGCTGTAGCAATAAATGATGTTCGCTACTTAAGTGAGACGGATGATATCGCTTTTGATTGTTTACAAGCGATGAAACATGGGAAAAAGTGGGAGATAAAACAAGTAAAACCGAGACTGCAGCAGCATCATTTACGCTCTGCAATGGAGATGGAGCAGTTATTTTCGACACAATGGCCAGAGATACTTGAAGCAACAAGGTCAATTTCAGATAAATGCCATGTATCTTTTGATTTTGAAAAGCGTATGATACCATCGTTTCCAGTACCACAAGGGATTGAAACACACACTTACTTAGAAAAAATTTGCTGGACGAACCTTGAAAAAAGGTATGAAGTGATCACAGAACAAATTAAGAAACGTCTAACATATGAATTAAATATCATTCAAACGATGAAGTTTAGTGATTATTTCTTAATTGTTTGGGATTTCATTACTTATGCAAAAGACAAGGAGATTGTCGTTGGGCCCGGAAGAGGGTCCTCAGCTGGTTCGATGGTTGCTTATGTTCTAGGCATTACAGATGTTGATCCAATAGAGTACAATTTATTGTTCGAACGATTTCTGAACCCAGAACGGATAACGATGCCAGATATAGATATTGATTTTTCTGATCAGCGACGAGATGAGGTCATCGAATATGTGCGTGGAAAGTATGGAAATGAGCACGTTGCACAAATTATTACGTTTGGAACGTTTGCTGCTCGATCATTATTACGTGAATTAATAAAAACGATGGATATCGATCAACAGGATGCCTACTTTGTTTTAAAAGAGGTTCCAACACAGTCATCGAAAACATTAGTGGAACATGTAAAAACATCAGGTGAACTAACAAACTATATTAAACAATCGGAGAAACTAAAGGCATTATTTCAAGTTGCGATTATATTAGAAGGATTACCAAGGCATGTTTCTACTCACGCTGCTGGAGTCGTTATTAGTGAACAACCACTCGTTGAACATGTTCCATTAACGATTGGTGCTAACGACACAAGTTTAACACAGTATACCATGACAGATTTGGAATCGATTGGACTATTAAAAATAGATTTTTTAGGACTTCGAAATTTAACATTATTGGAACGTATTTTACAATCGATTCAATATACAGATAAGAAAGAATTAGTATTAAATAAGCTTCCTGATGATGATTCATATACCTTCCACTTACTACAAAAAGGGTTAACGAATGGTGTGTTCCAATTAGAATCAGAGGGTATGAAGCAAGTATTGACTCGACTACAACCAAATAATTTTGAGGATATTGTAGCCGTCAATGCTTTATATCGACCAGGACCAATGGAATTTATTTCAGCTTATGTGGATAGAAAGCATAAAAGGAAGCAAACGACCTATCCACATCCAGATTTAATGCCAATTTTGGAATCAACGTATGGCGTATTAATATATCAGGAACAAATTATGCAAATAGCCAACCGTATTGCCGGTTTTTCGTATGGAGAGGCTGATATATTACGTCGCGCAGTAAGTAAAAAACAGCAGGCTGTAATGGATGAGCAAAAAGAAAGATTTTTACAAGGCTGTTTGCAAAATGGCTATAGCAAGGAAGTTAGTGAGGAACTTTTTGAGTGGATTGTTAAGTTTTCAAACTATGGGTTCCCCAAAAGCCATGCTGTTGCATATAGTAAAATTGCCTATCAACTAGCATATTTAAAAGCACATTATCCCAAGAATTTCTATGCCGAATTATTAAGCTCGATTGCAAACCAGCATGACAAGATTCATTTATACCTTCATGAAATGCGAGATTTAAACATCTTAATATATCCACCAAGCATAAATAAAAGTTTTGGTAAGTATACTGTTGAAAAAGACGGAATACGAATGGGATTACTTTCTATTAAAGGAATAGGGAATCAAGTTGTACAAGAAATTATTCGTGAGCGCAAGTCTGGGGGACCATTTAAGAATTTATTTGATTTCTGTTTACGAATTCCTACTAAATTAATCAACAGATCAACGTTGGAATTGCTGATAATGACTGGTGTATTTGATGAAACATATGCTAATCGAGCTAGTTTGTTAGCTTCTATTGACCAAGCAGTCGAACAAGGAGAGCTTTTTCGAGAATTCTCTGACCAACCGAATTTCTTTCAGGAACAGCTTGCGTTAGAGGTTACTTATGTGGACATTGACGATTTTAGCCAAATGAAAAAATTATCAGATGAAAAAGAATTAATTGGCGTATATTTAACCAGTCACCCGTTGAAAAATTACCGATCGCAATTACGACGAAATGGATTTGTATCCTTAGAACGTACCAAACAATTGGTTGGGAATAAACAGGTGAAAAGTGCCGCAATCATACAATCGATAAAAACGATACGAACAAAACGTGGTGACCCAATGGCTTTTATAAAGATCGGTGATGAAACAGGGGAAATGGATGCGGTAGTATTTCCAGATCTATATCGAAATATAAATCGATGGTTAAAAGAAGAAGAGATGATCACGATTAAAGGTAAAGTAGAAAATAGAAATGATAAACTACAATGGATACTCTCTGAAGTTGAAATGTTTCATGAAGAAATCTTCCAAAAGGCTGTGGAGAAAAGGTTATTTATTAAGGTAACAGAACAAACTAGTAATAATGCATTACAGTTTGTACAGAAAATCGCACAGCAATATCCAGGAAGTATACCGATTATTATCCACCATGAGGAGCAGGGGAAGACATATCAATTATCCTATGATTACAATGTCGACCCCAATTATGAATGTATGCAAGCTCTACACCGTCAGTTTGGTAAACCTAGTGTCGTTCTTGAGAAATAGAAGGTCGAATATGTCCATACTTTACAGACATATTCGATCTGTTATAATGTAATAGTTAAGTGGTCTGACCACCCTTGAAAGATTGTTCAAAAAGTCCGGAAAAATGACATCGAATTTCTTCGTTGGTTTGCTTCTCCGTTGCTTACGTATAGTTTACATATATTCTGCGACTACAAAGCTAGACCGCCTCGAAATAATTGGTCCTTTTCCCTTGTTTTTGAACTCTTATCATAGAACAAAGTAAATACCTTCTACTGCAAAAGGAGAGAATAAAGTGAATTTACGCGATGAAGCATTGCAAATGCATAAAGTAAACAAAGGTAAATTAACCACCCAATCGAAAGTATCTGTGCGAAATGCCAAGGATTTAAGTTTGGCATATTCACCAGGCGTAGCAGAGCCTTGTAAGGAGATACATGATCGTAAAGAAACCGTTTATGATTATACGATGAAAGGAAATATGGTTGCAGTAGTAAGTGATGGTTCAGCAGTGTTAGGATTAGGTAATATTGGTCCAGAAGCGGCTTTACCTGTGATGGAAGGGAAATCGTTATTATTTAAAAGCTTTGCAGGTGTAGATTCTTTTCCAATTTGTTTAGGCACAAATGATGTGGAAGAAATCGTCCGTACTGTTAAACTCATGGAACCAACATTTGGTGGCGTTAATTTAGAAGATATTGCAGCACCAAACTGTTTTATTATTGAAGACCGCTTAAAAAAGGAAACAAATATACCAATCTTTCATGATGATCAGCATGGCACTGCGATAGTAACTGTAGCAGGTCTTATTAATTCATTAAAATTAGTAGGGAAAACTTTCTCAGACATTAAAGTTGTAGCAAACGGAGCCGGGGCAGCAGGAATAGCCATTATTAAATTATTATATCATTTCGGTGTCCGTAATATGGTTATGTGTGATTCAAGAGGAGCGATTTTTGAAGGTAGATCCTATGGAATGAATGATGTCAAAGATCAAGTTGCTAAAATTACGAACTTAGATAAAAAAGAAGGTAATCTAGAAGAAATGCTTGAAGATGCTGATGTGTTTATTGGTGTATCTGTTGGTGGAGCATTAACACAAGAGATGGTTCGTAAAATGAATGTAGACCCTATTATATTTGCAATGGCTAATCCGGACCCAGAAATTATGCCGGATGATGCGAAAGAAGCTGGTGCAAAAGTGATTGGAACAGGTAGATCTGATTTCCCTAATCAGGTAAACAACGTATTAGCTTTTCCTGGTATCTTTCGTGGGGCATTAGATGTAAGGGCAACTAGAATAAATGAAAAAATGAAAATTGCTGCAGCCGAGGCAATTGCATCTCTTATTAATGAAGAGGATTTAAACCCAGATTATGTCATACCTGGCCCATTTGATGCTAGAGTTGCACCATTGGTTGCATCTAGTGTTGCAAAAGCAGCAATGGAATCAGGAGTTGCACGCATTCATGTTAATCCAGATGAAGTAGCGGAGAAAACAAGAAAGTTAGCACAGATATAATTATGTGAAATAGATGTTTTAAAGGAGTGGATCATGGCTGTGTCCATGTCGCCAAAACAAAAAGTATATCAAGGGGTACTGCAAGAGATACGTAAATTAATTGATGAGCACAAACTGAAAACAGGGGATAAACTACCCTCAGAAAGAGAACTCTCTGAAAAGTTACATGCAGGTAGATCTTCCATTCGGGAAGCTTTACGTGCGATGGAACTGTTAGGTTTAATAGAAACAAGGCATGGAGAAGGAACTTTTTTAAGTGCTTATCGACCTTATCAAACAGTAGAAGTACTAGCATCATTTATTCTTCAAGAAAATTCGACTAGAAGTGATTTAATCGCAACAAAGAAGATCTTGGAGAAAGAAGCTGCAAAATTAGCTTTTCAACATATGAAAGCTAAAGAAATTATAGATCTACAAGAAATTATATCTAAGCATGAAGATGATTTGAATAAACAGCATTTGGCCTTTTTTTCTTATCTACTTGAGAAAACCGAAAATCTTTTATTGTTAAAGGTTTGGAGATTGATGGAAGAATATTCAAGCACGATGAAAAAGGTGTATTATCCGAAGGACTTTTATATGAAACTCACAAGGTTGTATGGTAATGAGGATTACAGCACAATTGAAGACTTATTTCATGAAGTAGCATTAATAAAATAATTATTATCGACTTAATTTGACACCTTTTTTATTTTTAATTAGATATAGTTAGTAGGACATGAACAACCCAATTTTACTTTTGAAATAATGGCACCACTTGTCGTGGTCATCCTGAAAAAGGGGGAGTTATCTTGCTTAAAGACCTTTTTAGCAAAAAGAAAAAATATGCGTCAATCCCAAATGAACAAGCAAAACTAGATGTTCCTGAAGGACTAATGAAAAAATGTGATAATTGTCATAAAATATTTTATCGAAAAGAATTGAATAAAAACTTAAAAGTTTGCCCAAATTGTGGTCACCATCATCAATTAACTGCTTGGGAAAGAATAGATAGTTTATTTGATGAAGATACATTTCAAGAATGGGACAGCCAATTAGTATCCAGTAATCCACTTGCATTTCCAGATTATGAAGAAAAGTTGGAAAAAGACCGTGTCAAAACCGGCTTGAACGAGGGAGTTGTAACTGGTAAAGGGTGTATCGATGGACAAGCAACTGCATTTGCAGTGATGGATTCGAGCTTTCGGATGGGAAGCATGGGATCTGTGATGGGAGAAAAAATAGCACGTGCAATTGAAAATGCCAAAGATCAATCATTACCATTTATTATATTTACTGCATCTGGTGGGGCGCGTATGCAAGAGGGTGTTCTAAGCTTGATGCAAATGTCCAAAACTTCCGTTGCAATAAAACGATTCTCAGAAGCAGGAGGATTGATGATTTCTGTTATGACACATCCGACCACTGGAGGGGTATCGGCTAGTTTTGCTTCCTTAGGAGACTATAACTTTGCTGAACCAGGTGCATTAATTGGCTTTGCAGGAAGACGTATCATTGAACAAACGACTCGAGAAAAACTACCTGATGATTTCCAAACTGCTGAATTTCTATTTAAACATGGACAATTGGATCAAGTCGTTCACCGGCATGACCAAAAGCAGCTCTTTACAACATTATTGAAAATGCATCAGAAGGGTGGAACATCCTCATGAAGCAAGTACTTGAATTTGAAAAGCCAATTGTTAATTTAAAAGAAAAAATAACGGAATTAAAAAAATTTACAACAGATAGCGAAATTGATTTATCTGAGGAGATCAGCACACTTGAGAAAAGACTAGCAATTTTAGAAGATGATATTTATGGGAACTTAAAGCCATGGCAACGCGTCCAAATGGCTAGGCACCAAGAACGTCCAACGACTTTGGATTATATTAATGAGTTGTTCACAGATTTTTTAGAATTTCATGGAGATAGAGCTTATGGTGATGATGAAGCAATTGTTGCTGGAATTGCTTATTACAAAGAGATTCCTGTAACAGTAATTGGCCATCAGCGTGGAAAAAATACCAAGGAAAACATTCGTAGAAATTTTGGAATGCCTCACCCTGAAGGTTATAGAAAAGCGTTGCGTCATATGAAGCAAGCTGAAAAATTTAATCGACCAATTATCACCTTTATTGATACAAAGGGAGCAGATCCTGGTAAAGAATCTGAAGAACGAGGACAAAGTGAAGCCATCGCAAGGAATCTAATGGAGATGGCAGGACTTACAGTTCCAATTATTTGTATTGTAATTGGTGAAGGTGGTAGTGGAGGTGCGCTAGCCTTAGGTGTAGGTGATCGTATTCATATGCTGGAAAACTCCACATACTCTGTTATTTCACCTGAGGGAGCAGCGGCACTGTTGTGGAAAGATTCTGGTCAAGCACAAAAAGCTGCAGAATCCATGAAAATCACTGCACCAGATTTACATGAACTAGGTGTAATTGATGAAATTATTCCCGAACCCAAAGGTGGTTCTCATCGAGATATAAAAGAACAAGCAGAAAATATTAATATTGTAATAGAAAAATCGTTAGAAGAATTAATAAATCTGTCATCAGATGTATTACTCGAGAACAGATGGGAAAAATATAAACAAATTGGAGATTATAAGGAACTATAAAAATAATCATGGGGCAGTAATACCCCCATGATTATTTTCGTTTAATAAGTATGTTACATTTCCAATAGAATATACTTATTAAATGTTGTCATACCAATAAGTAGAACACATTTAAAAAATATATTTGAATCGACTGTTTTTAATTGATATTTTATGTTTTTACGATTATCTTGTTAATTGGAGGTATACATATCACGATTCACATTCGTGTATCTCGTGATGGTTTTGTACATACTAAAGCTGAATGAAATGAATTAGAATCGTTGTAACTTGAGGTGATTAATATGAAAAAAATCGGAGTTTTAACAAGTGGTGGAGATGCACCAGGAATGAATGCAGCAATTCGTTCTGTTGTCAGAAAGTGCATTTATCATAATGTGGAAGTATATGGAATAAAGAATGGCTACCAAGGACTAATTGAAGGTAGTATTGAAAAAATGGAAATAGGTTCAGTTGGTGATATTATACAACGTGGTGGGACAAAGCTATATTCGGCTCGCTGTGAAGAATTTAAAACAGATGAAGGTCAAAATAAAGGTATTGAACAACTGAAAAAGGTAGGCATTGAAGGATTAGTTGTTATTGGTGGTGACGGTAGCTTTAGAGGAGCACAAAAGTTAACTGAAAAGGGCTATCCTTGTATTGGTGTACCTGGTACGATTGATAATGATATCCCAGGAACTGATTTTACCATTGGTTTTGATACTGCTTTGAATACAATTATTGAAGCAATAGATAAGATTCGTGATACCGCAACATCACATGAACGTACATACGTAATCGAGGTAATGGGTAGAAATGCTGGAGATTTAGCTTTATGGGCTGGGTTAGCTGATGGTGCAGAAAGTATTTTAATTCCAGAACAGCCAGATGATTTTAAGGATGTCATTGATCGCTTAAAACGTGGTCATGAACGCGGGAAGAAGCATAGTATTATTATTCTTGCTGAAGGTGTAGGTAGTGGTATTGACTATGGTAATCGAATTCAGGAAGCCACGGATCTAGAAACGAGGGTAACTGTCTTGGGACATATACAACGTGGGGGGTCTCCTACTGCTAATGACCGTGTTTTAGCGAGTAGACTAGGTGCTAAAGCAGTAGATCTATTATTAGATGGAAAAGCAGGAAGAATGGTTGGTATTCAAAATAATAAACTAGTTGACCATGATATCGATACGATTTTAACTGTTGAACATACGATAGACCAAGATATGTATCAATTATCAAAAGAATTATCTATTTAATTTTCTTTCATTGGAATAGGTTTGAAATAATAAGGTTTATATTTTTATATTTTGTAGGAGGAATCATCAATGAGAAAAACAAAGATTGTTTGTACGATTGGCCCTGCTTCTGAGTCAATTGACAAACTAGAACAACTGATCGAAGCTGGAATGAATGTTGCCCGTCTAAATTTTTCCCACGGGGATTATGAAGAACATGGTGCACGTATAAAAAGCATTCGAGAAGCAGCAGAGAAAACGGGGAAGACAGTAGCGGTTTTACTCGATACGAAAGGTCCGGAAATTCGAACTGGTACATTTAAAGAGGGACAGGCTGAGCTCGTAGAAGGAAATGTTGTCTATATATCGATGAAAGAAGTGGAAGGGACAGCAGAAAGATTTTCCATTACTTACCCTGGTTTAATAGATGATGTCCATGAAGGCTCCAAGATTCTTTTAGATGATGGTCTGATTGAACTTGAAGTAGTTGAGATTGATCATACGAATAAAGAATTAAAAACGAAAACATTAAACTCAGGAACAATAAAAAATAAAAAAGGTGTAAATGTACCAAATGTCAAAGTGAATTTGCCTGGTATTACCGAAAAAGATGCAAATGATATTGTATTTGGTATTGAACAAGGTGTGGATTTTATTGCAGCTTCCTTTGTTCGTCGACCTTCTGATGTTCTTTCTATCAAGGAATTATTAGAAAAATATCAAGCAGAACATATTAAAATTATACCTAAAATTGAGAATCAAGAAGGCGTAGATAATATTGATAGTATTTTAGAAGTTAGTGATGGCTTAATGGTAGCACGTGGAGATCTGGGAGTGGAAATTCCTGCAGAAGATGTACCATTAGTACAAAAAATGCTAATTAAAAAATGTAATACAGTTGGTAAACCAGTAATTACAGCTACTCAAATGCTTGATTCGATGCAGCGGAACCCAAGACCGACAAGAGCAGAAGCGTCAGATGTTGCAAATGCAATTTTTGATGGAACCGATGCAATTATGTTATCAGGGGAAACGGCAGCCGGAAATTATCCTGTTGAATCCGTTAAAACAATGAGAAATATTGCTATAAAAACCGAAACAGGATTAGATCATGATTCGATCTTAAAGCTACGTTCTAAATCAGTAGATATGACCATCACAGATGCGATCAGTCAATCTGTAACACACACTGCCATGAATTTATCTGTTGATGCGATTATAACACCGACAGAAAGTGGACATACAGCTAGAATGATTTCAAAATATAGACCACAGGCTCCTATTGTTGCTGTAACTTTCTCGGAACGTGTAAACCGTCAACTGTCATTAGTGTGGGGGGTACATGCTGTCCTAGGTGCTAAAGCAACAACAACAGATGAAATGTTAGATATTGCCGTAGAAACTGGAATTCGTGCAAACTTATTCAGAAGAGGAAGTCGTGTCATTATTACTGCTGGCGTTCCAGTTGGTGAAAGTGGAACAACAAACTTAATGAAAGTACATGTTATTGGAGATGTTATTGCAAAAGGGCAAGGTGTAGGTAAAAGAGTTGCTTATGGAAGAGCGGTAGTTGTAAAAAATGCCCAAGAAGCTCTGGAAAAAGTGAGTTATGGTGATATCATTGTTACGTATGGTACAGACCGTGACATGATGCCTGCTATTGAAAAAGCAGGCGGAATTGTAACCGTAGAAGGTGGTTTAACTTCTCATGCTGCAGTCGTAGGTTTAAGTGTAGGAATACCTGTTATTGTTGGCGTGAAAGATATTATGGACCAGCTATCAGAAAATGAAGATATTACAATTGATGGTAATAAGGGTGACATTTATAAAGGACATGCAAGTGTACTATAAAAAAGAAGGGGATTCCCTTCTTTTTTATGAAGATTATATTCAGAATGTTTAGACCTGGGAGGAGTTGAACGAAATGCGTTGGTTGCTACTTGCGTTTCTAATTGTACCTGCCCTTGAAATAGGCGTGTTTATTTGGGCAGGCGGGGTAATCGGACCTTGGTGGGTTGTTGGATTAATTTTACTTACTGGGATTGTCGGTGTAACACTTGCCAAGCAACAAGGAGTGGAAACTTGGCATCGTGCTCAAAAATCAATGAATTATGGTCAAGTCCCTGCAGAAGAAATATTAGATGGAATCTGTATTTTTGTAGGTGGTGTATTTTTATTTACACCAGGTTTTATTACAGATATCGTAGGATTTATTTTAGTCTTACCAGGAACAAGAGGAATTTTTAAAGGATTTTTGCAAAAACTAATCAAGCGGTTAATAGACAAAGACATCATTATATATCGTAGATGACTTTTAGCCTTTTATAAACTGCCACACCTTTGTAAAAGTACCTGATTGGAACAGTACGTAAAATAAAATCATTAGTGCAGGAGCAATCAATATCCCTATTACTCCCCATACTTGAATGGTTATAAATAGTATAAATAACCCAAATAGTGGATTAACACCAATGCTACTCGATAAAATTTTTGGCTCCAATATTTGACGTGCCACAATAATAACACCAAATAAGATACATAAACTAATTGTCATCATGTAATTGGTCGTTACAAAAGAGTAAATTATCCAAGGAATAAATATAATTCCTGTTCCAATAAACGGTAAAATATCAAACAAAGCTGCGAAAAAGGTGATTGTTAAAGCATGTTCTACCTGGAGGATGAGCAATCCTATAAAAATAATACAGGTTGAAATAAAAATAAGTAATGCTTGTGCCTTTATATAACCAGCAAACGCACGTTTTAAATGGTCCATAAATTCTTTATAGAATTCATATGCACGAGATGGAATGAACTGTTTTACATTGTCTTTTAAATCATACCAGTCTTTTGTTATGAAAAAGGTTGCTAATAGGATAAATATGATGATGGTGAACGAATTAGGTACAAGTAAAATTATGGTTGGGAAATTTAAGAAAAAACCTTGTAATAAAGTTGTACCAGTTGTCGTAATATACTCCAAAAATTGTTGCACTTTATCTGTTATGGTAGCTTGTTGAGTAGGGTGTAGCGAATTAAAATAGGATGTTATTTGGTCATACAACGGGAGAATTTTATCATATACAAATGATTCAACAATTGTAATAAATGTCTGAAAATAAGTAGGGGTTATTTCTGCCAAGTACAGTGTACCCTGTATTATTTCGGACACAATAATTAGTAGAACACCAATTATGACGGTAAAGATAAATAGTATGACAGCTATGGTTGCTATCGTTCGATGAAATTTAGCTTTTTCCACTAAAGCAGTCACAAGTGGGTTAATTAGTAAGGATAAAGCAATTGCAATGATGAACGGGTATGTATAAGAAAATGTATATACAAACAAAAAGTAACTTGCTACAAGTATACCGATGACGATGAAACTTCTTAGAATTTGAAAAGAAAACTGCTTGTACATCTATAAAACCCCATTTTGGAATAAATCTTTTAAAATCTCTATAATCTTACATATGATATTGAAATGGAAAATAGACGTACGATAAAGTCATTACGATTATTTTCAAAAATAAAAGTAGGTTTTTTGTCGTTAATATAAGAATTTTTTTAGTATTTATCCTCAAAATTAAACGGTTTCAATTCACATTATCGTTAGAATACATTATAATTGTTCATGGGGATGACAATGTTTAGGGATATTGTCGAAAAAAATTAACATTATCCATGTTATAACTCTTAAATTATCTATAGAAAAGGAGAGGGTTTATTATGACAGCAACGAAAGGACTCGAAGGGGTAGTTGCAACACAATCATCAATTAGCTCCATTATTGATGATCAACTAACATATGTTGGTTATAGAATCGATGACTTGGCTGAAAATTCAAGCTTTGAGGAAGTAGTTTATTTATTGTGGAATTTAAGACTACCTACTCAATCTGAATTAGATACGTTTAAAAAGGATCTTGCTAAACATATGGAAGTACCTGATGCAATCATTGAACATTTACGTTCATATGATTTATCAACTGTTCACCCTATGGCAGCATTACGTACTGCAGTTTCTTTATTAGGATTATATGATGAAGAGGCAGATGTAATGGATGAAGATGCGAATAGACGAAAAGCAATTCGTTTGCAAGCGCAAATTTCTGCTGTAGTTGCAGCTTTTGCACGAATTCGTCGAGGACAAGATCCAATTAAACCAAAAAAAGATGTTAGTTATGCAGAAAACTTCTTGTATATGCTAAATGGAAAAGACCCTGAAGATATCGAAGTAGAAGCAATCAACAAAGCGTTAGTACTTCATGCAGACCATGAACTAAATGCTTCAACATTTACTGCAAGAGTTTGTGTAGCGACTCTATCAGATGTATATTCAGGTATCACTGCTGCAATTGGTGCATTAAAAGGTCCACTTCACGGTGGTGCAAATGAACGTGTAATGAAGATGTTATCTGAGATAGGCGAAGAAGAAAACGCAATTCCTTACATTAAGGAAAAACTAGCGAACAAAGAAAAAATTATGGGTATGGGACATCGTGTTTATCGTAACGGGGATCCTCGTGCAAAACACTTGCAGAAAATGTCGAAAGAATTGACTAAACTTACTGGTCAAGAAAAATGGTATAACATGTCTGTTAAAATTGAAGACTATATCAAAGAAAATAAAGGACTTCCAGCTAATGTTGATTTCTATTCGGCTTCTGTATACCATAGCCTAGGAATTGACCATGATTTATTTACACCTATTTTTGCGATGAGTCGTGTTTCAGGGTGGTTAGCACATATCTTAGAGCAATACTCAAACAACCGTCTTATCCGTCCACGTGCGGAATGGATTGGACCAAATACACAGCAATTTGTTGCAATTGAGAACCGATAGGTGAAATAATAGAAATATAATAGCCGGGAATGCCGGCTATTATCATGGGTAAAAAACTGATGATAAGAAGACTAGGAGGATTTTAGTTATGACACAAGGAGAAAAAATTGTTGTAGAAAATGGACAGATGAACGTTCCTAATGTTCCTGTTGTTCCTTTTATAGAAGGAGATGGAACTGGACCAGATATTTGGGCAGCTGCTAGTAAAGTAATCGAGGCTGCTGTTGAAAAAGCTTATAATGGTACTAAGAAAATTGAGTGGTTAGAAGTTCTTGCAGGTCAAAAAGCATTCGATCAAACGGGAGAATGGTTACCACAAGAAACGCTTGATAAAATTGATGAATATAAAATTGCAATTAAAGGACCTCTTACAACACCAATTGGTGGCGGTATTCGTTCTTTAAACGTTGCATTACGTCAAGAACTTGACCTTTTCACTTGCCTACGTCCAGTACGTTATTTTGAAGGAGTTCCATCTCCGGTTAAGCGTCCTGAAGATGTTGATATGGTTATTTTCCGTGAAAATACAGAAGATATCTATGCTGGAATCGAATGGCAAAAAGGTTCTGATGAAGTGAAAAAAGTAATCGACTTCCTAAATAATGAAATGGGAGTACATAAAATCCGTTTCCCGGAAACTTCAGGAATCGGTATTAAACCAGTATCTGAAGAAGGTACAAAGCGTCTGGTACGTTCAGCGATTGAATATGCACTAACAGAAGGACGTAGTAGTGTAACGCTTGTTCACAAAGGGAACATTATGAAATTTACAGAAGGTGCTTTTAAAGCTTGGGGATATGAAGTTGCTGAACAAGAATTTGGCGATAAAGTATTTACATGGGCTGAGTATGACCGCATCGTAGAAAAAGAAGGTAAAGACGCTGCGAATAAAGCACAAGATGAAGCTGTAGCAGCTGGAAAAATCATTGTAAAAGATTCTATTGCTGATATTTTCTTACAACAAATTTTAACTCGTCCAAATGAGTTCGATGTCGTTGCTACAATGAACTTAAATGGCGACTATATTTCTGATGCACTTGCTGCTCAAGTAGGTGGAATTGGTATCGCTCCTGGAGCAAATATCAATTACAATACTGGTCATGCGATCTTTGAAGCAACACATGGTACAGCACCTAAATATGCAGGATTAGACAAAGTGAACCCATCATCTGTTATTCTTTCTGGTGTATTAATGCTTGAACACTTAGGATGGAGAGAAGCAGCTGATTTAATCACGAAGTCTATGGACAAAACCATTGCTTCGAAAGTCGTAACATATGACTTTGCTCGTCTTATGGATGGTGCGACTGAAGTTAAGTGTTCGGAGTTTGGTAACGAATTAATTAAGAATATGGAATAGGTATTGACAACTAACTCTCTGCCACGTCCTCTATGATAGGGCGTGGCGGATTCTATTTTTAAAAAAATTACAAAAATAAGAGGAGGTTTTCAAAATGGGTAATAAAAGAAGTAAAATTTCCGTAATTGGTTCAGGTTTTACTGGAGCAACTACCGCTTTATTGATAGCGCAAAAAGAATTAGGTGATGTAGTTCTTGTAGATATTCCAAATATGGAAGATCCAACAAAAGGTAAAGCATTAGATATGCTAGAAGCTAGCCCTGTACAAGGGTTTGATGCAAATATCGTTGGTACTTCAGATTATGCGGAAACAAAGGATTCAGATTTAGTCATCATTACAGCTGGTATTGCTCGTAAGCCAGGCATGAGTCGAGATGATCTTGTTAATACAAATGCTAAAATTATGAAATCTGTAACACAAGAAGTTGTTAAATATTCACCTGAAACAACAATCGTTGTATTAACAAATCCAGTTGATGCAATGACATATACAGTATTTAAAGAATCTGGATTCCCGAAAGAACGTGTCATTGGTCAATCTGGAGTACTTGACACAGCACGTTTCCGTACGTTTGTTGCACAGGAATTAAATCTATCTGTGAAAGATATAACTGGATTTGTGTTAGGTGGCCATGGTGATGATATGGTTCCATTAATTCGTTATTCCTATGCAGGTGGAATTCCATTAGAAAACTTAATTTCCAAAGAACGACTTGATGCAATTGTGAAACGTACACGTACTGGTGGCGGAGAGATCGTAAACCTACTCGGTAACGGTAGTGCATATTATGCACCGGCTGCATCTTTAACAGTTATGGCAGAAGCGATTCTTAAAGACCAGCGTCGTGTACTTCCTACCATCGCATACCTTGAAGGTGAATATGGTTATAATGATATTTACCTGGGTGTACCAACAATCCTTGGTGGTAATGGAATCGAAGAAATTATTGAATTAAATTTAACAGATGAGGAAAAAGCTGCTTTAGATAAATCAGCTGAATCTGTTAAAAGCGTACTTAACATCTTACAATAGTGTATTAAAAAGCTTCTTTCTGCTTATTTGCAGGAAGAAGCTTTTTTAAGACTAGGCTTAATTGTTTTTTTTTGGTATAATAGAAAACGCTTACATAAATGGAGGTGTTTATATGATTGGAAAGAAACGAAAGTTAGGAAAGAAAATAGATAGTATATCTATTGGTGAATCCTATACGGCAACTCACATTATTCAGGATAAGGACCTTTTATTATATTTAGGTTTAACAAACGATGCTAATCCTCTATATATTCAACATGACTATGCTTCACAGACTCCATATCATCAGCCGATCGTTCCATCTGTAATGCTGTTTGGAATGGTGTCCTCTATGGTTTCGATGCATATACCAGGACCAGGCAGCCATATCATCGATCATGAGATGAAATTTCCGAAACCAGTTTATCATAATTCAGAAGTGAAATTTACTCTAGAAGTAATTGCGATGGATGAAAAAGAACATAAGGTAACTTTATCTGTACATGGGTATGATGTAGAAGGAGATGAAGTTATTCAAGGGAAATTAAATGTATGTCCGGCATATGAACCTAAATCAATCACTGCCAGTTCCTTGGAAAATTTCTTTTAACGAAGACAGAAATTAATTGACCTTACTTCGTATTGGGGATAAAATGCGAAGTAACAGCAGCGTGATTTCTACTCTGGGCAGTCGCTTTCCACAGGGAACGCGAAGAGGATACATGGATAGGAGAAGTATGGAGAGTGACAATTCTTCCCTTATTTGTGACAAAATTGGGTAATGAAGGGGTTTAAAGGACATCTGTTCCGTTATTAACCGGAATGACAGGTATTCTGGTACGAATTAGAGCAAATAACGTACGTGATGTCCGACAACATTTTCAAATGAGATTATTTTACGAAATAACGTACGCCATGTCCGCTCCATTTAAGCCCTACTCCAAGCGAAGGCGATAAGACCCCAAAGGAGCGAGGGAACTACTTGCGTAAACTTCTTTTTTTCCTTGCGTCGTGGAAGCCTAGTGCGAAGCATTATTAGAAGATGCAGGCGCACTTGTTTTCGAGTGAGGAGGCTTATCGTGAGCCCGCAGGAATCGAAATGTATTTCCGGAGCGGTGATCCTATGCTTCGCAGTCTATATAAAAATAGTACCAAATGATGCGAGTAGAGCATGACCGCTAGGGAGTAAGTCGAACTATCCAAACAACATATGGATAGTTTTCTTTTTATAATTTATAAAGTTTTCTTTACAATTACAATCCAATATTTCAATTACTTGCTATCCATTGTAAGATAGAACTATAGATAATAGGTCTTTTTCGGAAATGGGGAATAGATAATGAATGAGAGAATTCTTATTGTAGATGACGAGAGTTCCATTGTAACTTTACTAAAATTTAATATTGAAAAAGCTGGATTTCAAACAGATGTTGCATACAATGGTCTAGAAGCGATTGAAAAAGTTGAAGAAAGTGAATTTGATCTCATCATTCTAGATTTAATGTTACCAGAGATGGATGGAATTGAAGTATGTAAATATTTACGAAGAAAACAAATTGAAATTCCAATTTTAATGTTAACAGCAAAAGATGAAGAATTTGATAAAGTATTTGGGTTAGAATTAGGAGCGGATGATTATTTAACAAAACCGTTCAGTCCGAAAGAGGTTATTGCGCGTATAAAGGCCATCTTGAGGAGAACTACGAAACAGACAGACCTAAGACAGAACACAATTAGAATAGGTAATATTACTATCTATCCAGAGAGATATGAAGCGGAAATGGATAATGAGGTCTTAACGTTTACACGAAAAGAATTTGAATTATTATATTATCTTGCAAATCATAAAGGGAAAGTACTTTCTCGAGATCAGCTACTGAGTGCGGTTTGGGATTATGATTTTGTTGGAGATACTAGGATTGTAGATGTGCATATTAGCCATTTGCGAGAGAAGATTGAACCGGATACCAAAAAGCCGATTTATATCAAAACGATCCGTGGATTAGGGTATAAAATGGAGGTCCCCACAACATGAAAGCTCTTTTTAAAAGACCGATCAATTACTACGCACTAGGTATTACGTTATTAGTTGCTATTACAGGGCTTGTCTTATTTCAAGTAATTGATAATTATATTGTATTAATATCCGTTTTATTAACGGAGTATATTATTTTAATTATGATTCTTTTGCATGTTTACGATACGTATATTAAACCAATACAAAAAGCTACGAAAACAATGGACCAGTTGGTTAAAGGGAATTTTAGAGCAAGAATGCATCACCCGATTACAGGCAGCATTGGTGCCCTTAGTACTAAAATAAATGCTTTGGCAAGAAATTTGAGTGAACTCTCTATACATGAACAAATGCAAGCAGAACAATTTTCTACTGTTATTGATAATACGGAAAGTGGAATGGCATTAATCGATGAAAAAGGTTATATTCACTTAGTAAATCGAAAATTCATCTCTATGTTCGGTAAGTCGCAACGAGATTATATTGGTTATTTATATTACGATGTGATATCCAATGAAAAGGTTCATCGAATTGTCCAAGAAACATTTTTATATGAAAAAAATGTAAAAAAATCTTTTATACAAGATAATGCTAGTAAGCAGTATATTGAAATAGTTGGTGCTCCAATATTTAATGAACGAAACATTTTAAAAGGTGCTGTCTTAGTTTTTTATGATATTACAGAGCTTAAGAAGTTGGAAGTGATGAGAAAAGACTTTGTTGCAAATGTATCCCATGAATTAAAAACACCAATAACTTCTATAAAAGGATTTGCGGAGACCTTGCTTGATGGAGCAATAGATGATAAAGAGGCTAGACAACATTTTACACAAATTATTTATGATGAAAGTAATAGGTTGCAATCCTTGGTAGAAGATTTACTTACATTATCACGATTAGAGAAAGAAGAATACCAATTAACCATTTCAGAAGTTAATGTATCTAGTTTAATTGATGAAATTACCCCAATGATTGAACAATATGCCGGGCAACACGATATTAATTTTATTTTAGAAAGTAGTGAAAATATAACATTTAATGCAGATCATGATCGTGTAAAACAAGTATTAATTAATCTTTTAACGAATGCAATTAACTATACTCCTTCAAATGGGAAGGTTACTCTCGCGGTAACTGACAATCAAGAATTTGTCCAAATAGAAGTAAGTGATACTGGTATCGGTATACCAAGGGACGCATTACCTCGTATATTTGAACGTTTTTATCGTGTTGATAAAGCCCGTAGTAGGAATACTGGAGGAACTGGATTAGGGCTTGCAATTGTTAAACATATTGTCGATGTTCATGAAGGGAAAATCGAAGTAGATAGTGAAGTGAACAAAGGTACGACAATAAAAGTATACTTCCCTAAATAAAGTGCAAAACCTCACTCAAACGAGTGAGGTTTACATATGTCTGTAACCATTTTTACTTAAATAGTTCTACTTCGATTCCATGCATTATATCAAAAGCCCCTTGAGAAATATTCGCACATACAGTTAATGTGACATCATAAGTAGGGTAAAAGGCAGAATGGAAACTTACCCCTGGGTCATATCCCATGACATGAAATCTGTGAATCGTGTTTTTTCTTTTTGAAATCCAAATACCGTAACCATAATATTCCTCATCCTCTTCTTGAACATGAGGTGTAAGTAGTAAATTTGTCATGGTTTCGTTTAATAGATCTTGGTTTAATAGAGCTTTCCAGAAACGATTCATGTCTTTCGAAGTTACAAAAGCTCCACCATCTGCGCCGCCTTGTACAGGTAGAGAATAGATATTTGTTCTCCATGTGCCATTTGGATTTTCAATATAGCCTAAAGCTGTATTGCCAGGTAGTGAATCTAGTGCAAAATAACCTGAATCTAGCATACCGGCTTTTTGGAAAATATGTTTTTCTACATAATCGGTAAATTTAAGCCCGCTCACTTGTTCAATTACTAATCCAAGCAAGATGTACCCGGCATTGTTATAGTGAAAATGATCTCCTGGTTTGAACATCATCTGGCTATCCTGAAATAATGGCAGGAAATCGTGTAATCTACGTAAATGATACATCGGTTGTTTCATCCACAATTCTTCAAAATCATCCATAACTACTTCATCAAAATAATCTGGAATACCAGATGTATGTGTAAGTAAATGATGAATCGTTACTCCGTTATCAAAATGAGGAAGGTTAAAATCAAGATATTCCAATATCTTGGTGTCTAAGGATATCTTCCCTTCTCCAATAAGTTGGCAAACTGCTACTGATGTAAATATCTTACATCCAGAGGCAATGCCAAAACGAGTATGTTCATTGTTCTTTAATTTTTCTGCTCGGTTGGCATAACCATAACTTAAACTTTCTAGGACGGAATTTTGCCCTTCAATAAATGTAGTACCTGAAAAATTGATATTATGTTGAATGTCTCGTATTCGGTCCTGTAAACTATTGCCCATGTATAACACACTCCTAAATTTGCTTTTTTAGATGGCTGTTTTCTAAACAATTGTGCTTTTTCAAGGAATGAATATTCATTCGTAATTGATATAAAATGCGCAGTAAATTCAATCTCAAATTTCACGATGTTTTTTATTTTAAGTTAATGCACAGTCTATATAAAAAGCATCAAAATATGCGAAAAGGCCATTAAATAAAAATCAGTGGATAAAGCAAATTTTATTTATAGGTTCATTCAAATGAATAAATTCACAATACTCACTCCTTTGGGAATAGTTTACCATAATAGACCTTTATTCACTACCACTGAATTGATGTGAGTAGGAAGAATAAAAGGTTATATATTATCATTATTTTTTACGCCTTGTTGACTACATGGTAAAATAAATTAAATGATGTGATATTGAAGAATGGAGGATTTATACATATGTCTAATAAATTAGTTTTAATAGACGGAAACAGTATTATCTACCGTGCGTTTTTTGCCTTGCCTTTATTAAACAATGATAAAGGAGTTTATACGAATGCGGTTTATGGATTTACAACGATGTTATTACGTATATTAGAAGAACAAAAACCAACACATATGCTAGTTGCCTTTGATGCGGGAAAAACGACATTCCGCCATAGTACATATAAAGAATACAAAGGTGGACGTCAAAAAACACCACCAGAATTATCCGAGCAATTTCCTCTAGTAAAAGAATTACTAGATCAATTTAATATTAAGCATTATCAGTTAGACCAATACGAAGCGGACGATATTATCGGTACGTTGTCAAAACATGGAAACGAGAAAAAGTGGGATGTCTCTGTGATTTCCGGTGATAAGGACTTATTACAACTTGTCTCTGATTCCGTTACTGTCAATGTAACGAAGAAAGGAATCAGTGATGTGGAAGCTTATACACCATCTTATATGTTAGAAAAGATGGAGATTAAGCCGGAACAGATTATTGACTTAAAAGCGTTAATGGGTGATAGTTCAGACAATATTCCTGGTGTTCCAGGAGTAGGTGAAAAAACAGCAACGAAGCTGTTAAAGCAATTTCACACATTAGAAGAAGTTTATAATCATGTTGATGATGTTACTGGTAAAAAATTAAAGGAAAATTTAATTAACCATAAAGATGATGCGTTTATGAGTAAAGAACTTGCTACCATTAATCGTGATTCGCCTATAGAAGTTACGTTGGACGACCTTACATATACAGGGTTCCAGCCACATGATGTTAGTGTTATTTTTAAAGATCTAGGTTTTCAATCCTTGTTGGAGCGTATAGGTGAAGAAGGATCAGTAGAAGAAAGTAGTGAGGAACTGGGCGAAATTGAATTCAAGATTATAGATACTGTTACGGAGGATATATTTACTGGAGAAGACGCTCTAGTAATAGAAATGTTATCAGACAGCTATCATAAATCACCAATAGAAGGAATTGGTCTTGTTAATGAGCAAGAATCTTACTTTATACCGACAGAAGTAGCCATTAACTCAGAGGTATTTAAGACTTGGGCAGAAGATTTCTCTAAGAAGAAGAGTGTTTTTGATGCGAAAAAAACATTGGTAGGATTCCTGAAACATAATATCCATTTAAAAGGAATTACGTTTGATATGTTACTTGCATCCTATCTACTTAACCCTTCTGAAAATAATCATGATATACCAGCGATCGGACATCGAATGGGGAAGAAGGCAATTTTGTTTGATGAAGAAGTATATGGTAAGGGTGCAAAAATAAAAGTACCTGAGCAACCGATACTAGCTGATCATGTTGTACGAAAAGCAACATTACTAGCGGATTTAAAAATCGAGATGGAAGAACAATTGAATGAAAATGAACAATCTGCATTATTAAAAGAATTAGAAATGCCACTAGCCCTAATTTTAGGTGAAGTAGAACATTATGGTGTACAAGTAGATATTAACCGTTTAGAAGCAATGGGCACTGAATTAAGGTCGAGATTAGATGAAATTGAAAAAAGCATTTATGAGATAGCTGGTGAAACGTTTAATTTAAACTCTCCAAAGCAATTAGGACCGATCCTATTTGAAAAATTGAAGTTACCAGTGATTAAAAAGACAAAAACAGGCTATTCTACTGCTGCAGATGTACTTGAACAATTAGAAAATGAACACGAAATCATCCCGAAAATTCTACTATACAGGCAGTTAGGAAAACTTCAATCTACATATATTGAAGGGTTGTTAAAAGTTGTTGATAAGAAGACGAGCAAAATCCATACTCGGTTTAATCAAGCATTAACTCAAACCGGAAGACTAAGTTCGATTGATCCTAACTTGCAAAATATTCCGATACGCTTAGAAGAAGGTAGAAAAATTCGCCAAGCGTTTGTTCCATCCAAAGATGATTGGATTATGTTTGCTGCAGATTACTCTCAGATCGAATTGCGTGTGTTAGCTCATATTGCCAATGATGAAAAACTAATTTCTGCTTTTAAGAACGATTTAGATATTCATACCCAAACTGCCATGGATGTTTTTCATGTTCAGAAGGATGAAGTAACAGGTAATATGCGTAGACAAGCAAAAGCAGTAAACTTTGGGATTGTGTATGGTATAAGTGATTATGGATTATCCCAAAACCTTGGAATTACTCGTAAGGAAGCCAAACAGTTTATTGAACGATATTTTGAGAGTTATCCTGGAGTCAAGCAGTATATGGATGATGTCGTACAAGAAGCTAAACATAAAGGGTATGTAACTACATTAATGAATCGAAGAAGGTATTTACCAGATATTACAAGTCGTAATTTTAACTTGCGGAGTTTTGCGGAACGTACAGCTATGAACACACCAATTCAAGGATCAGCTGCTGATATAATTAAGAAAGCAATGATTGATTTACATGAAAAACTTTTAGATGAGAATTTACAATCCCGGATTCTTTTACAAGTACATGATGAATTAATTTTAGAAGCACCAAAGGAAGAACTTGAATCATTAAAAGAAATAGTCCCTGCAATGATGGAAAATACAGTTGAACTGAATGTTCCATTAAAAGTAGACTTTGCATTTGGTTCAAGCTGGTTTGATGCAAAATAAGGAGAAAAAAAGATGCCTGAATTACCTGAAGTTGAAACAATTAAAAATACGTTAAAGCGATTTGTATTAGATAAAAAAATAGAGGACATCTCTGTCTTTTGGGGAAACATCATAAAAGAGCCGGATGATGTGGAACAATTTAAACATATACTTATGGGTCAAACCATCCATAATATTAATCGAAAAGGAAAATTTTTATTATTTGAAATGGATGACTACACAATGATTTCCCATTTGCGAATGGAAGGGAAATACAGTGTAGTATCCAAAGAAGAACCAGTTAAAAAACATACACATGTGATCTTTCGGTTTACAAGCGGAGAAGAATTACGTTATAACGATGTTCGTAAATTTGGAACGATGCATGTTGTTCCAAAAGGGGAGGAGTTTCTCCATAAGCCTCTAAATCAATTAGGTCCAGATCCCTTTGATAATAGCTTTACCTTTGACTATTTTTATGAAAAGTTAAGAAAGACAAATCGCGTTATTAAATCGGTGTTGTTGGATCAATATGTAGTTGCTGGATTAGGAAATATTTATGTTGATGAGACGTTGTTTCGAGCTGGAGTCCATCCATTGAAAAAGGCTAATAAACTTACTAAAAAAGAGGTCAAAAAAGTCCAAGAACAGGCGATTTTAACGTTAAAAGAAGCGGTTGCTCAAGGGGGAACTACCATTCGTTCTTATGTAAATGGTCAAGGTGAAATGGGAATGTTCCAGCAAGAGTTATTTGTTTATGGTCAGGAAAATCAAGGTTGTAAAAATTGTGGGAAACTAATTATTAAGATGAAGGTTGGCGGACGTGGTACACATGTTTGCCCGAGCTGTCAAAAACAGTAATAGTTTTACACATGACTTTTCTTACATCATGGAAATAGGGGGATTTGGTAATGGCTTTAGTTATTGGTTTAACTGGTAGTATAGCCAGTGGAAAGAGTACGGTGTCTCTTATGTTTGATGACCTTCATATCCCTGTAATTGATGCAGACAAAATTTCTAGAGAAGTTGTAAAACCAGGAGAGAAGGCTTATCGAGAGATTGTCGACGTGTTTGGTACGGGAATCTTACAAGAAGATAAAAGCTTAGATCGTAAAAAACTAGGTGCAATTATTTTTACGAATGAACAAAAACGTGAACAGCTAAATCGTATTGTTCATCCGGCTGTTCGTGAAAGTATACTTTTTCAAAGAGATTCATTCGTAAATGCTGGTGAAAAGTGTGTCGTTCTGGATATTCCCCTATTATTTGAAAGCAAATTGACACATTTTGTGGATAAAACCATTGTGGTCTATGTGAATGAAGCAACTCAATTAGAACGGTTAATGGAACGAGATGGTTCCCATGAGGTGGAAGCGAAGCAAAGAATACAGTCACAGCTCCCAGTTAAAGAAAAAGCTAAGCTTGCTGACGCTGTAATCAATAATAATGGTACCAAGCATGAATCTTTTCGGCAATTAGAAGAAATCCTAAAACATTGGGGAATCTTATAATTATGAAAATCCTACGACTTGCCTGTCGTAGGATTTTTCTTTTGGGGTGTTTTAAAGAGTGATGCTATTTCGGAGTGATGTTTTGTAAAAGAAAACACTTTTTCGTGTGCGATGCAATGCTGTAGTTGCTTTCCATGGCCTAAGAGAAAGAGAAGGAGACGTGAATGGGGAAAACTAATCCGAGCAAATCGTAATATTTTTCTGGAGTGATATACTATCGCAGTATATATCAGTTGCAAAAACAATGCGAAAGACTCCTTCTTATTAATTTTAAAAAAATATGTACCTTTTACAACTATATGTGTTATACTATTTGTAAAAATAGAGAAATAAGTATAACACACTTGGGAGGACTATCAATGGAGAGAACACGAATTGCAATTAATGGGTTTGGCCGCATTGGAAGAATGGTGTTTCGCCAAGCAATTCAAGATGAACAATTAGAGGTTGTTGCTATTAATGCAAGTTATCCTCCAGAAACACTGGCACATTTAATCAAATACGATAGTGTCCATGGAATTTTTAACGGGAATGTGGAAGCGCTTCAAGGAGCGTTAGAAGTGAATGACAAAAAAATTATGATTGTAAATTCGAGGGACCCTGAGAAATTGCCTTGGAAAGAAAACAATATTGATGTTGTTATAGAAGCTACAGGTAAGTTTAAAACAAATGAAAGCGCTGGCTTACACCTGAAAGCAGGAGCAAAAAAAGTAGTTATTACTGCACCTGGCAAAGATATTGATAAGACTATAGTAATGGGAGTCAATCATGGCTCATTAGTTGCGGAAGATGATGTTATTTCAAATGCATCCTGTACTACCAACTGTTTAGCACCAGTAGTGAAAGTATTAGATGATCGTTTTTCTATTATTAATGGACTTATGACGACTGTGCATGCCTTTACAAATGATCAAAAGAATTTGGATAATCCCCATAAAGACTTACGACGTGCTAGAGGTTGTACACAATCTATTATTCCAACATCAACAGGGGCAGCAAAGGCGTTATCTGAAGTACTACCACATTTAGAAGGAAAATTACACGGAATGGCATTACGGGTACCCACTCCTAACGTGTCATTAGTTGACCTAGTAGTAGATGTAGAAGAATCTGTTACAGTGGATGATGTTAATCATGCCTTCAAACATGCGGAAGTAAATGAAATGAATGGAATCGTTAAATACAGTGAAGAACCACTTGTTTCGATTGATTATACAACAACAGAGCATTCGGCAATTATAGATGGATTATCGACTATGGTCATGGGTGAAAATAAAATCAAAGTTCTCGCATGGTATGATAATGAATGGGGATACTCCAAAAGAGTAGTGGATTTAGTTAAATATGTAGGTTCTTACTTGTATCAAAAACAAGTAAATATTTCCTAGTTTAATAGAAGTAATAAATAGAGTTCATTCTCTTATTTTGAGAATGAACTCTATTTTTTTGCCTAAAAATAACTAGGGGTTTTGTAGGAAACATGTTAAAATGATTATAGAATATACTGTCGTTTAAAATATATTTACTGGAGTTGACATATATGGCTATTCGTCATAAAGTATCAAAGTACTTAAATAATCATGCGGAAACGAGCGAAACTCATTGGGATCCAGCATTACAATCAAAGTATTATAAGACTACGAAGGATAAAGCGTTAGCTGCTTTAGAAAGCTTATTTAATAGTTCCCAGAAATACGAAATAAACTCAATTTCAAAAGAGCATGGTGAAATTAGTCTTCATGTTAAAAAGGGTAAAAAGGCTTTTGTTGTTATAACCGTTATAATGGTACGTCCTTATCAAACTGCGATTGATTTCTCCGTTACTACTGAAACGTTAATTCCAATTGATTTAGGCTATAGCACAAAATTGATTCAGCAATTATATCAGCAAGTAAATAAAGAGTTACCATTAATTGATAAGAAGTAACATGATTGGAGCTTTGTAGGATGAGATGTTCAAATTGCCAATATAAAAGTACTAAGGTACTAGATTCCCGACCAATTGAAGAAGGGCGTTCGATACGGAGAAGACGTGAGTGTGAACAGTGCGGTTTCCGGTTTACTACTTTTGAACGTATTGAAGAAATTCCTTTAATTGTAGTGAAAAAAGATGGTACAAGACAAGAGTATAGTAGGGAAAAACTGATCCGGGGTTTAATAAAAGCTTGCGAAAAACGACCAGTGTCCATTGAAACGATAGAATCACTCGCGCTTGACGTTGAAAAAGAATTACGTAACACTGGAGCGTCTGAAATAGATAGTAATGAAATCGGAGAAATGGTAATGGAAAGACTGTCAACAGTTGATGAAGTTGCATATGTCCGATTTGCTTCTGTTTATCGACAGTTCAAAGATATTAGTGTGTTTTTAGAGGAATTAAAAGAATTAATAAATGTCGAAAAAAAAGAATCTTAACGAGCCCTAACAATAGGCTCTTTCTTTTTATTTGATTAAAAGGGGTAAGAAGAATCATGAATTACATTGGAAAAATATTGCCTATTGATGGCTATCATGTCGCATATAAAGGGAACTCGATTCCAGCTGATTATACCCAATCATTAACCCATTTATATCAACCGTTGATCGGTGTAAAAGCAGTCATGCTATATCAAACCCTTTTACATGAAATGGACTTACAGCAGGAAGTTCCCCATCAAACACACCACACATTGATGAACTATTTAAATATTCCATTAGATGAAATTTATGAAGCACGAATAAAATTGGAAGGTATTGGCTTGTTAAAGACGTACGAACTAACTAGTCCAGATCAAACCATTTTTACCTATACATTACAATGTCCCTTTGCACCGCAAGATTTTTTTCAAGATGCTATGTTATCACAGCTTTTATATCATCATATTGGAAATAAAAAATTTGAAGCTTTGAAGTCGCATTATGTAAGCAGTAATAACAATGTTGAGGATGGACGTGAAATCACGGTTTCTTTTCACGAAGTTTTTCATACATTCTCTACTCGAAGTGGAAATAACGAACCGCTTACAACAAATCAAGGTAATGATGGCCCAAACTTACAAGAGGTTGATTTCTCTTGGATTGAGCAAATGTTAAAGCAGCGAATGATTCCGACAAAACAAGTGCTAACAAAAGGGAATAGAAGAGTAATTAATCAAATGATGGTATTGTATGACTTAGCAACACATGAAGTCGAAAAAGCAATTTTGTGGGCATTAACTGATGAAAATATTTTACAAGTAGAAGAATTTAAAGAGGCTTGTCATGACCTTTATAAAAAGAAGCCAATTCAAGCGAAGGTTAGATTAGTTGAAAAAAATGAGCATATAGTAGACAATCGATCTGAAGATAAAGCTTTATCCAAGGAAGAACAATTAGTAAAAGAATTAGAAACGATATCACCCAAGCAATTGTTAGAGGATCTATCAAGTGGAAATCGGGCTTCCGATCAAGATCTAAAAGTAATTCGAGAGGTGATGACTTCTCAGGGGCTTCCTTCTCCGGTCATGAATGTATTAATTCATTATGTGTTGCTGCAAACCAATATGAAGCTATCAAAAGCTTACCTAGAAAAAATAGCAAGTCATTGGTCAAGAGCAAATTTAAAATCGGCTAAAGAAGCAATGGTATTCGCTAAACGAGAAAGAGAGCGATTTCGTGCTAGTACGGCTAAGAAACAGACTAGCAACAATAATTATTATCGCAAACAGCAACCAACAGAGGTTATTCCAGATTGGTTTAAGGAAAGAAAAAGTAAAAAAACGAGTAATATATCCAAGGTAGAAATTGAAGACGATGCGGAGAAACAAGCAAGAATTGAAGCAATGCAACAGAAGTTCTCAAGTAAAAAAAACAATAATAATTTCCAAGGATGATTTTTATGAAACCAGTACAATCTACCTTAAAAAGGTGGATGGAAGAAAACAAAAACTTTAGAGAGAACTATGAAAAAATTAAAGATGAGGTATTAAACGATCCGGAAATTAAGGGTTTTTTGGAAGGGCATCCTACTATTCCCCAACATGAAATTGATAAAAAACTAATTAAATTGTATGAATATAAATCACAATCAAAGCAATGTGAAAACTGCTCTTCCATTCATTCATGCAAAAATATGCTTCAGGGCTATTCCCCTGTATTGCATGCTTATAATGATGAGATTCATTTATCCTATGAGAAATGTCATCATAAAATTATTGCTGAAAAACAACAAGAACAACAAAATCTATTCCAAAGCTTATATGTACCAAAAGAAATTTTGCATGCAACGATAGATGATATTGATCGTTCTGACACTCAACGTACAGATGCAATTCTAGAACTATACGAATTTTTGGAGCAAATAGATAGAGGTCTACCACAAAAAGGTATTTATTTTTATGGACCTTTTGGGGTAGGGAAAACTTATTTCTTAGGTGCTTTAGCAAATAAATTAAAAGAATATAATATCTCATCTATGTTAATTTACATGCCTGAATTTGTAAGAGAGATTAAATCTTCATTTAAGGATGACTCCATAAATGAGAAAATAGATTACTTCAAAAAAGCAGATGTGTTAATGATTGATGATATTGGAGCAGAATCACAATCTGCTTGGTTCAGGGATGAAGTACTTGGATCAATTTTACAATACAGAATGATGGAACGCTTGCCAGTATTCTTCACATCGAATTATAGTATGGAACAACTTGAGAGTCATTTAGCTAAAACTAGTCGTGGAGATATTGATACAGTAAAAGCAGGACGAATAATTGAACGGGTGAAACAAGTAAGTAGAGAAGTACCTATTTTTGCAAATAACCGTCGTGAATAGAGAGTAAATGATAGCTAACTAATTGTTAGCTATTTTTTTACAAGGATTTATAGCAGTAACTATAGTTACTAGTTTTCATTTATTAATCATTTTTTTGTTTCCTTGTCCATATAATGTAACAGTTTGGTTTTGGATGAGGGTGATGTTGTTTGCTGGATGTTTATTTTAGTACGAATAAAGAAGTAATTAGTTTTTGTGAGCATTTATTTCGTTATAACAAAAAAATTGAACTGCATTGGAAAACACATGAAGATTGGGGGAATCATTTACAGATTGAGAATCAAGAGGTAAATAATGAGACGTTACAAGCGGTAGCTAAATCAATGGTTGACGTATTTAAGTCTCATCGTCTCTCAGCAATGATTAAAGGAGTTATTGAGGATTTTTATTATTACTCTAATTCGGATGAAATTGAGAGGATATTAGAAATTAGCCACTGGATTATTACTGGAGAGGATGATGATAGTCATCATGTAAGAAATACGAAAGAAGATCCATTACAGCTTCTATACTCTTTGTTTATAGCAAATGTTAAAAATAAATCAACGGTTCATTTTGATTCGATAGTAAATTTTCGTTTGAAGACATTTAAAGATCAAGTTGTTTATTATGTTGGATTGGCCATCGATGAATTTAAGCGGGAAGAAGATCATCAGGAATTTGTTAATATGCTTCGAGATTTTATAACGAAAAGAGAACCAAGGTATAATACAATTCATATATTACAAGGAAACCCTTTTTCTTTTTTTAAGTCTAATGGTAAACGATTTACAAAAATGGAATTACGGATGCTTATGCAACAAGAGCCACTATATATTGTTGGTCTAGATAGTGATGAGCTTAACCTTGCTCCATTAGTTGCGATGGCACCTAAAAAAGTTAAGATTTATGGGGACCATCCGTCAGAACCAAAAACATTAACTGTTATTAATGTATTTCAAGAAAGAGCCCAATTTGAACCGTATAGTAAGTTTCCTTTTCCATATTATTTAAAAAATCAATAATAAGGCTTGATTATATGTGATACAAACGCTATAATGTGATTTATATTAAATCGCATTATGTACAAGTAATGAGAAGGACATGATCATTTGATGTCTCCGTTGTACAGAGAAGGAAGTCTAGGCTGAAAGCTTCCACAACGAATCATATGATTACCACCTTTGAACTCTTCTATTGAATATCCAAGTAGATAGAAGCGTATTATCTGCGTTAAAGATCGATGAAGCCGCAATTCATTTTGCGGGAATTAGGGTGGAACCACGTGACCAAGCGCTCGTCCCTTTGCAATAGGCAAAGGGGTGGGCGTTTTTTAATTTTCTAAAAAATAATCGATATGAAAAGGAGTGTTACGAAATGGAGGAAATTTCAATAGTCTTTCCAGATGGAGCAAGTAAATCTTTTCCTAACGGTACAACTGGAGAAGAAATTGCAGCTTCTATTTCACCGGGATTAAAAAAACAAGCATTAGCAATTAAATTGGACGGAAAGCTATATGACTTACGACGTGAGCTTTCTGTTGGAGGAAAAATTGAAATAATAACGTATAAAAGCCCCGAGGGTATTGATGTTGCACGCCATTCAACTGCACATTTGATGGCACAGGCTGTTAAACGTTTGTTTAAAAATGTTAAATTTGGTGTTGGTCCGGTAATTGAAGAGGGTTTCTATTATGATATGGATCTTGAGCAATCGATTACACCAGAGGATCTACCAAAAATTGAAAAAGAAATGAAACGTATTGTTGATGAGAACTTAGAAATTGAACGAATTGAGGTTTCTCGTGAACAAGCAAAAGAAATGTTTCAGGATATTGGTGATGAGTTAAAGCTTGAATTGATTGATGCGATTCCTGAAGGGGAGCAGGTAACCATATATCAACAAGGTGAGTTTTTTGACCTTTGTCGTGGTGTTCATGTTCCATCAACAAGCAAATTAAAAGCATTTAAATTATTGAGTATTTCTGGAGCATATTGGCGTGGAGATAGTAATAATCAGCAGTTACAACGAATATATGGAACAGCGTTTGAAAAACAAGGTCAAGTGGAGGAATACTTACACTTATTAGAAGAGCGTAAAGAACGCGATCACAGGAAGCTAGGCAAAGAGCTTGATATCTTTACAGTTAATCAAAAAGTAGGTCAAGGTCTACCATTATGGTTACCAAAGGGTGCGACAATCCGTCGTCAAATCGAGCGATATATCGTTGATATAGAAGAACGCTTAGGATATGATCATGTTTATACACCCGTCTTAGCGAATGTGGATTTATACAAAACAAGTGGACACTGGGACCATTACCAAGATGACATGTTCCCTGTCATGGGTATGGATAATGAGGAATTAGTACTTCGCCCAATGAACTGTCCACACCACATGATGGTATTTAAGAATCAACTTTGGAGTTACCGTAATTTACCAGTACGTATTGCCGAACTTGGAACAATGCACCGTTATGAAATGTCGGGAGCATTAGCAGGATTACAACGTGTACGTGCAATGACATTGAATGATGCGCACATATTTGCTCGTCCAGATCAATTAAAAGATGAGTTTATCCGTGTAGTGGAACTCGTACAACGCGTGTATAAAGATTTTGGAATTGACGACTATTATTTCCGTCTTTCCTATCGTGATCCTGAGGATAAAGAGAAATATATTGATAATGATGAGATGTGGGAAAAAACGCAAAGCATCCTCAAAGAGACAATGGAAGATATGGAACTGGAATATGTGGAAGCTGAAGGAGAAGCTGCATTCTATGGTCCTAAACTTGATGTACAGGTGAAAACAGCACTTGGAAAAGATGAGACATTATCAACTGTACAAATCGATGTGCTATTGCCTGAGCGTTTTGAGTTATCATATATTGGTGAAGATGGTAAAGAACATCGTCCAGTTGTGATACATCGTGGGGTTGTTTCTACGATGGAACGATTTGTTGCCTTCTTATTAGAAGAGTATAAAGGTGCATTTCCAACTTGGTTAGCTCCTGTTCAAGCAAAAATTATTCCTGTTTCACCACAGGTTCATTTAGACTATGCAAACGAGGTAGCTGAAAAGTTAAGACTCGAAGGAGTTCGTGTTCAAGTGGATGAGCGTGATGAGAAAATTGGATATAAGATCCGTGAAGCGCAAACTGATAAAGTTCCTTTTGCATTAGTGGTAGGGGATAATGAAATTAAGGAAGATGCAGTAAACGTTAGAAGATATGGAGAGAAAGATTCAGAGACACTTGCATATGAAGTTTTCAAAAACCTAATCAAACAAGAAATCGATGAAAAAACTTTAAGGAAGAATAATTAATTACATTTTATAAGTCCCAAGCACATTGCATGCTGTAAAATGTGCTTGGGCTATTCAAACTTACTATAATATGCTATACTAGTATTCGTGAAACAAGGAATCTACTTTGCTGTTGACAGTTTATACAATACATGATACAGTATAAAAGTTGATTAAAATTAAATGATCTGAGACAAGTAGAAGCACCCGCTTCTCACCTGATCAACGCTGTGATGCAGTTGACTGGTTATAACATCTTTAAATTTTACGATTAAAGACGTGTGGGTGCATTTATGTGCCCACTTTTTATTTGGAATAAAAACACTTGTCAATGACAGATCGGTAAAGAAGGCGTAAGCGACTGTTTCGGGAGCTGAAGCTGGATTAAAAAAATTTGGAGGTGGCTGGCTATTAGCAAAGATATGAATGTAAATGAAAAGATTCGTGCGAAAGAAGTACGTCTTATCGACTCAAATGGTGATCAACTTGGAGTGAAATCACGTCAAGAAGCATTGGAAATTGCAACAACTAGAAACTTAGACTTAGTTTTGGTTGCACCAAATGCAAAACCACCAGTTTGTCGAATTATGAATTACGGTAAATACCGTTACGAGCAACAGAAGAAAGAAAAAGAAGCTCGTAAAAACCAAAAAATTATTAATGTAAAAGAAGTACGTTTTACACCAGGAATTGGCGAACACGATTTTAACACAAAATTGAAAAACGCTAGAAAATTCCTTGAAAAAGGCGACAAAGTAAAAGCGACGGTTCGTTTCCGCGGACGTGCAATTACGCATAAGGAGCTTGGAAAAGAAGTTTTAGACAGATTTTCTGAAGAAGTTAAAGATATTGCAACCATCGAATCTAAAGCAAAAATGGAAGGTCGCAATATGTTCATGATGCTTGCTCCAATAAATGAAAAACAATAATTAATGATGCTTACGAGGAGGAAATCAACATGCCAAAAATGAAAACCCATAAAGGTTCTCAAAAACGTTTTAAAAGAACTGGAACTGGAAAATTAAAACGCGCACATGCTTATACAAGCCATATGTTTGCGAATAAATCACAAAAACAAAAACGTAAATTACGTAAAGGTGCGATTGTATCTTCTGGAGATTACAAACGTATCAAAACAATGCTTCCTAAATAAGAAGCTTTAATTGAAACTAAAAAACTAACTTGGATATATACAATGGACTTGTATTAGGAGGGAATTAATATGCCACGTGTAAAAGGTGGAACAGTTACGCGCAGACGTCGTAAACGCGTATTAAAATTAGCTAAAGGTTATTATGGTTCGAAGAGAACGTTATTTAAAACAGCAAAACAACAGGTAATGAAATCAGGTCAATATGCATACCGTGACCGTAGACAGAAAAAACGTGAATTCCGTAAACTTTGGATCACACGTATTAATGCTGCTGCACGCATGCACGATCTTTCTTACAATAAATTAATGCATGGTTTAAAGCTAGCAGGAATCGAAGTTAACCGTAAAATGTTGTCAGATCTTGCTATTAATGATGAAAAAGCATTTGCTCAACTAGCTGATAAAGCTAAAACAGCACTTAAGTAAGTATTGAAAGACCAAACCGTAGTAAACTAGTCGGTTTGGTCTTTTTAACTATATATTATTAGGGAGCTACAATTATGATTGATTTAGAAATATTACTCTATTTAATAGTTGCCAATATAATTGGATTTATTTTCATGGGAATTGATAAACGCAAGGCAAAAAAAGGGGAGTGGAGATTACCCGAGCGCACCTTATGGGGTATCGCTATCTTAGGTGGTGCAATAGGATCTCTGCTAGGAATGAAAACGTTCCGACATAAAACAAAGCACCGTTCCTTTGTAATTGGCTTGCCGTTGATTATAATCTTTCAGGTAGTCTTTTTCGTTTATATAAATGTTTTCCTGTCATAATGGCTCGTCTATTGTCATATACTTGTTTAAGAAGCTAGAGGATATTCATGATCAAGCTCTAAGGGAGGCAGATTATGGAGGTATTTAGCACTTATATTTTAGCGTTTATTGAAACAGGCGGTTTATTGGCACCATTATTATTTATTAGCTTTCATTTATTAAGACCCTTATTTTTTCTTCCAGTTGTATTTATTTGTATATCGGGTGGAATTATGTTTGGTGCAGTAGCTGGTACGTTTTACTCTGTCATTGGTATTACATTATCAAGTATCATTTTTTATGGCGTTATTCGATGGATGCCGAGAACGTTTGATAGGCTTGTGCGATTAAAGCAAAAAATAATAGGAAAGCATTCGGAATTAACAACTTCGCAAGTTACATTACTACGCCTCATTCCTTTTATCCATTTTCACTTGTTATCACTTTGCTTAATCGAAATTTCTACAAGCTTTAAAGAATATACAAAATCTTCGATCATATCCAATGTTCCATTGGCATTTGTTTATACCTCTATTGGACAATGGATTGCGAATTTATCTCCTCTATATTTCTCCGCATTCTTAATTGCATTACTACCACTCATCTATGCACTTAGACGTAAGGAAGTTATTATTAAATGGCAAGACTTTTTTCAAGTTAGCACATAATGTTAAATGTTAGGTGCTTTCTTAAGGATTGTTTAATTTTAATGGAAATAATTTGAAGTTGATGTAAAATGTGCAGTACTTTGAAACGTGTTTTCCGCTGCGGCCAGTCACTTTCCGCGGGAAATGGAAACGGACAATTCTTCCCTTATTTATGACAATATTGGGTAATAAAGGGGTTTATAGGACATCTGTTCCGTTATTAACCGAAATGACAGGTATTCTGATACGAATTAGAGCAAATAACGTACTTGATGTCCGATTACATTTTCAAATGAGATTATTTTACGAAATAACGTACGCCATGTCCGCTCCGTTAAACTTTTTTTATATTAAATTTCTTCGTAAAACTAACAACATACTATGCGAAAAGAACCTGAAGGTTAAACGCTCATCTTAGTCTAGATGAGCGTTATCTTCATTTTTATTTGTGATAAATATCTGATTAATAGGGTGTTTCCAAGTTACATTAGCAAATGGATAGTGTATCAAAAGCTCTTTTTCTAAAAAGTATAGATCATCACGTGTAAAACCTCTTAATTCCAAATGATCTTGAACCGTTATATGAATGTCTACAACTTCAAATGATTGTTCGGTTGCACCTAAATATTTTTCACCTTCAAATAAACATCCTTTATAGACAAATTGTAAATTCTTCTTCGTATTATTCGACTCATCTAGAAAATAGAATTCCTGTGCTTCTTTAGCTTTGTGTAATCTTCGCTGTGGATTGAGAAAGTATTGAATCACAGTATAAATAACTAGAGTCAATGCAATGATAATGAGTATGCGAAATAAGAATACTATCATACAGATCTTCTCCCTGATATTAGTTATCATCCCATACGTATGACAAAGCCAATTAGTTTCACTAAATATGAAAATTCATGATACAATCGTATAAAATCAGGAAAAGAGGTTAATTAAGTTGGATTGGTCAAGGTTATTTACAATGCAAAAAAACTTGGATTCATACATAGAAAGTAATCACAACCTAGAAGGTAAAAATATTTTTCAAGAAAAATATCTAGCATTATTAGTTGAACTAGGGGAGCTTGCAAATGAAACAAGATGCTTTAAATTTTGGAGTAACAAACCTAGAAGTAATGAGGAAGTTATTTTAGAGGAATATGTAGATGGTATTCACTTTATATTATCGTTAGGAATTGAAAAAGGATTAATATTTCATTCTGAAGTACAAGTTTTATCATCAAAATCAGAGACAGAACAATTTAATGAAGTATTTGATTTATGTGTTATGTTTAAAAATCAGCCTTCACAGGAAAATTATAATCGGTTATTTATAAGTTATATCCAATTAGGAAAACTTCTCGGACTAAGTGAAGAAGATCTGCAAAATGCATATCTAAAAAAGAATGAAATTAATTATGAGCGACAAAATCAAGGTTATTAAAAATATTTTAAAATTTTTCTAATAAAAGTTATACTGAAGAAGTGTAATGAAGAAGGAGGAAGAGTTATATATGGCCAAATTAGATGAAACACTTACCATGTTAAAAGATTTAACCGACTCTCGCGGTATTTCTGGTAATGAAAAAGAAACGAGAGAAGTAATGGAGAAGTACATAAAGCCTTATGCGGATGAAGTATATACCGATAATTTAGGAAGTCTAGTTGCTAAAAAGACTGGTGATGAAAATGGTCCTAAAATAATGGTTGCAGGTCATTTAGATGAAGTCGGATTTATGGTTAAACGTATTGATAAGAATGGTTTTATTTATTTCCAAACCATTGGTGGCTGGTGGAGTCAAGTAATGTTGGCACAACGTGTAACAATTGTTACTGCCAAAGGAGATGTCACTGGAGTTATTGGATCAAAACCTCCACATATCGTTTCTGCCGAAGCTCGTAAGAAACCAATTGATATTAATGATATGTTTATTGATATCGGTGCTTCAAGCAAGGAGGAAGCAGAAGAATTTGGTGTAAAACCAGGAGATTCAGTTGTACCATATTTTGAATTCACCCCATTAAAAAACGAAAAAATGTTACTTGCAAAAGCATGGGATAATCGAATCGGTTGTGCAATTGCAATTGACGTGTTAAAGCAGTTGAAAGGTGAAAACCACCCCAATGTTGTTTATGGTGTCGGTACGGTTCAAGAAGAAACTGGATTGCGTGGTGCAAAAACTTCAGCAAACTTAATACAACCTGATATTGGCTTTGGTGTCGATGTTGGGATTGCAGGAGATACGCCTGGTATTAAAGAGCATGAAGCAGATAGTAAACTAGGTGATGGTCCGCAGATCATAATCTATGATGCTTCAATGATCTCTCATAAAGGAGTACGAGAATTAGTAGTCGAAACGGCGGATGAGAATAATATTCCATATCAATATTCATCGATTGCGGCAGGTGGAACGGATTCAGGCTCTATCCATTTAACAGCCAATGGAGTTCCTTCGTTATCTATTACAGTTGCATCTCGTTATATTCATACTCATGCGGCTATTATCCATCGGGATGATTTTGAAAATGCCGTGAAATTAATAGTAGAAACGATTAAGAAATTAGACAGTGAAAAAGTTAAAGAAATTATTCTTGCTTAAAAAATAATTTTCTAACACACATATAAAAAGACGTTTGGATGAATGAATCCGAACGTCTTTTGTGCTAATTAAGCTAAATAAGATTGCATTACTTTTTTAACATAATTTTGAGTCTCTTTAATAGGGGGTATTCCATTATATTTATCAACATTACCAGGTCCAGCGTTATATGCTGCAAGAGCTAATTCAATATTACCTTCATAACGATCGAGCATTTGGGTTAAGTATTTGGTACCACCTTCGATATTTTGCGCTGGATCAAAAGCGTTCGTTACACCTAGTCCGCGAGCCGTTCCAGGCATAAGTTGCATTAATCCTTGTGCACCTGCATGGCTAACTGCATTGGGGTTATAATTTGACTCAGCTTGAATAACGGAGTGAATTAATTTCTCGTCAATCCCATATTTATTGGCGATTTCAGAGATATTATTGTTGAAATCCGTTTTGGAAGGGATAAAAGAGTTTTGTATATTAGAAAATGCCAACGAATTTATAGGGGATGATTCAAATGAATAATTCATCCTAGTATTCAACATGTTATTGGCCGATTCCGATTCGTTTATTTTATCCTGTAAAAGTTGTTTGAACGCTAAATCTATCATTGGCGACATACTAGACATTCCATCTTTATTTGAATGGAGAATAGACATTGCCTGATTTTGAATAAGTTGTTGTAGTTGTCTTATTTCCACTAATAATCTCTCCCTAATAACCTATCTATTCTATTGTACAATATTTTTTAAAAATTGCTAGGAAGATTTTATTTTTTCTTTTTTGGTTACGAGGGCTCCATTTGAGAAATAATAAGAAACAACTATAAAAGGTGCCTATTTAGGCACCTTGTGGGGTCAGAAATTAACTTGAAGCGGATTTTACACCTTGTTCCAAAGCGTCAATCATCTCTTGTTTTTCTTCTTCACTAGACTGATTCCAAATTAGTTCAAAAAGAACTCCAAGACCAGGAAGCATTTTTTCCTCACCGTTAACGGCATCTACAATGGTTGCCTCTAACTGAGATTGATCATTTTCTGAGATATTTGATAAAATTGCTTTTCTTAAATTTAAATCCACAACTAACACTCCTTTTTTAATTTTAACTATAGATAGTTTGACCAGTTCATATGGAAATATGTATGATAGTACAAGATAAGATGGATGGGAATGATTTTTGCATGATTACTTCTGTACAAAACGATAAAGTGAAAAATTGGAAAAAACTTCAAAGAAGAAAAGAGCGAAAAAATACAGGGACCTTCTTAATCGAAGGATATCATCTGGTGGAAGAAGCATGGAAAAGTGAATGGACAATTCGAGAAATTATTGTTCAACAAGATGTTTCAGTACCGGCATGGTGTGAAAACTACCAAGTGACGGTGGTTGGCGAGAATGTCTTTCAATATATATCTGAAACAAAGACACCTCAAGGAATTGCTGCCATTGTGTCATTTAAGGAACAACCAGCCTCTATAGGGAATTTCGTATTATTAATTGATGCTATTCAAGACCCTGGTAATTTAGGAACTATCATTCGAACAGCTGATGCTGCAGGATTTGATGCTATTATTTTAGGTAATGGTACGGTTGATGTATTTAATGATAAGGTTATACGTGCTACACAGGGCTCTATTTTTCACATCCCTATTTTTCAAGAAAATTTGGAGGAGCGGATCTCCATTCTACAACAAGAAGGTTTTTCTATCTGGGCGACAGCACTAACAAATGCAAAACCATATCATACGATAGAAAAACCAGAAAAAGTTGCACTAGTATTAGGTAATGAAGGAGCAGGAATAAAGGAAGACATCATAAGGCAAGCAGATACCATCGTAAACATTCCAATTTATGGAGAAGCTGAATCATTGAATGTTAGTGTAGCGGCAGGTATACTTATGTATCATGTAAAATGTTAACCTTGCAAAATGTTGTCATTTTAACTATAATCAAGTTTAGATTTCATATTGAAAAGCTGTGAAAGAGCATATTAACAATATAGAGGAGCGGTAAAGGGAAGAAATGCCCTAGACTGTAAGCATTTCTACCGTGACAATTGTTAATTTTCACTCTGGAGCTGACACTTGGACCTTGATGATCAAGTAAAGGTGTTCCGGATTTATCCGTTATTTAATTAAGGTGGGCACAATAGGTGTCAACAAGGGTGGTACCGCGACGAAAGCTTCGTCCCTTTATTTTGGGGATGTAGGCTTTTTTTTGTGGGAAAATCTAATATTATTAGTCATTGGAGGTAATTTGTATGAAGGAACAATTGGAGTTACTGGAAAAAGAGGCAATTGAGAAAATTGAACAAACTGCAGATATAAAAGAACTTCAGTCCATCAAAGTAGCTTATTTAGGAAAAAAAGGATCGCTAACGGGTGTACTTAGAGGAATGGGAAAGCTTTCTAAAGAAGAGCGTCCGGTAATTGGTGAACTTGCCAACAGTGTGAGGGAAGCAATCACAACGGCGATTGAACAGAAGAATGAGGGGCTTGAACATGCTGCACTTGAAGAAAAACTAACGGATGAGGCTATTGATGTGACCTTACCTGGAAGACCGGTCCATGCTGGTGGTCCACATCTGTTGACTAAAATTGTTGAAGAGATTGAAGACTTATTCATTGGTATGGGATTTGAAGTAAGAGAGGGACCTGAAGTAGAAACAGATTATTTCAATTTTGAGGCATTGAACTTGCCGAAAGATCATCCAGCGAGAGATATGCAAGATACGTTTTATTTAACTAATGAATTATTGCTTCGTACACATACTTCACCAGTACAGGCGCGTACGATGCAAGCGTATGAAGATTCGAAAAGTGTGAAGATGATTTGCCCAGGTAAAGTATATCGTCGTGATACGGATGATGCGACACATTCTCATCAATTTACCCAAATCGAAGGATTGTATGTAGATAAACATGTTAAAATGAGTGACTTAAAAGGGATTTTAGATACATTTGCTAAAAAACTTTTCGGTGAGGATCGTGAAATTCGCTTACGTCCTAGCTTCTTCCCTTTCACAGAGCCGTCTGTTGAAATGGATATCTCATGTAAAGTTTGCAATGGTGAAGGATGTTCGGTTTGTAAAGGAACCGGTTGGATTGAAATACTTGGTGCAGGAATGGTACATCCAAATGTACTGTCGATGGCAGGTTATGACCCGAAAGTATATTCCGGATTTGCATTTGGTATGGGACCGGAACGAATTGCGATGCTTAAATATGGTATTAATGATATTCGTCAGTTCTACACAAATGATATACGTTTCTTAAAACAATTTCATAATGCTTAGGGAGGTAAAATAATGTTAGTTTCATTAAATTGGTTAAAAAATTATGTGGATATAGAAGGCATTAGCCCAGAAGAACTGGCTGAGAAAATTACAAAGACAGGTATTGAAGTTGATGGTATTGAATATATAGCTGAAAAAAGCAGTAGTGTTGTTGTTGGGTACGTAGCGTCATGTGAAAAACATCCAAATGCAGACAAGTTAAATCTGTGCCAAGTAGATGTTGGAGATGAAACATTACAAATTATATGTGGTGCACCAAATATTGCTCAAGGTCAGAAGGTCGCTGTTGCCAAACCAGGTGCTGTACTGCCAGGTAATTTTAAAATTAAAAAGGTCAAGTTACGCGGTGTTGAATCTAATGGAATGATCTGCTCATTACAGGAGCTTGGAATTGAAGAAAAATACGTACCTAAGGATATAGCAGAAGGAATTTTTGTTTTCCCTAATGATGTTACAGTTGGAGAAAGCGTGGAACCATTATTAAATTTAAATGATGCCGTATTAGAATTTGATTTGACTCCTAATCGAGCAGATTGCTTAAGTATGCTAGGAGTAGCATATGAAGTTGCAGCTATATTAGATCAAGATGTAAAATTACCAGATGAAACGGTAGAAACAAAAGATGAAAGTGCAGCGGACTATGTGTCTGTTGAGGTGGAGGATGCTGAGCTAAATCCGTATTATGGTGCCATTGTAATCAAGGATATTGAAGTGAAAGCTTCTCCACTTTGGATGCGTAATTATTTAATGGCGGCAGGAATTCGTCCTATTAATAATGTTGTTGATATAACAAATTATGTATTACTCGAGTATGGACAGCCATTACATGCGTTTGATTACGATCGATTAAAATCAAATAAAATTGTGGTACGTCGAGCAAAAAATGATGAAAAAATTGTAACATTAGATGATGTAGAGAGAAGTTTAACAGAAGATAACCTCGTTATTACGAATGGTACAGAACCTGTTGCAGTCGCTGGTGTTATGGGTGGTGCCAATTCGGAAGTAACTGATGAAACATCAACTGTATTGCTAGAAGCAGCTTATTTTGATTCGAAATCTGTTAGAAAAACAGTGAAACAAACTGGGTTACGTAGTGAAGCAAGTACGAGATATGAAAAAGGAATCGATCCAAATCGAGTAATTGGTGCTGGAGTACGCGCTGCTAAATTATTACAACAATATGCAGGTGGCAACGTATTAAGTGGAGTGGTAGAATTTGATAATTTAGACCGTGATGAAAAAGTAGTATCAATGGATGCTGATGAGATTAATAAACGATTAGGTACAGTGATCTCTACTGATGAGATGGCGCATATATTAAATAAGCTTCGATTTGAATTTGTACAGGATCAAAACCTTTTTACAATTAATGTCCCAACTCGTAGAGGCGATGTAACAATTTTTGAGGATATGCTAGAAGAAGTTGCTAGAATTTATGGTTACGATAACTTACCATTTACACTACCAACAGGTTCCTCACAAGCAGGTGGCCTAACGGAACGGCAGCGTTTAAAGCGAGATGTGAAAAGCTTCTTGCAAGGTGTTGGATTAATGGAAACAACAACGTATTCTTTAACAAATGATAAGCATATCCATACCCTGGTTAGTCCTGAAGTAAAAGAAATGAATCCAGAGCCAATTTCACTTGCCATGCCAATGAGTGAAGACCACAAATATTTACGTTTAAGTATTTTACCGGAGTTGTTACAAACAGTTGCTTACAATCGTGCACGAAATCAAGATACTGTAGCCTATTACGAAATGGGTTCTGTATTTTTAACAAAGGAAAAAGAATTAACAGAACAACCTAACGAACAACTACGCCTTTCTGGAGCATTGACTGGTAGATGGATAGAGCATCCATGGCAGCAAGAAGTTAGACCGGTTGATTTCTTTGTTGTAAAAGGAATTATGGAAGAGCTCTTCCATAAGTTGCAAATCCAAGTTGATTTTGATCAAGCGATCATTCCAGATATGCATCCAGGTAGATGTGCGACGATGTCTGTTAACGGGCAAGTAATAGGCTTTCTTGGACAATTACATCCTGCGCTGGAGAAGAAAATGGACCTGAAAGAGACCTATGTATTTGATATGAATATGGATTATGTATTTAATACGCATGAAAATATTCCAACGTATAATCAAATACCAAAATATCCTTCGATTACCCGGGACATCGCTTTTATTTTGGATGAAGATATAAAAGCTGGGGATGTAAAAGAAATTATTGAATCAACAGGTGCTCCACTTGTTAAACAAGTACAAATCTTTGATGTGTATAAAGGGGAGAACTTGCCTGAAGGGAAGAAATCGGTAGCATATAACCTTTTATATCAAAATCCGGAAAAAACATTAAAGGATGACGAAGTAGAAGAATCCTTCCAGAAGGTAATTCAAACTGTAAATGAAATATTTAATTCATATGTAAGATCGTAATGAAAAACATCTGGTATGAAAAATCATACCAGATGTTTTTTTGTTTGATATGTTTTTTTGGGGCAGCTTGTGGTTCTCTTATTGCCCTTTAATCGGATCATATTCTCAAAATCCAACAATTTGTCTATCCAGAAAACAAATTGTTTCCCAATCTTTAAAGAGCAGTTTTCATTCATCTACAAATATGCTCTCGCTTTTTTGGTGTTTGCAAAATGCAATTTAGCATAGTTGTTTAAAACTGCCTCCCCTTTGTCCTTGATGATTTTAGCGATGGTTTGGTCAACTGCTTTTGATGCGCCCTTTTTCAATGGAATGCCTATCATCTCGGAGAGCCTATCCATTTCTTTAACAAAGCTTGCTCTAGCTATAATGGATCCTGCGGCTACTGCAATAGAATAGCTTTCTGCTTTTGTCATGAAATAGGTATTATCGTGTAAGTTCTGTTTTTCGGAAGCGATATGTCTTTTGTATACATGTGGTTCACAAAACTGATCGATCAATATTCCTTTTACAGGGCTTTCATCAATCTTTTGCAATAAATTCGTAATTGCATGATGATGTAACATTGCTTTCATTTTACCTTGTGTCCAACCTCTATCTTGTAGTGTATTGTATTTTTTATTATGTAGTATTAGCAATGAATATGGTATGTTTAATTTCACAATCTCTTTTGAAAGCTCCATTATTGTAGCATCTGTTAGATTTTTAGAATCCTTTACACCAATTTGTTTTAGTATCGGAATATTTTCAGATGTTACAAATGCACTAGCAACTGTTATCGGACCAAAATAATCACCTGTTCCAGCTTCATCAGATCCAATGTGTGAGTTCGTAAACAGTGACTGAGGGGGTGAGTAGGTATGTGATGCTGATGAAGTCGCCTTTTTTTGCTGTGTGGATTTCTGATTTGTCCACTTCATTGCTTCCGTTTCAGGAGAGCTTCCCTGAAATAATACTTTTCCAGATTTATAAGCGGTAATAACGGCATTTTCTGTTTTGGCACGAAAAATAGCCCCTTGTGGTACATTCGATAACGAATTATGATAGTATTGTTTCATAGCTTCTATTGTTTTTATTGGTAAAACATAAACATTTTGTGGCATCGTTTCTCTCCAATCACATTTCTCTATCTTGACTATAGCAAACTAAATCAAATAAATGAAATGTTTAAATTTTGAATAAGAATAGTTTCCTTAATGCGTGTCTTCGTGTTAAGATGAAGTGAAGAATTTTTATGGGAGGCTATTTGCGTGACCCAGAACGATAAAACCCGTTTAACTGTTGAAATACATAATAAATCATATACAATTGTTGGAACTGAATCAGCAAGCCATGTACGTATGGTAGCAAGTTTAGTCGATCAAAAAATGCAAGATATACAGGAAAAGAACCCTCAGCTAGATACAGCTAGTCTTGCTGTTCTTACGGCTGTTAACTCGATGAATGACTACTTAAAATTAAAAGAGGACTATGCTACATTACTGGGGTCATTAAAAAAGAAAGAGGAATAAAAAGGCATGATAGATTTAATACTACTTATACTTTTATTTTTTGGGTTTTTAATAGGTTTAAAAAGGGGCTTAATATTACAAGCAGTACATTTAATAGGCTTCATCATTTCATTTATAGTTGCTGCTACATATTATGACGAATTGGCGACCCAATTAGCACTTTGGATTCCATATCCAGAATTACCAGACGATAGTTTATGGGGAGATTTTATACAAGCGTTGCCATTGGAAAATGCATTTTATAATGCTATTTCCTTTGCGATAATCTTTTTCGCTGTTAAGATCTTATTACAAATCATTGCTTCCATGTTAGACTTTGTGGCTTCATTGCCTATATTAAATTCTATTAATAAGTTGTTAGGTGCTATATTAGGATTTTTAGAGATTTACCTCATATTATTTATTGTTTTATATATTTTAGCTTTAACACCATTATCAGGATTACAAGAGTGGATAAATGACTCATCTATAGCAATGTACATTGTTGAAAAAACACCATACTTATCAGAAAAGATTAAGTCATTGTGGTCAATGGGATCTTATATTTAAAGAAGAATAATACGGAGACTAATTCAAAATATTATGGATATCGTTGTATGGTCATGTACAATAAGAATATCCTAAGATGAGTTAGTCTCTTTGTATGTCATGATATTATTTCAAGCAGGTGAGTAAGGATGTTAGTAAACAAAAAAGATGTTATTAAGCTACTGGAAAAAATAGCAGTTTATTTGGAGTTGAAAGGGGAAAACCCTTTTAAGATTTCTGCCTATCGGAAAGCTGCACAAGCACTAGAACGAGATGACAGATCGCTATCAGATATAGATGATTTTACGAAAATGAATGGAATTGGAAAAGGAACCAGTGCTGTGATTGAGGAGTATGTAAAAACGAATCATTCCGATACGTTACAGCAATTAGAAGAGGAAGTACCAAAAGGTTTAGTACCCTTATTAAATATTCCTGGCCTTGGTGGAAAAAAACTAGCAAAACTGTATCAAGAGTTAGAGGTTGTAGATGCAGAATCTTTAAAAGAAGTATTAAAAAACGGAAAAGTAGAGGCTTTAGCAGGTTTCGGTAAGAAATCCGCTGAAAAAATACTAGCCTCTTTGGAAGAAGCTGGATCACGTCCTGAGCGTCTACCTATTGCTATGATGTTACCTATAGCAGAAAGGGTTGAGAGTTTTCTTCATAACATCCCAGAAATTAAACGATTCTCAAGAGCAGGTAGTTTACGAAGAATGAGGGAAACAATAAAGGACATAGATTATATTATCGCAACAGATCAGCCACAAATAGTCCGAGAATCGTTATTACAGATTAACGACCTAAAAGATGTGATTGCTAAGGGGGATACAAAGGTTTCCGTAACGTTAGAGGATGTATACGATATAAACATCGATTTTAGACTTGTTACGGAGAAAGAGTTTGTAACAACACTGCATCACTTTACCGGTTCTAAGGATCATAATGTTGCGATGAGGCAGTTGGCGAAGTCCCGTGGTGAAAAAATAAATGAATATGGAATTGAAATCGAAGAAACGGACGAATTGATTACATTTCAAACAGAAGCAGAATTTTTTAATCACTTTGGCTTGAACTTTATTCCACCTGAAGTGAGAGAAAACAGTGGCGAGGTAGAGGCATTTAATAATGATGTGCCCTTACTAGAATTGAGTGATATACGTGGTGATTTGCATATGCATACAACCTGGAGTGATGGTGCCCAGTCATTGGAAGAAATGGTGCGAAAAGCAAGAGAAAAAGGGTATACGTATATGGCAATCACCGATCATTCGAAATTTTTAAGAGTTGCAAATGGATTAAGTGAATCCAGATTAAGACAACAGCGGGAAGAAATTCATCGGTTAAATGAGCAGTATGAAGATATCCATATCTTTGCTGGGGTAGAAATGGATATTTTGCCTGATGGAAACCTTGATTTCACCAATGACTTTTTGCGTGAAATGGATTTTGTAATTGGTGCGATTCATTCAAGCTTTAATCAATCGGAAGAGCAAATAATGAATCGATTATTTGCCGCATTAGATAATCCATATGTATCACTTATAGCACATCCAACAGGAAGGTTGATTGGAAGACGAGATGGTTATAAGGTCAATGTTGAAAAGTTAATAGAACGTGCTAAGGAAACGGATACAGCATTAGAAATAAATGCAAATCCAAATCGCTTTGATTTATCTGCTGAATGGGTTCGAGTAGCTCAAGAAATTGGTGTGAAGTTAGCAATAAGTACAGATGCCCATAGTTACCCTATGCTTGATCATATGAAATATGGTGTGCATGTAGCTCGAAAAGGGTGGTCAAGGAAAGAAAACGTTATAAATACTTGGTCAATTGAGAAACTTATGAAGTACTTACAACGTAACAAGTAATAAAGAGTTTAGTTGAACAACTGGAAAAGGAGTAATCCTATGAATGAACGAATTCTCCGTGTTTTGGAATTTAACAAAGTTATTGAACGATTAATAAACCATGCTTCGACATCACTAGGTAAAGACCTAGCATCACAGGTAGTGCCATCAACCGCAATCGATACGGTCATTGAACTACAAAATGAAACAGATGAAGCAGTACAAATTTTACGATTAAATAATGCCATCCCACTCGGCGGAATTTACGATATTCGGGAGAGTTTAAAGCGAAGTGTAATTGGTGGAGTATTGAACTCGAATGAATGCCTGGATATAGCGAATACAATTTACGGTGGCAGGCAAGCAAAGAGCTTTGTTGAAAAGTTAGAAGAGGACTTGCCTATTTTAAAAGATTTAGTAGAGGGCATTACGCCATTACGTGAATTAGAAAGACAGATCAAAAGTTGTATTGATGATCATGGCCATATGATGGATAGTGCTTCTGTAAAACTTCGTAGTATTCGATCATCCATTCGTACGTATGAAAGTAGATTACGGGATAAGCTGGATAATTTTACGAAAACAAAAAGTAATATGTTATCTGATGCAATTATAACTATAAGGAATGATCGTTACGTACTTCCGGTAAAACAAGAATACCGTGGACAGATAGGTGGGATTGTTCATGATCAATCAGCCTCTGGCCAAACATTATTCATGGAACCGAAAGCAGTTGTTGACTTAAATAATCAATTACAAGAAGCGTCCATACAAGAGAAACAGGAAATAGATCGTATTTTAAAGGAATTAAGCGAAGAAGTTGCCAATCAAGAATCATTCTTAGCAATAAACGTATCTATTTTAGCAAAAGTTGATTTTATTTTTTCCAGAGCGAAGCTAGCACAAGAAATGAAAGCTTCGATGCCAAAGATGAACGATAATGGAATCATTAAAATGCAGCAAGCGCGTCATCCATTAATTCCAAAGGACGAAGTAGTCCCAAACGATGTTGAAATTGGGGAAGATTTTACAGCGATTGTCATCACTGGGCCGAACACAGGTGGGAAGACCGTTACATTAAAAATGATTGGACTTTGTACATTAATGGCTCAATCCGGACTACAGGTCCCTGCATTTGACGGCTGCGAACTAGCTGTATTTGATGATGTCTTTGCTGATATTGGTGATGAGCAGTCCATTGAACAAAACTTAAGTACTTTTTCTTCTCATATGACTAATATCGTGGACATATTAAGACATGTTAATGATAAGACATTAGTATTATTTGACGAATTGGGAGCAGGTACTGACCCACAAGAAGGCGCAGCATTAGCGATGGCTATTTTGGATGAAGTCATATCAAGAAATGCAAGAGTAGTTGCAACTACCCATTATCCTGAGTTGAAAGCATATGGCTTTAATCGAAAAAATGTTATCAACGCTTCCGTGGAATTTGATGTAGAAACGTTACAGCCTACGTACCGACTACTAATCGGCGTCCCAGGTCGAAGTAATGCATTTGATATATCAAGAAGGTTAGGGTTAAGTACAGAGGTTATTACCCATGCTAAAAGTCATATCGGTATTGATTCGAAAAGTGTAGAAAATATGATAGCCTCCTTAGAGAAATCGCAAATACAAGCCGAGAAAGACTATGAAGAGGCACATCAAGTGTTGCTTGAAAGCGAGAAGCTTCGATCCGAAATAGAAAAGGAATGGACACAGCTGGAAGAAAAACGAGAAGCAATTTTCGAAAAAGCTGAAGAGAAAGCAAATAAAGCACTTCAAAAAGCGCGCGAGGAAGCGGAAGCTATTGTTGAGGAAATCCGTAATATGAAAACAAATGCGGAGTTAAAGGAACATGAATGGATAGAAGCAAAAAAAATGCTTGAAGAGGCAAAGCCAAGTCTTCGTACAAAGCAGAAAAACGAAGCACAGCCAACTACGAATCAACAAGTAACACTATCTCCTGGAGACGAGATCAAACTATTGACCGTAAATCAAAGTGGTACGGTGTTGGAGAAGGTAAATGAAAAAGAATACTTAGTTCAAGTTGGCATAATGAAGGTAAAGGCAAAACGATCAGATTTACAAAAAGTTGGAAAGAAAAAAGAAACAATAGAGAAACCATTAGCAACCATTAAAGGCTCCAATTATCATGTAAAGACAGAATTGGATTTACGTGGGGAACGTTATGAAGACGCATTACTTCAATTGGAAAAATACATTGATGATGCGACACTGGCAGGTTATCCCAAGGTCTATATTATTCATGGGAAAGGAACCGGAGCGTTACGTAAAGGCGTTCAAGATTTTGTGAAAAGACACCCGAATATTGCATCACATCGACAAGGTTCAGCAGGAGAAGGTGGAAGTGGTGTTACAGTCATTGAATTTCGATAGTATTTCATGGGGAGGAATATAGTATGGATGTTTTTTGGGAAAACGTAATTGTCGAGACTGCTGCAAGATATAGTGTTGTTATATTATGCACAATTGTCTTTTTAGCTGTTTTTGAACTTGTAACATCCTACAAAAACTGGGTGGAGATTAAAAAAGGAAATATCGCTGTTGCAATGGCAACAGGTGGAAAGATTTTTGGTATCGCCACGATTTTTCGCTATTCCATTGAGCATAATGATACCTTATTAACAAGCATTGGTTGGGGAGTAGTAGGTTTTGTTTTATTAATATTAGCCTATTTTATTTTTGAATTCTTGACACCAACGATCAAGGTCGATGAAGAGATTGGAAGCGGAAATATTGCCGTAGGATTTATTTCAATGACAATTTCAATTAGTTTAGCTTTTGTAATAGGAGCAAATATTGTGTAGGGAGAGAAAGCATTGGATACTTTGGAAGTTTTAGCAAAAATATTAGCGGTAGTTGCTGTCATATTTGTCATTGTTGGGGTCATTTACCTATTGTAAATAGTATTCCGTTAGTTCCTACAATCATTATATCGACCAGTTGATATCAAAAAAATGTAGAAAAAGTTAAATAAAATTTCAAAAAATATCAATTAGTCGGTATAATGTAATATAAATATAGTTATAAAGGAGGAATTGATGTGGAAGAAAAGTTATGGCATGCACAATATCCAAAAGAGATTCCAACTACCATTGATTACGACGCAAAAGCATTACATGTCTATTTGGAAGAGTCTGCAAATCTTTACGGAGAAAAGAAAGCGCTTTATTTTATGGGTAAAGAAATGTCATTTTCCGAAGTTAGTACACAAGCTAAGATTATGGCGAACTACTTTCAGCAACTTGGCATAAAAAAGGGTGATCGGGTTGCAATAATGCTTCCGAACTGTCCACAAGCAGTAATTAGTTATTATGGAGCATTAATGGCGGGAGCAATCGTAGTTCAAACAAACCCTTTATACACGGAAAGAGAGTTAGAATATCAATTAAATGACTCGGGTGCAACATTTATCGTATGTTTAGATATATTGGTACCACGTGTCAAAAATGTAAAGGAAGAAACACCGTTAAAACATATGATTGTTACTGGGATTAAGGACTATTTGCCATTCCCTAAAAACTTAATTTACCCATTCATCCAGAAAAAACAATATAATATTGTGGTTAAAGTGGAACATGGTGGAGATACCCATGTCTGGACAGCTATATTGGAAAAAACAACTCCAAATTATCAACAAGTGGATGTTGATCCAATAGAGGATTTGGCACTACTACAATACACCGGGGGTACGACAGGGTTTCCGAAGGGTGTTATGTTAACCCATTACAACCTAGTTTCAAATTGTCAAATGAGTGATGCTTGGTTATATAAAACCAAACAAGGAGAAGAAGTAGTTCTTGGAGTTTTACCTTTCTTTCATGTATATGGTATGACAACTGTAATGAATTTGTCGATTATGTCTGGACAGAAAATGATCTTAATGCCTAAATTTGATGCTGGTGATGTATTAAAGGTAATTCATAAACAAAAGCCAACTTTATTTCCCGGCGCACCTACCATTTATGTAGGGTTATTGAATCATCCTGACATAAAAAAATATGATTTATCTTCTATAGAAGCTTGTATTAGTGGTTCGGCACCTTTACCAGTTGAGGTACAGGAGCAGTTTGAAAAGGTAACAGGTGGAAGACTAGTTGAAGGTTATGGACTAACAGAATCCTCTCCTGTCACACATGCCAATTTTGTATGGGAAAAGCGGATTAATGGTAGTATTGGAATTCCATGGCCAGACACAGATGCTAAAATTCTAGACATGGAAACATTTGAAGAAGCTGAACAAGGAGAAGTCGGTGAGGTTGCTGTTAAAGGACCACAAATAATGCGTGGGTATTGGAATAACCAGGAGGAAACAGATAAAGTATTAAGAGATGGCTGGTTATTGACAGGTGATTTGGGATATATGGATGAAAATGGGTATTTTTATATTGTTGATCGCAAAAAAGATATGATTATTGCTGGCGGTTATAATATTTATCCTAGAGAAGTTGAAGAAGTATTATATGAGCATGAAGGTGTATTGGAAGTAGCGGTAGCAGGTATTCCAGATGCATATAGAGGAGAGACAGTGAAAGCATATGTTGTAGCAAAGAACGGATATACACTTTCAGAAGAGGTTCTAAATACATTTTGCAGAAAACATCTTGCATCGTACAAAGTACCAAGATTATATGAGTTTCGTGATGAATTACCAAAGACTGCAGTAGGAAAAATATTAAGAAGACAGTTAGTTGAAGGAGATAAAGAGAAACAATTGGAAGAAAGCACAACTAGTTGAGCTTCGGCTCTTTTTTAACCATTTTTAGGACAAGTTCGTTATTGACATCTCCAACATGAGAACTTATAATAAAACATGAATGAACATTCATTCATTTTATGTTTTGCTTGAAGGAGATTTCTATGAAGAAAAATAAACCGAAGTACAAATTAATTATTGATGCAGCTGTTGAAGTAATTGCAGAAAATGGCTATCATGCATCCCAAGTGTCAAAGATTGCAAAAAAAGCTGGTGTCGCTGATGGTACAATCTATTTATATTTTAAAAACAAAGAAGATATATTAGTATCTGTATTTGAGGAAAAAATGGGGCAGTTTATTGAACAAATTGCTACAGCAATCGATCAAAAGAGCAATGCAAATGAAAAATTATTGACCTTAATTGAGATGCATTTTAGTCAATTAGCAAAGGACCACCACTTAGCAATCGTGACACAGTTAGAATTAAGACAATCAAATATAGATTTGCGACTGCAAATTAATAAAGTACTTAAACCCTACTTAATGGTCATTGATAGTATTATAAATGAAGGAATTGAACAAAACATTTTCCGTGATGATTTGAATAAAAAGCTAGTCCGACAAATGATCTTTGGGACATTAGATGAAACAGTAACAAACTGGGTTATGAAAGAGGAAAAATATGAATTAGTTAGCCTAGCACCTTCTGTTCACGCATTAATTACGAACGGCCTCTCTACAAGATAAAAAATCTTTACAAGGGAGAGCTAATTAAGAGGGTGTGAAAATAGATATATTTTGTTAAAATACATATGAGGAGGGGTATAGTGGGAACATTAGCGTATGAATTACATGATCAAGTAGCTATATTAACTATTCAAAGTCCACCCGCTAACGCATTGTCTAGTAATCTATTACGAGATTTATCTGTAAAACTCGATGAGGTTGAGGCAGATCATACGGTAAAGGCAATCGTCATTAGAGGAGAAGGAAAGTTCTTCTCTGCAGGTGCAGATATTAAAGAGTTTACTTCATTTCAACATTCCTCTGATTATCAATCGTTATCAGAAGAGGGGCAAAAACTCTTTGATCGAATGGAAGGATTTTCTGTTCCGATCATAGCTGCAATACATGGTGCTGCTTTAGGTGGTGGATTAGAGCTAGCAATGGCTTGTCATATCCGATTAGTATCTGAAACTGCAAAGCTTGGTCTACCTGAATTAAATCTAGGAATTATTCCAGGATTTGCCGGAACGCAGCGATTACCAAGGTATGTTGGTTCCGCTAAGGCTTATGAATTAATCCTAAGTGGTGAGCCAATTACGGGTACCGAAGCACATGCTTTAGGGCTAGCTAATCATGCGGTTGCTGAAGATCGTGTTTTTGATGAAGCTATGAAACTAGCGACTAAAATAGCTGCAAAAAGCAAACCAACTATAAATCATATCATGCAATTAATACCATATGCGAAAACATCGCAATTTTCAAAAGGTGTTAAAGCAGAAGCAATCGCTTTTGGTGAGATATTTGGGTCAGAAGATGCAAAAGAGGGTGTAAAGGCCTTTATGGAAAAGCGGAAACCCAATTTCCAAGATAAATAGATAAATCTATTCTTCTATTATCATATTTTGAAAACGCTTAAAAAGGAGGAAGACCACATGAATATTTATGTGTTATTGAAAAAGACCTTTGATACAGAGGAGAAAATTACTGTAACAAATGGGCGAATTGAGGATGATAGTGCAGAATATATTATTAACCCTTACGACGAATATGCAGTTGAGGAAGCTATTAAGCAACGCGATGAGCATGGAGGGGAAGTTACTGTTATCACGATAGGTGATGAAGATTCAGAAAAGCAGTTACGCACAGCATTAGCAATGGGAGCAGATAAAGCTGTATTGATAAATACGGAAGATGATCTAGAAGATGGCGATCAATTTACTACTGCGAAAATACTAGAAGCATTTTTTGAAGATAAAGAAGTTGATTTGATACTAGCTGGAAATGTTGCTATTGATGAAGCAAGTGGCCAGGTTGGTCCTCGTTTAGCTGAGCTCCTTGATATTCCATATGTTACAACGATAACAAGCTTAGTTATCGAAGGAGACAATGTTAAAATCGACAAGGACGTTGAAGGTGATGTTGAAAAAGTTGAAACGAGCTTACCTGTCCTAGTAACTTGTCAGCAAGGACTGAATGATCCGAGATACCCATCTCTACCAGGAATTATGAAAGCAAAGAAGAAACCACTGGAAGAATTAGAGATCGATGATCTTGATCTAGATGAGGATGAATTAGAACCTAAAACGAAAACAATTGATATATTCTTACCACCTGAAAAAGAGGCTGGAAGAGTTTTAAGTGGAGAGGTTAACGAACAAGTTAAGGAACTTGTTTCATTGCTGAAAAACGAATCTAAAGTACTTTAATCTTGATGACAGAAGGGAGAAATTCTCATGAGCGATAAATTATTAGTAATTGGAGAAATGAGAGATGGTGTGTTACGTAATGTAACATTTGAAGCGATCGCCGCTGCTAAAAAAATAAAGCCTGAAGGCGAGATTGTTGGCTTGCTATGTGGAGAAGATAATCTAGAGAGCCAAGCACAAGAAATGATATATTACGGGGCAGAACGTGTTGTTACACTGAAAAATTCGGGATTGAAAACATATACATCTGATGGATACGGTCAAGCAGTATTATCAGTTATTAATGAAGAATCCCCTTATGGCATTATCATGGGTCATACTGCAGTCGGAAAAGATTTAACACCAAAACTTGCAGCAAAATTAGAATCTGGTTTAGTATCAGATGCTACTGATATAGACGTAGATGGTGATGAAGTGGTATTCACTAGACCAATATATTCAGGTAAAGCTTTTGAAAAGAAAACAATCGCTAGTGGACTTGTTTTTGCTACGATTCGTCCTAATAATATCCCTGCACTAGAACGTGATGACACTCGTTCTGGAGATATTCAAGCAAATGAAGTAGACATTACGGATTTACGTACTGTAATTAAAGATGTTGTTCGTAAAGCTTCAGAAGGTGTCGATCTGTCTGAAGCAAATGTGATTGTTGCTGGTGGTCGTGGAGTTAAAAGTGCTGACGGATTTAATCCACTCTATGAATTAGCAGATGTTTTAGGTGGGGCTGTTGGCGCTTCCCGTGGTGCATGTGATGCAGATTACTGTGATTACTCCTTACAAATTGGTCAAACGGGTAAGGTAGTTACACCAGATCTATATATTGCAGTAGGAATCTCAGGGGCAATCCAACATCTTGCTGGTATGTCTAATTCCAAAGTTATTGTTGCTATTAATAAAGATCCAGAAGCAAACATTTTTAATGTTGCTGATTATGGGATAGTTGGCGATCTATTCGAAGTAGTACCAATGCTGATTGAAGAAATCAAAAAAATTAAAGCATAGTTAATCAAGATCTAACCAATTGGTTAGATCTTTTTTCATAATGAATCTTAATTCGTAGATTACATAAACTGCGCCATAACTTTTGCGTAGATTTACTTTCACACTCTTATTCGATCGAGTGCTACAAAACTGCTCCGGCAGAATACTTCGCTTTCCGTGGGCACGGCCTCAGCCTCCTCAGAAGAAAACCACTTCTTCCGGGGTCTTCGGACACGTGCTGTTCCCACAGGACAAGGAAAGCTACGGCTAGTGGAAATTCTCTAATTATGGAATGGTGTTAGCCAATGATTTCAACACTTAGTGGAGCACTTCCCATGGTATAGAAAGTTATTTTAGGGAATACATGTTATGAAGGTCTCTATGCACTATTCTAGCGGAAGAAATACACGTAGACTCCTTGAAAAAGAAAACCACTTTTTCTGCGTGCGATGTGTCGCTGACGTAGCGTTCCTTGTCCTGCGGGAGGAAAGGCATCGGTGAGACCCCGCAGTGCGTAGCACGAGGAGGCTCACCAGCCGCCCGCGGAAAGCGAAGTGTATTTCTGGAGCGAGGTAAAGGCACCAACCAACATATTAAGTTAATGCACATTTTACATCAATAACGTACTTGCTGGCCACGAACAGTTTCAAATGAAGTTATTTTATGAAATAGCTAACATCATGTCCACTCTTATAGACCCATTGCAACTTTTAGATGCTTCTCTACCTTCTAGTTTTGCTTTGAGGTTTGATTCCTCAATGCAGAAGAACAAAGTAGCAATTTTAATTAGACCCTGGCGATCTCAGGTTCCGAAACTGGGTAAATGAGCCAACCTTACTGCCCTTTTTATATCAATAGTGAGAAACTATCCGAATAGATACTTAATTAATAACTGATAATAATTTTATGTTGAAGCAAACTATTAGTAAGCAACTATTAATGATGATATACTCGATTACGAGTACAGTAATGAGGAGGAATAAATATGGCAATTGTAAATGTAACTGATCAAAACTTCGCTAGTGAAACTGCCGAAGGATTGGTTTTAGCTGATTTTTGGGCGCCATGGTGCGGACCTTGTAAAATGATTGCTCCTGTTCTTGAAGAAATTGATGGCGAAATGTCTGATAAAGTTCAAATCGTTAAACTTGATGTTGATGAAAATCAAGAAACAGCAGGAAAATTTGGAGTTATGAGTATCCCAACGTTATTGTTATTTAAAGACGGAAATGTTGTGGAACAGGTTATTGGTTTCCAACCTAAAGAAGCACTTGTTGAATTAATCAATAAACATGCATAAATAATTTCATTAATTGAAGTATAGATTACAAAATCCCTTGTTACTGCTTATAACAAGGGATTATCTTTAGTTAATTTTTGTTAAGGGATGAAGTTGGAAATGAATCAAACAATTAAAGAAAAATTAGCAGTTCTTCCTGCGCAACCTGGCTGTTACTTAATGAAGGATAAACACAACACTGTTATTTATGTTGGTAAATCCAAGTTGTTAAAAAATAGAGTTAGATCTTATTTTACAGGAGCTAATGACCAAAAAACGCAGCGACTTGTACAAGAGATCCAAGACTTTGAATATATTATTACTTCTACGGAAATTGAAGCACTTATTTTAGAAATGAATTTAATAAAAAAATATGACCCAAAGTATAATGTTTTGTTAAAAGATGATAAATCCTATCCTTACTTGAAAATCACATCAGAAAGACATCCTCGATTATTGATAACACGTAAAGTTAAAAAAGATAAAGGAAAATATTTTGGTCCTTATCCAAATGTATATGCTGCAAGGGAAACGAAAAAGTTGCTTGATCGATTATACCCCCTTCGGAAATGTAATAACCCACCTGGACGGTATTGTCTTTATTATCATATGGGGCAATGCTTAGCGTGTAGGGAAGAGCCAGCTCCGCAAGCAGAATATGATCAGATCGTTCAAAGTATCAGTTCATTTTTACACGGTGGATTTAAGGAAATAAAAAAAGATATACAAACCAAAATGTATGAGGCAAGTGAAAACCTTCATTTCGAACGGGCAAAAGAATTACGTGACCAAATTCAACATATTGAAGTGGTTATGGAACAACAGAAAATGACTCTAAACGATAATGTGGATCGCGATGTTTTTGGCTACAGTTTTGATAAAGGCTGGATGTGTATTCAAGTATTTTTTATCCGTCAAGGTAAGTTAATAGAAAGAGATGTAGCGACTTTTCCGTTTTTCGATGATCCAGAAGATACATTTATAAGCTATATTGGTAGATTCTATTTACATCAAAATCATCCGAAACCAAAACAAATATTTGTCCCAATTGGAATTGAAACAGAGCTTTTAAAAGGACTATTAGATGTAGATGTTCATACCCCATTTCGAGGCAGGAAAAAAGAGTTAGTTGAGCTAGCAATGGAAAATGCAAATGTATTCTTGAAAGAAAAGTTTTCAATCATCGAACGCAATGAGGAACGTACGATTGTTGCCGTTGAAAAACTAGGTGACGCATTAAATATTGAAACCCCACATCGAATTGAAGCCTTTGATAACTCAAATATCCAGGGTACAGACCCAGTATCTGCGATGGTAGTATTTACTGATGGAAAACCCAATAAAAAGGAATATCGAAAGTATAAGATTAAAGATGTAGAAGGTCCAGATGATTATGAAACGATGCGCGAAGTAATTCGTCGACGTTACACACGTGTGTTAAAGGAGTCCCTTCCATTGCCTGATTTAATAGTTATTGATGGAGGAAAAGGGCAGATGAGTGCGGCATTAGATGTATTAGAAAATGAATTAGGGGTAGACATACCGTTGTGTGGTTTAGCGAAAGATGATAAACATAAAACAAGTGAACTTTTATACGGTAATCCGCCAACAGTTATTCCACTATCAAGGAAGTCGCAAGAATTTTACCTTGTACAACGAATTCAGGATGAGGTACACCGGTTTGCAATCTCTTTCCACCGACAATTACGAGGAAAAAGTTTATTTCAATCTGAATTGGACAAAATTCCGGGTGTTGGCGAAAAGCGTCGCAAACTATTATTAACGCACTTTAAATCCGTAAACGATATTAAGAAAGCGAAGCTGACAGACATAACTAAGTTAGGAGTTCCCCAGAATATTGCTGAGGAAATAATAATGCACTTAAATAAGGAAAGTAATTAAAATAGTAGTGCCTATATTTCTAAGAAGTTCACTTATCTTATTAATAATTAGTAAAAGTGCTCCATGTAATAACAGACAAAATCCCAGTGATTTTAGTCTGTTATTTTTCATTTGAGATAGCGATATTTAACAGGCTAGGCAAAGTTGATAATCAATTTATACACCAACAAAGATAGTTAGTAAGTAACTCATTAATCTGCTAAAAAATGGTAAACAAATCTTAGTTACAAGAAGTGGACGAAAGACTTAAACCTGGGTTATCTACAATAAAAATGTCCTTCATCGAGGCTATGAAGGACAAAATTTGGTCTAATTACAATAAAACCGTTCTGAATATTTATTTCTTACCAGCAACAGTGAACAACTTAATATTTTCAGTACCTCTTATTAACAACAATTCAACTTAATCAATAAATACAATCTTGAATTCAATTTGGTGGATTTTATGATTAATTTCTTCAATCCCTTCACAATCTTTACCTTTTAGGTGATAAATTGCTTCCGTGAGAAAACCTGTTTCCAATCGGAAATTTGCCTGTAATGGTGCTTGCAATCGTTGTACAACAGCATCAGAAAGTAGATGGAAAATTAATTCGTTTTTTTTCTCTTTAAATAATTCTAGTTTTCCCCAACCACATTTTTCAAAAAAGTATACAACATCTCCTAAAGATCCAATCTCAAATTTCCTTGCTAAATTTTTACCCATAAAATAAAGAAGCGTATCAGCTTCTGAACCTAGCACATCAGGTAAGCTTATGTAACGAAGTATGTCGTAACCTGCTCCTGCTGTATGTAATTGATCAAGAACAGTTAATGACAGTAATTCTTGTTTTTTTGACATCAGGCATTCCCTTTCTATAAAAAAAGTAAGCGATAAAAATAGTACTAATCATATTATCTATACAATTATACGATTGTGCAAGGGGATAATAAAAGTTCATGAATTTAAAATTCATGATGCCTTTCCTTGACGCTTATTGTAGATAGAAGTACAATAAATATGTTACAAATATGTACATTTTAAGAACAATCAAGAATACATTCTTATTGTCTGAAATGTTGCATTTTACTAAAAATCATAGATGAACTAAGGGGGGTAACACATGGCAGAACATCGTGAGTTTTTTTACAGAAGATTACACTCACTATTAGGCGTAATTCCAATCGGGATTTTCTTGATTCAGCATTTAGTGGTGAATCATTTTGCTGTGTATGGAGAAGAAAGTTTCAATAAAGCTGCATCTTTTATGCATGATCTTCCATTCAGGATTTTACTTGAAACTTTCATTATATTCCTACCAATATTATTCCATGCTATTCTAGGAGTTTACATTGTATTTACGGCTAAGAACAATGTGAAAAGGTATGGATTTTTCCGAAACTGGTTGTTTTACTTACAACGTTTTACCGGAATTGTAACATTAATATTCATTTCATGGCATGTATGGGAAACTCGAGTACAAATTGGATTAGGGAATGAAGATCTAGATTACAGTTTGATGGAAGGGATTTTAGCTAACCCTGTAATGTTCTGGTTCTACATTGTTGGTGTAATTTCGACAGTATTCCACTTTTCTAATGGATTATGGGGCTTCTTGGTTTCATGGGGATTCGCTCAGTCACCGAGATCTCAAAAAATCGTTACATATGCAACGCTTGTTGTATTCTTAGCAGTAAGTTACATCGGTGTTCGTTCGTTAATTAAATTTGCTTATGGAGTTTAAAGATTAAGGGAGTGAGTTATCAATATGAGTAATCGAAAAGTCGCTGTAGTTGGCGGAGGTTTAGCTGGACTTATGGCAACCATAAAAGCTGCTGAAGCTGGTGTAAGCGTTGACTTATTTTCAGTCGTTCCTGTTAAACGCTCTCACTCTGTATGTGCCCAAGGTGGTATTAATGGGGCTGTTAATACAAAAGGAGAAGGTGATTCTCCTATGATTCACTTTGATGATACGGTTTATGGTGGGGATTTCTTAGCAAACCAACCACCAGTAAAAGCAATGTGTGATGCTGCACCTAGTATTATTCATATGTTGGACCGTATGGGTGTAATGTTTAATCGTACGCCGGAAGGTCTCTTGGATTTTAGACGTTTTGGTGGTACACAACATCACCGCACTGCATATGCAGGTGCAACAACAGGACAGCAATTATTATATGCACTAGACGAACAGGTTCGTCGCTATGAAGTAGAAGGATTAGTAACAAAATATGAGAGTTGGGAATTTGTTGGGATCGTTACCGATGATGAAGGAGTCGGTAGAGGTATTGTTGCGCAGGATATTAAGACACATGAAATCAAGTCTTTCCCATCTGATGCGACAATTATGGCTACTGGTGGTCCTGGAATAATCTTTGGTAAGTCGACAAACTCCATGATCAATACTGGTTCTGCATCAAGTGCTTTATACCAGCACGGAGCAAAATATGCAAATGGTGAGTTCATCCAAATTCACCCAACAGCAATACCTGGAGACGATAAACTTCGTCTTATGAGTGAATCTGCTCGTGGTGAAGGTGGTCGCGTATGGACGTATAAAGATGGAGAGCCTTGGTATTTCTTAGAAGAAAAGTATCCAGCATACGGAAACCTTGTTCCACGTGATATTGCAACACGTGAAATATTTGATGTATGTGTTAATCAAAAGCTTGGAATTAACGGAGAGAATATGGTTTATCTCGATCTTTCCCATAAGGATCCAAAAGAATTAGACGTAAAACTTGGTGGTATCATTGAGATTTATGAAAAATTCGTTGGCGAAGATCCTCGTAAAGTTCCAATGAAAATCTTCCCGGCTGTCCACTATTCAATGGGTGGATTATGGGTTGATTATAATCAAATGACCAATATCCCTGGTATTTTCGCAGCAGGTGAATGTGATTATTCACAGCATGGTGGAAACCGTTTAGGTGCAAACTCATTACTTTCTGCAATCTACGGTGGTATGGTAGCTGGACCAAAAGCAATCGAATACATTGATGGTCTAGAGAAACATGTAGATGACCTTCCAGCTAGTATCTTTGATGATAGAGTGAAAGAAGAAGAGGAAAAATTCGAAGCAATGATGAAAATGGATGGTACGGAAAATGCGTATCAGCTTCATCAGGAGCTTGGTGAATGGATGACAGATAATGTTACTGTTGTTCGTGACAATAAAAAGCTATTAAAAACGGATGAGAAAATTCAAGAATTATTGGAGCGTTGGGAAAATATCAATGTAAATGATACTGCTCGTTGGAGCAATCATGGTGTCATGTTTACTCGTCAATTGAAAAACATGCTTCACCTAGCACGTGTCATTACGATTGGCGCATACAATCGTAATGAAAGTCGTGGTGCTCATTACAAACCGGAATTCCCTGAGCGTAATGATGAAGAATACCTAAAAACAACGATTGCTGAGTTTGATAAAGAAACGAAATCTCCTGTGTTCTCGTATGAGGAAGTAGATGTTTCCTTGATTAAACCTCGTAAACGTGACTACACGAAAAAAAGCGAAGGGAGTAAAAAATAATGGCTGAGAAACAGACAGTTACTTTTATTATAACTAGACAAGACAGCCCAGATTCTGCTCCTTATGAAGAAACATTTCATGTTCCTTATCGCAAAAACATGAATGTAATCTCTGGGTTGATGGAAATTCGTAAAAACCCAGTTAATGCAAAGGGAGACAACACAACTCCAGTACAATGGGATATGAACTGTTTGGAGGAAGTTTGTGGAGCTTGTTCGATGGTAATCAACGGAACAGCTAGACAATCATGTGCAGCTCTAGTAGATGAACTAGAGCAACCAATTAGGCTTGAGCCAATGGCAACTTTCCCAGTTGTACGTGATTTAATTATTGACCGTGAGCGTATGTTTGATGCACTTAAGCAAGTAAAAGCTTGGATTCCAATTGATGGCACGCATGATCTTGGGCCAGGTCCTCGTATGCCAGAGAAAAAACGCCAATGGGCATATGAATTATCCAAATGTATGACTTGTGGTGTTTGTTTAGAGGCTTGTCCAAATGTGAACGATAAATCTGAATTTATTGGTCCTGCTGCTATTTCTCAAGCACGCTTATTTAACTCTCACCCAACTGGTGAGATGAATAAGAGTGAGAGATTAGAAGGTTTAATGGAAGATGGAGGCATTGAAGGCTGTGGGAACGCACAAAACTGTGTTCAAGTATGTCCAAAAGGGATTCCTTTAACTACATCTATTGCAGCAATGAATAGAGCAACAAGCATTCAGTCTTTCAAAAACTTTTTTGGTAGCGATAACGCACACTAAAAGTAGATTGCGCAAGAAACATGACCCTTACCAAACAGTGGTAGGGGTTATTTTTTCATGAAAAGGAGAATTCATTTGAAGAATATTAGCTATATCGAGGATATGGAAAAGTGGAGATCAGAATTTACTTTTTCAATAGCCATTAATATCCGTTTTTCGGAAACGGATATGTTTGGACACGTGAATAATGTGTCGCCTTTTATATATTTTGAGGAAGCAAGAATTGCTTTTTTAAAGTCCCTTGGTTTGTTTGGGGGTAATCAAGAAGAGGAAGGGATACCAATTGTAGCAGACTTACAATGCGACTATCATAGACAAATCTTTTTTGGTGAGAAAATAAAACTCTATGTCAAAGTAAATCAAGTTGGCAATAGCTCCTTTGATGTTCATTACATGGCACTGAACGAGAAGGAAGCGTTATGTCTAACAGGACGTGGGAGAATGGTGTTTATTCATCCGTCAACTGGCAAGCCTGTCCCTCTTCGTGAATCTATGAAGCAAAAATTAAGTTCAAACTAAGATTGAAATAAACCGACTTCCGAAAAGAAAGTCGGTTTTGTTTAGAGCTTTAATTCACCCATGCGAATAAGCTCTACTACAGCTTGAGAACGCCCCTTGACTCCTAATTTTTGCATAGCATTTGAAATGTGGTTACGGACAGTTTTTTCAGATATAAACAGTTCCTGGGCAATTTCCTTTGTTGTTTTGTCCTGTACTAAAAGTTCGAAAACTTCTTTTTCACGCTTTGTTAATAATTGCTTCGGTTTGTAGTCGTTGTCCTTCAAATGTTAACCCCTCCTTGCTGTCATAGAGCTGCAGTTTGAAGGGAAATTATTTAGTCACTATAGCTTATGAAGAGTTACATAAACGGTGCGCACATTTAGGATAAGAAGAATATATTACTATAAAAGTTACCCTTTTCGAGCTAAATTTTGGTGTGAAATAATGTTTATCCGAGAAAGTATAAGATTTTTCGTCAATTTGTGATAAAATATGACTATATATAGGGAAAATCACGGGAGGTTACAACTTGGAAAACGAATTACAAAAAGTTAATATAGAAAAATTAGAGAAAAGACTCCGCCATATTTCTGGCGCTATCAAACAAAATGGACGAAAAATCTTAAATAATTATCCTATTACCTCACCACAATTTATCGCTTTACAATGGTTATTAGAAGAAGGCGATTTAACCATAGGCGAGTTATCCACAAAAAATGGTTTAGCCTTTAGTACGACTACAGACCTTGTCGATCGAATGGAGAAAAATGAATTAGTTGAAAGGATACGTGATTCGAATGATCGGCGTGTGGTACGAATTCATGTATTGGAAAAAGGTAAACGTATCATAAATGAAGTAATCAAAAAGCGTCAAGAGTATTTAGGGGAAGTATTAGAAAACTTCTCAAACGACCAAACAGCAACTCTTATCGAGTTGTTAGATCAATTACATGATAAAATGAAAAGCATCAATGAAAAATAACAGCAAAGAAGAGGCGGTATGTTTGAATAGACCAATTGGAGTCATCGATTCTGGTGTTGGTGGCTTAACAGTAGTACATGAGTTAATGCGACAACTACCTAAAGAAAAGTTAATCTACTTAGGTGATACGCAGAGATGTCCATATGGACCAAGACCAGAACACGAAGTAGTAAGCTTTACTTGGGAAATGGTGGATTTTTTGTTGCAAAAAGATGTGAAAATGATAGTAATTGCATGTAACACAGCAACAGCCTATACCTTGAAGGAACTACAAGAAAGATTGGATATACCGGTAGTAGGTGTTATTCAACCAGGAGCACGAGCAGCGATTAAATCGACCCAAAAAAATTTTGTTGGGATTATAGGGACGGAAGGTACGATTAGAAGTAATGCATATATAGAAGCATTACAATATATCAAGTCAGATATTGAAGTAAATGCATTAGCTTGTCCAATGTTTGTTCCTATGGTGGAACAGGGCATTTTAACAGGTGAGAAGGCGGAAGTTATAGTTGAGGAAACACTACGTCCATTATTGAAATATAGAAATGAGATGGATACATTAATATTAGGCTGTACGCATTACCCGCTAATTAAGGGAGTTATCCAAAAAGTACTCGGGACCCAAATTACATTGATATCGTCTAGTGAAGAGACTGCCAGGGAGACGAGTACAATATTAGAGATACATCAATTGTTTAACGATGGTAGAGAAGAAACTAGTCACCAATTTTACACAACTGGAGAGTTAGATATTTTTACTGATATTACCAAAAGTATATTCAATAGCTCCATCGATAATTTACAGTCTGTAACAATAGAACAGGCTATAATTTGCAGAAATTAGGATTCTATACAAATAGAGTCCTATTTTTTTATGCGCGAAATGATAAAGGTTGGTCTATTTTTTAAATAGGCTCGTATATATAATAGTACAAACCATCGTAGGAGGGAATCACATGCAAAAGCACCGCTTGTTTTTTGTTTTAGTGGCTATTAGTATCTCAATCATATTGTCAGGATGTTTTCAAGGTGAGCAATCTCTTGAGGATATGGATCCACCACAGGATGCAGAAGCTGTTGATAATGATTTAACATCGAGCACAGAGTCTGAAGATGAGGGAGAAGATACAGAAGCCACAGACACAACAGAAGCTGAAACGGTTGAACGACAGCTATATTTACTAGATGCTAATGGAATGGTTGCTTCACAAACATTAGAATTACCAGTTCTAGAGTCGAAAGCAGTTGCGGAACAAGTCTTACAGTATTTAGTAAAAGATGGTCCTGTCACTGAATTATTACCAAATGGTTTTCAGGCAGTATTACCAGCGGGAACAGAAATATTGGGTCTAGATATCGAGGAAGATGGTACATTAATTGTTGATGTATCGAAAGAGTTCGAAGAGTATGAGGCAGAAGACGAAGTGAAAATTTTAGAAGCAATGACCTTTACATTAACTCAATTTGATAATGTAGAAAAAGTAAAACTAAGGATTAATGGACATGAACAAAATGCAATGCCTGTAAATGGTACACCAATTGGTGATGGTTATACTAGAGCTAATGGAATTAATATTACTGAAACAGATAATATTGATCTCATAAACAGTAAAGCAGTAACGATGTATTTCCCAGCAGAACATGATGAAAATCGATATTTTGTACCTGTTACACATCATGTGAAAACAGAGCAAGGGGATACACTACACGCTATTGTAGAGTCATTAGTTGATGGTCCAGGATATGTAACAAATCTTATGCAGGTTTTCAATTCGGGGACTGAATTAACTGAAGCGCCTACTTTGAATAATGGTGTATTAGAGCTTGTCTTTAACGAAAATGTCTTACTGGAGAATTCCGTGATATCTGATGAGGTAATGGAGACATTAGTTAGAACATTAACAGAACGGCAAGACGTCGAAGCGGTTAATGTGCGGGTAGAGAATGTGGATCAATTAGTTAATGAAAGTGGAGAAGCATACTCTGAACCAGTAACAAAAGAGACATTTATGCCTTCAGAAAAATTATAAAGAGGCGTACAAAAAAACGCCTCACTCTTTCAACATACTAACAAACTGTTAGTGTGTTTTTTGTTTTTTAGGTAATAATAAAACCCTGTCCGTAAAAGATAATTATCTCATGGTGAATGACTGATCCAATTATAATTTTAGTACATTCTTTCACCTAAAATATGTTAAGCTAATAGGGAAAAGAGGAGGATTTTTTCATGAGAGAAGACCAAAGACAAGCTAATCAATTACGACCAATAACGATTACAACAAATTTCGTAAAGCATCCGGAAGGCTCTGTATTAATTGAGGTAGGTGAAACAAAAGTTATCTGTAATGCGAGTATTGAAGACAGAGTTCCTCCTTTTATGCGTGGGCAAGGAAAGGGTTGGATTACTGCTGAATATGCAATGCTCCCAAGAGCAACACAGGACCGAAATATAAGGGAGTCATCGAAAGGTAAAGTAAGCGGGAGAACGATGGAGATACAACGATTAATTGGAAGGGCATTGCGTTCTGTAGTCGATTTAAATAAAATTGGAGAACGAACGGTATGGGTTGATTGTGATGTCATTCAAGCTGATGGTGGTACAAGAACTGCTTCCATAACGGGAGCTTTTGTAGCCGTTGTTTTAGCATTTGGGAAGTTATTAGAGCAGAAAAAAATAAGTAAAATGCCAGTTACTCATTATCTAGCTGCGACTTCTGTTGGTATGCTAGCGGAAGGTACTGAAATATTGGATTTAAATTATGGTGAGGATTCCAAAGCTGCCGTTGATATGAATGTTGTCATGACTGGTGCTGGTGAATTTGTGGAGATTCAAGGTACTGGTGAAGAAGCTACATTTACTTTTAATCAATTGCAAACAATGCTTGAATTAGCAAATGAAGGGATGAAGCAAATCTTTACTATTCAAAAAGAGGCGTTAGCAGAACTTACCGAGCGTATAGGGGAAACAATAGACGCCGGTGAGCAATCATGAAAAAAGTTATTATAGCTACTAAAAACAAAGGCAAAGCTAAAGAATTTAAGACATTATTTGCAAAATATAATATACAAGCTGTATCTTTATTGGAATTAAAAGATAACATGCCTGACGTCGATGAAACTGGATCAACTTTTGAAGAAAATGCTGCATTAAAAGCCGAAGAGATAGCTGGAGTTCTAAACACTCCTGTTCTGGCCGATGACTCTGGTCTCGTTATTGATGCGTTGGGTGGTAGACCAGGTATATATTCAGCAAGGTATGCTGGTGAACCTAAAAATGATCAAGCTAATACTGAAAAAGTAATAGCAGAATTAGCGAACGTACCAGAACACGAAAGGACAGCTCGTTTTGTCTGTGTATTAGCAGTCGCAATACCTGGGAATAATACGATCTTAAAATCTGGCTATTGTGAAGGTAGAATAGGGACTCATCCTAAAGGGGAAAACGGATTTGGCTATGACCCCATTTTTATTCCGGAAGGTTTTGAAGAAACAATGGCTGAATTGTCTTCAGAAGAGAAAAACAACATAAGTCACCGTAATAATGCGATTGTCCAGTTGGAAGACTGGCTAAGAAGTATATAATATAATTGTAAGAGGTGATTCTTATGAATAATTTACTTATAATGAGCGATAGTCATGGGTTAACAGAAGAGATTGAAGTAATTAAAAATAGACATAATTGTACATATATGTTTCATTGTGGTGATTCAGAGTTAGACATGGATGCACCAGAATTAGCTGGATTTATTAAAGTAGGCGGGAATTGTGATTTTGATAGTCGGTATCCAGATGAGCAAGTTTCTAGAATCGGTGATGTAGCCTTTCTACTAACACATGGGCATCTTCACAATGTGAAGATGAATATGACGACTCTTTCATATAGGGCAGAGGAATTGGGGGCAAGTGTAATTTGTTTTGGGCATACGCATATCGCTGGGGCTGAAAAAATAGGTAATCAGTTATTTATTAATCCAGGAAGTATTCGTCTACCGAGAGCACGGGTAGAAAAAACATATGCCATCATGAAGTGGGAGTCAATTCATGATATTAACATTACATTTTATACGACTTCCGGTGAGCTGGTAAAAGGAATGTCATACAATTTTCAACTAGAATAACCAATTCAGAAATGCTTTTCCTTGAGAAAATTAAATCACAGGGAGAAGTGTTTCTCTTATATTTATAAATTTTAACAGTTGACAATGAAATACATAGTCCATATAATAAATCTTGTGACCAAAAATGAATTATAAGCTAATTTAAATATTATTTATACCTAGATGCGGGTGTAGTTACGAGCAAAACTTCCACCGAGTAATCTACGAGTTGCCCCGAAGCACCTAACATCCATGAATAATCTTGCAGATGTAGGGGCATAGCTTGTCCAATCAATAAGCGTAAGCTATTTTAAAATATTAATATATTTAGATGCGGGTGTAGTTTAGTGGTAAAACCTCAGCCTTCCAAGCTGATGTCGAGGGTTCAATTCCCTTCACCCGCTCCATACATATATGTCCCAGTAGCTCAGCAGGATAGAGCAACAGCCTTCTAAGCTGTGGGTCGGGAGTTCGAATCTCTCCTGGGACGCTATAAAAGAAACCTATGTTTTTATAGGTTTCTTCTTTTTTAGTTGGGTTGACAATGGAATGTCCCGTTTAATTTTTATTTTAATGGGAATGTATATATACTATTAAGTAACCTGAAACTTGTGTAAAGGAGGGAATATATGGAGGGTGAAAATGAAAAAGTTATCCTATTTCCGAAATGGAGAACGATATTAGAAGAGGAGAGCTTAGAAGCTTTAAAACAAAAAAGGTATGAAGAGGCATTATCAAAGTTAAATGAGCTTCTAAATTATCAAATATATAGTCATGAAATTATCATAGGTAAATTGATTTGTCTAATGGAACTAGGTAGGCATGATGAAGCGAAAGACTTATGTGAAGAAGCAATGAGCCTAAAAGATGAGGATTATTATCATTATGTACATATATATTTAACGATTCTATTTCAAACGAATCAATACAACGAATTAATGGATCAAGTTGATTATGAACTTGAGTCACCAGACGTACCATTTATAATCCGCGAGCAATTTCAGCAATTATATGATGTCAGTTCAAAAATGATCAAAGATGCTAATAATGAAGAAGCAATAGCTTACATAAAGGAATTACAAGAAGCAATAGAGAATGAGGATTATTCGAGACAGTGGCACATAGTTGAAAGTTTACGAGATCTAAAAGCATCCCCAGATAAGAATGTTGTAAATTACTTAAAATCAGAACATATTCATCCAGTTATTAAAACAACTATTTTTCTATGGCTACAAGATAAAGAAGTTTCTGAGTTAGTGGATGTTCAAAAATTAGGACTTCAGCTCCATTTGAAACCTACAGATGTCACCGGTATTAGATCACATACTACCGTTAAGCAAACATTGTTACTTATTAACGAATTGGAGCAAAAAAATCCGACACTATTTCACCTACTAATTCAATTACTAGATCGCTATGCTTATGTTAGATATCCATTATTGCCAACAAGCGATCAAGTAGCTGATATAGCAGTTGCTCTTCGATTTTTAGGTGAGGAATTATTGAATATACATAAGAAAACAAGGGAAGAACTTACGGATAACCAAATACGTTATCTACATGAAATACAAACGTGTGAAAAACTTTACTTAAGTATAATAGAGGACTGAATAATCTTATGGCTGTAATTGCTTGAAAGGCATCATAATTATGTTATAATTAGGTGGTTGTAAATTTGAGATTCAACTAGCTTCCATACATATAATCAAGTGATATCGTTATGGAAAGCGAATAACAATTTTAATTGATAGAACGAATCAATGGAAATAATAGATTTTGGAGGGAATTAAATGTCAACAAAATGGGAAAAACAAGAAGGTAATGAAGGTGTTCTAACATTTGAAGTATCCGCAGAGGATTTTGATACTGCTTTAGATAAAGCTTTTAAAAAAGTAGTAAAAACAGTTCAAATTCCAGGATTTCGTAAGGGGAAAATTCCTCGTAGCATGTTTGAAAAACGTTTTGGTGTAGAATCATTATATCAAGATGCAGTAGATATTGTTTTACCTGATGCTTATATGAAAGCTATTGAAGAATCGGGAATTGAACCTATTGATCAACCTTCAATTGATATTGAAGAAATTGAAAAAGGTAAGAATGTTGTATTTACAGCTAAAGTAACTGTGAAACCTGAAGTAACTTTAGGTGACTATAAAGGTCTTGAAGTTGAAGAGCAAGATACAACAGTTACAGACGAAGATGTCCAAAATGAATTAGAACAACTTAGAGAGCGCCATGCCGAGCTAATTGTAAAAGAAGAAGGCAAAGTTGAAAATGGTGACACAGTGGTAATGGATTTTGAAGGTTTCTTAGATGGTGAAGCATTTGATGGTGGTAAAGGCGAAAATCATTCATTAGAAATCGGATCAGGTCAATTCATTCCAGGTTTTGAAGAGAAATTAATTGGAAAAGAAGCAGGAGAAGATACGGAAATTGAAGTAACTTTCCCTGATGATTACCATGCTGAAGAATTAGCTGGTAAAAAAGCTACATTCAAAGTTAAAGTTCATGAAATTAAAACAAAAGAATTACCAGAGTTAGACGATGAATTTGCTAAAGATGTAGACGAAGAAGTAGAATCACTTGAAGAATTAAAAAATAAGAAAAAAGAAGAACTTGAATCTCAAAAGAGTCAAGATGCAGATAATCAAAAGCGTGAAACGTTAATTGAAAAAGCTTCAGATAATGCCAGCGTTGACATTCCAGAAGCAATGGTTGAGACAGAGTTAGAACGTATGGTAAAAGAATTTGAACAACGCTTGCAAATGCAAGGTATGACGATGGAAATGTACTTCCAGTTCTCTGGCCAAGACGAAGCTGCATTAAAAGAGCAAATGAAAGAAGATGCTAGTAAGCGCGTCAAGACTAATCTAACGTTAGAAGCAATTTCAAATGCTGAGAAATTAGAAGCTTCAGATGAAGATGTTCAAGCAGAGTTAGAAAATATGGCATCTATGTATGGAACAGATGTTGATCAGCTAAAACAAATGCTTGGTGGCAATGCAGATGCAATTAAAGAGGACTTGAAATATAGAAAAGCTATTGATTTTCTTGTTGAAAACAGCAAAACAGTTTAAAAATTCGTTTAGTATAACATAATGAATAAAACAAGGTGCGGATTGTCGCACCTTGTTTTACACTATATAAGAAAATTTTTGCGTGATGTTGGACTATTTTACTTGTCCTTTCATACGATAAAGGGAAACTTCTTTTATTAGTGGAAATGCGAAATGGTCAACAAAAAAATCATTTATAGCATAGGTTGTATCATATACTACATTAAATGCTGTAAGAGAAAATAAAAGGCTTACTCTGTCTCCGTATCGCCCTATAGACAACATCAAGAAAATCAAAAGAGTATATTGTTTTGTTTTCTAAATTTGATCTGATATGATAACAATGACAGTTGAAACACAAATCGTATTGCTTAGAAGTAGATTCAAACTTTTAGGGGTGAAATGTAATGTTTAAATTTAATGAAGAAAAAGGGCAATTGAAGTGTTCCTTTTGTGGTAAAAGCCAAGAACAAGTGCGTAAACTAGTTGCTGGCCCTGGCGTTTATATATGTGACGAGTGTATAGATCTTTGTACAGAGATTGTAGAAGAGGAACTTGGGACAGAAGAAGAAACAGAAAATAAAGAAATTCCGAAGCCAAAAGAAATCTGTGAAATTTTAAATGATTATGTCATTGGACAAGAAAAAGCAAAAAAGAATTTGTCTGTTGCAGTTTATAATCATTATAAGCGAATTAATTCAACGAAGAGTACAGACGATGTTGAATTGTCAAAAAGTAATATCGCTATGATTGGACCTACTGGTAGTGGTAAAACGTTACTAGCACAGACACTTGCAAGAATTTTAAATGTACCATTTGCAATGGCTGATGCTACTTCACTAACGGAAGCAGGATATGTTGGTGAAGACGTAGAAAATATTCTTTTAAAGCTTATTCAATCAGCAGATTACGATGTAGAAAAGGCTGAAAAAGGAATTATTTATATTGATGAGATTGATAAGGTAGCACGTAAATCTGAAAATCCATCAATTACTAGGGATGTATCCGGAGAAGGTGTCCAACAAGCATTATTAAAAATCCTTGAAGGTACCGTAGCAAGTGTGCCCCCACAAGGTGGCCGGAAACACCCGCATCAAGAATTTATACAAATTGATACAACAAATATATTATTTATTTGTGGTGGGGCTTTTGATGGTATTGATCAAGTGATCAAACGCCGTCTTGGTAAAAAAGTAATTGGTTTCGGCTCTAATGAGAAACAAGAAGACCTAGAAAAAGGCAAATTACTATCTAAAGTATTGCCAGAAGATCTTTTACGTTATGGATTAATTCCTGAGTTTATTGGAAGACTTCCTGTAATCGGGAGCTTAGAGCCATTAGATGAAGAAGCGTTAGTTGAAATATTGACTAAACCTAAAAATGCCCTAGTGAAACAATATGTGAAATTATTCCAAATGGATGATGTTGAACTAGAGTTTGAAGATGATGCACTCGTTGAAATTGCTAAAAAAGCAATTGAACGTAAAACTGGTGCACGTGGTCTACGTTCTATCATTGAGAGCATCATGTTGGATGTCATGTTTGAATTACCATCACGTGAAGATATTGAAAAATGTGTCATTACAAAAGATACTTTAGTAAATGAAAATGGTAGTCCGAAACTTATCTTTACCGATGGTACGATTAAAGAAGGTAATGAAACCTTACCACGAGAAAGTGCGTAATCCTTAGAGCTCAAATAGAAATGAGACTGACTTAGCTAATAGGTCCTTTGGTCATTGAAAAAGGGCATTCTTGTTGCTAGGTCAGTCTCATTATTTTTATCCTGTATATTTTGGATGATCATTAATGGAAAGGGAACAATATTATTACATAAATGATTTTAAAAGTTTTACAAGTAGGCAATTATTTAATAAACTTTAAAGAAAATATAATGACATAAGATAATTACATTTTAATCTTTTAACTATTTGGAGGTACATAATATGACTAATGAGTATAAACAACTTCCCCTCCTACCGTTACGTGGTCTTTTGGTATTCCCGTCGATGGTCCTTCATCTCGATGTTGGCAGAGATAAATCTGTTGCAGCATTAGAAAAAGCAATGATGGATGATCAAACTATTTTTTTAGCTGCACAAAAAAAAGTTAGTTTGGATGATCCAAAACCTAACGAAATATATCAAATCGGAACGTTAGCAAAGGTGAAACAAATGCTAAAACTTCCTAACGGGACTGTTCGTGTACTTGTGGAAGGTTTATATAGAGCTGAAATTATACGTTTTATTGAAGAAGAGAATGAATTTATTGTTGAAATTAATAAACTGGAAGAGTATACAGGAGATCAAACGGAGGAAGAAGCTTTAATGCGTTCTTTATTCGGACAATTTGAACAATATATTAAAATCTCCAAAAAAATCACACAGGAAACGTTAGCTACTGTAAGTGACATAGACGAGCCAGGGAGATTTGCTGATATAATTACATCGCATTTGTCTTTAAAGATCAAAGATAAGCAGCAATTACTTGAAATTGTCAATGTTCAAAAACGATTACAGCATTTAATGAAATTAATATCTAATGAACAAAAAGTATTGGACCTAGAAAAGAAAATCGGCCAACGTGTTAAGAACTCAATGGAAAAGACCCAAAAAGAATATTACCTACGTGAGCAATTAAAGGCAATTCAAAAAGAGCTTGGAGAAAAAGACGGAAAAACTGGAGAGGTAAGTCAACTAAGAGAGAAACTCGAAAAATCAGATATGCTAGATCGAGTAATGGAAGTAGCGATGAAAGAATTAAATCGTTATGAAACGGTTCCACAAAACTCTGCTGAAAGTTCTGTGATTCGAAATTATTTAGAATGGCTTTTATCCTTACCGTGGACAGAAAAAACCCAGGATACAATTGAAATTAATCATGCAAAGAAAATTTTAGATAAAGATCATTATGGCTTAGAAAAGGTAAAAGAAAGAGTTTTAGAATATTTAGCTGTTCAGAAGTTAACTCAATCCATTAAAGGGCCAATACTTTGTCTTGTAGGACCACCAGGGGTTGGGAAAACATCCCTAGCCAAATCGATTGCCTCATCTATTAATCGTAATTTTGTACGAGTTTCATTAGGTGGGGTACGTGATGAGGCTGAGATTCGAGGTCATCGGAGAACATATATTGGTGCAATGCCAGGGAGAATTATACAAGGGATGAAAAAAGCAAAGACGGTCAACCCTGTATTCTTATTAGATGAAATTGATAAAATGTCTAATGACTTTCGTGGAGATCCATCTTCTGCAATGTTAGAAGTACTAGACCCGGAACAAAATAGCACATTCAGTGATCATTTTATTGAAGAGACATATGATTTATCAAATGTATTGTTCATTGCAACTGCTAACTATGTCAATAACATTCCAGGACCATTGCTCGATCGAATGGAATTAATTTCAATCTCTGGTTATACAGAAGTTGAAAAACTTCATATTGCGAAAGAACATTTGGTTACAAAGCAATTAAAAGAAAATGGATTAAATAAAGGTAATATACAAATAAGAGATAATGCCTTATTAAAGTTAATTCGAATGTATACTCGTGAAGCTGGTGTTCGCGGTTTAGAACGTCAGATTGCAAAACTGTGTAGAAAAGCAGCTAAAATAATTATCTCAGAAGAAAAGAAAAGAGTCATTATTACGGAAAATAGTCTGGAGGATTTGCTTGGTAAACCAATGTTTCGCTATGGTCAGATGGAACAAGAAGATCAAGTTGGGACAGCTACAGGCCTAGCGTACACAGCTGCTGGTGGTGATACGCTATCGATAGAAGTATCACACTACCCTGGTAAGGGGAAACTTACCCTTACTGGAAAATTAGGTGAAGTTATGCGTGAGTCTGCTCAGGCTGCATTTAGCTATATACGATCACGTGCACATGAGCTACAAATTGATCCAGATTTTCACGAGAAATTTGATATTCACATTCATGTTCCAGAAGGAGCAACACCAAAAGATGGTCCATCTGCTGGTATAACCATGGCTACAGCGCTTGTTTCTGCACTCTCCGGTCGAGCTGTCAAAAAAGAAGTTGGTATGACTGGTGAGATAACTTTAAGAGGTCGAGTTTTACCTATCGGTGGTTTAAAAGAGAAATCACTAAGTGCTCATCGTGCTGGTATTTCAACGATCATTATGCCAGAAGATAATAAAAAAGATTTAGATGATATACCGAAAAGTGTACGTGGTGAATTAACTTTTATCCCGGTAAATCATCTGGATCAAGTATTAAAACATGCACTTGTGGAGGAGAATCATGAAAGTAACTAATGCGGAAATTGTTATCAGTGCAGTAAGTCAAAAACAATATCCGAATGATCAGCTACCAGAGATAGCTTTAGCTGGTCGTTCTAATGTAGGAAAGTCATCATTTGTAAACAAATTAATCAACAGAAAAAACCTTGCTAGAACTTCCTCTAAACCAGGAAAAACGCAGACATTGAATTTTTATCGAATCAATGACGCATTTTATTTCGTGGATGTCCCGGGGTATGGATATGCTAAAGTGTCCAAGGTAGAGCGAAAAAAATGGGGCGTCATGATGGAAGAATATTTTCAAACGAGACAAAACCTAAAAGCGGTTTTATTAATTACTGATATACGTCATGAGCCAACAAATGATGATGTACAAATGTATGAATTTCTAAAGCATTTTGATTTACCAGTGATTGTTGTTGCAACAAAGCTTGATAAAATCCCCAAAGGGAAGCGTGCCAAACATTTGAAACGAACGATCCAAACATTACAAGTAGAGCAAGACGATATTGTACTTCCTTTTTCTGCTGAAACCGGTGAAGGGAAAGATGAAGCATGGGGAATTCTGAAGCAATATCTTTAATATTGATTCTTTTTCGCATCGAAACACTCCTACTAGAAAATCGTAGGAGTGTTTTTTTAATATACAATACTTCTCTTTTTTCAGAAAATTTATAGCATATGAAAGGTATTAACAGAATCACAAAGTATATATAAGGTACTATAAGTTATATTCCTATAATAATGAGATTTCTATGTGAATATACGTATATAAGAAAATATGCTATTGGTTGTTTCAATTTATAGTTGATATAATTAAATTGAAACTGTGCGAGTGTTAATAATATTTCGTTTATTGCACATTAATACATACTCGCAAAAACACTAGGAGAGGGATGTTTACACAAAATGAGAAAACTGAAAATTACGTTATTTTTCGCTATGATTCTATTTGTACTAGCTGCCTGTGGTACAGACGGTTCATCTGAGGAGAGTAATGGTGATAATGACAATAATGGATCTAAATTTGATTTGGTAGAAGATGGGAAACTGACATTTGCTGCATCAGGTGAGTTTAAACCATTTAGTTATATGGAAGGTACAGAAATGATTGGTTATGATATCGCAGTTGCAGAAGCAATTGCTGATAAGTTAGGTTTAGAAGTGGTTCAAGAGAAAGCTAAATTTGATGGAATAGTAACAGGTGTTAAACAAGGTCGCTATGACATTGCGGTTGCTAGTCATACGATAACAGACGAACGTTTAGAAGAGGTTGACTTTTCTGACCCATATTATTACTCTGGACCAGTTATATATACTCGAGCAGATAGTGATATCCAAAGTGCAGCTGATTTAGATGGAAAAGAAATTTCGGTATCAAGAGGTTCTACCTATGTAGAAATGGCAGAGGAATATACCGACAATATTCCGAAAGTTGATAGTGACGTAGTTGCATTACAATCGCTTGCGTCTGGACATCATGATGCTGTAATTACGGATGATATAACCGGACAAACAGCAATAGAAAATGGATTGGAAATTGAAAACCGTGGACAATTAGGTGTCAGTGAACAAGCGGTAGCAGTAGCGAAAGAAAATGAAGTATTATTAGAAGCGATTAATGAAGCATTACAAGAATTAAAAGAAAGTGGAGAACTTGCAGAGCTTTCAAAGGAATGGATTGGTGTTGATATAACACAAGAACCAGAAGAATTAGAATAAATATTTAATGCAAATGTGCGCAAAAGCTTGCGCACATTTGTCCTTGTCCAGCAATTACGCTTAGGATAATACGACTTCCTCGCTAACGCTTTTCTATCATAAAGGAGTTGGAATACTTGTCTCATTTTATCGATGTCTTTATAAATACTTATGATTTATTCTTTGAAGGACTTAAGATTACATTATACTTATCTGCTGCCTCATTGCTTATCGCATTTATTATCGGGTTGTTTTTTGCAATCCTTAAAATTTCCAATATCAAAATTTTAGAATGGATTGCGGACGCCTATATTTGGATTGTTCGGGGAACACCATTAATTGTACAAATATTTGTATTGTATTACGGCTTAGCTGAGATCGTGCTCATTGATAAGTTCTGGGCAGGTGCAATAGGTCTGGCTTTCCATAGTGGTGCATATATAGCGGAAATTATTCGCGGAGCAATCCAGTCTATTGATAAAGGACAAATGGAAGCTGGAAGATCATTAGGAATGACAAAAGGTCTAACGATGAAAAGGATTATTTTACCACAAGCATTTAGAAGGGCAGTACCATCGCTTGGAAATCAATTTATAATTGGTATAAAGGATTCTTCACTCGTTTCGTTTATTGGACTACAAGAAATATTTGGGGTGGCAAGCTCAGGTGGGTCTAATAACTTTGACTACTTCACATACTACTTTATTGCAGCAATCTACTATCTCGTAATAGTTCTTGTGCTAACTTTAGTAGTAAATTATATTGAAAAAAGAATGGCTAAAAGTGATTAAGGGAGGAGGTTTCATATGAGCGAACATCATGAAATGATAAGAGTAGAAAAGCTAAATAAATCCTTTGGTGATTTACATGTGTTAAAAGATGTTGATCTTACTGTTAAAGAGAGCGATGTAGTAGTATTAGTTGGTGCTAGTGGGTCTGGAAAAAGTACCTTACTCAGGTGCTTGAATTTTTTAGAGATAAAAAATGACGGTAAAATTTTTATAGATGGTGAGCAAATCGAGAAGGAAACCCATGATTTGAATAAAATCCGTGAACGAGTTGGAATGGTTTTTCAACACTTCAATTTATTCCCTCACAAAACCGTTATCGAAAACGTCATAGAAGCCCCGACACAGGTAAAAGGTTTAAAGAAAGCCCAAGCCTTAGAAGAAGGCAAGGAATTATTGGATAAAGTTGGGTTAGGTGACAAATATGATGTCTATCCTTCTACTTTATCTGGTGGACAAAAACAACGTGTGGCCATCGCAAGGGCACTGGCTATGAAACCTGATGTTATGCTATTCGATGAACCAACTTCAGCATTGGACCCGGAGCTTGTTGGTGAAGTACTGGCAACAATGAAGGAGTTAGCTTTAGAAGGGATGACAATGGTGGTTGTTACCCATGAAATGGGCTTTGCGCGAGAAGTAGGGGATTGGGTTTTTTATATGCATGATGGAAAAATTGTAGAATATGGTCATCCGAATGATTTGTTCGATAACCCAAAAGAAGAAAGAACAAAAGCATTTCTAAGTTCAATTTTATAATAACAAATAACACAGAAAAAATAATCCAGTAAATGACACTGGATTATTTTTTCTTTTTTAATACATATATGCCAATTCCAATAAGTGCAATAGGCCAATATTTTTCGATGAGTTGTATAATAGGGTATAGCCAATGAAAAGTTTCGGGTAATTGAATGGAAAAAATCATAATTAAAGAAATTCCGATCAAAATAATACTAATTGGTAGCCCGTTTTTCGTTTTTAAATAACGTATAAAAAAAGAAATTCCAACTATAAATGGATACATCGCCCAATGGTCAATCCAAAACGTATAATGTTCGAGACCATGAAAATGAATACCTAAACCTAATATAAAAGTACCAGTAAATAATTGCTGATAATCTTTTGACTGGTAACTATATATTAAAAAGGCAATACCTATAATGATTAATAATGTTGGCCATGAATAAAAGTCAGTTAGTATAGGTACCTTTAATTGCCTAAGAAGAAAATATGCTCCTAACCCAACTAGTAGATAACCAATAAATTTATTAGACTTTTTCAATTGATCACCTCTCTTAAGATGAAATATGGTTTGAATTCTTGCTTCTTGAATGTTGTTGTGATAGAGTACAATCGAGTTCAAACATAATATACGTAATATCCTAACATATTGTTTCAAATTATGTTCACAAAATAATAAAATGTGCATAATTACCTATGCTATAATAATAATAGTATAATTTTAAGCGTGAGTTCAAAATAACATCTTTGAACCTCTTGTTTTAATGGAGGAGAGATAGAGTGCATATTCTAAAAGTTGGATTTAATTATAAAACTGCTCCTGTTGAAATTAGAGAGAAGCTTACATTTTCTGAACAGTCACTTTCAGAAGCAATGGCTGTGTTAAAGAACCAAAAAAGTATTTTAGAAAATGTTATTGTTTCTACTTGTAATCGTACAGAGATATATGCAGTAGTTGATCAACTTCATACTGGGCGTTATTACATTAAGCAATTTCTTGCAGATTGGTTTGACCTGGATAAAGAGGAGTTCTCCCCATATCTGCGTATTTCTGAAGATGATGGCGCATTGGAGCATTTATTCCGAGTGTCGACTGGTTTAGACTCCATGGTTCTAGGGGAAACCCAAATTCTTGGTCAAGTTAAACAGTCATTTTTGACCTCTCAACATATACAAGCTACTGGAACCATCTTTAATGAACTATTTAAACAGGCAATTACATTTGCGAAACGAACACAAAAAGAGACAGCTATCGGTGAACATGCTGTTTCTGTAAGTTATGCTGCAGTCGAGCTAGCAAAGAAGATTTTTGGCAATTTATCTGAAAAACACGTTGTTATTCTAGGGGCTGGAAAAATGGGAGAGCTTGCTGCCAAGAACCTTCAAGGTTCTGGAGCAACGAAGATTACAGTCATCAATCGTACCTATTCCAAAGCGCAGGAATTAGCTGCTAAATTTGAAGCAACTGCAGAACAATTAGATAAATTACAGGATGTTTTATTAACTGCTGATATCTTAATTAGTTCTACAGGTTCTGATCAAGTGGTGTTGTCAAAAGAGGTTTTAACACCGATACAAAAAGAACGAAAAGGGAAGGCACTGTTTCTTGTAGATATTGCTGTTCCTAGAGATTTAGATCCTGCGATAAGTACATTAGACAATGTCTTCTTATATGATATTGATGATTTACAACATATCGTTGATAAAAATTTACAAGAGAGAAAAAAAGCTGCTGAAAAAATTGAATTAATGCTTGAAGAAGAAATTGTTATTTTTAATGAATGGTTAAAAACTTTAGGTGTTGTACCAGTTATTTCTGCATTAAGGCAGAAGGCATTATCCATTCAATCGGAGACGATGAAAAGTATTGAACGAAAAATGCCTGACTTAACAGAAAGAGAGAAAAAGGTGCTTAACAAGCATACCAAAAGTATAATTAATCAATTGTTAAAAGAACCAATAACGCAAGCTAAAGAATTAGCTGCAAGTGATCGGGCAGAGGATGCGCTTGAATTGTTTATTGGTATTTTTGGAATTGAGGAAGAAGTTAAGACGGAAATTGCGAACCAAGCTAAAAAAAATGACATCATTATGAAGGCAACACAGAATCATAAAGTATCCTTCCCATTAATTGAAAAATTAGCTGGGCGTTAAGAAAGGATTTCTTATGGTTGAGGCAAAGTGGCTTTACGAAATTATTCTATTCGTTTATGGATTAAGTCTACTGGGATACTTTATTGATTTTATACAACAAAACCGGAGGGTGAATAAAATCGCCTTCTGGTTACTTAGTATGGTTTGGACGCTACAAGCCGTTTTTTTATTTATACAGTTTTTTGCGGCACAAAGTTTTCCGATTGCTACATTGAAGGATAGCTTGTTTTTTTATGGGTGGATTCTTGTTACATTTTCACTACTAATTAACTGTTTGTTTAAGGTTCATTTTATCGTGTTCTTTACGAATTTGTTTGGATTTTTTATTCTACTCCTCTTTATTTTAACAAGAGCACAGGAGAGCATGCAGGATAATGGGATTAAACTCGTTAATGAGATATTAATTACCCATATAACATTAGCTATCGTATCCTATGGATTTTTTACCTTATCATTTTTATTTTCGATCATGTATATTATCCAATATCTTTTTTTGAAAAAGAAGAGAGGGTTAAAATGGATGTGGAGGTTTGGGGATTTGGAGTTACTAGATTCCTATTCGTTTCGATCTGTAACCTTTGGCGTACCAGTCTTATTAATCGGTATTATTATGGGAGTTGTTTGGGCATATACTTCGGGAGCAGAATTTTACTGGTTTGATTTAAAAACAATTGGGTCGATACTAGTACTGGTGGTTTACAGTTTATATTTGATGTTAAGGATAATTACAGGCTATACAGGAAAGGCAATTGCAAAATACAATGTTGCAGCATTTTTAATTTTACTAATTAACTTTTTTTTATTTAGTATGCTCTCTAATTTTCATTTTTGATAACGTCGAAGGAGGAAAAAATATGCGCAAGATAGTAGTTGGTTCTAGGAAAAGTAATTTAGCTTTAACTCAAACAGAATGGGTTATCGATCAATTGAAACAAGCAGGAATATCAAATGAGTTTGAGGTAAAGAAAATTGTAACGAAAGGTGATCGTATACTTGATGTTACCTTATCAAAGGTAGGCGGAAAAGGTCTATTTGTAAAAGAAATTGAGCAAGCAATGTATGACAAAGAAATCGATCTTGCCGTACACAGTATGAAAGATATGCCAGCAGTCTTACCAGATGGATTAGTTATTTCTTCGATTCCTATTCGGGAAGATCATCGTGATGCATTTATATCCAAAGGTAATGTGTTGCTTCAAGATCTTCCTGAAGGTGCAGTAGTTGGTACCAGTAGTCTAAGGCGTGGAGCACAAATCCTTGCTGAAAGACCGGATATTTCTATTAAATGGATTCGAGGAAATATTGAGACTCGCATACGGAAGCTACAAGAGGAAGATTATGATGCTATCATCTTAGCAGTTTCAGGTCTTAAACGAGTTGGATTAAGTGAAGAGCTTATCACAGAGTATTTAGAGCCAGAAGTATGTGTGCCAGCTGTAGGTCAAGGTGCATTGGCGATAGAATGTCGTGAAGATGATGAAGAGGTCCGGAATTTGTTGGCTAAGATAAATCACGAACAAACGACACGAACAGTGACTGCCGAAAGAACATTTTTACATTTATTAGAAGGTGGATGTCAAGTTCCTATTGGTGGATATGCGTATTTAGATCAAGAGGATGTTGTACTTACTGCTTTAGTGGGGACACCTGATGGAAAAACAATTCTAAAAGAGGTTGTTCGGGGCACAGACCCTGTTAAAGTAGGGGAAACGGCTGCAAACAAAATGATAAACCAAGGAGCCAAGGAAATCGTTGACCAAGTGAAAGAGGAGCTTAACAACTAATGTCTCTACCATTACATGAAAAGAAAATACTTGTAACTCGGGAGCGATCACAAGCCAAAACCCTCTCTGATAAAATATTAAAAAATGGAGGGACTCCAGTAGAGATACCTCTATTAAAAATTTCATGTAAAAAGGAAGTTAACACGGAGAATACATTAAGAAATTTATCTAACTACCGATGGATCTTTTTTACGAGTATAAATGGGGTTCAATGCTTCTTTAAGCATCTTAATAGATTAAATATTTCGGTGGAATCGTTAAAAAAAATGAAAATTGCGGTAGTTGGCAGAAAAACAGGTCAAGCACTAAACGAGTATGGTTTATCACCTGCGTTCATTCCAACAATCTATAATGCAGAAAACATGGCTGACGAGTTTCTACAAACCGTTGAACATGTGGAACCTATTTTAATAGTTCGTGGTAATCGATCTCGGAATGTTTTATTACGTAGGTTTAATCAGCTTAATATTCCTTATCAGACAATAGAAGTTTATGAAACCGCTAGTAATGTAGAGATAAGAGATCAATTAGAGCAAACCTTAAAGAAAAATGAGTTTGATTTTATTACATTTACAAGTCCATCTGCAGTTGAAGCATATATGGAAATGGCTAACCGTGGTTCTAATTATAAGAATACACTTAAGACAAATTGTGTTTGTATCGGCACAACTACGGAACAACGAGCCAATGAATTAGGTTTTGTACATACAATTACCCCTTATGAATTCACTGTAGATGGCATGATTGAATGTATGAGTAAATATTTAAGAGAGGATAATTAATATGGAACAATTGCCAAGCTTTAAACGACACCGTCGTTTAAGATCTTCGGACGCAATGCGTGCTATTGTAAGGGAAAACCATTTGCGAACAGAGGATTTTATTTATCCTATGTTTGTCATTGAAGGGAATAATATTAAGAATGAAGTACCTTCTATGCCAGGAGTTTTTCAAGTTTCCTTGGATCTCCTAAAGGATGAAGTGAAAGAAGTACATCAGTTAGGAATTAAATCAGTGATTTTCTTTGGGGTACCTTCAGAAAAGGATGAGGTTGGTTCGGGTGCATATGTCGAAGATGGTATGATCCAGCAAGCTACACGTCTTGTGAAAAAAGAATTTCCTGATATGCTTGTGGTGGCAGATACATGTTTATGTGAATATACTTCCCATGGACACTGTGGTGTTATTCATAATCACGATGTTGATAATGATGAATCTCTTACCCTATTGGCTAAGACGGCTGTCTCACAAGCCGAAGCTGGTGCAGATATTATAGCTCCATCGAATATGATGGACGGGTTTGTTGCCGTAATCCGTCAAGCTTTGGATAGAGCTGGTTATCAACATGTTCCAATTATGTCTTATGCGGTGAAGTATGCATCAGCCTTTTATGGACCCTTCCGTGATGCAGCAGATAGTACACCACAATTTGGCGACAGAAAAACGTACCAAATGGATCCTGCAAATCGTGTAGAAGCGTTACGTGAAGCAGAATCTGATGTTCAAGAGGGGGCAGACTTCTTAATTGTAAAGCCTGCTATGTCTTATTTGGATATTGTGAGAGATGTTAAGAATAATTTTAATTTACCAGTAGTGGCTTACAATGTAAGTGGTGAGTATTCCATGGTAAAAGCAGCTTCCTTAAATGGATGGATTAATGAAAAAGAACTCGTACTAGAGAAACTAACTGCTATGAAAAGAGCTGGAGCAGATTTAATCATTACTTATTTTGCAAAAGATGTTGCAAAATGGCTTAGTGAATAATAAATGTGAGGTGGTAACATGAAAAACTTTCAAAATTCTGTTGATGCGTATAAAGAAGCAGTCGATTTAATGCCTGGTGGTGTCAATTCACCTGTACGTGCATTTAAGTCGGTAGGTATGTCGCCAATATTTATGGAACAGGGGAAAGGTTCTAAAATTGTAGATATTGATGGGAACGAATATATTGATTACGTATTAAGCTGGGGACCATTAATTTTAGGACATGCTGATGAACGCGTAGTAGAAAAACTTAAAGAAACAGCTGCAAAAGGAACTAGCTTTGGTGCACCGACTATTTTAGAAAATAAACTTGCTCAGCTCGTAATTGACCGGGTCCCATCGATTGAAATGGTTCGTATGGTTAACTCAGGTACTGAAGCAACAATGAGTGCATTACGACTAGCACGAGGATATACCGGTAGAGATAAAATATTGAAATTTGAAGGTAATTATCATGGACACGGTGATTCCTTACTAATCAAGGCAGGTTCTGGAGTTGCAACTTTAGGTCTTCCTGATAGCCCTGGTGTACCAGAATCGATTGCACGAAATACGATTACTGTTCCTTACAATGACGTAGAGAGTGTTCGTTATGCCTTTGAAAATTTTGGTGATGATTTAGCCGCGGTTATTGTAGAACCTGTATCTGGAAACATGGGAGTAGTTCCACCACAAGGTAACTTCCTACAAGAATTGCGAAATCTAACGGAAGAAAATGGCACGGTTCTAATTTTTGATGAGGTAATGACAGGGTTTAGAGTAGGTTATAACTGTGCACAAGGCCATTTTGGCGTAACACCAGATTTAACTTGTCTCGGAAAAGTAATTGGTGGTGGTTTACCAGTAGGTGCATATGGTGGTAAACGAGAAATAATGGAAAAGGTAGCACCAGTAGGTTCTATCTACCAAGCGGGTACCTTATCTGGCAATCCTTTAGCAATGACTGCCGGTTATGAGACTTTAAATGCTTTGTCGGAATCTTCCTATGATGATATTAATCAAAAAGTAGAGAGATTAATGGAAGGTTTTAGACAGGCTGCAGAAGAATTTAGTATTCCACTACAGATTAATCGGGCAGGGTCGATGGTTGGTGTATTCTTCACAGATGAACCGGTTATAAACTATGAAACCGCACAAAATTCAAACCTAGATTATTTTGCTCAATATTACCGTGCGATGATTGAAGAGGGAGTTTTCTTACCACCTTCTCAATTTGAGGGGCTATTTCTATCAACCGCACATTCAGATGAAGACATTACAAAAACAATTGAAGCAGTTAAAAAGGCTTTTGCAAAAATTAATAAATAGAAATTATTACTGAGCTACTCCCTAATGAGTAGCTCAGATTCTTTTTTAAGGCTTAATTTGCATCGTTTATTACAATTTACATAAACTGCGAAGTATCTTAGTATGAAAAAAGTCGTGAAATTTGAGATTAAATATACTGCACCAAATCTCGCTCCAGAAATACACTTCGCTTTCCGCGGGCGGCTGGTGAGCCTCCTCGAACTCCGTTCTGCGGGGTCTCACCGATGCCTTTCCTCCCGCAGGACAAGGAACGCTACGTCAGCGACACATCGCACGCAGAAAAAGTGGTTTTCTTTTTCAAGGAGTCTACGTGTATTTCTTGCGCTAGAATAGTGCATTGAGACCTTCATAACATGTGTTCCCTAAAATAACTTTCTATACCATGGGAAGAACCCACTAAGTGTTGAAATCAATGGCTAACACCATTCCATAATTAGAAAATCGCCACTAGCGGAGGCAGAATATGAAGACTCCTCGAAAATATAAACCAATTTTCTTCGTGCGATGCAATGCTGCCGTAGCTTTCCTTGTCCTGTGGGAACAGTACGTGTCCGAAGACCCCGGAAGAAGTGGTTTTCTTCTGAGGAGGCTGAGGCCGTGCCCACGGAAAGCGAAGTATTCTGACGGAGCGGTTTTGTAGCACTCTCAATTCAATAAGATTAAGAGAAAAAAACGTGTTAAAGTTACTGCACATTTTACATCAATTACGAATTAGCATTCTTTTATTCCCAAAAAGCAAATTTTATACTCATATTCACTTTCTATGTAAAATTCCCCCTGTGAAGCATATCCTTTTACATGCATTCATATAGATAATTAAGAGATATAAGTATATGGATTTATGCTGAAGGGAGGAAGCCACTTGTCAAACGATCAATCCGTGTTTAGCTTTGAGTTGAACGAGTCTCTTTATTTTGAAAGAGGACAGGAAGTTGGAGAAATAATGGGGATATCATTAGAACCAGAAATTTCTATACAGCCATTCAATGAGTATATATCAATACGCGGTGTAGTTGAGTTGCAAGGGTCTTATTTAAAAACGGAAAATACTACTGAAGAAAACGAGGATGCTCATTTTACAGATGTCTATCATTCCAAGCGTTATATGGAACGAGTAGTGGATACGGAGCATGATAGTGCAGAATTTATGCACCGTTTTCCAGTAGAGATTTCAGTACCATCGTACCGAGTAGAAGACTTAGATGATGTATCTGTCATGATCACTTCTTTCGATTATGAATTACCGGACCCTCATCAATTACAATTAATGTCTACTATTGAAATTCACGGTATTAATGACCAATTAGAAGAAGCCAGGGATGTAGAAAGATCTGTAAAGGAATCTGTTAACAACCAAGAAGAACAAAAGGCGAGCGAAGAGGATACATTTCAATTTGAAATAAGAAAACAAAAGGAAGAATTAGAACAAGAAGATCTACCTAGCACGCAAGATGATAAAGAAGAATCAAATGAAATCGGTCGTTGGAAATATAAGCAGACGCAAACTTTCTCTGAATTCTTTCAAAATGAAAATGATGATGATAACTCACCTGATGATGATGATGCAGATTCACCTGAATTCTCTCCAGAACATCTTGATTACAATGAGTCACCAAGTCTATATGAAAGTAACGAGATTGGAAGAGAGAGCAGTGAAAGTAGTAGTGAGAGTAGTTCAAAACAAAAAGCTGATTTGCGTTATCTATCTGATATGTTTCGGAATGAAGAGGAAAGCTATGCTAAGATGAGGCTTTGTATCGTGCAAGAGAAAGACACACTTGAAACTATCGCAGAACGATATGACACGACGTCAATGCATATTGTAAAACAAAATCGATTATCAGATGATAGTATCGCAGAAGGACAGTTATTGTATATCCCCTATAGGAAACAAGATTAACAATATGTAATACCCCTTGCCTAAGTATAGCCAAGGGGTATCTAAATTTGGTATTAAATTTTGGTGGTGATAATAGGGTGGAAACCGTTCGAAATGTCCTACAGTCATATGGAGTTTACCCTGTCGAAATAGAGTCCATAACAAATCGTTTATATAAAATTACCGATATGAACCATTATCAATATGCTTTAAAAAAGAGTCAACTTACACAAGAAACTGTTGCATTTTGGGAACAAGTACTTCATATAGCAAATGAGAATAAATTACCGTCTATCGTACCTGTTTATTTAACAAGACAAGGTAATTTCTATCATGAATTAGAGGGTCAGCTTTTTTATTTAACACCCTGGTTTGAAGAAGTAGATGATAGCTTGGTTACGGAAAAATTATATCAAGCGATAGGTCATATACATCACAGCACGAAAAAAGTCCAACCTATTTCTACAGAATCAATTATATCTTCATTTCATCGATATAAACAGGAGTTGGAAACAGTTCAATCAACTCATTTATCCTATGTCGAACAGTTTGAACAAAAAAGATATATGTCCCCGTTTGAGTTATTAGTTTGTACGCAGTACCAAATCTTAGAAAAAGTATTTTTCAAGTTGAATTGGCGTCTCGAGCAATTAATCGTTGAATTGACCGATACAGAATCTTGGAGTGTGAGTCTCTGTCATGGAGACCTATGCTCGGAGCATGTTATTCAAGCGAATCAAATCCTTTTTTTAAATTGGGAAAAGGCATACGTTGATAATGCGATTTTTGATTTAGTAACGTTCTATAAGGCAAAAGTTGTTCCTTATGATGTATCAGTAGATAATTTAATCGATAGTTTTGTTACGTACACCAAGGAAAATGAATTACAGAAAAGTGAATTGTTTTTATTGGCTATCTACTTGATGGACCCTGCAGAATACATGGAGCTAATCCAAGTTTATCAGGAGAATCCGAATGTATCCATGATGGAACAAGTAAAACATTTACAGCAAGCTAACAGGAGATTAGTCTTTGCATTACAATTCTCTGATTATGTGGAATCAGAGTACGAAAGTTTGGACCTTGATGAATTTGAAAGCTAAATCCATTTTAAGTAAAAACTAATAAATAATCCAGCTAAGAAAATGGACAACAATACATCAAAGCTAGTTGGAAGAATAATGGTACGAATTAATTGAAAGATGAATAACGGTAACGTGCAATTTTCAATTACTATAATGGTATTTCTACACCACGGTGGAAGACGATAACGATAGTATCTAGCCATGTAATCACCCCTTAAAAAGTACTCACCTTTTTTTATTCCTTTAATACTATATGTATGCATATAGTGAATTTGTGCAATTCTTAATATAATAGTTGATTTTATGAAAGAAATTGGCTACAATATATTAATAATTATCCGATATTCAAAATTAAATGCTGTGAGAGGGAAGAGTACAAAATGTATCACCTTTAGAGAGGGAAACCGTGAGCTGAAAGTTTCCTAGGATGATGTTTTGGAAGGTCGCCCTTGATGCTGCTTCTTTGAAATAATAGTAGGAGAAGGCCGGTTACTTGCCGTTATCAAGAATGAGTGTACAGGATCATGTTTCCTGTAAACAAAGGTGGTACCACGGAAATATACCCTTTTCGTCCTTTTTTAGGATGAAAAGGGTTTTTTTAATATATTTTTAGGAGGGGCAAATTATGAATGAAAAGGAAACATCGTTACCGTCCAAATACGATCCACAAGCAGTTGAAAAGGATCGATACAAATTTTGGATAGATGGCAAGTTTTTTGAAGCTACAGGAGACCCAGATAAGGAGCCGTTTTCTATAGTAATCCCACCACCAAATGTAACTGGTAGGTTGCATCTAGGTCATGCTTGGGATACGGCAATGCAGGATACAATTTCTCGTATGAAGCGAATGCAAGGGTATGATGTATTATGGCTACCTGGAATGGATCATGCTGGAATAGCAACTCAGGCGAAAGTTGAAGCAAAATTGAAGGAACAAGGTAAGAGTCGTTATGATTTAGGACGAGACAAATTTCTGGAAAAATCCTGGGAATGGAAAGAAGAGTATGCAGATTTCATTCGTGCTCAATGGGAAAAATTAGGGCTTGGCGTAGATTACTCGCGTGAACGTTTCACATTAGATGAGGGGCTGTCTGATGCTGTAAAAGAAGTATTTATTACACTTTATGAAAAAGGGTTAATTTATCGTGGGGAGTATATAATCAACTGGGATCCAAAAACAAAAACAGCCTTGTCCGATATAGAGGTACTATATGAAGAAGTGCAAGGTAAGTTTTATCACATGAAATACCCCATTAAAGATAGTGATGAAACTATTGAGATTGCTACAACCAGACCAGAAACGATGTTAGGTGATACAGCTATTGCAGTTCATCCTAATGATGAACGTTACAAGGATCTAATTGGAAAAACAGTTGTATTACCAATAGTAGGACGGGAAATTGAAATCGTTGCGGATGATTATGTTGATATGGAGTTTGGTTCGGGAGCGGTTAAAATCACCCCAGCCCATGATCCGAATGATTTTGAAATTGGTAATCGTCATAACTTACAACGTGTATTGGTAATGCATGAAGATGGAACAATGAATGCAAATGCTGGTAAATACGAAGGGCTAGATCGTTTTGAATGCCGTAAACAAATTGTTAAAGATCTTCAAGAACAAGGCGTATTATTCAATATAGAGGATCATACACATCAAGTTGGACATTCCGAACGTAGCGGAGCAGTTGTAGAACCATATTTATCGACACAATGGTTTGTAAAAATGCAACCACTAGCAGATGAAGTAGTAGGTATGCAAGATACGGATGAAAAAGTCAATTTCTATCCACCACGCTTTGAGCGAACTTATCTGAACTGGATGGATAATATCCGTGATTGGTGTATTTCTCGTCAATTATGGTGGGGACATCGAATCCCAGCGTGGTATCACAAGGAAACAAAAGAAATTTATGTTGGTAAGGAAGCACCAGCTGACCTAGAAAACTGGGAGCAGGATGAGGATGTATTAGACACATGGTTCTCCAGTGCACTATGGCCATTTTCGACGATGGGCTGGCCAAATGAAGAAGTGGAAGACTATAAGCGTTATTTCCCAACAGATGTGTTGGTGACTGGATATGATATCATTTTTTTCTGGGTAGCTCGAATGATTTTTCAATCTAAAGAGTTTACTGGTAAAAGACCTTTTAAGGATGTATTAATGCATGGTTTAATCCGTGATTCAGATGGTCGTAAAATGAGTAAATCACTGGGTAACGGTGTGGATCCGATGGATGTCATAGACAAATATGGTGCCGATTCATTACGTTATTTCTTGTTAACTGGCTCAACACCTGGTCAAGATTTACGTTTTTATTGGGAAAAAGTAGAGTCAACTTGGAACTTTGCCAATAAAGTTTGGAACGCTTCTCGTTTTTCATTGATGAACATGGAAGGGTTCAGCTATGAGGATATTGATCTGACTGGAGAAAAATCGCTCGCCGATAAGTGGATATTAACACGATTAAATGAAACGATTGATCATGTTACGAAAAACACAAATAAATATGAATTTGGTGAAGCGGGGCGTCATTTATACAATTTTATTTGGGATGAATTATGTGATTGGTATATTGAAATGGCTAAGTTACCATTATATGGTGAGGATGAGGAACAAAAGAAAACGACTCGTTCTGTATTGGCTTATGTGCTTGATCAAACCATGCGCTTATTACACCCATTCATGCCATTTATTACCGAGGAAATATGGCAGAAGCTGCCACATCAAGGAGAATCAATTACAGTAGCAAAATGGCCAGAAATTAGAAGTGAGTTCCACGATGAGAAAGCTGCTACTGAAATGGATCGCCTGGTGTCTATTATCAAATCAGTACGAAATATACGTTCCGAAGTAGACACACCTATGTCTAAACAAGTAAGCTTGTTAATTCAGACCGAAAATGATGATATAGCAGCTGAACTTGAGAGTAATCGTGCATACTTGGAACGCTTCTGTAACCCAGATGAGTTATCTATCAGTACGAAAGTGGATGTACCTGCAAAAGCAATGTCTGCCGTTATTACTGGTGCTGAGATATTCTTACCACTCGAAGGGTTGATCGATTTTGATAAAGAAATAGAGCGATTAGAGAAAGAGTTTGACAAATGGACAAAAGAAGTAGAACGAGTTCAGAAAAAGTTAGCCAATCAAGGGTTTGTTAGTAAGGCACCACAAGCTGTTGTTGATGAAGAGAAACGTAAAGAACAAGATTATCTTGAAAAGCAAAGCAAAGTGAAAGCACGCTTAAATGAATTGAAATCAAGATAAAAAGAGCGGGAGATTACCTTAATGGTATTTCCCGCTTATTTCTTTTTTAATATGACGTGTATATTGTTCAAGTATGTTTATATTACTAACAGCGCTTAAAGTCCGAGAACCTACTATATCTTCAATTTCATTAAAAAGTAAACTGCCATCTGGATTAATCAGAAAATCAATTCCTACCATTCCGAAATCAAAGTGATGAATAATTTTATTAATCAGCTTGGTCTCCTCTTTATTTAGCGCATACCATTTAGCAGAGCCACCGAGTTTAAAATTTGCTCGAAAGTCAGTTTTGCTTTCGCGAAGAACGGCACCTATAATTTCTTTTCCTACAACAAATACCCGTATATCTTTTCCTAATTGAACTTGGCATCTCTGGACGATTACATCATGTGAAACAAGCTTTGATCTACACTGTACCCATTGTTCTTTATTTTCTACAAGATATACTTGGTTTCCACCTCTACCAGTTGCTTCTTTTATAACAAATGGAAATGGCAATGGTGCTTTAGAAGTGAAATTCTTTTTGTTGAAAAAATATGTATCGACCATTGGAATACGAAGTTTACTGACTTCAAGGTGGGTTAATGCTTTATGGTTACAAATTTCCGCCGTTTTTGCTGAATTATAAACTTGAACTCCCATCTCTTCTAGTTGTAAATTCAATAATGGTTCTACTGTACGAACTACGGCATAAGTAGGTAATTCTATATCAGTGTGATTAACGAATAACCGTTGTTCATCATTGATGATCCCAATACTTATTTCTTCTCGTAATATTAATTCTAAGGTTAAGCCTTGGTTCAGAGCTTCATGAATGAACCATTTTATATATGCTTCATTATCCAATGCATCCTGTTTACTATAAATTAACCATCCATCGTAATTCATCTTTACTATCCTCACTTAATAGATTCTAGAATATAATCAATGATAAAGTCTGCTACATTAATTCCTGTACAATCCAAGAGATTACGGATATGAGCATTTGAATTAATTTCACAAATTAATGGTTGATCATTTTGTCCAAACAATAGATCAACACCTGCAAAATCAGCTCCAATAACTTTAGTTGCTTGAATAGCAAGTTCTTTCTCCAGGTCGGTAGGATCGTAGGCTTCCATTGAACCTCCGACTGTTACATTAGCTCTAAAATCATTCGTTGTAATTCTTTTCATAGCAGCTACAACTCGATTTCCTACTACTTGGATACGTAAATCTCTACCAAAACTAGATGAAATAAATTCTTGAAACATAAATGCTTTTCCTTGTAATTCTGTTACTTTTTCCTGTAATTCCTCTTTGTTTTGGATTAAATAGACTTGCTCTCCAAAAGAGCCAAAGGATTCTTTTACAATCATTGGTAAGCCTAATTTCGCTATAATTGTATCAAGATCAGGATAAGAAGGTTCATTTTGATTTCGGAAGAATACCTTTGGCGAAATAATGGTTTTAGGAATCGGTAGTCGATGCATAGCAAGTTGCTGATAGGTAGCAATTTTATCATCACTAGTTTCGATTGCCTTTGCACGATTGAAAACGGGTATTCCTAATAACGCTAGTTGTTTTGCTAAATAAAGATCTTTATCCGTAAATACGACATAATCTGGTAGATTCATTTTATCTTTTGTTAAAATATGTATCTCGTCCGAACCAAGAAGTGTTAGAAGTTCATTGTTTTTATAAATTACTGTATCACTATTTTTGCGGGTTGCAGCTGCTTGTAGCATCTGGGCAAAGTCTAAAAATTTATTACTTGGTAGGTTACCGTTGTATATTATCCATCCAGTTTTATTCAAGTTGCCGATTTCCTTTCTATATATGCTATAATTTTTTTAATTCTTATAAAGTTGGTGTAAGACTATGTTTACTAATATTAATCAAGTAGAAGCTTTTTTTCAAAGTAGATATAAACTCGGAATTAAACCTGGCTTAGAGCGTATGGATCAATTATTACGTATGCAGGGAAATCCTGAGAATGGCATGGAAGCTATCCATATTGCCGGTACGAATGGAAAAGGTTCAACAATTCAGTATATAAAGAATGCTTTAATAGCAAGTGGATATCGTGTCGGTGTTTTTACCTCTCCAAGTCTCGAAGGGCGAAATGGACATATCATTGATAATGACCAAGTAATCTCCGAGAAAGCATTTATTTCATTACTTAATCAATTATATCCATCCATTAAGCAATTGGATCATAAAAATTTGCATCCATCTGAATTTGAAATTTTAACCGTATTAGCATTTATGTATTTTTCTAATTCAGTGGATATTGCACTAATTGAAGCCGGAATGGGCGGGAGGGAAGACACGACCAACTGCTTTACCCCCATCTTGTCCATTATAACAAATGTATCTAAAGATCATACGGCTTTTTTAGGAAATACTATCGAACAAATTACCTACCATAAAGCAGGAATTATAAAACAAAATGTGCCTGTAATTATAGGGAACGTAAGCGATCAAAGCTTCAACATTATCAAGAATGAAGCAGCACACAATAATGCTTCTATTTACCAATTGAATAAACACTTTTTTTATCGAGATAGAGAAATTAAAGAAAACGCACAATATTATATTTGGATAGACGAAAATAACCAGCAATTATCGGTAGTTCTTCATATGGAAGGAATGCATCAAGTGCAAAATGCTTCTATGGCAATTATGGCATTAAAGTTACTATCAACTACAAAATTTGTTATTAATTGGAATGATGCACTCGAAGCAATTAAAACGACAAAAGTACCTGGTAGATTTGAAACGATTTATAGTGACCCTACCATCATTATTGATGGGGCACACAATCTTGCAGGTATTGAATCTTTTCTACATACTGTTTCCTATCATGAACGGAAAAAGAAGAAGCATTTAATATTTGCTGGTTTTAAAGATAAGGATCTAGAGCAAATGATCGATCAATGTATCCCTTACTTTGATTCAATTACAATAACATCCTTTGACCATCCAAGAGCAGCATCTATTCTTGAACTACAAAAAGTAATAGAATCCTCGAAAATTATAAAAGAACCCAACTGGGAGGCATTAATGGAAAATATATTAGATCAAAACGGGGGAATTTATTATATAACAGGATCATTACATTTTATAGCAAAGGTTAGAAAATATTTTGAAACTTATTAGTTCTATATGGTATAGTTAATTTATCAGAAAGTTTTTAATAAATGAGAAAAAAGTCACATTTTGTAGAATTATTACCATCAGAAAATAGTATAAAAGGGATGGAGCTAATAAGATGATACCTAAGTGGAAGATCAAACTGGTTTGGTTAATTACATTGGTAGCCTGGCCATTTATATTATGGCTCTCATTAAATAATTACTATATAAATATAGAAGGAAATTGGATTGATATATTGCTCTTTGCGGTTTTTATGTGTGTCGTTGCTTTTTTTCCGTTAATAATTCAGGATGCTCCTATTTTTTTTGTTAACGGTATTAGTATTGCTGTATTTTTATCATTTGGCCTTTTTGCGGAAATAATACTTACATTAATTGCATTAATTATTGTATTGTTTAAATCGGGATTAAAACAAAAGGAATCATATCGTGTTCCACTAAATGTGCTTATGTTTGCTTTCGTTTCAATTATAAGTGCAGGAATATATCAATTCATTGGTGGAAACCATAGTATGATTATTTATGGAAACACTTCTGAAATTATCGCTATATTTGGTTATGCCATTTCAATCTTTGTGGTTAATCAGGTATTGATTAAAATTGTGCAAAGAGTACTTAGAGGACAAAAGACAAAATTCCTTGATAAAGGTTTATGGTGGGAATTAACATCTTCTTTATTAATTATCCCTGTTGGATTTGTATTGTATTTGCTATACTCGGAGATTGGCACGGCTGCTATCTTTTATTTATGTATTCCGTTTATTAGTATATCTATAATATTGAGGCTTTTATATTCTTATCAGGAAGTTAACCGCTATCTGAAGCGTACTGGAGAAGTCGGCCATAAATTAGCACAAAACCTAGAAGTTGCGGAAGTTTATAATGTATTTATGCGAGAGTTGGTACAATTACTACCGCTGAATTATGCATATGTTTACCAAAAGGTGGATGAGAGTAAATTAAAGTTAGTGCGATTTGAAGATGTTCATGGCCAATCAGAGCAAACATTTAATAAAGTTGGGTTACATGAAGGATTTAGTGGGAAAGTGTTTGCAACAAAGGAATCATTATTATTTAAAAGTTCGCGGGAATGGACTCATATTCAATCTCCGAATATACCCATTCAGACGGAAAGTGTTTTATCATTACCAATAGAGTATGGTGATGAAACGGTTGGAGTAGTGACTATCGTTTCATCGGAGAAAAGAACGTATGAGAAAATTCATCATCGAATATTAAATATATTAACAAGTTATCTTGGAGTAGCTATCAAAAATGCAAAGCACTATGAATTGACAAAAGCGGATAGTGAAAAAGATGGATTAACGAAATTATACAATTATCGCTACTTAGAGAACACGCTAACAAACTATTTTAATGATCAACGAAATATAAATAATAACTGTTCCGTCCTTATAATGGACTTAGATCATTTTAAAGATATTAATGATAGGTATGGTCATGAATCAGGTAATGAAATTTTACGAGACTTAGCAAGCAGACTAAAGAATTATATTGGAACTAAAGGTCTCGTTGCGAGATATGGTGGTGAAGAGTTTACGGTACTTCTACCAAACACGGACCTATCCAATGCAGTTGAGTTTGCCGAGTTAATACGAGCAGAAATAGAAGAAAATACGTTTACTTTAACAAAGCATATTTTGCATACTCAAGAATCTGTTGACATTTCGGTTACTGTAAGTATTGGTGTAGCAAACTATCCATTGCACTGTGACACACCTATTGAATTAATTCGGTATGCTGACCGTGCGATGTATATAGGAGCAAAACGTAAAGGAAGAAATAAAGTCGCTATTTATAATAGTTACAACGATAAGGCAGTATTGTAATTATCTAAGGGATCGCTCTTTTCTGATCGCTTACGAGCAACATTAGACGTAGTGGAGGTTGCAAAGCACATTACTGGGGAAATTCACGAAGACTCAATAGGGACAGGGGGACAGGAGGACAGGAGACAGTCCTAGATCCCACAATTCGAACTACCACTTTTCTAGGTAGTTCTTTTTGTATTTTTTGTAGAAAGAAAAAATAATAGAATGACAATTTTCGCCTTACTTTTTATTTGGTCTGTGCTAGAGTTGAGTAAATCGATTCTAGCTAAGTGAGGGCGATTCTGCGATGAGTATAAAAAAACCGATTGTTGTAAAGATAGATCAAAAAAGAGTAGCATTTAAGCAACATAAGCTTGCTGATTCCTATTCATCCAAAGCCACAAGTCACGAACAAGCAGCTACTACGGAAAACTCAAATCAAGAAATTCAACCGTATACGAGAGAGTATCCGGAACATACACTTCCTTCTTCATATAAAAATAAAAAAACACAATTTCGTAATGTAAGGCCGATAGTTATTGCTGCTGTTTCTGCAGTGGTTATAGGGAGTATTTTAGGGGTCATTCTATTAAATATGTTTGTCAATATCGATGAATTGACGAGTAACGGTAATTCTAATCAAGTTGGCTCAATAGGTACAGTTGATACCAATGATCAGGACGATCAATCAGAATCAAATGATAAGGGGAATAGTAGTGAGGGATCATTAAAAACACTTCCTGCGATGAATGCATTTGTCCTACAAGGTGGAGTGTTTTCAGAGGAGACAAATGCAAGTGATGAAGCTAATCGATTCGAGCAGGAGGGATATACGCCGGTTATTTGGGAACAAGATGAGCAATTTTATTTACTAGTTGGATTGTCGGATTCGAAGGAGCACGCGAAGTCACTTGCTGAAACACTTGATAGTCATAATTTAGAGGTATTTGTAAAAGACTGGACAAGCCCTGAACTAGAGCTAGACTTGTCTGAGGAAGAACGTGAATGGTTTCAGTCTGTACAAGAACAATGGCAAAAATCATTAGCTTCTATAAGTGAACAGGAATCTATGGTTTTACATGATTGGGAGTCGATATTAGAAACGCACCCACAAGGATCAGATAAGGTTGATTCGTTCATACAATCATCTGAACCGATCTTAAGTAATCTACAAGAAGCAAATAATACGGAATCTCAAACCTTATTGCTGAAGATGTGGAAAGCGTTAAATAAACTAGGAGAATAGTATCACATAGTGACAGGTATAGTAAAATACCTGTTTTTCTACTTTTATATGTTGATTCGGATTGAAAAACGTTTTTTCTTATATAGAAATATTAGATTTTATTAATGCTGAATCCTTCAAATTACTTTTTTCCATAGTTGTGCAAAAAAAATAATTAAGCTATTCTCAAATTAACTTTGATAAAGGAGGTTTGAGTATGAGTACATCAAACATTATGATAAAAGATGTGCCAAAGGAAGATCGGCCAAGGGAACGTTTGTTAAAGCTTGGCGCCAATCATCTTTCTAATCAAGAAATATTAGCGATATTATTAGGAAGCGGAACGAAAGAAGAGTCAGTAATGACGCTTGCAAATCGAGTGTTAATGCATTTTGAAGGGCTGAATTTATTAAAAGATGCAACGATTGAAGAATTAACTGCCATAAAGGGAATTGGCAGTGCGAGGGGTGTATTGATTCTATCTGCGATTGAAATTGGAAAACGGATGAACCAATATAAACCAAATGAACGCTATGTTATTCGGTCACCAGAAGATGGGGCGGATTATATAATGGAAGAGATGCGTAGTTTGAAACAGGAACATTTTGTTGTGCTATTCCTAAATACGAAAAACCAAATCATACATCGACAAACTATCTTTATCGGGAGTTTAAACGCCTCGATTGTCCACCCAAGAGAAGTGTATCGTGAAGCAGTTAAGCGATCAGCTGCATCCATTATTGTCGCTCATAATCATCCCTCTGGAGATCCTACCCCGTCGCAAGAAGATATCCTCGTTACGAGAAGACTAGTTGATTCTGGAAAAATGATCGGTATTGAATTACTGGATCATTTAGTTATTGGTGATCGCAAATTTGTATCTTTAAAAGAAAAAGGATATTTATAGTACTATCTATTTTCACGTTTTTTTCGTATAATTATATAGACAGCTAAAAAATGGCGCCATTTTTCATGTAGTGAAAGTGGCGCTTCTTAAGATTCATTAGCTTTTTCAGTTGTTTTACATAATATCCACAGATTATTTTTTTGTAATAGGAATCTCATTGCATCACATAAAATAAATAGATATAGTAAAGCTACAGATATAGAAAATTGAATAGTTATTGGAAAGGGAGATTTTTTTGGGAAGATTCAGTTTTTCACAAGATTTAGGAATTGATTTAGGTACTGCAAATACACTTGTATTTATTAAGGGTAAAGGTGTTGTCTTACGAGAGCCTTCCGTGGTTGCGAAAAATATAGAGACTGGAGAGGTTGAAGCTGTAGGTAGCTCAGCTAAAAACATGATTGGAAGAACACCAGGAAATATTACAGTCATCCGACCGATGAAGGATGGGGTTATTGCTGATTATGATACTACAGCAATAATGATGAAATACTATATTAAGAAAGCGATGCGAAGCAGATCCATGTTTGCCAAAAAACCGAATGTGATGGTTTGTGTACCGTCTGGCATTACGATGGTTGAAGAGCGTGCAGTTATTGATGCATCGAAACAGGCAGGAGCAAGGGATGCTTTTCCTATTGCAGAACCATTCGCAGCAGCTATTGGAGCTGGTTTACCTGTCTGGGAACCAACTGGAAGTATGATCATAGATATTGGCGGAGGTACGACAGAAGTAGCGGTCATTTCATTAGGAGGTATTGTTACTAGCATGTCCATTCGTACTGCTGGTGATGATATGGATGAAGCAATCATACATTATATTCGAAAAAATTATAATCTAATGATTGGAGAAAGGACGGCAGAATCCATTAAAATAGATATAGGGTCTGCTGGAGAAGTGACTAATGATGAAGAAATGGATATACGTGGACGAGATTTATTGACAGGTTTACCGAAGACAATATCCATTACGGCAAAAGAAATTGCAGAAGCATTACAAGATACAGTAGATGCCGTTGTCGAAGCTGTTAAAAATACGCTGGAGAAAACACCACCAGAATTATCCGCAGATATTATGGATCGTGGTATTGTTTTGTCTGGCGGTGGTTCTTTATTAAAGAATCTAGACAATGTCATAAGTGAAGAAACGAAAATGCCTGTGTTTGTAACTGATAATCCACTCGATAGTGTTGCAATCGGTACTGGGAAATCATTAGATTATATACAGCATTTTCGTGCAAATCCAAATGTATCTAGTCGGCCAACTGTAGAATAAGTAGGTGTTTTGATGACGTTTTTTCGAAAAAAAAGATTATTTTTATTATTAATAGGAATTATTGTTCTTGTTGCTCTAATTGGTTATTCGTTAAGGGATAGAGATAATTTAACTACTGCTGAACAGTTTATTAACGACACAGTTGGATGGGCACAAAGAGTAATTCATGCGCCTATAAATTATATCTCTAATGTTTTCACTAATATCGATGATATCAAAAATACTTATAGTGAAAATCAATTATTACGTGAAAAGTTAGCACAATACAAGAGTCTCATATATGAAGTACAGGAAATAAAAGAAGAAAACGAGGAGTTGCGTGAAATAATTGATAAGCAGGATTCCATTCGAGACTTTCATTCGATTCATGCTACTGTTACCTCAAGATCTCCTGAAAGATGGGTTGAACAAGTAACAATTAATAAAGGAACGCAAGCAGGAGTTAAAGAAAATATGGCGGTTATCACAGCAGATGGGATGATTGGAAAAATTCAAAGTACGTCTCCATATACTGCAACCGTCCAACTTTTATCTGGATTTGACCAGTTTAATCGTATATCAGCTACCATTTCTCGAAAAGAAGGAAAAGATATTTTCGGTTTGATTGAAGAGTATGATAAAGAAACTGATTCTTTATTGTTTCGGATCATTGATGAATCCGACCAAGATTTAGAAGGTGGAGAATTAGTTGTTTCCTCTGGTATGGGAGGCGTTTTCCCAGCGGGATTAGAAATTGGAAAAGTAAAAGAAGTTATCCCGGATCAGTATGGCTTAACACGAACAGCGTTAATAGAGCCTGCTGCAGATTTATATGATATTAATAATGTTATCGTAGTGGATCGTAAACTACCTGGTAATGAGGAGGAAGAGTAATGAAGCGATTGTTTCTTCCTCTCATCTTATTTGTTTTTTTGGTATTTGAAGGTGTTGCTATTGAATTATTACCTGAAAGCCTAGTTGGAAGTAGCCTCTTAATCATTCCACATTGGGTATTAATTACTTTAATATATATAACCATTTTTTATGATCTAAAAGACACGTATCATTCTATCGTCTACGCATTAGTTTTTGGGTTATTAATTGATATTGTATATACAGGAGTTTTAGGTGTGTACATGTTTACGTACGCTATTGTAACCTATATTATTCATAGCTTGATGAAATTATTGCATAGTAATTTCTATGCCACGATTTTAGCTGGAACACTTGCAATTGCTTTTGCGGATATGGCTATATATGTTATCTATCTGGTAGTTGGGATCACTGCATTACCATGGAATGATTATCTCATGATTCGATTAATACCAACCGTGTTAGCGAATCAAATGTTTCTTCTACTTCTTTATCCCCTGATTGCAAAGCGACTTTCGATATGGAAACAACAACAACTCAGTGGAAATAGTTAAACATTTTATATTTTTTCATGCGGTAATTGCAAACTTACTTGAGAATGAAACATATATAATGATAAGGTTATACTTAACGAGGTGAACGTATTGCATGACTTAAAGCAACTAATAACAATTAAGGGTACGAGAGATGGATTAACGTTATTTATAGATGATACGTGTTCTTTTGATGAGGCTGTTAACGAGCTTCGTGAAAAGTTGCTCGCAAACCAACCGAAACAAAAAGAACCACGTGTATCGGTAACGATTAAATTAGGGAATCGTTTTTTAAGTGATGATCAAAAAGAGTCTCTCCATAATTTGATAAGAGATGAAAATCGTTTTATCATACAAGGTATTGAATCTGAAGTAATTACTAAAAATGAGGCACTAGCTTTTATGGAAGATAGTGAAGTAAAAACGGTAAATCGTATTGTTCGCTCTGGACAAGTACTAGAGGTGACAGGTGACTTACTATTAATTGGGGATGTTAACCCAGGTGGAACAGTAGTTTCAACCGGGAATATATACATAATGGGTCATTTGCATGGAATCGCTCATGCAGGAGTAAATGGTGATCGGAATACAATTATTGCTGCTTCATACATGAATCCTAGTCAACTTCGAATAGCAGATTATATTAGCCGAGCTCCAGATTATGAATCAGATGGCGTTTATATGGAATGTGGTCTAATTGATGAAGAACAAGATAAAATTATTATTGATCGACTACAAGTTCTAGCACAAAAACAAAAATCTATAAATAGATTCGAAAGGAGAATAAAAAATGGGTGAAGCAATCGTCATTACTTCTGGAAAAGGCGGAGTTGGAAAGACAACCACAACAGCAAATATTGGTACTGCATTAGCGTTAATGGAGAAAAAAGTATGTTTAATCGATACTGATATTGGACTTAGGAACTTGGATGTTGTTATGGGATTAGAAAATAGAATTATTTATGACATAGTAGACGTTATTCAAGAGCGTTGTAAATTAAAGCAAGCATTAATAAAAGATAAGCGTTTCGATTATTTGTCACTTCTACCAGCTGCGCAAACAAGTGATAAATCTGCAGTAACACCAGATGGTATGAAAAAGATTATTAAAGAATTAAAACAAGAATATGATTATATTATTATAGATTGTCCAGCTGGTATTGAACAAGGGTATCAAAATGCTGTTGCAGGTGCAGACCGTGCAATTGTTGTAACAACACCTGAGAAATCTAGTGTTAGGGATGCAGACCGAATTATTGGATTACTAGAAAAAGAGGATTTAGACCCACCTAATTTAGTAGTTAATAGAATTAGAAATCATATGGTAAAAAATGGCGATATGCTAGATATAGATGAAATCGTCCAAATCCTCTCCATTAATCTTATTGGGATTGTCCTAGATGATGATGAAGTTATTAAAGCATCCAATCATGGGGAACCTATTGCGTTTCAACCTAAGTCAAAAGCATCTATTGCTTACCGTAATATAGCTCGTCGAATATTAGGTGAAACTGTGCCACTACAATCGTTAGAAGATGAATCTGGTATGTTTAAAAAAGTGAAACGATTCTTCGGTATGAGGAGTCAGTGAATACATTAAAAAATATGAAATGGTTAATAAATCCCATTTCATCTTTTTTAATGGTGCTTTCTTCTTAGTTTGCTACAAAGTATACATATACTATGCATTAACAGCACAGCAACGTGATTTCCGCTTCGGGCAGTCGCTTTCCGCGGGCACGGCTTCAGCCTCCTCGCGGAAAACCACCGCTGCGGGGTCTTCAGACACGTGCTGTTCCCGCAGGAGTCGACTGCCCTACGCTCCAATCAATGAATACAGGACCGATCCTAGCAAAGGAAATACACGGAGATTCCTTGAAAAAGAAAACCACTTTTTCTGCGTGCGATGTGTCGCTAACGTAGCGTTCCTTGGGACTGCGATTACTCGCCCCACCGAAAACCTTTGTCCTGCGGGAGGAAAGGCATCGGTGAGACCCCACAGTGCGTAGCACGAGGAGGCTCACCAGCCGCCCGCGGAAAGCGAAGTGTATTTCCGAAGCGATGTTGCGAGCGTTATATTAATTCACAATTCGTAGTCAGAGCAATTTTTTATATGATACTGCACAGTTTAATCAATTACTCATAAAAATACATACTTAGAAAAAGCACCAGGTTTCTAGAAAACAACCTTTTAATCGTCTAGCTACTATCATATCTTTAATCATTCTTTCATACACTTGTACAAAAGATGATGAAGGAATGAGATAATATGAACAAAGGAGTAAATCAGGTTAGAAAATCAATTACTGAACGTAAAAAAAAGCGAGGTATTACTTCAAATTCTCAAGGGATATCGACAAAGCAAGTAATCCCTTTACCTCAAGACGAAGAAAAACATGGATACTATCCTAGCTTCTTTGATGGTTCAGGCGATGGTAAGCCAAAAAGTAGATTTATCTCAGGTTTTATCTTAAAAGGTATTCTTTCTGTGATGCTGTTTTTTGGGATTGCTCTAATGTGGGAAACAGACTCAGATATACTACATCAACCAAAAGAATGGACAAGCAGTATGTTAACCGAAGAGTTTCCTTTTGCTAATGTATATAAATGGTATCAAGATACGTTTGGTAGTCCATTAGCATTTTCACCTTCACCGAGTGATACAACGGAAGGAAGTGAGGCATTAGCCTATCCGGTAAATGGTAGCGTAACAGAAACTTTTCAAGCCAATGGAAAAGGTATCATGATTGCACCTGAGAAAACAACTAATGTATCTGCATTACGTGAGGGGATCGTGATTTTTTCAGGTAATGATCGCGTGATGAATAAAACGGTTGTAGTTCAACATGCAGATGGAAGCAAATCAACATACGGCTATTTAAGTAATATAGATGTTCATTTATATCAATATATAGCAGCAAATCAAAGAATTGGACAGTTCTCCCCATCAACAGAAAGTGAGACCGTATATTTTTCAATTGAAAAAGATAATGAGTATATCGACCCTGTTCAGGTGATTAAAGTTGATGACAATTCATAAGCATTTGCCTCCGATTCATTTACATCCAATTCTTTTAATTTTTATCGTCATTGCATTTTTAACAGGTACATTTGTGGAGTTAATGATTATTTTATTGATTGTATTATGGCACGAATTAGGTCATTATATAGCTGCAAAAGCCTTTAAATGGCGAATTCAAAGTATTATTCTATGGGTTTTCGGTGGTAAAATGGTTACAGATGAGCATGGAAATAAATCAATCTATGAGGAAGCCGTAGTTACAATTGCTGGTCCATTTCAACATGTGTTAATTTATTTGCTTGTGTCAATATTGTCTATTTATCATGTAATTCCACCGTTTTTTATAGAAACGATCATATTTTATAACACGGTTATCCTTATTTTTAATCTATTACCAATTTGGCCATTAGATGGTGGAAAGTTGTTATTCTTATTATTAACATTATTTTTTCCATATCGAAAAGCATATCATACTATAATTATGTTCTCTATGATTACCTGTATAGGTCTAATTATTGGACAGTTTCTATTTTATCCATTTACATTAAGTACGTTTTTAATTTTGCTATTTTTGTTTATGGAGAACAAAACAGAGTGGAAACAACGGTATTATGTTTTCATGCGCTTTTTACTACATAGGTATGAAGGAAGCTCTACTATTAAAAGCGTTCGTGCTATTGAAGTATCACATCATGTATCCTTAATGGATGTATTCGCACAATTTCAAAGGGATAAAAAGCATTCTATTTATATTTCGCTACCTGGAAAAAATCGAATAGCATTAGATGAAAATGATTGTTTACATAGTTATTTTTATGATAAACAATATTCGAAAACAATTGGTGAAGTTGCAGTAAAGATATAGGAATCTTTTTACGTATGCTTGACAAATCGTTAGGATACGTGATAACATCAGTATGTTATTCATCGTAGCACCCGTGCTACAACCGCACAGAACAGGTTATTAAACTCCTAGTATGAGTACCTGTATGGCGAGTCTGAGTTAATTAAGGAGGTGCATAGTTATGTACGCAATTATCGAAACAGGCGGTAAACAAGTAAAAGTAGAAGAAGGCCAAGAAATCTACGTAGAAAAAGTTACAGCTGATGCAAACGAAACAGTTACATTTGATAAAGTTCTTTTTGTAGGTGGGGATGATGTAAAAGTTGGTTCTCCATATGTGGAAGGTGCTACTGTTACTGCTAAAGTAGAAAAGCATGGTCGTCAGAAAAAGGTTACTGTTTTCAAATACAAGCCTAAGAAAAACTATCATCGTAAACAAGGTCATCGTCAACCTTATACGAAACTAGTAATCGAAAAGATTAATCAATAAGGGATTTGTCACATGATTCAAGTAACTGTGTCTAAAGAAAACAATCAAATAACAGCATTTGAGTTATCCGGACATGCTGAAAGTGGTCCTTATGGCTATGATCTAGTCTGTGCAGGTGTTTCTGCTGTGTCATTTGGTTCAATTAATGCAGTTATGGCGTTATGTAACATTGATCTTGAAATCGAGCAAGGAAAAGAAGGTGGCTACCTTCGTGTTCAAGTTCCACACTCTTTAAATAAAGAGATAATGGAAAAAACACAAACTTTGCTTGAAGGAATGATTATTTCATTGGAAACAATAGAACGTGAATATAGTCAATTCATTAAAATTCATCGTAAATAAGGAGGTGCAGCAAGATGCTACGTCTAGATTTACAATTCTTCGCTACGAAAAAAGGTCAAGGTAGTACAAAAAACGGTCGTGACTCTGAGTCTAAACGTTTAGGTTCTAAACGCGCAGATGGTCAATTCGTTTCTGGTGGATCTATTTTATATCGCCAACGCGGTACAAAAATCTATCCAGGTGAAAATGTAGGCCGTGGTGGAGATGACACTCTTTTTGCTAAAATCGATGGTGTTGTAAAATTTGAACGCTATGGTCGTGACCGCAAAAAAGTAAGTGTATATCCAGTTGCACAAGAAGCGTAATCAATATAATTGATAAAAACTCCAACCGTTTGATAGGTTGGAGTTTTTTTTAACGCTGAAAAAGTATAAAATAAGAGGATAGGTGTTATAAAATAGTTCTGTCCTGTTGTTTTATAATTTCTTTTGTTAATTATTTCAACATATTGGGGGGAGAAATGTGGAAACTAAAGATGTTATAGAATTACTCCGTCATCAACGGCATGATTTGATGAATCATATGCAAATAATACAGGGCTATTTGAGTATGGGAAAAAAAGAAAAAGTAGAGGAAAAGCTGTCTTCACTCATGCAAGAATTCCATAACGAAAGAAAATTAATGAACCTGAATGCTCCCGAATTAGCGATTTGGTTAATTCAGTTTAATACAATCAGTAAAAATATCCGAATAACTTACAATATACATACAGAAAGAAAAGATTTAACCTTCATTGATGAAGTAATAATGGCAGCATGTGTAAGTATTTCAAATGCCTATGAGCAATCAGGTGTGAAAACAGAGTTATATGATATGGAGCTAGATATACATGATGCAATAGAAGATGCCGGTGTTGTGTTAAAATATGCAATTTGGGGTAAGTTCTTGGATAAGGAAAAAATTAAATTATTACTAAAAAAGATAAATTTAGGGATAACAATAGAAGTGATGGATTCAGAACCAGATAGTTTTATTTGTGAAGTTTCGATTCCATCAGACTAGATGAGGTGAGTTGTAATGTTTGTAGATCAAGTTAGTGTTTACGTGAAAGCCGGTGACGGTGGGAACGGTTTAGTTGCGTACCGAAGAGAGAAATATGTACCAAAAGGTGGTCCTGCTGGTGGTGATGGCGGTAACGGGGGAAATGTTGTATTTAAAGTTGATGAAGGTTTAAATACATTAATGGACTTTCGTTATAATAAACATTTTAAAGCAAAACGAGGAGAAAATGGAATGAGTAAAACTCAGCATGGGAAAAATGCTGAACCACTAATTGTTCCTGTCCCTCCTGGTACTACTGTTATAGATGAGGATACGAATCAAGTAATTGCAGATTTAACCATGCATGATCAAGAAGCAATTATTGTAAAAGGTGGAAGAGGTGGGCGTGGAAACACTCGATTTGCATCACCACGTAACCCTGCACCAGATTTTGCTGAAAATGGTGAGCCAGGTCAAGAACGAAATATTAAAGTAGAATTAAAATTAATCGCAGATGTAGGTCTAGTTGGATTTCCGAGTGTTGGAAAATCAACGTTTCTATCGGTAGTAAGTGCAGCAAAACCTAAAATTGCTGATTATCACTTTACAACATTGGCTCCGAATCTTGGTGTAGTTGAAACAGGTGATCAACGTAGTTTTGTACTAGCAGATTTACCCGGATTAATTGAAGGAGCTCATGAGGGTATAGGACTCGGACACCAATTTTTGCGCCATGTTGAGCGAACAAGAGTAATTATACATGTAATAGATATGGCGAGTACAGAAGGTAGAGATCCATATGAGGACTTTGTGAAAATTAATCAAGAGTTGCAAGAGTATGATGCAAAACTAATAGATCGTCCACAAATTATTGCGGCAAATAAAATGGACATGCCAGGTGCTGAAGAAAATTTGGAGCAATTTAAACAACAATTAGATGACGGGATTTCCGTATATCCGATTTCGGCCCTTACTAAAGAAGGGTTAAGAGATATACTATTTGCTGTTGCAGATCTATTAGAAACTATTCCAAAGCTTGCTCCTAAAATAGAGGATACCGAGGAGAAGGTTGTTTATCGTTACGAAAAAGAGGATAAAGGCTTTGAAATCACTCGAGATGATGATGGGGCATATGTTTTGTCAGGAATAAAAATTGAAAAATTATTTAAGATGACGGATTTTAATAGGGATGAGGCAGTTCAACGTTTTTCAAGACAATTACGTACAATGGGTGTTGACGAAGCTCTAAGGAAGAAAGGAGCAGAGGACGGAGACACAATTCGATTATTGGATTTCGAATTTGAATTTATTGAGTAGTAGAATGGGGATACGAAAATGAAGGAAGAAGAGAGATTCTATCTGGTTCGGAGTGATGTTTTACCTGAGTCCATCAAGCGAACAATTGAAATTAAAAATTTACTTGAACGAGGAAAGGTTCAAACAATTAATGAAGCGACGAAACAGGTTGATTTATCTAGGAGTGCATATTATAAATATAAAGATGCAGTCTTCCCATTTCAAGCAATGGTTAAAGAGAAGATTATTACGTTGTTTTTCCATTTGGAAGACCGTACAGGTACATTATCCAAATTATTAAATATCGTTGCCTCTGCAGGGTGCAATATTTTAACCATTCACCAAACAATACCAATACAGGGTAAAGCGAATGTAACTTTATCATTGGACATATCACGAATTGATGAAAATGTTGATATTCTTATTCATAAGTTAAAACAACTTGAGTTTGTGGAACAGGTTACATTGCTTAGTTCAGGTGTATAGTATCTACATTTTCAATATGTTTAAGAGTGATGGGCTTCAATTCTAAATGAGAACAAAACTAAATCATATACAATACAAGGGTACAAATCGTATTTCGATTTGTACCCTTACTTTCTTGGTATGATAGCATTTGTTATAGGAAAAATATGAGTCAGCTATTTGACAAGTCCATTCATCAAGTATCGGATTTACGTTTTTATTTATTATTTTATCCCAAATACGGTCTCCGTTACTATGAAGATACGGCTTTTTCTTTTTCATTATTTCTAGTTATGGTTCAACTTTTTTTGTTTCTTTGCATATGTTGATATAGAGTAATTAGCCCAGCTATAGAAACGAAAGGAGTTCGAGTTGACTTGAAAATTCATATTGTACAAAAAGGGGATACTTTGTGGGAAATAGCGAAGCAATATGGGGTTGATTTTGAAGAAGTAAAACAGCTTAATTCACATTTATCAAGTCCTGATATGATTATGCCTGGTATGAAGATTAGGATACCTACTACTGCAAAAACGGTTAAGAAGGAAATGCCTACAAAAGAAGCCCAAAAACCAGCGGTAAAGCAACCATATAAGGATATATCTCCCAAGCCATTGCCAGTAATTAAAGAGGATGACGTAAAACCAATTAAGGAAGTTAAACAAGAGATGCCTATGCCACAAATGCCACAGATGCCATTACAACCAATGATGCAGATGCCTATGATGAGCCAGGAATTTCAACAAGACTTAACTATTAATTTCCCTAAAATGCCTACTCCTAAAGAAAAACCGAAAAAGATAAAAGAAAAGCCGAAGGAAGAACCGATGCAACAACCCGTTCAACAGCCAGTACATCAACCATTACCACAGCAACCGGTTCATATGGTGCCATGTTTTCCAGTAGTACATCATCCTTGTTGTCCGCCTTTTCATCCTTGTCATCCACATGAACTAATGCATTTTCAACCGATGTATCACCCAGGAGTATTAGGTACGCAATTTGACGATTTTGAATCATCCATGATGGAAATGCCAATGCAGCAGATGCCGGCACAACAGATGCCAATGCAACAAATGCCAACAGGTGACTGTGGCTGTAACGGAAGTAATGCAGCACCTACTCAACAAATGGGGTATATGCAACCACCGTTTGGATATGATCAATTCCAACAACCTTCCCAAACGCAACCAATGCCTCCATTTGGGAATCAACCAACACAATATCCACCGATGACAGGTTTCAATCAAACTGCTTATCCAACACCGCCTGGGTTTCCTTCATTTAGACCACAGGAAGAGGATGAATCATCAAGTGAGTAGGAATAAACGAAGAGACGATAAAGATATTGATCGTCTCTCTTCTTTTTTATATTGGGAGGGTAATTTTCGTCTTAAAGAATTGAAGCCGATTAAAAACGATGTTTTATTAATTACCAGTGATAATCTGGAACGATATATACTAAAAAGGCATAGTAACAAGAAAAACATTACACAGCAGTGGGAATTTTTTTCGAAAATAAATGCAGAAATGATCACCCCGTTTGTTCGGTTTCCTAATGGTCGAAAAATAATTAGTGACGAAAATCATTTTTATTGGACACTAACACCCTTTATTCAAGGAAGAAAGCTGAACTACATTAGTCCGATCGATAGAAAAACTGCTGTACAAACTTTAAGAAATTTTCATCGAAATGCTTCAGAAGTATTTGTAGAAAATCGAGTTAATAAGCAATTATTTTATTTACGTTGGTATAATCGATTACAGACTTTTAAAAAGACAGAATACTTATTCTTAAAGTTTGGATATGAGAACTTATATAAGGATATTACTAAAAAAACAGAACAATCTATTCAATTGGTAGCCACGTATCCGTGGAAGCTAATTCAGCGCCAAGCAGAGGAATCTGGAATATGGGTTCATGGGGATGTTGCATCACATAATTTTATTCAAAATGAAAGAACCTACTTAATTGATTTCGATTTACTACTATGTACTTCACAAATATATGATTATATCCAATTAGGGCAACGCTTTTTACCATACGTCAATTGGGATATCGATCAATTACTCACCTATAGAATGGTAGAAGATTCAGACGTACCAATTTGGCTAATGGCGATAGCAATTCCTAGTGATGTACTTAGAGAGTGGTTGCATTATTTATCACATCAACGCTCCGATCGCTCCATTGATAACTACTTAACAGAGATGGAAAAGAACTGGATGAAGAGAAAAGATTTTGTGAAAATGGCAAAATTAGTGGTAAAATAAGAAATTATATAAAGAGATAAAGGAGCGTTTATTTTGGAGAAATTAGTAGAAAAAATAGTTGATTGGCTAAGGAAGCAAGTAGAAGAGGCCGGTGTAAATGGCTTGGTCGTCGGAGTTAGTGGGGGAATAGATTCTGCTGTCGTTGCAAATTTAATAAAACGAGCTTGTCCAGATGATTCACTTGGTGTTATCATGCCCTTAAATAGTGATCCTGAGGGTATGCAGCATGCAGAAAAAGTAATTGATGCATGTGGAATGAAAGGAATAACCGTCGACTTAGCTGAAACTCATCACGTTTTGTTTTCCGAAGTGAAAAAACAATTAAAAGAAGAATTTAATGAGGAAAAAGGAAAATTAGCTGACGCAAATTTAAGAGCTAGGCTAAGAATGAGTACGCTGTACACGGTTGCAACGAATTATAATTATTTAGTAGTTGGTACAGATAATGCAGCAGAATGGTATACGGGCTACTTTACAAAATATGGTGATGGTGGAGTCGATATTTTACCTATTGTCGAATTTACTAAAGGTGAAGTAAGAGAATTAGCAAAATACTTAGGAGTACCTCAAGAAGTAATTGATAAGAAACCTAGTGCAGATCTTTGGGAAGGCCAAACAGATGAATCTGAAATGGGTACAACATATAATAAGATTGATGCATACTTAAAAGGTGAATCAATCCCTGATGCAGATAAGGAAATAATAGAGCGTATGCACCGAAAATCTGCACATAAACGAAATCCTCTTGCGCAATTCACACGAAATTAAAAATTACCATGTGTATTTAAACCTCCCTTATACAAACTAGGCATAAGGGAGGTTTTTAATATGAGAAAATATATCATGTTATATGCAGCAATGCTTTTTCTTATTGGTTGTACAAACCAAGAGGAAGGTAGACATGCAAATAATCAAGAAAATAATTTACAACCCATTCATTATGAAACACCGGAAGAACAGCGAGATAGACTAGGGCAGGATCAATCCATAGGGGAACAAGGTGGTTACCCTCAAAGTGAATTGGAGGGGTTAAATGGTGGTGAAACAAACGAAAGAAATATGGACCGATATACAAATGAACGGACCATGGAGATCTCAGAACATTTATCTGAGCATAAATACATTAAGCAAGCTCAGGTATCCGAAACAGATGACCGAATTGTAGTAGCCGTCATATTAAATAACCATTCAGATCAAACTTCACTAGGAGATGTGGATGATCGTGCACAACAAATTGAACGAGAGGTACAACAATTCGTCCAGGATAAACAAATAGTTGTTTACACAGACAATATCTACTGGAACCGAATGAGGAATTTAAATTCTAATCAAATTAGTTCAGATGAGAACACAGATCGATTTTTGGAAGACTTTTTTGGTACAGATCAATAAATGAATTTGTTTCAAATTTGCCTCACTTCATATCCTGCTTCATTTTTGATATAGTTAAATGATGAATCAAAAGGGAGAGGAGATTCTCTTATGGCGGGACATTCAAAATGGAAGAATATACAGAAAAGAAAAAATGCTCAGGATGCAAAAAAAGGCAAAATTTTCATGCGTCATGCAAAAGATATTTATATTGCTGCTAAACAGGGCGGAGGAGATCTATCTACAAATGCTTCGTTAAGGGCAGCTGTAGATAAGGCAAAAGCAGATAATATGCCAAATGATAATATTGATCGGGCAATAAAGAAGGCAACAGGTTCAATAGATGGAGCGAAGTATGAGGAAATTACCTACGAAGGCTATGGTCCAGGTGGTGTAGCTGTAATCGTTCACGTTCTAACGGACAATCGAAATAGAACAGCTGCTGAGATTAGACATGCTTTTAAGAAAAATGGTGGTAATCTAGGGGAAAATGGAAGTGTATCTTTTATGTTCGAAAGAAAAGGATATATTGCCATTGTCAATGAGAATGGAAGCATTTCAGAAGAGGATATGACGTTAGAGGTAATTGAAGCTGGAGCGGAAGATATTATAACAGACGGTGACGTGTTTGAAGTTTTTACATCACCAGATGACTTTCCATCAGTTTGTGACCATTTACGGGCTAATGATTATGAGCTAGAAGAGCAAGAAGTTACTCTCATACCACAAAACTATCAAACATTAGCGCCTGAAGACGAGGCTAACATGCACAATTTAATGGAAACACTTGAAGAAAATGAAGATGTTCAAGATATTTACCATAATTTAAAGGAAATTGAATAAGTTAACTTCCATTCTATATTGGGTGGAAGTTTTTCATGTATTACTTGGAATTGTGTTAGAATAGAAAAGAATATTGGGGGAGATACGATGATTGCTTATATAAATGGTGATTTAACATACATAACGGATGAAGCTGTGATTGTGGATATACAAGGTATCGGATACGAAATTATATGCCCAAACCCATATTACTTTCAGCAATCTTTAAATAAAGAAGTAAAAATTTATACATATCATTATGTACGAGAAGATGCTCAAATATTATATGGTTTTAAGAATGAGGAAGAGAAACATTTATTTACGAAATTAATATCTGTTTCTGGTATAGGACCAAAAGGTGCTTTAGCTATTTTAGGTAGTGTGGATATTCCTGGATTCATTAGTGCAATTGAGCAGGAAGATGATAAGTTTCTAACGAGTTTTCCAGGGGTTGGGAAGAAAACGGCACGCCAAATGATATTAGATTTAAAAGGAAAACTCACTTCTATGGTGACAATTACCAATGAAACAGATGTATCGAACGATACGGATCGAGTAGGTGCTGAGGATATCAAAGAAGCACAAGAAGCATTAAAAGCTCTAGGGTATACAGACAGAGAGATTAAGCCTATCTTACCGGAACTCCAAAAGGAACAATTAGGTAGTACAGATGAGATAATTCGAAAAGCATTGTCATTATTAATGAAAAACTAACAAGGGGGAAAAAATAATGGAAGAGCGTATGGTAACAGGTGAATTACAAGAGGAAGATTCTACTGTTGAACTAAGTCTTCGCCCCACATCACTTAAACAATATATTGGACAGTCAAAGGTAAAAGAGAATTTAAGTATATTTATACAAGCTGCTAAAATGAGGAATGAACCGTTAGACCACGTGCTATTATATGGACCTCCAGGACTAGGTAAAACAACATTAGCTGCTATCATTGCAAATGAATTGGGAGTTCAATTTCGCTCTACATCTGGACCTGCGATAGACCGTGCTGGAGACTTAGCTGCTATTCTTTCATCACTAGAACCGGGGGACGTTTTATTTATTGATGAGGTGCACCGCTTGCCTAGATCGGTTGAAGAAGTGTTGTATTCCGCAATGGAAGACTTTTTTATTGATATTGTGATTGGAACTGGGCCAAGTGCAAGGTCGGTTCGGATAGACCTACCTCCATTCACGTTAGTTGGAGCAACGACGAGAGCGGGTTTATTATCTGCACCACTACGAGATAGATTCGGAGTGCTAAGTCGGTTAGAATATTATGAAGCGAAGGATTTATGTGCGATCGTCGAACGTACTGCGGATATTTTTGAAGCCCCGATAGCAAAAGAAGCTGCTATTGAGGTAGCGAGAAGATCGAGGGGAACTCCACGGATTGCAAATCGATTATTAAAAAGGATTCGAGATATATCCCAAGTGAGGGGTGAAACAGAAATAAGTCTGGAAACAACGTCAACTGCACTAAAAATGTTACAGGTTGATGACGTTGGTTTGGATCACATTGACCACAAACTTCTTAAGGGAATAATAGAAGGATTTCAAGGTGGCCCAGTTGGTTTAGAGACAATTGCAGCAACTATTAGAGAAGAATCACAGACAATTGAAGACGTGTACGAACCATATTTATTACAAATTGGGTTTATTCAACGTACTCCAAGGGGAAGATTAGTAACAGCAAAAGCATATGAACATTTTGGATTGAAAGTGAATGATTCGTAATGAATATTGGCAAGGTATTCATTTTAATTGGTATTATATTTTTAGTTATTGGGCTGCTTTGGACGTTTATTGGCAGGTTACCAGGAGACATTAGTTTCAAAAAGGGGAATTTTTCCTTTCATTTTCCAATCATGACGTCGATCGTGGTTAGTATTATTTTATCATTGATTTTTTTCATTATAGGAAGATTTCGATAGGAAGAATAGGAGTTACATCATGAAAATTGAAGATTTTGATTTTGATTTACCAGAAGAATTAATTGCACAAACACCATTAAAAGATCGAACATCATCACGACTACTCGTATTAAATCGAGACACCAAGAAAACCAAGCATAGTGTTTTTAAGGATATTAAACAGTACTTAAAAAAGGGGGACTGTCTTGTATTAAATGACACAAGAGTTCTTCCGGCCAGACTGTTTGGTGTAAAAAAAGATACAGGTGCCAAGATTGAAGTGTTGCTTTTACATCAGCAAGAAGAAGATAAATGGGAAGTGCTAACGAAACCGGCTAAAAAGGTTAAAAAAGGTACTACGCTCCTATTTGGAGACGGAAAATTAAAGGCGACTTGTACAGATGTAAAGGACCATGGAGGACGCATTTTTCAGTTTGAATATGAGGGAATATTTTATGAGGTTCTCGATCAATTAGGTGAAATGCCACTTCCACCGTACATTAAGGAGCAGCTACCTGAAAGAGAGCGGTATCAAACTGTGTATGCTAAAGAAGAAGGGTCAGCAGCTGCCCCAACAGCGGGACTTCATTTCACAGAGGAATTACTTGAAGAGATAAAAGAGATGGGCGTAACCATAGCGTTTATCACTTTACACGTAGGTCTAGGGACATTTCGACCAGTAAGTGTTGAGGATGTTGATGATCATGAGATGCATGCCGAATTTTACCATATGTCCAAAGAAACAGCAGATACACTTACGAAGGAGAAGGAAAATGGCGGAAGAATTATTTCAGTAGGTACAACATCGACTCGAACACTCGAAACAATCGCAAGAGATCATGACGGAAGATTTGTGGAATCAAGTGGTTGGACAGATATTTTTATCTATCCACCGTATCAATTCCGAGCAATTGATGGGTTAATTACTAACTTCCACCTACCTAAATCTACATTAATTATGCTTGTTAGTGCTTTTGTAGACAAAGAAACGGTATTATCAGCTTACGAAGAAGCGGTTAGAGAACGTTACCGGTTTTTTAGTTTTGGTGATGCTATGCTAATTTTATAAAAAAAGGAACGAGATATATGACAACACCTATAAGATATGAATTTATAAAAACATGTAAGCAAACTGGCGCAAGACTTGGACGAGTCCATACACCCCATGGAACCTTTGATACGCCAACATTTATGCCGGTTGGAACTCTTGCAACGGTAAAAACAATGAGCCCGGAAGAATTACAAGATATGAATGCAAACATCATTCTTTCTAATACGTATCATTTATGGTTACGTCCTGGAGAAGACATCATTCGTGAGGCAGGCGGATTACATAAATTCATGAATTGGGATGGGGCAATCCTTACTGATTCAGGAGGATTTCAAGTATTTAGCCTGAGTGATATGCGAGAAATAAAAGAGGAAGGTGTCCATTTCCGGAATCATTTAAGTGGTGAGAAGTTATTTCTATCACCAGAAAGGGCGATGCAAATCCAAAATGCGTTAGGTTCGGATATCATGATGGCATTTGATGAATGTCCACCATATCCAGCAACGTATGATTATATGAAAGCATCGGTAGAAAGAACATCTCGATGGGCAGAACGATGTTTGCAAGCACATGAACGCAAAGATGTGCAAGGACTGTTTGGAATTATCCAAGGTGGCGAGTATGAGGAATTACGTAAGCAGAGTGCTCAAGATTTAGTATCACTTGATTTCCCGGGATATGCGGTTGGAGGACTTTCAGTTGGTGAACCTAAGGATGTCATGAATCGAGTGCTAGAATTTACGACGCCATTAATGCCAACTAACAAGCCTCGTTATTTAATGGGAGTAGGTTCTCCTGACTCCTTAATTGATGGTGCAATTCGAGGAATTGATATGTTTGATTGTGTATTGCCAACAAGAATTGCACGAAATGGAACATGTATGACATCAAACGGAAGGTTAGTCGTACGTAATGCGAAATATGCTAGAGATTTTAGTCCAATAGATGAAAACTGTGATTGTCATGTATGTAAAAATTATACGCGTGCCTACATTCGACACCTAATTAAATGTAATGAAACGTATGGTTTTAGACTTACTACTTATCATAACTTATATTTTCTGTTAAAATTAATGGAGCAAGTCCGAAATGCGATTCGAGAAGATCGACTTGGGGACTTTCGAGAAGCATTCTTTGAACAATATGGATTGAATCAACCGAATGCCAAAAATTTCTAATGAAAGAGGTGAAATGAAATGGAAGCTTTTAGTCCTATTATTATGCTTGTGTTGATGTTTGTTATTTTTTATTTCTTGCTTATTCGTCCACAACAAAAACGTCAAAAGCAAGTAGGTCAAATGCAAGCTAATCTTCAAAAAGGTGATACTGTAGTTACTATTGGTGGATTTCATGGTGTTATTCATGCACTTGATGAGAACACAATCGTATTGCAAGCAGGCGACGGTACGAAACTTACATATGACCGTTCAGCAGTAAGAGAGTTAAAATCTGAGTAACACTGATTAGCGGACGAGCACGTGCGAAATGGAACACCACGTCACTGAATGAAGAAACTTTTTTCATAGGAGGGCGTGATTGTTCATGGCTGTACGTTATCCGCAGGTATTATTTTTATTTTTTCCAATTAAAAAGAGGCTCCTCTAAGGATGCCTCTTTTTTTCATTAGGAATTCTTATTTTCATCGGTTACAATATTTACACCAATAACACCACCGAATAGAGCCGCAGAAATATAAAACAGGTGATGAATCGATTGTTCTAGAGAAAAGGATTGCTGATAACCTAGATATTGAACAAGAAATGTGAAAATAGTAAATCCTAAGCCAGTAAATGCTCCAATCATCCATCCTTTTGCTTTTCCTTTGATCCCTGCGATTAGCCCACCGATAAATAAAGAAATTAATCCAATAACTAACGCAACCCATGATAATGTTGGTTCATTAAATGATGAAAAACGAAGTAATAATGCTAATGAAAAGCTTGCAATCAATATTAACCCAAGTATTACAATCCACCCATACATTAATGCAACAAAATGTTTACTTTGCATCATATCTCCCCCCTGAATGTCCAGTTACTGTCATTTTATTCATGTCCAAAGAAAATAGACGAGTTTTTTTAAAAAATTAAATCCATTTTTGCAATATAGGTATTTGTTTCAATTCTTCCTTCGTGATAAATTTCAAAATAAATAAAAAGAAAATATAGATTATCACTAGGGCGATTAATAATACTAGAAAAATAAAAATATTCGAATCCAGTGTCATATAAATATTCTTGAGGAAACTTCCAACCATCCAGGTTAGTAAAAGTAATAATACCATTTTAATAATGTCTTTCATTGGAATAGAAAATTGGATTAATTTTTGTAATGTTCCTAGATGCAATAACGTAACCAAGATAACTCCTACCGACATGGACATAGCAACGCCCATCATGCCGAATTGTTCATTAGATGCAAGCAAACATAATAACGTCAATTTACATACTGCGCCTATTAAACTATTCCACATTGCTGGTCTGGCAAAGTCTAGTGCTTGTAATGTAGCTTGTAACGGTGCTTGAATGTACAGGAGAATAAATAATGGAGCCATAAGCACTAAATACTTACTAGCATTTGCTGAACCATACATAAAAGTAAGTATAGGGTCAGAAAATAGCGTTAATACAATGGTAGCTATAGCACCAGATGCAAAGGAAATACGGATTGATTGGTGGATACGATAATGAATTATTTTTCTATTTAAATTTGCTTCTGCTTCGGATATAGATGGGACTAAAGCAATCGACAACGAATGAGTAATAAATGTCGGCAAGAACAATAAGGGAAGTACATACCCTGTAAGTTCTCCATATTGTTTCGTTGCCACAGTTGTCGAAATACCAGCAATATAAAGACTTTGGGCGACTAAAATGGGCTCTAAAAAGTTTGATATCGATCCAATCATTCTACTACCTGTGCTTGGCAGTGCAATGGAAAACAGTTCCTTTAATGTATTTTTACTCGTTTTTAAATAAGAGAAAAACCTGTATCTAATTCGAACGGTTTTTTTCCGTTTAAATAGATATATCATATAACAGAGTGATACGAATTCTCCTAAAATAACACTAAACATGGCACCTGCAGCTGCGTATTCGACACCAAAAGGTAGAAGTAGATTTACAAATAAAGCCACACAACTAATTCGTACGATCTGTTCAATAACCTGGGCATAACTTTGTGGTTTCATGTTTTGTTTCCCTTGGAAATAGCCACGTAAAACAGATGATATAGCAACTATGGGGATAATAGGACTTATGGCAATGAGTGGGTATAATGTCCGTTCATCCGTTAATAATGTAGTTGCGATAAATGGTCCTGCAAAGATCATAATCGATGTAAAAAGAATGCTAGAAACACCTGTTATAATTAGTGATACAATGAGAATTTGTTTTACTTTTGCAGGGTTATTTTTCGCTTCTGCTTCAGCCACACGTTTTGATATAGCAACAGGTAGTCCAAGCTGTGTGAAAGTCATGACTAAGAACAAGGTAGGAAGAGCCATCATATACAGACCGACACCCTCTTCTCCCATTAAACGAGCAACTACTAAGCGATTAATAAATCCTAAGAATCTTGTTATCATTCCTGCGATTATCAAGATAAGTGTTCCTTGTAAAAAAGTTTGTTTGGACAAGATAGACGACCTGCCTTCTCAAAAAATAAAATTTCATATACAATGATATATATGCAATAAAGTGGGCCAAGCATGACAAGTAAGCTAAATTACATGGTACATATATTGGGGGGATCGTCTTGGAACTTGTTAAAAGCGTTGAGGAATGGAAGGAAATGCTTCAACCTGTGTTGGAGAGTAAGACGCAAGAATTTCTTATGATGGGCTATTCAAAAGCGACAAATGATGATATTTGGAACTGCTTAGTGAAAAAAGTTTGGAAGGGTCATCCGAGTAAACGATTATATGAAGTCGTTCAAGATATATTACACCTAGGCTCGAATATATATATGAGTTATTTAACAGTTAACGCTTATCAAGATGATGATTTAATGGCTTCTATTGCTGCATTGACTGAAGGAGAAGAGAGAGAATAGAAATACATATAAGTTTGGTTGATAATAAGGGAGGAACTAGTACATGAAAAATAGAGGTAGAATTATTGCCTTCTTTGTAATTGTAATCGGTTTTGCTGTTAGTATTGGTTTGTTTACACCAGGGATAGCAAAAAATATTAATTTAGGTTTAGATCTTCAAGGTGGTTTTGAAGTATTGTATAAGGTTGAACCTGTTGATGAATCACAGGAAGTTAACCGCGATCTATTAGAATCGACTGTTCAAACATTAAATGACCGGGTGAATCGCCTAGGTATAAGTGAGGCGACAATTGACATTGAAGGCGAAGACCGAATCCGTGTTCAATTAGCAGGGATTAAAGATCAGACAGAAGCAAGAGAAATGTTATCAACTTCTGCTAATCTCTCGTTTCGTGATGTCAATGATAATGAATTATTAGATGGAAACGATGTAAAAGAAGGTAGTGCAAAACAGGATTTTCATCCCGACACAAATGCCCCAATTGTGACATTACAATTGAAGGATGCATCGAAGTTCCGTGATGTCACTAGCCAAATAAAAGATATGGGACCACCAGATAACTTATTAGTCATCTGGATGGATTTTAAAGAGGGAGATTCCTTTGAGGAAGAAGTAACGAAAGAGGACCCTAAATTTGTCTCTTCACCTAGTGTTAGGAAGACGCTTAATACTACAAATGTTATGATTGAAGGAAACTTCACAGTGGAATCGGCTCAATATTTAGCTGACATCATCAATTCTGGATCCTTACCAGTACATATGACAGAACTATTCTCAACTTCTGTAGGGGCAAAATTCGGTGAACAAGCATTAAATGAGACGGTATTCGCAGCGTTTATAGGTATTGGTTTTATCTTTTTATTTATGATAGCAGTTTACCGTTTTCCAGGTGCTATTTCTGTCGTTAATTTAGCTATTTACATTTTCTTCGTTTTATTAGTGTTTAAAGAAATGAACGGTGTATTGACGTTACCTGGTATTGCCGCCTTGATATTAGGGGTTGGTATGGCAGTAGATGCTAACGTAATTACATTTGAACGGATAAAGGAAGAATTACGAGAAGGGAAATCATTAATCGCAGCTTTTAAAGCTGGAACAAGTAATTCATTACGTGCCATTGTCGATGCCAATATAACGACATTGCTAGCTGCAACTGTTTTATTTATATTTGGTACGAGCTCTGTTAAAGGTTTTGCGACCATGTTAATTCTTAGTATTGTTATTAGCTTTCTCACAGCTGTTTACGGAACTAGGTTGTTATTGCAATTATGGATAAGAGTGAAATTTCTGAAAGAACGACCGTCATGGTTTGGTGTTAAGAAAACGGATATAAAAGATATTAGTGATGAAACAGAAGTAGAGCCGACATTTCTTAATCGTAATGTAAACATTGTAGACAATCGTAGGAAGTTCTTTATGATCACATCTATTATTGTTATTGTAGGTGCACTTTCCTTAATCGTGTTGAAATTGAATCCTGGTATTGACTTTACTAGTGGTTCTAGAGTAGAAATCATGGCTAATGAGAGTTTAACAACTGAAGAAGTCAATACTGGTTTGGAAGAACTGGAGCTTGAAGGTCGATCTGTCGTGATTTCCGGTGAAAATAATGAAATTGCGGTTGTTCGTTATGATGAAGTAATACCGGAAAATAAAATCAATGAGTTAAATACATACTTTAATGAAAAGTATGGAATTGATCCAAATGTAAGTGTCGTATCGTCAATTGTCGGTGAAGAGCTAGTCAAAAATGCTTTGTATGCACTTGCTATTGCCTCCATTGGGATGATCATTTATGTGGCTTTACGGTTTGAGTTTTTCTTTGCAATAACAACGATTATTGCATTGTTGCATGATGTCTTTATTACACTTGCCGTATTTAGTATCACACGAATTGAATTTGATGTTACGATTGTTGCTGCAGTATTAACCATTATAGGTTACTCCATCAACGCTACGATTGTAACCTTTGACCGAATTAGAGAAAACCTGCGACGTAAGAAAAAGGCAGTAAAGTCATTTAAAGAGCTTGCTTCAGTAGTAAATAAAAGTATCGTTCAAACGATGACAAGGACCGTTAATACAACAATAACGACATTGATTGCAGTACTGGCTTTCCTATTCTTAGGAGCCGATCCTATCACAGGATTTGCCATTGCATTAGCGGTAGGATTATTGGCTGGTACGTATTCATCGTTATTCTTAGCAACGCAAATTTGGCTTGTATGGCGCGGGAAAATGCTTAAAGAAAAGCCTGTAGATTTTCGGAAGAAGAAACGTGTAGAAGGACCACAGGTATAAGTGGTGGGAGATTACTCAAGGATGGGTGATCTCCTTTTTCTGTGATTACTTCAGGTGTATATAGGGTAAATTAATAACAACCTATTATAGAATGAAAAGGGGTTTTATAATGAAAGGTCAATCATATGTTATTTTAGCAATCATCTTCGTTATTATTGTAGCTATTTTTGCAGTTACTAATGTTTCTCCGGTCGAAGTAAACTACCTTTTTTGGACGGGTGAATCTCCGTTAATCCTAGTTATTTTATTTTCCGTGTTAATGGGTGGTATTATAACAGGCGCAGTAGGTATGGTGAAAATGTTTCGTATGCAGCGTGAAATTAAGTTGTTAAAAATAGAAAATCAAAAGATGAACAACGTAATGGAAGACAATGGTTTGAATGATTTATCACTAGAAGAAACAAATGAAGTTCCAATTTCTGATCAAGAACAAATGGAAAAATAAATAATTATTCTTTCACATTGCGACCCCTGATTCTATTCGCTATAATAGATTAGTCAGGGGTGAATTTATGTTACAAAGCAAGTCTAATTGGAAATTTAATATGCTACCAGAAAATATGACTCAATGGATGGATGATTCTAGCAATTTGTCCCCCGTCATGAAAGAACTGTTAATACAACGAGGAATTTCAACCGCACAGGAAGCACAGGATTTTTTATCCCCAAAGCTAGAAAACTTAAATGATCCAATCGGATTTCAATCCATTGATAAAGCATGTACTCGGGTACATACTGCAATTGAGCAAAATGAAAAAATACTAGTATATGGTGATTACGATGCAGACGGTGTTAGTTCTACTACCGTATTATTAAAAGCACTTCAAGAATTGGGTGCAAACTGTGACTATTATATCCCTAATCGTTTCACAGAGGGATACGGTCCAAATGAAGAGGCATTTAAGCATGCATCTGAAGAAGGATATTCTGTTATTATTACGGTGGATACAGGAATAGCGTCTGTTCACGAAGCAGAAGTTGCAAAACAGTTAGGGATGGACTTGATTATTACGGACCACCATGAACCACAAGAAGAATTGCCGGATGCATATGCAATTATTCATCCAAAGTGCTCTCCAGATTATCCGTTTAAAGAACTAGCTGGAGTTGGCGTTGCTTTCAAGTTTTCCCAGCATCTATTAGGTTATTTTCCCGATCATTTACTAGATTTAGTAGCGATAGGAACGATCGCAGACTTAGTTCCATTAGTACGTGAGAATCGGATACTTACGTTTTATGGTTTAAAGAAACTAGCAATAACCAAACGATTTGGATTACAAGCATTAATGAAGCAATGTAAAATAGAAGGGAAAATTAACGAACAAGATATTGGTTTTCTTATTGGGCCTAGGCTAAATGCTGTTGGAAGACTACAGGATGCTGATTTAGCAGTTCAATTGTTGATGACAGACGATGTGGAAGAAGCAGAACATTTGGCAGAGGTTGTAAATGAATTAAATCAGGAGCGTCAAAGGATTGTTGCTTCGATAGTGAAGGAAGCAGAGAAGATGGTTTCTGATCAAACGGAGCAGTCAGTAATTATTGTTGCTAAAGCTGGATGGAATGAAGGTGTACTTGGTATAGTTGCTTCTCGATTAGTAAAAAAATACGATCGACCAGCAATAGTACTTGCCATAAATGAAGAGAAACAGACTGCCAAGGGGTCTGCAAGAAGTATTCCTGCCTTTGATTTATTTCAAAATTGTATGAAGATCAGACCGCTATTTACTCATTTCGGAGGACATGCTCAAGCTGCTGGGATGACACTACCTCTTTCTAATGTATTGGAAATACAGGCTGAATTAAATGCACTCATACAAGAGCAATTAACAAGTGATGACTTTAAACAAGTAATTGAGATAAGTAAAACAATTTGTATACCAGAAATAAATGAAGAGCTTATTACCGAAATCGATCAACTGGCACCTTTTGGTATGGCTAATCCAAAGCCAATATTTCACTTAAATGCTATACCTTCTGAAATTCGACAATTAGGAAACATGAAGAATCATTTAAAGGTCCTTTTTAATGAGAAAGACAAAAAAATTGAAGGAATTGGGTTTAGTATGGGTGAATTGTTCCATAATATCACCCCTAAAACACCAATTTCAATTGTCGGTGAACTAGGAATTAATGAGTGGAATGGGATAAAAAAACCACAACTTATCATACAAGATTTGAAGATAGAGGAATGGCAATTATTTGATCATAGAGGGAAGAAACAATTTGATATTTCTCCCTATTTTCATCCTCAAGAACAACATGTTGTAATAAGTAATCAAGAGATAGAAAGTGAAAGTGGCTATCCGGGTAATGTCTGCAGGATTTCGTATGATACACCGTTAGACACCATAGCGCGTGCTGAAACGTTATATATATATGAATTGCCAGACAATCTCCAACAATTACAAGACATTATAAATCAGGTACAACCTGTTAATATCCATGTATGTTTGTATGTTGAAAATAGCTTGTATTTATCTTCGATTCCATCTCGAGAAGACTTTAAGTGGTTTTATGCTATGGTATGGAAGAAAAAGCAAATAGACTTAAATAAAGAGTTACAAATGATCATGGATGCAAAAGGTTGGAAAAAAGATCATGTTATATTTATTTCTAAAGTGTTTTTTGAGTTGGAATTTGTTAAGATAGAGAATGGAGTTATTCAACTTAACACTTCACCTGTGAAAAAGGATTTACAGGAATCGAGGATATATCAAGAGCGAATGAATAAAGCACATATTGAAAAGACATTGTACTATTCAACATACCAAGAGTTAATTGATTGGTTCCGAGCGACAATTAATTATATGGATAGGGAAGGTCTTAAGGAGGAAATCACCCATGGATTATAAAAAGTATATAAAAATTGTAGAGAACTGGCCAAAAGAAGGCATTCAGTTTAAAGATATTACACCGTTGATGGATAATGGAAAAGCATTTAAATCTGCGGTAGATGAGATTGTACAATTTGCAAATGAAAAAAACATTGATATCGTTGTTGGTCCTGAAGCAAGAGGGTTTATTATTGGATGCCCTGTTTCTTACGCGTTGGAGGTTGGATTCGCACCTGTTCGTAAAGAAGGGAAGCTACCTCGAGAAGTAATTAAAGTTGATTACGGCTTAGAGTATGGTAAAAATGTTCTAACCATTCATAAGGATGCTATTAAACCAGGGCAGCGAGTTCTCATTACAGATGATTTACTTGCAACTGGTGGTACAATTGAAGCAACGATAAAACTTGTTGAGGAACTTGGTGGAATTGTTGTAGGTTGTGCATTCTTAATTGAGCTTACTTACCTAGATGGTCTAAAAAAACTTGATGGTTATGATGTACTTACATTAATGAAATACTAAATGTATCCCATGAGGGTCTGGTGGATGAAATTTCACCAGGCCTCTTATAATAGGGGTTGTTCCATATTTAATGTTTTTCTCTTTACATTTTCGTAAAAGTTTTCGATACTATTAGAAAAGTATCTTATTTCGTAGCATGCAGGATTAAGGTGATTAAATGGCAAAAGATGGCGTAATAACAATAGAAAATTTAATAGATAATGCGCGGGAATATCTTTCAGAAGAGGATATAGCTTTTATTCAGCGCGCATATGAATTTGCAAAAGATGCACATAAAGATCAGTACCGTAAATCAGGTGAGGCATATATTATTCATCCTGTACAAGTTGCTGGTATATTAGTGGACTTAACTATGGATCCTGTAACCGTAGCTAGTGGTTTTTTACATGATGTTGTAGAAGATACTGAAGTAACGTTAGAAGATTTAGAAGAAGCATTCAATCCAGAAGTTGCATTACTGGTTGATGGTGTAACGAAGCTAGGGAAGATTAAATATAAATCAAAAGAGGCACAACAAGCCGAAAACCACAGAAAAATGTTTGTAGCTATGGCAAAGGATATCCGAGTAATTTTAATCAAGCTCGCCGACCGCCTGCATAATATGCGTACATTAAAGCATTTACCACCCGAAAAGCAACGAATTAAGGCAAATGAAACGTTAGAAATATTTGCACCATTAGCCCATCGGCTAGGTATTTCGACAATCAAATGGGAACTAGAAGATACCGCTTTACGATACTTAAATCCACAACAATATTATCGAATTGTTCAATTAATGAAGCAAAAAAGAAATGAACGGGAAACTAATATTGATGAAGTAATTGATGAGGTAACAAAACAACTGGAAGATGTTAATATTAAAGCAGATTTTTCAGGGAGACCAAAGCATTTATATAGTATTTATCGGAAAATGTCGATACAAAATAAACAATTTAATGAAATATACGATTTGTTAGCTGTCCGAATTATTGTTGATAGTATAAAAGATTGTTATGCGGTTTTAGGGATTATTCATACATGCTGGAAACCGATGCCTGGAAGGTTTAAAGATTACATTGCAATGCCGAAACCGAACCTGTACCAATCGTTGCATACGACCGTAATTGGACCGAAGGGAGATCCTTTAGAGGTTCAAATCCGTACGAAAGATATGCATGAAATAGCTGAGTATGGGATAGCTGCACACTGGGCCTATAAAGAAGGGAAACAACTTCATAAAGGAAAGAAATCTTTTGAAGAAAAACTGACATGGTTTAGAGAAATTCTTGAATGGCAAACCGAGACACATGATGCGGAAGAATTTATAGAATCACTAAAAATTGATTTGTTTTCGGATATGGTGTACGTGTTCACACCAAAAGGCGATGTAATTGAACTTCCTTCGGGATCCATTCCACTTGATTTTGCTTATCGTATTCATACGGAGATTGGAAATCAAACCATTGGTGCTAAAGTGAATGGAAAGATGGAACCTTTGGATTATGTACTGCAAAATGGGGATATCGTGGAAGTAATGACTTCCAAGCATTCTTACGGTCCATCTCAAGATTGGTTGAAGATCACCCAAACATCACAAGCGAAGAATAAAATAAAACAATTCTTTAAGAAACAAAAACGAGACGAGAATATAGTAAAAGGTAAGGACATCGTGGAGAAAGAAATTCGATCCCTTGGTATCGAGCCAAAAGAAGCATTGACAGAAGAAAACCTACGACGGATTTATGAAAGGTTTAATTTCACAAATGCAGATGATATGTATGCCGCAGTAGGTTACCAAGGAATTACTGGTGCATTAATTGCAACACGACTTACCGAAAAAATTCGTCAAACAAGGCAAAAAGAGCAAGACCTAGCTCAGACAATAGAAGAAGTTAACAATGATGTAAAAGAGAAGAAGGCTCATAAAAAAGACTCTGGTGTAAAAGTAGAAGGAGTCGATAATTTATTAGTAAGGCTCTCGAAATGCTGTAACCCAGTTCCTGGAGATACAATTGTAGGGTATATTACAAAAGGTAGAGGTGTTTCGGTTCACCGGAATGATTGTCCAAATATACAAACTGAAGAAGCAAAACAAAGACATTTACATGTAGAATGGGAAAACAATCAAACACTTAAACAATACCATGTAGACTTGGAAATATCGGGATATGATAGAAGAGGTTTATTAAATGAGGTATTACAAGCTGTGAATGAGACGAAAACGAATATAACTCATGTAAATGGACGATCAGACAGAAATAAAATGGCTGTTATTCAGATCACTATTTTAATTCATAATACGGACCATTTACGTAAAATTGTAGAGCGAATTAAACAGATAAAAGATATCTATTCTGTATCTCGGACAGTACAATAGAACCATTACCTATAAAGGGGATATTTTTACATGAAGGCAGTAATTCAACGGGCTAATCATGCTAGTGTTACGGTAAAAGACAAGGTTGTAGGACAAGTTGACCACGGTTTTGTCGTACTCCTTGGAGTGACACTTACGGACACGATGGAAGATGCAAAGTATTTAGTAAATAAGATCGTTCATTTACGTGTATTTGAAGACGAGAATGAAAAAATGAATCTCTCGCTTAAGGATGTTGGAGGGAGCATTCTTTCGATTTCTCAATTTACATTATATGGTGATACGCGTAAGGGGAGAAGACCTAATTTTCTACAAGCTGCAAAACCGGATGCTGCGAATGAGTTATATGAGCAATTCAATCAATTGCTAGTGGATGAGGGTATCAATGTAGAAACTGGGGAATTCGGAGCAATGATGCAAGTTCAGCTGACTAATGATGGTCCGGTAACGTTAATAATAGACAGCCAAGAAAAATAAAAACGGACATGGAGTATGTTTATTTCATAAGAAGCGGAAAATAGTTGCCCCCTTATAAAAAAGGAATTTGCCACATATAAGGGGGTGCTTGTCCGTTGCAATAATTCTCATACATCAATATGGATATAAAAAAATCGTACATTACATTGTACGATTTTTTTGCATGTTATTATTTTTGGCAGTTCTTCAAGATTGTTGCTTTTTCCAATGAATCATAATTCCTAATCTATAAAAACTCCAAAGTAATTTTATTTTTCATTTTAACTCGGATACTCTACTAGTTGGCATTTGAAAAATATTTCCCTAGACCATATACAATACCAGAAACGATTTTTTGCTGATATGCATTTGTTAGCAGAAGCATTTCTTCCTCAGCATTAGAAATGAATCCTAACTCAAGTAATACAGAAGGTTTATAATTTTGTCGTATAACTTGGTAGTCACCAAATGTTGCGTTTCTATCTCTTGCATCGGTTTCTTTAACAATACCTTCCTGAATATAGTTAGCAAGTGATTCGTATTGATCGTGATAATAATATGTACCAATTCCTGTTGCACTAGGTAATTCCGGGACACTATTATAATGAATACTTATAAATGCATCTGTATTGGAATGATTGGACACACTTGATCTACTACCCAGAAAAATGTATTCATCCTCACTTCTTGTTAGAACCACTTCAGCACCAAGTAGCGTGAGTAATTGTTCAAGTTCGTAGGCAGTTTTATAAGTTAAATGCTTTTCATACGTTTCATTGGCGCCAATAGCCCCAACATCTCTTCCACCATGGCCAGCATCAATTACGATTGTTTTACCCTTGAAACCACTAGCATTAGATTGCTGATTCTTGTTAACTAGATCTTTATGGACAAAACCACTGACCGAATCGTTCTCTATTTCGTACCATTCAGCTGTTTCAGATATTACATTGAAAACTGTACCTTTATCCGCAAAATGAATAATTTCGTGGTCGGTTGAAGAACCGTCTCGAATTTGCGTGTTATCATACACAATTGTTATTGACTTCTCATTTTCCATGAGAGAAGAGGGGGGAGATGTTTCTTCTGTTTCTCCTTTAACCGTTATGTATTCAGAACTAACCCAGCCAGTTCCATTCTCTAGTTGTATTTCAATCCATTCATTATCTTTTTGAATAATCGGGTACGATTCATCTGTATGAATTTGACCAACAACATCAAAATTCGTCCCAGGGCCACCCCTTACATTTAGATTATCGACGTTTATTACAGCATCATCAGCAAATACAACTTGACTCATTGAAAAGACAAGAATAATAATACCAATGGCAAGAATAATGATTTTTTTACTTTGCAATACAAGTTCCTCCTGATCTATACCTAGTTGTGACAAATAAATAGCGAATTCGATATTCTTCTTCTTATTCTAATAAAAAAAATCCATTTAGGCAAAACTATTAATACGAAAGGAGGAATCGAATTGCGTTATAATGAAAAACATTGGAATTCAAAAAATAATAAAGACATCTTTGGTGTTAACTTTCATCGTTTTGTAGAGTTAGAAGATTCATCAAATCATATGGAGATTGCTCAAGAATTGGGGATTTCATTAGGGGAAGTAAAGTCTTTAAAGAAAAAGATAAATCGTACTTGACATTCATGTAAGGAAACATTAAGATAGTATTCATTCAAGATGTAATTATATGGATTATATATTTAGTAAACCAGTGAGGGAAAAAGTAATTAGATGTCATCTGGAAAGAGAAAAAATGTCATTGGCTGAAAACATTTTACACGATGCTCTAATGAAAGACACTCCTGAGGTTCCATATTGAACGGTAGTAGGTATGGACGTCTTGCAGGCGTTAACTGTGAAGAGCGGATGCAATTAACATGCATCAACTAGGGTGGCAACGCGGGTTACTCTCGTCCCTTTTTATTTAGGGATGGGAGTTTTTTTATATTTTTTTACATATTAAAAAAAATTGGGGGTAATTAACATGAATATGAAAGCTCCAAGAGGTACAGCTGATGTATTACCGACTGAGGCAAAAAAATGGCAATTTGTTGAAAATAAGATAAAAGAGATTTGTGATCGATATCACTTTAATGAGATTCGAACACCCCTATTTGAACATACGGAATTATTTCAGCGTGGAGTTGGAGATTCTACTGATATTGTGCAAAAGGAAATGTATACGTTTGAAGATAGAGGTGGAAGGAGTTTGACTCTTCGTCCGGAGGGAACAGCTTCAGTAGCACGTGCATTTGTTCAAAATAAGCTTTATGGGGAAGTGAATCAACCTGTAAAACTATTTTACTTTATGCAAATGTTCCGATATGAACGTCCACAACAGGGGAGAATGAGACAATTAAATCAATTTGGTGTGGAGGTATTAGGAAGTGCAGATCCAGCCATTGATGCAGAGGTTATTGATCTTGCCATGACTTGTTATAAAGAGCTTGGACTCACATCTTTAAAATTAGTGATTAACTCTTTAGGGGATCAAGAAAGTCGTATCAATTATCGCGAAGCATTAATGAAACACTTTGCTCCCCATAAAGAGGAACTATGTGAAGATTGCCAAACACGACTAACACAAAATCCGATGCGAATTCTCGACTGCAAAAAAGATAAGGAACACCCGTCAATGAGTACCGCACCGTCGATATTAGACTATTTGAATGACGAGTCACGTCATTATTTTGAAAAGTTGAAGTCGTATCTAACCATGTTGGATGTTGAATATGAAGTTGACCCTAATTTGGTACGTGGCTTAGACTACTATAATCATACTGCCTTTGAAATAATGAGTGAGGCAGAAGGATTTGGTGCGATTACCACGCTTGCTGGTGGCGGGAGATACAATGGATTAGTAGAAGATATTGGTGGACCAGATACCCCTGGAATTGGCTTTGGAATGGGAATTGAACGACTACTAATGGCTTTAGAAGCAGAAAATCAAGAATTGACATTAGATGAGCAATTAGATGCCTTCTTTATTGCCGTAGGAGAGAACCCGAAGAGTCAAGCGGTGAAACTTGTCCACGATTTACGAACCAATGGCATTCAAACAGATATGGACTACCAGGGGCGCAAGATGAAAGCGCAATTTAAAGCTGCTGATCGCTATAAAGCAAAATATGTTCTAATCCTTGGTGAGGATGAATTTGAAAAACAAGTTGTAAATGTGAAGGATATGGAAACTGGAGACCAGGATGAGGTTTCTATTGACAAATTAGTCGAAATGCTTAAGCAGAAGCTACTAGGAGGAAAAGGGCATGAGTGAACGTAAATTAGCAGGTACATTACGCCATACCGATATCGATTCGACTGTTTTACTGAAAGGATGGGTGCAAAAGCGCCGTGATTTAGGTGGGTTAATTTTTATAGATTTACGTGATAAATCTGGAATTGTACAAATCGTGTTTAATCCGGATTTTTCTAAGGAAGCTTTAGAAGTTGCGGAGTCAGTGCGTAGTGAATACGTGGTTCAAATAAAAGGTCAAGTTGTTAAAAGGGATGAAGCAACCGTAAACCCTGTTATGAAAACAGGAGATATTGAAGTATTGGCATCTGAGATTGACATTCTAAACAAAGCCAAAAATCCACCATTCCTCATTCAGGACGAATCAGACGTGGCAGAGGATTTACGGTTAAAATATCGTTATTTGGATTTACGGAGAACACCATTACAAGAAACTTTTAAATTACGCCATCAAATTACGCAATCGATACGTAATTTCTTAAATGAGGATGGATACTTAGAAATGGAAACTCCTATTCTAACGAAAAGTACACCAGAAGGAGCACGTGATTACCTTGTTCCAAGTCGAGTACATCCAGGCGAATTTTATGCATTACCCCAGTCACCTCAATTGTTTAAGCAATTGATTATGATGAGTGGTTTTGAGAAGTACTATCAAATTGCAAGATGTTTCCGAGATGAAGATTTACGAGCAGACCGTCAACCGGAATTCACACAGATAGATATAGAAACTTCTTTCTTATCTAGTGATGAGATCATGGAAATGACAGAAAAAATGATCCAGCGACTCATGAAAGAAGTTAAAAACACGGATATTTCGTTACCATTACAACGAATGCCTTATAATGAAGCGATGGAAAGGTATGGATCAGATAAGCCAGATACTAGATTTGACTTAGAACTCATACATGTATCCGATGTACTTGCCAATTCAACGTTTAAAGTGTTTCAAGGTGCTATCGAATCAGGTGGTAAGGTATGCTTATTAAATGTAAAAGGTCAAGCTAGTCATTTTTCCCGTAAAGATATCGATAAGCTAACGGATTTTGTTAAAGTATATGGCGCAAAAGGGTTAGCATGGTTGAAAGTAGAAGGGGCGGAATTAAAAGGACCTATAGCAAAATTCTTAACTGACGAAGAAATGACAGGATTAATGGAAAAAGCAGCAGCTCAAGATGGTGATTTATTGCTGTTTGGTGCAGATAAGACTTCTGTTGTATATGATAGTTTAGGCGCCTTACGTTTGAAATTAGGAAAAGAATTACAATTAATTGATGAATCTAAATTCAACTTTTTATGGGTAACGGAATGGCCATTACTTGAGTATGATGAAGCACTTGATCGTTACTCGGCAGCACATCATCCATTTACAATGCCTGAGGAAGGAGATGTCGATAAATTATCAACTGATCCAGGAAATGTACGAGCGATAGCATATGATCTTGTTCTAAATGGGTATGAGCTTGGTGGTGGATCATTGCGTATCTATAAGCGAGAGCAACAGGATAAAATGTTTGAAGTGTTAGGTTTCACAAAAGAAGAAGCAGAAGAACAGTTTGGTTTTCTTTTAGATGCATTGGACTTTGGAGCACCGCCACATGGTGGTATCGCGTTAGGGTTAGATAGACTTGTCATGCTACTTGCAGGTAGATCGAACTTACGTGACACAATATTATTCCCAAAAACGGCATCTGCTTCCGACTTGCTTACCGATGCACCGAACGAAGTGAGTGATACTCAGTTAAACGAACTAGCTATCCAAGTAAATGAAAAATATGAGTAAAATGACAAATTGTTTATAAATTGTAACAAATGTAATGAATACTTCATACTTCGCTTTATTGAAATAAAGGGTGTGATGTGTTAATATATTTTTACAATATAGTAATCTTAATCAATCCTGATGTGTACGTCTATATAAAATGTTTTGACCGAACATTTATAGATTTGGGAGCCTGACGGTTTTTATATTGCGTGCATGCCTCTCATTTATGGAGGAAGCACAATACATATAAAACAGGGCACCCACCTGCTGCGAGCGGGATCAAAACTATCGGATAGACGGCACTATTGGGATTGAAGGATACATAAAATCAAAATGGACTTATATTTACTTAACATGTGAATATAAGTCCATTTTTTGTATGTATTCATTGAGGGGTAATTAGCAAATAAAAAACCTTCCACATGATTGATTGTGAAAGGCTAATCTATCCTATTAATTTGATCCTTGTGCTAACTGTTCTAAATTGCCATTTTTGTCCATTCGAAATGCTGGAGCTTTCATGGATGAACCGTGATCATCTAATACAGTCATTTTTCTTGCGCGATCCATGATTTGAACAAATACTTGATAATCTTCTTGAATCGTATTCAATTGTTTTTCAGTTTGTTCTAATTGCTTTTCTAATTTAGCAATCTGTTGTTTCAGCATATCATTTTCTTTTTGTGTTTGATCTAGTGTTAGTTTTGATTGATTAGAAGCATAATAGTCTTTTTTCATTTGTCTTAAAAATTGAATAATAGTATCTAGTGTAATTGTCGATTCCTTTGTGACTTCTGTTTGAGTATCAGCATCACTGTCATTATTACTATATTCTTGTTGTAAAGAAACGACAGGTTGCTTTGTTACCGTTTTCGACCTTTCCATAGCACGTTTTTTCTCTTTTCGTTGTCTCTTTGCAAGATCAATAGCATCTTCATACTTTTGCCTTATTTCTGCATTCCACCGAAACCCACACGCTGCTGAGGTGCGATTTAACTTATCTCCAACCTCTTCAAATGCATTAAGTTGTGTACTACCTTCTCTAATATGGCGTAAGACCGTTTCTGCTAATAATAGATCATCTTCGTGTGACCAAGCATCTTGTCTAACTTTAACCATTCTGATTCATCTCCTTTTCCAAAAACACGTGTTGATTCATAAACAATAGATTTAATACCTATTAATTTGTGTTTACTTTTCATTAGTTTGACCGTTTGGAAAAAGATTTATACCTATCTTTTACTGTACTTTTTATCTTGCATCTAACAGGCAGCAAATTTCAACTTAGATTTTACAAATAGATATACGTGAGGGAGGAATAACTACTAGTAAAGGTTTTCGATTGGTCAACAATAATAAGTGGAAAAGAGTATTCAACGCTATTGTTGTTTCTCTTTATCCTTTTGTATTTTTTCGTAAACTTGTTTCATAGCTTTTTCGAATTTACCTGTGCCTTTTGGATGATAGTATTGTTTGTTTTTTATAGAGTCAGGTAGATATTGTTGACTTACCCATCCATTCTCATAATTATGTGGATATTTATACTCTACTCCACGTCCTAGCTTTTTAGCACCTTGATAATGTGAATCTTTTAAATGGAGTGGTATTTCCCCACTTTTACCATGGCGAATATCAGCTAATGCCGCATCTAAAGATTTATAAGCGGTATTCGATTTAGGGGAGAGACAAAGTTCAGTAATAGCAACAGCAAGTGGAATTCTAGCCTCAGGAAATCCTAACCGTTCAGCAGCTTCAACAGCTGCAACAGCTCGGGGTCCTGCCTGTGGATTAGCTAAACCGATATCCTCGTAGGCGATAACAATCATTCTGCGTGCAATACTATCTAAGTCGCCAGCTTCAATTAATCTACCTAAATAATGTAGGGCTGCATCGACGTCACTTCCTCTAATTGACTTTTGAAATGCAGACAGTACATCGTAATGAGCATCACCATCTTTATCATGTGAAAAACTCTTCTTTTGCATGCACTCTTCAGCTGTTTCCAAGTTTATAATAATTTGTCCTTTATCATTTTTAGGGGTAGATGAAATAGCCAATTCTAAACCATTTAATGCAGAACGCATATCGCCACCTGAGCTATTAGCAAAGTGTTCGATAGCTTCATCCACCAGTATGATCTCCTTTTCACCAAGTCCATTTATTTCATCTGTTATTGCCCTATGTAATGCAGTTATTACATGGTCAACCGTTAATGCATGTAATTCAAAAAGATGGCATCTACTTCTAATAGCTGGATTAATTGCATGATATGGATTACTAGTTGTGCAACCTATCAGGGTGATTAGATTACTCTCTAAATGGGGTAATAGAAAGTCTTGCTTTGCTTTATCTAAGCGATGCACTTCATCAAGAATCAATACAATATGACCAGTCATTTTTGCTTCCTCTACAACAATTTCCATATCTTTCTTTTTATCAACTACTGCATTTAATAGTTTTACTGGTAACTGGAGGCTTTTAGCTAAAGCAACCGCCATGGAAGTTTTACCAGTTCCGGGTGGACCAAATAGAATCATGGAAGCTAATTGCTCAGCTTTAACCATACGGTTAATAATTTTTCCTTCTCCTACTAAATGTTCTTGTCCGATAATTTCCTTGATATGAGTTGGTCTCATACGATAAGCTAATGGTTGCTGTTTCATAAATATCTTCCTTTATAAATAATAGTCTACTAATTCAGCGTAAGCTTGAAATGGATAAAATGCAAGAGACTAATATTTCATGCTATAATACCATGTATTAAAAACTTTGGTTTCGATATGTTATATTTATAAGGAAAAATGTAGTTATTAGGGGAGTATGAAGATGAAAATATCTACGAAAGGCCGTTATGGCTTAACAATAATGATTGAACTAGCGAAAAAATATGGGGATGGACCTACTCCATTAAAAGTGATAGCTAAAGACAATGATCTTTCAGAGCATTATTTAGAACAACTTGCAACTCCTTTACGTAATGCAGGGTTGATTAAAAGTGTTCGTGGAGCATATGGAGGTTATATGCTGCCAAAAGATCCGAAAGAAATTAGCGCAGGTGACATTATTCGAGTTCTTGAAGGACCAATTACACCTGTAGAAGGTATTGAAGATGAAGAGCCTGCGAAACAACAATTATGGTTAAGAATCCGTGATGCAGTGAAAGATGTATTAGATACTACTACATTAGAGGACTTAATAAATCATGATAATGATGACTTAGTACAAGATGCATATATGTTTTATATTTAGTTGAAAGAAGGGAACGAATCATGGAACACATATATTTGGATCATGCTGCAACAACACCGATGGATCAACGGGTTATTGATACCATGTATCCAATATACAGCGAAGTCTTTGGAAATCCATCAAGTGTACATTCTTTTGGTAGGAAAGCAAGGCAATTATTAGATGAAGCTAGACGAATCTTAGCTAAAAGCATACATGCCAATGAAAAAGAAATTATTTTTACTAGTGGTGGAACAGAAGCAGATAACTTAGCTTTAATTGGTACAGCAAAAGCTAATAAACATAATGGTACTCACATTATAACGACAAAACAAGAGCATCATGCTGCTCTTCATACTGCGGAATACTTGGAAAAAGAAGGTTTCGATATAACGTATTTAGCCGTAAATGAAGATGGAAAGATTAACCTTGAAGATTTGAAAAATGCGTTAACGGATGAAACCATTTTAGTTTCTATCATGTATGTAAACAATGAAACTGGTGTTATCCAACCTATTCAAGAAGCTGCAGCGTTACTACGTGAGCATCAAGCATATTTCCATACAGATGCAGTCCAAGCTTATGGCTTATTAGATATAGACGTAAAAGAAATGGGAATTGACTTGCTTACAGTTTCTGCACATAAGATTAATGGACCAAAAGGGATAGGTTTTTTATATGTAGGTGAAGATGTAAAAGTAAATGCATTGCAATTTGGTGGTGAACAAGAACGAAAACGTCGACCAGGAACGGAAAATGTAGTTAGTGCTGTCGGATTCCAAAAAGCAGTAGAATTAGCGATAGAACATAAAGAATCTCGAAGAAAAGAATATCAGCAATTTAAAGATTTATTCCTATCCATATTAAGCGAGGAAGGGATTTCCTTTCAATTGAATGGGAAGTTAGAAGACACTGTTCCAGCAATAGTCAATATTAGTTTCCCAGGTACAAATGTTGAAACCCTTTTAACTAATTTTGATCTATCAGGAATTGCAGCCTCAAGTGGAAGTGCATGTACAGCAGGTTCCATAGAGCCTTCACATGTATTGTCTGCGATTTACGGTGAAAATAATGAATGTACTACTAATTCTATTCGATTTAGTTTTGGTATATTTAACACGAAAGAAAATATAACAGATGCAGCTAACAGAGTATCAAAAATTATAAAACGGTTAACAGCGTGAAAAGGTGGTGGACAACATGAATAATAATCAAAATACACGAGTTGTAGTTGGAATGAGTGGTGGTGTCGATTCTTCCGTTGCTGCTTTACTATTAAAAGAGCAAGGATATGATGTTGTCGGTATTTTTATGAAAAACTGGGACGATACGGATGAATTTGGAGTATGTACAGCTACAGAAGATTTCGATGATGTCGTTCGTGTTTGTAATCAATTGGATATCCCATATTATGCGGTGAATTTTGAAAAGCAATATTGGGATAAAGTATTTACTTACTTTTTAGATGAGTATAAAGCAGGAAGAACACCAAACCCGGATGTCATGTGTAATAAAGAAATCAAATTTAAAGCATTTTTAGAGCATGCACTGTCACTTGGAGCTGATTATTTGGCAACAGGGCACTATGCACAAGTACGTGAAAATAATGGTGAATTTGAAATGCTACGTGGTGTTGACGATAATAAGGATCAAACATACTTTTTAAATCAGCTCTCTGAAGACGTCCTACAAAAAGTGATGTTTCCATTAGGGCATCTACCAAAATCAAAAGTAAGAGAAATAGCAAAGGATCGTGGACTAGTTACAGCAACTAAGAAAGATAGTACTGGAATTTGTTTTATTGGTGAACGTAATTTCAAAGAATTTCTGAGTGAATATTTGCCAGCACAACCTGGAGAAATGCAAACGTTAGATGGTATAGTAAAAGGGCGTCATGATGGATTAATGTATTATACCATTGGTCAACGACAAGGCTTGGGTATTGGTGGAGCAGGCGATCCATGGTTTGTAGTGGGGAAAAATTTAAACGAGAATATCTTATACGTTGAACAAGGTTATCACAACGAAAAATTATACTCAGATGAATTAACTGCTGCAGATATAAACTGGATTAATCCCGATAAAATTAACAAGACCTTTGCATGTACTGCAAAATTTCGTTATCGTCAACAAGATAGTGGAGTTACAGTCCATTTATTAGATAACGGAAATGTAAAAGTTGTTTTTGATGAAAAACAACGAGCTATCACCCCAGGACAAGCAGTTGTTTTTTATGATGGTGATGTGTGTCTTGGTGGAGGAACGATTGATGAAGTTATTAAGGATCAAAAAGCGCTAGATTATGTAGGATAAATACTGGGGATCACGCTAATAACGTGATCCTTTTTACAAAGATCATGCAAGGAGTTTACAGATGGATAAAAACACAAAAGCAATTCAATTAATGAAAGAAAACAAATATGAAGAGGCAGCTAGTATTTTTCATGAAGTTATTCAAGAAGAACCCAATGATCCACTTGGTTACATTAATTTTGGAAATTTGCTATTACATGTAAAGGACCAAGAGCGAGCGAAACGATTTTATGAAAAGGCAATTGAACTAGATAAAAATGCTGCTACAGCCTATTATGGGTTAGGTAATTTATATTTTGAACAAGCGATTTTTCCAAAAGCGCAAGCTAATTTTCAACAAGCAATTGAATTAGGATTAGAAGAGGCAGACGTTTACTTTATGCTAGGAATGACGTTCCAACATCAGGAACATTATAAGTTAGCATTACCATACTTACTCCGTGCAACGGAGCTTGATGAGAATGATATTGAACTACACTTTCAATATGGTCTAGCTTTAGCTCAAAGCGATCTAATCACGGATGCAAAAAAAGTATTTCAACACGTATTGGAGAAAGATAATGAACATAGTGACGCCCATTATAACTTGGGTGTAATTGCTTTATATAATGATCAAGTCGAAGAAGCACGAGACCATTTTGAGGAAGCGCTAGCCATTCAACCTGAGCATGTATTAGCAGCAAATGGGAAGAAGCAGCTCGATCAATTATTAAAAGAAAAAGAACAGTAAGACAGTGGGGTCGTTAAAATGGAAACAGGTACTGGGGAAAAAGAATATATCAAAGGAGAACTTCTTTATACGATTTTTCAAAATGAAGTAGAGCATTTTTCGATCGTAAAGTTAAAAATCCATGATACTAATACGGACTATAAAGAAAAGGAAATCGTGGCCAAGGGGTATTTTTCCAGCCTTCTGGATGGAAATGCTTATTATTTTTATGGCCAATTTGAAAAGCATCCAAGATATGGAACCCAGTACCATGTAACATCCTACCAAACCTATGTACCTGATACGAAAGATGGTCTGGTAGCCTATTTATCTAGTGATTTGTTTTATGGAATTGGAAAAAAGACAGCACAAAAGATTGTTAATCATTTAGGAGATCAAGCTGTATCAAAGATTCTTAATGACAAAGATGCATTAGCATCTGTACCAGGACTTAAGAAAGAAACAGCTGATAGTCTTGTGAAGCGATTACAGGAAAATCAAGGTTTTGAGCATGTAGTTGTCCATCTATCGAAGTATAATATCGGACTAAAAACCGCACAGAAAATATATGAAGTTTATCACGAGGAAGCGACTAAAGTTTTACAAGAAGATCCATACCGGTATGTTTTTGATATTGATGGATTTGGCTTTCAAACTGCTGATGATATAGCGAGAAAGAATGGTCTATCGTTAACACATCCAAATCGTATTGGTGCTGGTTGTATATATGTTTTACAAAAAAGTATTCAAGATGGGCATGTGTATTTGCCGATAGAGGAATGCATAGGACAGGTTATCCAGTTATTACTAAATCCTGAACAATCTCTAGACCAAGCATCGATTAGTTCTCGGTTAGAAGAATTGAATAAAGAAAAAACTGTAATTCTTCAACAAGGTAATGTATATTTGCCGTCACTATATTATGCTGAAGACGGTTTTGCTTCACATGTGAAGCGGTTATTATCTAATGAGGTAGAAGATGATACCACAATGGCAGAGCTGATGAAAATAATTGGTCAAATTGAAGAGGAAGAAGTCCTAAGCTATGGTAAAGAGCAGTTCCATGCGATTAATCAAGCTTTACACTCCAAACTAATGATCTTAACAGGAGGTCCTGGGACAGGTAAAACTACTGTTATTAAAGGAATTATTAAAGCGTATGGAGTCATTCATAGTCTTTCTATCGATCCAACAGATTATGATAAGAAATCGGATTTCCCATTCGTGTTAACTGCACCTACTGGACGAGCGGCTAAGCGTATAAATGAATCTACCGGATTACCTGCTGTTACCATTCATCGATTATTAGGGTGGAATGGGAGTGATGGGTTTGAAAAAGATGAACATGAACAATTATCTGGAAAAATATTAATTATTGATGAATTTTCAATGGTCGATATATGGTTAGCGAATCATTTATTTAAAGCTATACCGGATGATATGCAGGTCCTTGTTGTTGGTGATGAGGATCAACTGCCCTCGGTCGGACCAGGGCAAGTTCTTACGGATTTGTTGGAAAGTGCAATTATTCCAACCGTTAGTTTACATGAAGTATACCGTCAGAAGGAAGGCTCTAAAATTATCCAATTAGCCCATTCGATTAAAAATGAATCTTTTCAAATAGATTTACTACATAACGATACGGATTTTAGTTTTATTAATTGTAGAGAACATCACGTTATTGAGGTTATTACTAAAGTCTATAAAAAAGCTATGGATAAAGGTATTGACCTAATGGATATACAAGTTCTAGCTCCAATGTATCGTACACAAGCTGGTATCACGATGATTAATAAAGCGTTACAGCAATTAGTGAATCCGAAGACATCGAAGAAACGCGAAGTAAAGGTTAATGATTCCATATTTCGTATTGGTGATAAAGTGATTCAGCTTGTAAACCAACCTGAGGATGGGGTCTTTAATGGTGATATAGGTGAAGTGGTAGCTATATTTGAAGAAGATGAGAACACGGATCATGTTGAGCAGCTTGTCGTATTATTTGATGATAAAGAAGTAGTATATGAACGAAAAGATTATATTAATCTCATGCTTGCCTATTGTATTTCCATTCATAAATCACAAGGTAGTGAGTTTCCCATTGTCATTCTACCCATTGTTTCAACCTATTATCGCATGTTACGTAAGAACTTATTATACACTGCTATTACGAGGGGAAAGCAATCCTTAATTATTTGTGGTGAAACGAATGCTTTGATGAGAGGGATACGAACACAAGATACAAATAAACGTTTCACTTCGTTAAAGGAGCAGTTGACAGATCGAATAAGTGATGAATCCAACATTCTTCAACAAAAGCAGGAGAATGAAGAAGATGAGGATATTTCACCGTACGATTTTATGTGATAATGTATAATTTATTAATTATCGGTTAGCATAACATAATATCTTAGCAATAATAGAGGTTGTTCAAAAAGTCTGGTAAAAATGACACATCGAATTTCTTCGTTGGCTTGTTTCTGCGTTGCTCATAACTACACCGCCTCGAAATTTTCGGTCCTTTTCATCCTATTTTTGAACACACAATAATAGGGGAGATATTATGTTGATGCAATGCCCAAACTGCAATGGAAAGGATATTGGAAAAATAGGTTCCCAACAGTTCTACTGTTGGAATTGCTTTATTGAGATGTCGATTACAGGGGATGAATTGACAGTACATCAAGTAGAGGCTGATGGTTCTTTGAGTTCTTTAGATGATTTATTTACGGATGATGAAAGAAAGTTAAATTGGTAATCCTTAGTGTAATGCAAAGACTATATTTATACTAAGGAGAGGTCATCTATGTTTCTGCAAAAAAAGCCAATAAACTTTCTGTATTGGATTATTTCAGGTATATTATTATTTTTATTTATTTACTTACTAGTGAAGTTATTTCCATTTTATCACGCCTTTTTCACCTTTGTATTACAGCTCTTTTCACCATTTATTATTGCTTGCTTAATCGCATACTTACTTTTTCCAATAGTAAAAAAACTCCATCAGTATAATATCCCCAAAAGTATTGCAGTTCTATTGATTTATATTTTGTTTTTTGGTGGAGCTGGATATTTAATTTATCGCATATATCCTGTCGTTGTTCATCAATTACATGATTTAAATGAGTATTTACCCCAATTGGTTGAAATGTATCAAGGTTTCATTTATCAAATATATGATTCTACATCCTTTTTACCTGAAAGGGTACATGATAAGATAGATGGAATTATTGCTAATATTGAAACGTATATAGAAGGAATTATTGGCAATGTAATTGGTGGTATAACACGGGTGTTTGATATGATTGTTATAATCACGGTCATTCCAGTACTCGTTTTTTATTTTTTAAAAGATTACACAAAAATAAGAAGTTATTTAAAAGGTTTTATCCCGAAGAAGTATCAGCAGCAATCAAGTAGATTAGTGCAAGCGATTGATAAAAGTCTTGGAAATTATATACGAGGGCAGTTAATAGTTTGTCTCTTTGTCAGTTTAGCATCATATATTATTTTTCATTTTTTAGATTTAAAATATGCCTTATTACTGGCTATAATCATGGGGCTAACTAACATAATCCCTTATTTCGGACCCATTATCGGTGCGATTCCAGCTATTGGTATTGCACTTACGCTTTCCGGAAACCTTGTGTTTTTTGTTATTATAGCGATCTTTGTCATTCAATTAATTGAGAGTAACTTATTACAACCGTATATTGTTGGTAAGAGTGTTGCGATTCATCCAGTTGCAATTATATTTGCACTACTTCTCGGCGGTAAACTAGGAGGCGTACTTGGGATGATAGTTGCTGTGCCATTACTTACAATATTAAAAGTAATTACAAAACATATTGTTACTATCAGTCGTGATCGTTGACTTTTTTTAAAAAATTATCTATAATATCGCATAACATCATATCGTTAATATGTTGAAGGTAAAGAGTACATGGAATTCGATTTTTCAGAGAGGGATTTTCATTAGGCTGAAAAAAATCCTAAATAAGAGCCATGGAAAGCTAGACTGGAGTGCGGCTAATACCCGTCGGTTTCAAACCGTTACCATGATCAAGTGATGAACATTTAATAATTGTTCATAATTAGGGTGGTACCGCGAATATCTCGTCCCTGCAGTAGAGCAGAGAGGGGATTTTTTTATTTGTAAAAATAATGGAGGGTGAAAAATGAAACAATTAACTTCAGCGCAAGTTAGACAAATGTTTATAGACTTTTTTAAAGAGAAAGGACATCGTGTTGAGCCAAGCGCATCACTTGTGCCTATGGATGATCCAACATTACTTTGGATCAATAGTGGAGTGGCAACACTAAAAAAATATTTTGATGGTCGAGTGATCCCAGAGAACCCAAGAATTGTTAATGCACAGAAATCAATACGAACAAATGACATCGAGAATGTAGGTTTTACAGCAAGACACCATACGTTTTTCGAGATGCTAGGGAATTTCTCTATCGGTGATTATTTTAAAAAAGAAGCGATTGAATGGGCTTGGGAATTTTTAACGAATGAAAATTGGATCGGATTTGATCCGGAACGATTATCTGTAACCGTCCATCCTGAAGATGATGAAGCATATGATATTTGGCTTAACAATATGAATATACCAAAAGAAAGAATTATTCGATTAGAGGAGAACTTTTGGGATATTGGTGAAGGACCGAGTGGACCAAATACGGAGATTTTTTATGATCGAGGTGAAAAGTACGGAAATGACCCAAACGATCCGGAGCTATATCCTGGTGGCGAGAATGAGCGTTACTTAGAGATATGGAATCTAGTCTTTTCCCAATTTAATCACAATCCAGATGATACGTATACACCACTTCCAAAGAAAAATATTGATACTGGAATGGGACTTGAACGTATGGTATGCGTAATCCAAGATGCTCCAACAAACTTTGAGACGGATTTATTTATGCCGATCATACAAAAAACGGAGAAACTTACGTCAACTCCTTATGGTAAAGATAAAGATAGTGATACGGCTTATAAAGTGATTGCAGATCATATCCGTACGGTGAGCTTTGCTATTAGTGATGGAGCACTTCCATCTAATGAAGGTAGAGGGTATGTTTTACGTAGATTATTACGTCGAGCTGTGAGATTTGCCAAAGAGATCGGCATTGAGAAACCGTTTATGTATGAATTAGTACAAACGGTAGGCGAAATCATGAAAGATTTCTATCCAGAGGTATTAAAACAAAAAGACTTTATTCAGAACATCATCAAAGTGGAAGAAGAGCGATTTCATGAAACGTTAAATGACGGATTAGAAATACTAACTTCGATTATGGACAAAGAAAAATCGAAGGGCAGTACGGTATTTCCAGGAGAAGAAGTTTTTCGTCTATACGACACATACGGATTCCCAAAAGAATTAACGGAAGAGTATGTTGAACAACAAGGGTTTAACATTGATGAAGAAGCGTTTCATAAAGAAATGGAAAAACAACGAGAGCGCGCTAGAAATGCTCGACAAAAAGTTGACTCTATGCAGGTGCAAGATGATATTTTAAGTACGATTGATGTAAAGAGTGAATTTGTTGGGTATCATACACTAGAAATAAAGACAACAATTCATGGCATTATAAGCGGAAAAGAAACGAAGCAATCAGCAAGTGTAGATGAAGAGGTTTTCGTTATTCTAGAAGAAACACCGTTTTACGCGGAAAGTGGGGGGCAAGTTGCTGACCACGGTTGGATCTATACTAGCACAGCTTCTGCGTATGTAGAAGATGTACAAAAATCACCAAAAGGAGATCACATTCATAAAATCCGTGTGAAGGATGGTGAATTTAAAGTTGGAGATCTTGTACAGGCAATAGTAGATAGCCAATTCCGTACATCGGTTATCAAAAATCATACCGCAACACACTTATTACATCAGGCTTTGAAGGATGTTCTAGGTACCCATGTAAACCAAGCAGGCTCATTAGTTACACCAGATCGATTACGCTTTGATTTCTCCCATTTTAGTGCAGTGGATAACGATGAACTACAACGAATAGAAAAAATAGTTAATGAAAAAATTTGGGATTCTATCGGTGTCGTTGTAGATAATAAAAAACTTGCTGAAGCGAAAGAAATTGGAGCAATGGCATTATTTGGAGAAAAATATGGTGACGTTGTACGTGTTGTACAAATAGATGATTATAGTATCGAATTATGTGGTGGATGTCATGTTCGAAATACTTCAGAAATTGGTTTGTTTAAAATTGTTTCAGAAGGTGGTATTGGTGCTGGCACAAGAAGAATTGAGGCAGTTACTAGTAAACAAGCATACAATTTCTTATCCAACAAGATGAATGTATTACAACAAGCTGCACAACTTGTCAAAACCAATGAAGAAAAACTACCAGAACGTATTGAGAGCTTGTTCCAGGAAATCAAATTAGTGCAAAAAGAAAACGAATCGTTACATGCTAAAATGTCCAATTTAGAAGCTTCGAATATTTTAGATCAAGTAGAAACTGTACAAGGTGTTAATGTGTTGGCTCAAAAGGTAACTGTGAAAGATATGAACCAGCTTCGTAATATGGTTGATGAATTAAAGCAAAAATTGGACGATGGAATTATTTTACTAGCAGCTGAAAATGATCAAAAAGTACAGCTCATAGCAGGTGTTTCGAAAGCGTTAATAGATCGAGGATTACATGCAGGTAATCTGATAAAACATGCCGCTCAAATATGTGGAGGCGGGGGCGGTGGTCGCCCTGATATGGCACAGGCTGGAGGAAAAGATCCTAGTAAAATTAATGAGGCTCTCACATATGTCAAACAATATGTAAAAGAGAATATAAATAGTTAATAGTCCCTTGTATATCTATCATGTATAAAAAGATATATTAAATCCATTAAACATGTTAGAATAATGAAAGAAGGGTAATAAACGGAATGAGGTGTCACGATGAGTTCGATTGATAAAACAATGAAGTTTAATTTTTCGGAAGAACCATTTGATCAAGACATTAAGGAAATTTTAATGACAGTACATGAGGCACTGCAGGAAAAAGGATATAACCCAATAAATCAAATTGTAGGCTATTTATTGTCAGGAGATCCTGCATATATACCTAGATATAAAGATGCTAGAAATTTAATCCGTAAAGTTGAACGTGATGAAGTAATAGAAGAGTTGGTAAAATACTATCTAGAGCAACAAAAAAAGGATAAATAAATGAAAATAATGGGTTTAGATGTTGGTTCCAAAACAATTGGGGTTGCAGTTAGTGATGAGTTAGGATGGACAGCTCAAGGAGTAACTACAATTAAATGGGATGAAAATGAAATAGAGTCAGCAGACGAACAGCTAAAAGAAATTATATCTGAGCATAAAATTGGGAAAGCTATTATCGGGTTACCCAAAAATATGAATGGTACAATCGGTGAACGCGGAGAGGCTTCTAAAGTATTTGCGAAACACATAGAAGATGTTCATCACGTACCAACCGTATTATGGGATGAACGATTGACGACAATCGCGGCTGAACGAGTTTTACTAGAGGCAGATATGAGTAGAAAGAAACGGAAGAAAGTCATTGATAAAATGGCAGCAGTTATGATCTTACAAGGTTACCTTGATCAAAAATTATAGAGGAGGATTTTTTATGGCTTTAGAAGAAAAGGAACGAATAATTATTCCTGATGAGAATGGTGAAGAGCACTTATTTGAAGTATTGTTTACATTTGATGTAGATGAAACCAATCACTCTTATATTGCTGTCGTGCCAGTAGAACAAAAAGATGATGAAGAAGTAGAAGTATATGCGTTTCGCTACGAAGAAAAGGAAAAAGATGATAATGATCTTTCCCTTTTTCCAATAGAATCTGATGAAGAGTGGGAAATGGTAGAAGAAATGCTAAATACATTAGCAGATGAAGAAGAACTAAATCAATAAACAGTCATATACAAATTAGCTGGTGTCTCAATGACATCAGCTAATTTCATGTTAATATGTATTTTAAAATCCTAGTCTCTAGTTCGATTCTGGATATTATTATAGAGGCTGCTATCATGCCGCAAAGCATTACTAGTGGATGAGCTAAAGGAAGTTATGTGAGTACGGTTGGCGGTAACTTGAGGAGCTATTTTAGTGGCTAAGTTAAACAAGTGGGTTATAGAGTCCAAATTATAACCACCGGTACTACCGGCGGATACCTACTATTAATGGTATTCCTTTCTTCCTTCATCTAACTCTAGCGTAGATGATATTTTTTTAGTATAATATACCGGATGAGAGGGGTATGTTGAATGTCTGATAAAAAAAAGACAAAAAAATATAGAGAAAATTTAATTGTGCGGGGAGAGGAAGCGAGAACTGTCCGTAAGGTTGTAGCAATTATAATTGTTTCTTTAATATTAATTCTAGTAGTTGGTGGAATTTCAGGGTATAACTATATTAAGTCTGGATTACAACCAGTTGACCCAGATAATGAGCAGGGTATCGAAGTTGAAATACCTTTAGGCTCATCTACATCAAGCATTGCTTCATTACTCGAGGAAAATGAAATAATTAAAGACTCACGTATTTTTCGATTTTACATAAAGTTTAAAAATGAATCTGGTTTTCAAGCCGGTGAATATACATTTACAAAATCGATGACGTTTGATGAAATTATAGAATCTCTAAAGAGTGGGCGTATTATTAAAGAGCCAGTTTATCGTGTTACGATTCCAGAAGGGTTGACTGTTGAACAAATTGCAGAAGTCTATGCAGATGCCCTACCTATTACAAAAGAAGAGTTTTTAGATAAGGTCAATGATACAGCATATGTAGAGTCGTTAATTGACACTTATCCTTCCATTTTATCCGAGGAGATACTACAGGAGGATATCTTAACACCATTAGAAGGTTATTTGTTTGCTGCAACATATGATTTTTATGAAGCAGAACCACCAATAGAGACGATAATTACAAATATGCTTGATAAAACGAGAGATGTCGTTTATTCCTACATGGACGGTATTAATGAAAAAGGATTTTCTATCCATGAGGCGTTAACGATGGCATCCATCGTAGAAAAAGAAGCAGTTACAGAAGAACAACGAAAGATCATATCAGGAGTTTTCTATAATCGTTTGGATGCAGGTATGCGTCTTCAAACAGATCCAACAGTGTTATATGCACTTGGTACGCATAAAGGAAGAGTGCTATTAACTGATACTGAAGTAGAATCACCGTATAACACCTATGTTATAGATGCACTTCCAATAGGTCCTATTTCGAATTTTTCTCAGAGTGCATTAGAATCATCTATATACCCAGAAGAAACAGATTACCTATATTTCTTGCATGATAGTGAAGGTAATATTCATTATGCAGAGACAAATGAAGAACATAATGAAAATAGAAGTAAATATATTAATTAAACTAGGGAAGGAAGTGTGAATTAAAAAATTCACATTTCCCGTTTTTTTGAATCGAAGACTAACATATAAAGAGGTTGTTAACATGGACGATCAGATTACAAATTATTTGTTAGACCTATTGCCTACAGATAATGGTTGGATTAAAGATTTGCAGCAACAAGCTGAAGAAGATAGGATACCAATTATGGATTCCATAGGGATGGAATTTCTTTTGCAGTTAATCCGACTCCAGAAACCGAAACGTATTTTAGAGATTGGTACAGCAATAGGTTATTCTGCCCTCCGCATGCTCGAAGTAAGTCCGAATAGTAACATTGTTACGATCGAAAAAGATGATAAGAGATATAAAGAAGCAATTGAAAATATTAATAAACGAAATAAGCATACTAATATACAGGTGATACATGGAGATGCGCTTGAAGAACTAGAAAAATTGTCACTTAGCGACAAATTTAATTGTATATTTATCGATGCTGCAAAAGGACAATACAAAAACTTTTTTGAACAATCAAGCCCATTATTAGCTGATAATGGATTTATTATTACGGATAATGTATTATTTAGAGGTTATGTTGCTGACCCTAATTTTGAACATCCAAGATATAAGAAGATGGTAGAAAAAATTAGAGCATTTAATGAATGGTTAATGAATCACTCAGACTATGTTACAACAATTTTGCCTATCGGGGATGGCATAGCAATTAGTTACAAAAAGTAAGAGAAAGGGGCCATAATTTGGTATGCGAGATAAACCAGTAGTAATTGGTGTTGCAGGTGGAAGCGGTAGTGGTAAAACATCTGTAACAAGGTCCATTTACAATCGATTTCCAGATAAAACGATATTAGTAATCGAACAAGATTATTATTATAAAGATCAAAGTCATTTACCTTTTGAAGAGAGATTAAATACAAATTACGATCATCCACTCGCATTTGATAATGATTTATTAATTGAACATGTACATGATTTATTACACCATACTTCTGTTGATAAACCTGTGTATGATTATAAATTACATACACGCTCTAATGAGGTTATAAAAGTAGAACCTAAAGATGTAATCATATTGGAAGGTATTTTAATTTTAGAGGATCCACGTTTAGTGGATTTAATGGATATCAAAGTGTTTGTTGATACAGATGCAGACCTTAGAATCATTAGAAGGCTTCTTAGAGATATAAAAGAGCGAGGAAGAACATTAGATTCCGTAATAGATCAATATTTAAATGCTGTTCGTCCCATGCATTTGCAATTTGTTGAACCAACAAAACGTTATGCAGACATTATTATTCCTGAAGGTGGTCAAAATCACGTAGCTATTGACTTAATGGCTACAAAGATTGAGCAAATATTAAAGAAGTATCAAACAAATAATTAACAAGAAACTATTGCGAATTTATAGAAAATCTGCCATAGTAATGAAAAGTAAACTTTTTAGATATAATGGTTGAGTCAAATCAGTATAAATAGTATCATACAATTTATACTGTTTATCTAATTTATTATGGTTCATTCAAAAACCTGTATCAGAGTTTGTAGTCACGCATGTGCGACTAGATAAAAAAGGAGTGTTTTTTTTATGGCAGTAGAGAAAAATTTTTATATGACACAAGAGGGGAAAGAGAAATTAGAAAAGGAATTATTGTACTTAAAAACGGAAAGAAGACAAGAAGTAGTAGAGCGCATTAAAGTAGCTCGTGACTTCGGAGACCTTTCTGAGAACTCGGAATACGATTCTGCAAAGGATGAGCAAGCGTTTGTTGAATCAAGAATTGCTCAAGTAGAAAAAATGATTCGGAACGCCGTAATAATTGAAAATGATAATGAAAATCCAGATATCGTATCCCTAGGTAAATCGGTTACTTTTCAAGAGTTACCTGATGGAGACGAAGAAACATATACGATTGTTGGTAGTGCAGAAGCAGATCCATTTGAAGGAAAGATTTCGAATGATTCACCAATGGCAAAAAGTCTTATCGGACATGAAGTTGGAGAAGAGATTTCTGTAGTAACACCTGGTGGCGATATTCAAGTAAAGATATTAAAAGTTGAATAAAGTTAAAATAGGTTATGCTGTAGGGCATAACCTATTTTTTAATTTAATCCAATTCATAGACAGGGTCATCTTCAAAAACAAAGAAATGTTTATTTTCATACTGATCCACTTTCCATTCATTTGCTTGTTCATCGAATAGTAAAACTACATTTACACCACGTTCATATTCATGCTCATTTTCACCTTCGAAAAGTCTGCCAAGTTTTCCATTTGGTTCATAGTAAGTGAACATGACATCTATGTCGAATACATATGCTCCAACTTCCTTATCATATTCTGGATCTTGATACCAGTCCAGACGATACTGTGCTTTTCGTAACGTTCCCTCATAATCAGGTAAATTCTCTTCGACATATTCTATTTGTTCTTGTAAATCTTTTACCATGTTGTCAGTAATGTTATCCATTAATATGGAAGCGTCACGTGCATTTAACGCTTCTGTATAGGTTGTAAATACATCATTTATAATATCTATAATTTTTTCTTCTTCTTGATCTGAAATGATTGATACTTTCTTCATTCTAATTTCACTTACATCTTCAGAAATCGTTTCTTTTTGACTTACGACAGTTTCCCAAGGCATTTCTTTTTCCAAATGTATTTCAATATCTTCACTGAGCGGAAAGGGGCCGACCACTTGGTTACCTTTATTAATGATAATATCTGTTTCTTGGTCATTTACAAATAATGTTGCTTCCTCTTCAAATGTCGAAACGATTCGGAATGTTCCAACATTCACCTGTAGTTCATGTCGTGATATATTATTTTCCATTTGGAATAACGTAACTTCTTGTTCATTTTCAGTCGTTGTATATGAATTATCAAACATAGCTTTTAAAAAATGTGTACCTGGCATGTATGGTCCGTACTTCTTTTCGTGAACCCCTTCTTCGGTTGTTGTATCTACTGTCTTTCCATCTATAATTAGATCTACACTATTATCTGTTGTATATACTTCGATAAAAGCTGGAATGACAACTAATTTATAATCATGAAACAGAAACCATTTTTTCTCACTTTTCTCTATCGTAATTGTTGCGTACAAATCTGAAGAGAGTGTATTTCCACCTTCTAGAGCTGCAGCCTTATTCTTTAATTCGTTAACTATTGTTTGAAGTGAACCTGGATTTTTTCGGAAAAAATCTACTAGGTTAGCTGTGCTTTCCTCATCGATTGTAAAGGAATCCTCATAAGGAGTTAATAATTTTGTTAACTCCTCTAGATTTTCATTCGAAATGGCTTCTTCAAAAGAGCTAATTTTATGTATCGGATCATACTTAGCGTTCCCAATAAAATAAAAGGTAATGAGGCCACCAACAAATAGAATTCCAATAGTTAACAACAACATCATGAATTTCTTAGGGAATTTCTTGGTATGAGTTTCTTTTACTTTATTTCCACATTCAGGGCAAAACTGAATATCTCTTGATGGAAATTTATAGCCACAGTTTCTGCATTTCAATCCTTTTCACTCCTAACGTCATATTCATACCATTAATCGTATCATAATGAGCAGAAAAAATGATGCAACTTTTTAACTATTTAAAAAAATAACACGATAATCCATGCGTGCGGTTCGTAATTAATAAAATGGAATTAAGAAATTTTCAGGGGTTAATTAGATTACATTTTGATTACATTAATGTTACATAATGATTAAATCTTGGGAAATATCAATCGAAAGTACTAGTCGTATGGGCCCTGTTGTTTTTTTGCTTCTTTTAGTTCTAATTTACCGATAATTACAAAATTATCTTTTCGATATTTTTCGTCAAATTCCTACGGGTGAAACTTCAATTAATACGAATGTTATTTGGTGATTTAGTTTTAATGTTCGCTTTTTATAGTTTCCGAAGTCATTTTTAATTCATATATCTTGAATTAAGTATATTTACATATGGAATATAGGCGAAATTTCCTGTTTTTGGGTATTCCTATTTATTTAAATTGTAATTTTAGTAAAATTTATAAAAGTATACAACAATAATGGTGGTGTTTTTCTTTGAAGAAGATTCGAATCGTAATTGCAGATACAAATAAAGAATATTTAGAATCACTTGGTGCCTATATGCGTACATCTAGTAACAGTAATCAATTTATTGTCACTTACTTTTCCAATAATGAGGCATTACAGGGATATATGGACCAAGGAGAAATTGTTGATATTTTACTTATCAGTCCTGAAATGAAGCTTCAAGAACTTCAAAATCTTGAAGACATGTTTGTAATTTTACTGGAGGATGATGTACTTGCAAGTTCAGGTCAATCGAGACCTTCAGTCTATCGATACCAGCGATTAGATCAATTAGTTGCGAATATATTAGGGTTATATTATGAGAACAATGAAGAGGCAGGAAAATTATTAGATCGAACGAATCAAACGACGATCATTTCCGTATATTCTCCAAATGGAGGTACTGGAAAAACAACGGTTGCTGTTAATTTGTGTAAGCAATTAGCTTTGCATGAATCGAAGGTTTTTTATTTGAATTTTGAAACATTTAATTCAACCAAGCTATTTTTAGCAAATGAGGAAGGAAATCCATCCTTGCAAATATATTACTATGTTAAAACGGCTTCGAATCAATTGCTCTCCAAAATTGAGCTATTAAAAAAACATGATCCTTATGCCATGGTAGACTATTTTGATATTGAAATAAATGCGGAGGAAATGCTCGAACTAACAAAATTAGATGTTAAAAACTTGATAAACGGTCTATTAGAAACAGGTGTTTACGATTATATTGTAATTGATTTGGATAGTACATTACATGTAAGGAATCGAACGGCGATGAATGAAAGTGATATGATCTTCTGGATTGTAGCGAATGACAATGTTGGCATTCTAAAAACGAGGTCCTTATTAGATGAGGAAGAAAAGCTTTTTGGAAGAGAAAACGTTATTAAGGATAAGATGTCAATGATTCTAAACAAGTTCAGCGGCAACCTCATAGGTGATTTCAACGAAATGGATCTAACGATAGATGGATATTTACCGTTCATCCATAGCTGGATGGAGCAGCAATCAAAAACAGATCTATTAGGTAATGATGCATTTAATCAAGAAGTTCAATCGATCATTAGAAGGCTAATTGTTACAGAGCGGGAAGGAATGAACAATAGTGGATTATGACAAGATTGTTAAAACATTAATCAAACAATTACGCGAAACGCTTGATTTAATGCACTCCATTTCTAACGATGAATTGATTGAATATGTTGAAGCTGCTGTTTTTGATTATGCAAAAGAAGAAAAGTTAAAATCCAATGAAATAAAGTATTTAGTGGAAAGAATTTTCAATGCTTTTAGAGGGTACGATGTTCTACAGCCTTTAATTGATGATAAGTCAATAACGGAAATTATGGTGAATAATCATAAAGAAGTGTTCATCGAACGTAATGGAGAGACAACAAAAGTCGGAATTGAGTTTGATAATGAACAAAAATTAGAAGATATCATCCAAGCGATTGTTTCTAGAGTAAATCGGGTTGTCAATGAGTCTTCACCAATTGTCGATGCGAGACTAAGTGATGGCTCTAGGGTTAATGTTGTTTTGCCACCTATTGCATTGAAGGGGCCAGTTATGACGATACGTAAATTCCCAGCTAACCCTCTAACAATAGAAGATTTAATTACGTATAAATCTATTTCACGAGAGGCTGCGAACTTCTTACAAAAACTTGTTGTTTCTAAATATAACATTTTTATTAGTGGTGGAACCGGTTCGGGTAAAACAACATTCTTAAATGTACTTTCCAACTTTGTTCCAACTGATGAACGAATCATTACTATTGAAGACTCAGCTGAATTACAAATTAAAAGTGTTCCTAACTTAGTTAGCATGGAAACAAGAAATGCGAACACAGAAGGAAAAGGAGAAATTACGATTCGTGATTTAATACGGACATCATTACGTATGCGGCCTGATCGAATTATCGTTGGTGAAGTTCGTGGCGCGGAAGCATTAGATATGCTACAAGCTATGAATACAGGTCATGACGGTTCCTTATCAACTGGTCACGCAAACTCAACAAAGGATATGTTAAGTAGGCTTGAGACGATGGTATTAAACGGAGCAGAGCTTCCGGTGAGCGTAATTCGAAATCAAATTAGCTCAGCAGTTGATATTATGATTCATCTTATGAGATTACGAGATAATACGAGAAAAGTTGTTGGCATTAGCGAGGTATTAGATGTTGAGGGTGGAGAGATTGTTCTTAACCCTATTTTTGAATTTGTTGAGGAAGGTGAGACCGAAGAAGGTGAAGTAATTGGTGAGTTACGAACGACCGGAAACTCTATCCTTAATAAATCAAAAGCACAGTTGGCAGGTATAACGGTAGGTAGTAGAGAATAGGCGGGGATAAAATGACTGATATAGTTATCTTAATTATATTAATTGGATTAATTATTACTTATATCTATGTTGTTGCGAAACGAAAAAAGAAAGAGAAGCAAATGCAATTAGAGCCTGCCGGATTAGAGAATATTAAACCAGATACTGAACTGGAGCTATTAAAGAAACAACATTTTATGGAAAAAGTAAAAGAGAAATCAAATAGAGAGATTGAAGCACATCTTGTTGACTATTCTGTATATAAGTTAACTATAAAAGAATTTTTATTTTATGCTATTTTGGCAGCTGTCGTTTTCTTTTTTATCGGTTATTTATTTTATGAGAGTTTCATTGTTGCTTTTATTTTTGCAAGTTTAGGATTTTTATATCCTAAGATTCAAAAGAAGAAACTTCTTGACCAACGAAAGGAAAAACTTAAAGTACAGTTTAAGGAAGCCATTGCATCCTTGTCTTCATCATTAGCTGCAGGAAGATCCATTGAGAATAGTTTTAAAGAAGTTGTAGCAGATTTATATTTACTGTATCCAGACCCTAACACGTATATAATTCGTGAATTTGAAATTATAAATCGTAGAATTGAAAACGGTGAAACGGTTGAAAATGCAATTCGTGATTTTAGTGTTCGCTCAGATATAGAAGACATTATTAACTTTGCTAATGTGTTTATCACCTGTAAACGTACAGGAGGAAATCTTGTAGAAGTTATTCGTAGAACCTCAGATATTATTGGAGAAAAAATTGATATACAGCAAGAGGTTTCTGTTATGATCGCTCAGAAAAAGTTTGAATCAAGAATTTTAAGTGTTGCACCATTAGGCATGATTTTACTTCTTAAATATAGTGCTGGCGATTATTTAGCACCTATGTATGAATGGTCTAGCAGTGGACCAATTATTATGACAGTTTGTTTAGCGATATTAGTTTTTGCTTTTTGGTTAAGCCAAAAAATAATGAATATTAAGGTGTGATTCAGTAATGGTCTTTTATATGATTCCAGCTTTAATAATACTAATTGTTATTTTTATCATTTCCTTACGTGTAGGAAAGCGCTATGAAGTAGTTATTGAACAATTTAAAGGGCAATACCCGTTACTTTTTTTGGCTCCAGTATCATTGTTTATCATGGATAAGTTCAAGATTATGGAAACACTTTATGGACAAATCGTAAAAGTTCAACAGAAGATGATCAGTTTATATGGAAATCGAACTGCGTTACAGCACACTAGAATGTATTTGGCACAATTAATATCAATTGTTCTATTGTGCGCTGTTGGTACATTGCTTTTTACGGCTTTGGCAGAAGGAGATATGGCTATCCTAATAGTCGGTTTGTTTTTCACATTGATTATGCCTTATGCCATGGTTAATAAGCTCTCCAGTCAAGAGAAAGATCGTAAAGATAAAATCTTAATGGAGCTTCCAGAAGTAGTTAATAAATTAATTTTGTTAATCAATGCTGGTGAAACCGTTCAGCAAGCACTTGTTAGATGTGTTACAACAGCTAATAATCCTAACTCCCCTTTAATTGTTGAGTTAACAGAAGCAGTAAACAAAATGGTAAGTAATGAACCATTTCACCAAGTACTCAATGATTTCAGTAAAAAATGTGGTATACAGGAAATCTCTATTTTTACAACTACGATCTTACTCAATTATCGCAAAGGTGGAAATGACTTAATTCTTGCTTTAAGAGAGCTTTCTCGTGAATTGTGGGAAAAGAGAAAGAACATCTCGAAAACAAAAGGGGAAGAAGCATCTTCAAAATTGGTGTTCCCTCTAATTTTAATTTTTGTAGCAGTAATGATTATCGTTGGTTATCCTGCAATTACCATTATGTAAAAGCAGGTTATCATATATTTTAATAAAAAGTACCCGGGAGGAAATAGAATGGCGAAACTTAATAATTTTATGTCGGAATTTTGGAATGATGAAGAGGGTTTGCAAACACTCGAAATATTATTAATTATTGCTGTAGTTGTCTTTATTGCACTACTATTTAGAGAAACCATCATTGATTGGGTAAATACGTTAATTGGATTTGGAAATGACAATATAAATGACTTTGATCCAGGTAATTAATCTTTACAAAATAGGAAGGTTATGACTATGAGAAAATTAATGAAACAATTTAGGATGGATAATCAAGGAAGCTTCACACTGGAAGCGACACTTATTTTTCCTATTCTTCTCATTTTAGTCCTGTTATTTGTATTTTTTAGTCTAGTAATCTATGAAAAAGTAACTCTACAATATAAAGCCAATCAAATCGCTACAAGAATGGCGCATACTTGGAGCAGTAGCACGATGAATATCGAAACTGGAGAACTCAATGAGTCGGATTATGTTATTAATAACGGGGATGGATTATATTGGCGCATTACTTCTAATAATGGTTTTAATAAGTTTGGCTTAAATTTAAGTGATAACGGAGTAGTGTCAAAGAAAAAAGATCGTGTCGGACAGTATGCGGCAAACGTTACGTTTGATAACGGGCTCTTTGTGCAAGAAATTGTAGTGTCACTAGATAAAAACCTTGCCCTTCCCAGTGTGATAGCAGATATATTAGGTGTAAATAAAGTGGGTGCAACTGCAAAGCATCCCGTTGTAGATCAAACGGAAGTCATTCGAAATACCGATTTTATGATTTATGGTTTTCAGAAGTTTACAGAATATGCAGCTCAATATATTCCTTTTTTCAATAGAGAAGATGAGAATTAAAGAAATATTGGAAAAGGGGAGGGGGAGGTATGGTTGAAATCTATAATAAAAAAGTTTTGGCATAAATTTTTTATTAATGAGCATGGAGCTGTTTCCATCTATTTAATTATCATAGCATTAATGTTGTTATTGTTTAATGCGGTTTTGATTGACTATGCACGAATATTAGTTGCAGAACGTCAAACAGAAGAAGCAGCGAAAACAGCATTACGGTCAACGATGTCCTCATATAATACTTCACTACAAAATAAAGGACTATTTGCTTTTGATGGTGATCAAGGTGGAGCAGAAAGTATTTTTGCTGATGTATTTCAAAAAAACCTATCTACAGGTGAAGGAGAACAATTTAATTTTTTAGGTTTGAGTCCAGTGGAGGTTGAAATTTCTTTAGATATACATTTAGAAAGAAGTTTAGCTAATAAAGATATTTTAAGATATCAAATTTTAGAAGAAATGAAGTATAAAGCACCAGTTGAGGTAGGTGAAGCGTTAATAAAAAATTTTTTATCGGTTTCTGAACAAGTAGAGCAGGCTTCTGATTACGCCAAAATCTCAAAGGAATTAAACGATGACGCAAAGGAACGAGAAGAAACTCTGGATGAAGCAGAAGAATTGATTAAGGAAGCAAAGAATTTATTAGACAGTATACATGGAGAGATACACAATTCTACTACTTCTACTTATCCAAATGTTCAAGTGATTGAAGACATTCTAGAGCATCATGTGAAATATACGGATGATTTGGAAGACATAGAAAATGCAGAGGAAGATTCAGGATCTGATGATGGTGATGGCGAATCGGGAGGAGATGAAGCAGAAGAGATAGATGTAGAGGAATTAAAAGAGCGTACACAAACATTTAAAAATCAATCCCTTAGCCTGTTAGATGACTTAATTGCAACATCTCGTGATGCTGTAGAGAAATTAGAAGAAGCGTTGGAATTGATTGAGGAAGCTGAAGAAACAAATTCAGACATGCAAGATAAACTGGATGATCATATCAATAATGGCTCAAGTGGTGATTATGACAACGCTAAGGATATAAGTGAAGACTTAAATGAAAGTACCGTGGGTGAAAACACGGAGGGAAGCTTAGATGACTATGTATATGATGAAGAATTATTTACAAATGTAAAGGATGCTGTTGAATCAGCAATTCGATCTTTAAAGGTTGAAAGTGGTCCAAGAACGGATGCATTAATTCCGAAACTAGAGAATGACTTTCGGCCAGCCATAGCAGACAATTTTGATCGTAATAAAGGAAGGATTATTAGGGATGTTGGTTTTTCCAGAGAATATCATAGCACCACAACAACTAAAGTCGAGGAAGCACTAGAACTCTTAGAAAATGGCCGATCAGAATATAAGGAAAATGAGGAAGAGATTGCAGAAAAGGAAGATGAAGCTGATGAAGGTATGGATGAGAGTAAAAGTCAGCTTGATGAAATAGAGGATGCTATTAATAACGCGGCTGGAGCTGCCGGAGACAACCAAAAATTAGCTGAACTTGGTCAAAAGGCTAATGAATATGGGGAAGCAATTGAAGCGAATAATAGTGAATTTTCCATGGAAGACAGGGATGACACTGCAGATGAGGCAATGTCATTTATTGATACATTGTTTAACAACTTGGGTGACCTGCTTCTAACTGCAAGGGATGAGGTATATATAAACGAATATATCTTAATGCGGTTTAACAGTCATGATTTTGATAAAAGCGGTTTTGAAGCAAATGCATTCGAAAATAACCAAGTGGAATATATTATTTATGGGAAAGAGCTTCATGGAATGAATTACTTTGCTGCGTTATCCGAAATCTTTGCTGTTCGATTTGCTATTAATTTGGCAGCAGGGTTTATGCAACCTGAAGCGCGCGGATTTGGTCCTTTTATTTGGGCTTATGCCCTATCCTACGCTTTTGGTGCGACAGCAAATGATATGCGAATTCTCACAAATGGTGATCCAATTGAAGTTTTCCCTATTCGTGGAAGAGGTAGCGAGATTTTGACAATGGATTATAAAGATCATTTAAGGTTATTTTTATTTGCCCACCCAGAAGGTGGTAAATTTCAAAGGTTAATGGCGGTGTTAGATAGTGAAACAGGTGAAAATCTGATAGAAAATCCAACGTATATTAGTGCACAAGCAACTTCTTCTATGAAATTATGGTTTCTTCCACAAATAATTGACCTTATAGAAAGCGCAAACGCAATTAGTGGTCGAATTGAAGGTAATACATTTTTTATAGAGAAAGAAGTAAATTTTTCATACTGAAATAACAACAATTTTGATAATGAGGTGTAATAAATGAAAAAAAATATGATATTAATTTCTATATTTCTTCTATGTTTTTTATTACTAGTTGCATGTAATGATGAAAATGATGCTGAAACTGAAACACAGGAACCAAATAACTCAAACGATGAAAATATAGAAGAAAATGAACCTGAAGAGACTGACGATGAGGAAGAAAAAACTGATAGCTCCGAAGGACCTAACGATATTGAAGCAGAAGATCAACTTGATTTGAATGTTGGAGACACAGGAACATTTGATACAACACTAGGAACCTATAATATGACAGTAAATACTGCTTCTTTAGTTGATGAAATTGATGAAAAAGCACCTGAATTTGATGCTTTTATTATCATTGACCTAACTATTAAGAATACTAGTGATCACTCTCTTGATCTAGATGATTTAATGGTTTCGATGGAAGTATCAAATCAAGTAGATGGTTCGGGCTTTACTGATACATCAGGAGGGTATGATAGTGTTGAAATGATTACTGGATCTATTGAACCTGGTGAAGAAGTAACAGGTCAATTTGTTACTGAAGTATATGATGTTGATGAATCTGAAGAATACTACTATAAAAAGAATGCTGGAAACGTTGCAGGCGGAAGTAGTAACCAAGTTATATGGACGATAAAAACAGACGAGGCAAGATAAGTATATTTTCATTGGAGTGCGGATCAACTCGATAAAATCCGATGAGTTAAATAAATAATCCATGTTGTATTGTCACTTTTAAGTGGCAATACAACACATACATACCCATATTTTATATATGAAGGGGATTTAGATAGCTATGAAAAGAAATTTTTCAATCTTTTACATATTATTAATTATCTTATGTTTGCTTGTTTCATGTAGTGGTGGGGGAGCAGTGCCAAAAGAACTGATAGAAGATGCAGAATCTGATCCCATTGAAATTAAAGATCAATATGAATTAAAAATAGGAGAAAGTGGCTTTACGGTAGATCGAAGAAATAGAAACGTATTGGAATTCACCTTAAATTCAGTAAAAGTTGCGGATGAAATTAACGGAAAACAAGCAGCTTCTGATAAAGATCCTGAGCGAGTGTATGTGATAGCTAATTTTACTGCTAAAAATCATGGAGAAATTGGAATTTCAACACAAGGCATTGAATACCCGGTCTTAGTGGATGGTTCCGATTTAGGTAATATTAAAAATGATGCCGTTACCCATAGAAATGATTTACTGGGGATTGGGGATCGAATTACACAATTTGATAGCTCGTTTAATGAGGTTGGACCATTAGAACCTGGTGATGAAAGAACGGGAGATGTCCTTATAGCTGCAGATCATCGTTCCGATAGTTATATTATTTATTTCGGCTATGATATGGAGTATAGGAATAAATTAACTTGGCATTTTGATGCGGAGGAAGCAAATTAATCCAATATATAACTTGGAAAGAGGTGATTAAAATAAAACATCTCATTCGAAAAGAAAATGGAAGCATTACATTAGAGGCGGCAATGATTCTACCATTCTTCTTGTTTTTCATACTATTTTTAACAATGATTATTCGATTAGCAGTTGCCGATATGGCTTTATATAAAGCAGCCTCCGAGACTAGTGAATTAGTAGTTGCTTACGCATATCCAGTTGCGGTAACCAAACAGGGTGCTACAGATTTTATTGATAATAAGATTAAATCGATTGAGAGCGAGACAGATGTCGATATAACAGGGGCTATTGAATGGACAAAACAGGGGCTGGATTTTTTTGGGGTAGATATACAAGGTTCGATAGAAAATCTATTTGAGGATGGCTTAAGAGATTTAATCGAACCGACTGTTCAAAACAAATTTAAGGAAGCAACGGGAGGTTGGAATTTTTTTAAGGAGGATAATTTAGAAGTAACCAATGTAGAAATCCCAAGTTTAGTTGGCGGTAGTGACGATTATCTGGAAATTAATGTTCAGTATACGTTTGATTTGTCTCTTCCTTTTGTAAATGAGGAAATTGTATTAAAGAAAACTTCCTATGAAAGGATTTGGAATGGATCGTAGAATCGGACGATAGATAAATAAAGAATTAGAACGGAGGGTGAGGATGTTCCAATTACATGACTATATCTTGTTTTTATTTTTAATCGTTGCATTCATTATTGATGTAAGATCTCATAAAATCCCTAATTGGTTGTCCGCTGGAGGTATGGTTATTGGTGTTTTATACCATTTAATCAGCGATGGTATCGAAGGATTAATCTTTTCTTTTTTAGGATTATTGATTGCCGGTGGAATTTTTCTTATTCTATACGTTTTTAAAGCATTAGGTGCAGGAGATGTAAAATTGTTTGCAGCAATAGGAGCGATCGTTGGGGTGCAAATGGTCTTATATATGATGATGTACGCTATCATTGTTGCGGGTTTAATTGCAATTATCATTTTATTATTCACGAAGACATTCTTGCGAAAAATGACTAGTGTTTTTTTTCATATTTTAGGTTCAATATTCTCAAAAGATTTTCGTCGTTTAGAAGAATTTAAAACGACGAAAAGTACTCGATTTCCATTTATGTATGCGGTCATACCAGCAGTTATGTTGACTTACTATTACGTTTACTTTGCTTACAGTTAATGCATGATCATGTAGTTTATTAAATCTCATGACAATAGGAGGAAAAAAATGGGGACTATTTATAACTTAGGATACGAACATGTACATCAAAATGGCCAATCTATTGTGTTTAAGGAAAAAGATGGTCAAAAGCTTACTGTAAATGATTTACATACGGTTCAATTAAAAATGATGCAATCAAATCGGATACCACACTTACTAGCGCTGACCGTTGAAAATATAGATCTTGCTACGAAGTTACACTACAATATTAACTCGAAAAATAGAGTGAGTACGTATTTTAGAAGCAACAGTACATCGATGAATGATTACTATCAATTATTTCTTTCAATAATAAAGGTGCTAGAAGATAGTAGTTCCTATATGTTGAATCAACAAAATTTCATCTTAAGATCTGATTTTATTTTTATTGGAGAGAATGCAAGTGATGTTTATCTTGCATATTTACCTGTAAAAGATTTAAAAAAGGACAGCTCAGTAACAGCGGACATGAAACAGTTATTGACTGATATTGCTGGTGAAGTTGAAGGCTTACAGGGTAATGAATTTAAGAGTATCTTAAACTATATAAAAAATCCTTCCTTTAGTCTTTCTGGATTAAAAAAGCTATTTTTAGATTTGATCTCATTAAGGTCGAATGTAAATCAGTTTCAATCATACGATCCGTACGGTTCTTCTAACAATGAAGGAGAAATGGATTATTCACAGCAAACACCACATCATTCTAGTGCTCATGTAACTAAAAACAGTGAACAAAAAAGACCGACTTCAACCAATATTGATGAAGTCGTTCCAAAAAGCCAAAAAACAAAAAACAAAAAAGCGAAAAAGCAGTTACCCGCATTAACATCAAGAGAAAAAGTGTATATGTTTGCTGGTGCATTCCTTGCGATTGGGTTAACTTGGAAATTGTATGATATGAATCCTACAACAGTTATTCTTGTAACATGTACTGGAATTTCTGTTCTTATATTGACTTGTTTAATTGTGTATGCAAAATTTTGGCGACCAGGTACTCCTGCAATTGAGATCCCAATCCAGGAAGAACCTGTAGAAGAGAAAAAACAACAACATGCACAAAAATATCAAGCACCACAAAGAAATCCCCAATCGGCTGTAGGGGAAAGACAAAATGTATACCATCAAGTTCCACCACAGCAAGAAAGACCTACATTTACACCTAATATTCCAAACTTTTCAACTCACCAATCTGTTGCAGCTTCAACTATGGACACACCATTACTTACACCAGAGTCGGATGACACGGTCTTATTAGAAGAAGAGGCGAATTTGGAACTTAACCAGACTGATAATGGTTTTCTAGCTTTACTACATAGAAGTAGTGAAGATGGTAAAGTGAATACCATTGTCATAAATAGTAATAACTTTTTAATTGGAAGAAATGCAGATTCTGTCCATTTTGCTGAAGAAGCAACTGGGGTTTCCAGAATTCATGCAGAAATAATAAAAATTGATCCTACAAGTTATGGCCTAAAAGATTTAGGATCAAAAAATGGAACAAAATTAAACGGAAATACATTGGTACCTTATAAAGTTTATGCATTAAATGAAAATGATGAATTTGTTCTAGGAAAAGCAAACTATATCTTTAAGTGGAGTTCAACTGAATGAATAAAAATTGGCATACAGGTATAGCCTCACATCAAGGTACCAAAAAAGCAAAAAATGAAGATTCCTATTTAACGAAAATGACCAAAGACAGCGTAGGTAATGAAATTGCGTTATTTGTAGTAGCAGACGGCATGGGAGGATATCAGGTTGGTGATACTGCCAGCCGTCTTGCCATTGAAGCAGTAGAACAATGGTGGGAGAAAAGAATTGATCGGATAGTAAAGAAAAAGAATGCTATCGCACAATTTATGAAAGAGGCAGATAAAGTATTCTCTCAAATTAATAAGACGATAATAACTACGAGTAATCATACTGGTAAGAGAATGGGGACGACCCTTACTTTACTGATATTATATATGGGCGAATATGGGATCATTCATATTGGGGATAGTAGAGTATATCTTATGAATGGGTTGAATCAAGGATTAGAACAGTATTTTCAACAATTACCGAAAGATATGCTTTATCATCAACAAACTGAAATTCTAGAAATTGAACCCGAATTATTTCAACTAACGGAAGACCATTCTTGGGTCGAAAAACAAGTATTGGAAGGAAAACTATCAAAAGAAGAAGCTAGAAACCACCCAAAACGAAATGTTCTCCTACAATGTCTTGGAATAGAAAAAGAGATTTCTCCTTACATTACAGTTGGTAAATATCAATCCAATGACATGTTTTTATTATGTAGTGATGGCTTTTATTCCTTATTCTCTAATAAGGAAATTAAGCATATGTTGTTAAATTTAGAGAAGGAGTATGGTAATTTGCAAGCAATCTGTGATTATCTAATTAATTTCTCTAATTTTTCAAATGCACATGACAATATTACGTTGATGCTTGTACGCCATTTATTTGTTGAAAATACTCGGTCCAAAAAGAGTATTTCGTGGTTGCCAATATTACGTAATGATTGATGGAATAAGGAGTTATTGTATGAATAAACACGGTATCCGTATTAAAAGTGAAGATGTGTTGGCTGAAAAGTACAGCGTATTAGATCATATTGCTTCTGGTGGGATGTCAGAAGTTTATTTCATTGAGGAGATGGATAAGTCAAGCCCGCAGCAGTGGGCTGTTAAGGTAGCAAACAAGGAAAACAAATTATCTCAAAAATTAGTGGATGAAACAAAAATATTAAGTGAACTGGATCATCCAAATATCCCCAAAATGATCGATTTTTTCACAACAGATGAGTATATCTTCCTTGTTATGGAATTCGCTGAAGGTGAAGTTTTATCAGAGTATATAAATAATCAAGAGCATAAACTCCCATTAGATAAAGTGATAGATATAGGGATACAGCTGAGTGATATATTAGATTACTTACACAACCATCCAGAAACAATTATTTATCGGGATATTAAACCAGGTAATATTATTTTAAATGAATCGGGAGAAATGAAATTAATTGATTTTGGGATAGCTAGAAAGTTCCAAGAAGATAAGCTTCGGGATACAGTGTTAGTTGGGACGGTTGGCTTTGCAGCACCGGAGCAATTTGAACAAAAGCAAACAGATCGTCGAACAGATTTATTTTCCTTGGGGGCGTTATTATATTACCTACTCTCAGAAGGAAAATATGTTTACGTAGCCCAAAAGCCAATTACTCATTTTGCAAAAAAATTGCCGAAAAGCCTGAAAAGGTGTGTGAATAAATTAGTTGAAATGGATCCTGAAAAACGTATACAGAATGCAAGTGAGGCAAAAGAACTCTTAATCAAAGCCAAAGAAGAAATAGATCGACGTGGTATGTCAACGAGGCTTAAATACATGATTGGAGTTTTTATCCTACTCATTTTCGTTGGAGTTCTCATTTTATTAGTTTAACTTTACTATGTAAGGAGGTTTAGGCATGCGGAATGAACATTATACTCTACCATTCGGTCGTTTAGTGGATAATGAAGAAGTAATCGTATACGAAATCACGAATGAACAAACAAATTTAAAAGAAGCGGAGCAACTAGATGAACTGAAAAGACTGGATGATTTATTTTTTCCATGTCAACATTCCATCGTAGATACCGAATGGCTAAAAATCTATTATAAAAGAGATAAAACTTATAAACCTTTACATGACATACTTCAGGAATCTGTACAAAGGAAACTTATTATTGTTGAGAATATATTAAAGATTCATAGGTTAGTAGGTACACAATACACGACTATGATCCATCCAGAAAATATATATGTAAATAATACTGGTGAAATTAAGTTTGTTCACCGCGGGATCCGAAACGTACTTCCTCCGATTGAATTCACTACTGATCAAAGCCTAAAAGACATGAAAGAACTTATTATTCTATTATTTACAGGAAAATGGTCTTTTGAATGGAGTGAATCCTTACATAGTGATCAAGGCTCATTTGCTGCTCAAATCAATAAAGCACGTACATTAAAGGAACTACACGAAATGACCATTGAGTATCAATCTCTTCCGCCGAAAGAAGAATCGAAATTTAAAGAAAAGTATGTTCAAGATGAGGTAACGAAGAAACCGAAACAAAAAATATCTATATTATCTGGAATGCTTATTGGTTTTTTATGTGGTTTAACAGTATTATATGTAACCCAAGTCTTGCCATTAAGTAAGGCGGCTTCGAATATGGATTCTTCTAATAAAGCAGAACAACAGTCTTTGGAAAATGACAAGATGGAGTTAGTAGAAACCCTTGAATACAATGAATCTGTTATCCAGGCGTATGAGTTTGCATTAAAAGATGAACCCGAAGAAGCCATACGTATTTTAGAATCCTTGGAAAAACTGGAATTGAATGAACGAGATTTATTAGTGTCACAATATATGAGATCTGGTTCAATTGAACATCTTTCTAACGCAGCTCAATTAAGCGATGCCAATCATCCAGCAATAGTGGATAAATTAGTGTCGCTTCAAACGGAAGAGGCAAATGATCTTATTTTACAACTTGATTCGAATGTTCCAGAAGTGGGGATTGAACAGGCATGGCTAAATGAATCCTATGAAGAAGTTATTGCACGATACGAACAAACGCCAGACAATAATCGAGCTAAATTACTGGCCGCAAGAAGTTATATTGAATTAGATGAGCCAAATGAAGCATTACAGTTAGGAGAAGAATTACAGGATGTTTCCGTACAAATCGCAAGTATTGAAAAACAAATGGAATTAGTTGAGTCGAATAATGATCTTAATGAAGATGAACGAGAGGAAAGATTAGAAGAACTGGAACAAGAATTAGAAGATAGAGCAAGATAGTAGAAATGCTATATTCACATCGTTTGTTGCACGATATATAAATTCGTAGCAAAACTAGAAGACACCGGGATATCACTAATAGGTGGAGTCTCATTGACTTCGCGTGAAGTTGGGCACTGGAAAAAACTTCGATAGAGGAATAAAAGGATGAGAGTTTTTAGGGTATAATGGAACGGACATGGAGTTCGTTATTGTATAAAATACCTTCATTTGTGACATTAAATAAGTTAATTGCTCTAACTCGTATAAGTTTGTTCGGTTAATATCGGAATAAATGTCATGTAGTTCCAATATTAACCGAATTTAAATAATGGATTGATCCATTTCTTTTCTACGCCCATCTCTTATTCGTTCTTGACCACTTACTTTCTCCAAGAAAAGCGACTGTTCGAAGCGGATAACAAGTTATTATTTGTTGTAAAATATCTATCAATTACTAGTTAAGATTAAGATAAATAGAAAAGACATTATATCATTTTTGGTTATGGTGTCTTTTTTTGTTTGGATTTATAAATTGTAAAAATGAGTTGGAAAATCGATAAAAAGTAATATATTTGTTTGCATATAAAATATGGTACTATAATAAAGTATAGATAGGGGAGGGAGATATCATGAGCAACTTTGATAGATATACAAGAGTTAATAAATTTGAAAAAAGAAGAAAAAATACCAAAGCTATTTCTGTCCTTCTATTATTAGGTGGGTTATTAATAGTCGTATTAGTAGGTTTCTGGATCTTCGGCGGTAACGATGAAGAGGAAGCTAGTAATGATGAAAATAATAATGAAGAAACGGAAAGCTCTATAATAGAAGAGGATAATGAAGAGGAAGATAGTGATTCTTCAGAGGACAATAACGCTACCGAAGACGGAGCAGATGAAGAGCAAACAGAAAATACCTATGAATCAAACACAGAGACTAATGAAGAAAATACCCATGAAGAAGATATTGAGACAGAGGAAGCAGACCCAGTATCTGATGATGAAAATGTAATAGATGCTTATACGGGTAATTGGCAACCAGTTGGAACAGAACAGGAAGGTCCACATACTACACAGTTTGTTGTGGATTCACAGGATTGGATGGAGATGGAAAAGGCGATAAGATTAGCCACAGGTTTAGTAGAGGAAAACATGATTACATGGTTTATCGGCAATGGTGGGGAACAAAAAGCAATAGGAACTGTTTCAAACAGTGCTAATACTGAATATTATCGCGTTTATCTCACTTGGGTAGATCATGAAGGATGGAAACCTACTCTAGTTGAGGTATTACAGGAAAATGACAAGGATTAATCTTAATCAGGAGGTACAGCATCATGACGTACGGTATTATTGGAGCTATGGATCAAGAAGTAGCAATTCTTAAAGAGAACATGACGGATATACAAGAAGAGACGATTGCGAATTGTTTATTTATGAAGGGGAAACTTTATGATAAAGATATCGTTTTACTAAAATCAGGAATTGGGAAAGTAAATGCTGCGATGGCAACGACAATATTACTAGAACGATATACGCCATCTCGCATTATTAACACTGGTTCTGCAGGAGGCTTTTCTAATGTTTTAGAAGTAGGAGATATTGTCATTTCTAATCGTGTTGTACATCATGATGTTGATGTTACTGCATTTGATTATGTTTATGGACAAGTTCCAGGGATGCCTGCAGCATTTGAAGCAGACCAAGCGTTAATCGATAAAGCAATGAATGCTGTCTCTGAACTAGAGGTACAAGCACAAGAAGGAATTATTGCAACAGGAGATTCATTTATGGATGATCCTGAGCGTGTTAAATTTGTAAGAGAAAAATTTCCGGAGATGATCGCTGCTGAAATGGAAGCAGCTGCTGTAGCACAGGTTTGTCACCAATATGATATACCGTTTGTTGTCATACGAGCATTATCTGACATAGCGGGTAAAGAATCTTCGGTGTCCTTTGAGGAATTTTTAGATATGGCCGCACGAAATGCTTCGGAGATCATTATATCCATGATCAAAAATAAGTAAAACGACGGCCATTGCCATCAATTACCTTCCTTTCCCTATTAAATAATGTGTTATGATGCGTTATAAGGGGGAAGGTAACTTGAATAGCAAGACGAAATTACAATCAAAATTAAAAGACTATCAGCGATTTATCATAACGTTAATCTTACTCAGTACGTACCTTTTTCTTGGTGGTGTAAATAATGTTTTTGTTTACCCTTCAGAAAATGGAGAAAAGTTATTATACCTTTCCGGAACGTTATTAATCGTGGGATTGGTATTTTCTATTCAATATGTGAAAATAAAGAGAATTATAACGGAAAATGAGCGTACGTAACATATACGCTCATTTTTTTATTATATATTCCATTCGTACACTACCTATTTGATTATTATGCTCTTCTTTCGTTACGGAAATATTCATGAAAAACTTTCATTAATGCTCTTTTCTCAATACGAGAAACATAGCTTCTGGAGATATTAAGTTTTTTGGCAATTTCTCTTTGGGTCATTTCCTTGTGGTCATTTAATCCATATCTATAGACGATGACTTCTTTTTCACGTTTATCAAGAATGGAAAAATAGTCCTGCATTTTTTCAATTTCCATATTTAATTGAATATACTCGATAACATTTTCATTCTCAGCTTCAAGAATATCGATTAAACTAATTTCGTTCCCTTCTTTATCCTGACCAATAGGGTCATGAAGGGAAACATCTTTCTTTACCTTCTTAAGCGCACGTAGATGCATCAAAATTTCATTTTCTATACACCTTGCTGCATAGGTTGCAAGTTTGGTTCCTTTTCCAACAGAGAAGCTCTCAATTCCCTTAATTAAGCCAATAGTTCCGATGGAGATGAGATCCTCCATATCTTCTCCCGTGTTTTCGAATTTCTTTACAATATGGGCGACCAACCGCAAGTTATGTTCAATAAGTTTATTTCTGGCAGTTTCACTTCCGTTTTGCATCTCTTCAATATATTTCGCTTCTTCTTCTGATGAAAGAGGTTGTGGAAAAGCATGATTCTTAACATAAGAAACAAAAAAAAGCGCTTCTTTTATTAATAATGCAAGGACACTTAATATTCCGGACAAACACTACACCTCCTAAAGCGTCAGTTGGGCTTATGCCTATATATCCACACTATGAAGCGAAAGTGGTATTTGTGTCTGTCCCATAAAACTATACGAGCAATTATTTATAATTATTTTTGCATGAATATAAAAAGGATCTTTCGCATATTTTGCTGCAGTATTTATATAAACTGCGACATAACTTTAGCGTTATTTACTTTCACACTTTTATTCAATCGAGTGTTAGAAAGCCGCTCCGTCAGAATACTTGAGCTTTCACTTCTAGCATATGTACGACATCTGTTCTAGCTTAGGTCGCTTTTACAGTGTCTACTTTGCCGTGGGCGCGGCCAGAAAAACCACTTCTTCCGAGGTCTTGGGACACATGCTCTTCCCACAGGACAAATGTTTTCGGTGGGCCGAGTAATCGCTGGCCCAAGGAATGCCTTGGCAGCAATACATCGCACGTAGAACATTGGTTTGTAATTTCGAGGATTCTTCGTATTCTACATCCGGTGATGATTATCTTCTAATTATGAATGGCGTTAGCCCATGCCTAAAAAACGGTATTCCTAAGAAGCGGATTCGGATACGGGAGGAAAAATAGTTAATAACGAAATAAATATTCTCTATAATCGCGCTAAAATATTCCACAGAAACACAATTAAATCACGTAGAATTGGTGTAAGGATAGAAAACCTTATACCAACTTTTCTTTTGCTTGTTTCTGAATATTGTATAAATATGATATGGTAAATAGAGCTTGTGAATATATGTACTGAAATTAACGAAGTAGTTCAATAAGAAGGGTTTTTTGGGTTTGGCGTGGAATAAGTTAATATATGTAAATTATTGATTAATAAGTTTGAGAGTACTGTTAAATTTATGTTGCGAACACAAATAAAGGATGAGGGAGGTAGTAAAATGGCGAAAGTTATTATTCATGCGACCATAACACTTGATGGCTTTATGGCCGATACTAACGGAGGCATTGATTGGATGTTCGGCTTTTCGTCTGTGGACGAAGATGAAGCGGTCGTTAGTAAAGTTATGAAAGAATTAGGCGCCGTAGTCGGTGGCGCTAACAAGACGCAGACCATCGAGGAAGGTGAGATACCGTACGGTGGTATGTTGAAGGTTCCGGTATTCGAAATGACTCATGAGGCTCATGAACCGGTCGAAAGGGACGGGACAACCTATACTTTTGTCGTAAATGACATTACGCATGCAGTCGAAGCGGCCAAAGCCGCCGCCGGTGATAAGAGTGTAGCGCTTTTGGGAGGTAGCATCTCCCGGCAGTGCCTAAAGCTTGGCCTAGTGGATGAAATCCAATTACATGTAGTACCCCTGCTGCTGGGTGACGGCATTTCATTATTTGGCGGGCTCGGACAGCGTATTAAGTTGGAGCGGATAGAAACAGATGCCTTTGCGAGCGAAACCCACCTACGGTACCGTGTCGTTAAGTAATTGCAACTTCATATTTTCTGTTTTATTATACCAAAACAGGTTATAAAGTTTGGTTTAAAAGGTTTAAGTTGGTATTTCTAACTCCGAAAGTTGAGTTAATTATTATAATTACTTTAATTGGTTTTTCTATGCTGTTCTATTAATCAAAAACCCTGTAATTGGATCTACTACTGAAAACATTCAAGTGATGAGCAAGGGTAAATCTTCTGAAGAACATTGGATAGTACTTTTCAGTAATAAGAAAATCTATATAGAAGATTTTAGTATATGGGCTTAAATCGAAGAAAATCCAAATTATGCAATAACATATGACTTATGGAATAGTCTTCATCTAACAGGTGCGGAGTTCTAAGAATGATTAACTCGCTTTTGTTGAACTTATTGTACTAACGGAGCAAATTGTTTAAAAAGTTAATGGACTATTAAGATACTTCATGAAAATAAATCTGTCGTGGAAAGGTTGTTATTCTTTGTTGAAACCTAAATCTTTGAAAAGAGGAGATACTGTTGGCATTATTACTCCATCGTCTCCAGCACCAGTTCTATATAAGGAAAGATATCAAAGAGGATTAATTCAGTTAGAGAAATTGGGATTTAATATAGTAGAGGGTTCTTGTACGAGGGAAATACAATCTTATCGTTCAAGTTCAATTAGAGCAAGAGCCGAAGAAATAAATGAGTTAATTTATAATGACGATGTAAAAGCAATTTTAAGCACAGATGGAGGGCTAAATTCTAATTCCTTACTACCTTATATTGACTACGAATATTTAAAAAACAAACCTAAAGTTGTAATGGGATACAGTGATGTAACTGCTCTTATATTAGGTATATATGCTAAAACAGGATTAACTACTTTTTATGGTCCTGCTATTATCCCTTCATTCGGTGAATTTCCTGAAATGGTACCAAAGGGAAAAGAGTATTTTGAAGATATAGTGAAATTAAAGAAGAGAGCTCCGTTCTCGCTAGAAGTACCGTTGGAAAGGTTAGATTGGAACTCACAAGATAGAGAAAAAGAAATGTTCAACAATGAAAGTTGGATTCCGCTGCGTGAAGGGATTGCCACAGGAAAATTGATTGGTGGAAATTTAAATACGATGACTGGATTCTTTGGTTCAGAATACTTTCCAAAATTAAAAGGAGCGATACTCTTTATTGAAGACGGCTATAAGGATATGGCTATTCAAGAACGTTCACTAAGTATGTTAAAGGTTGCTGGAGTTTTTGATGAAATTGCAGGTTTGGTAATTGGGAAACATGACCATTTCAATGATTTAGGTTCACCATTTTCACTCGATGAATTACTTATTGAAATAATTGGAGATACGAATATACCTATACTTTCTAATTTTGACATTGGACACACCTTCCCATCGCATGTATTTCCAATTGGGATTGAAGTGGTTCTAGATACTACTCAGGGAACAATTACATTCCTTGAAGATGGTGTCTTCGAATAATACAGCCTATTCAAGTAAAGGATGCAATAATTAGCTCAGAAAGAACAATCGGTTATTGAACTATAGAGGCAGATTAACTTAAAAAGAAATTTACATTAAACATTTAAACGTTAAATATTCGTAAAGGGGGGGATATATTTTATGACAGATAAGTATTCAGATAGACGTTTAAGCCCAATAATCATTTGGATATTATCTATAATCTTATTAGTTATCTCTATTCTTTATTTTGCCGAGCGAGAAAAGTATGCAAATGAGAAAGAAAAATTAGATAATAAAAACATGTACTTTTATCAATTAGAGGTTGAAAGTCCTTTGAGAGGTTTTTTGATCTATTTTGGACTACGAGAAGCAGAAGAAGTAGACTGGGATGAACAAATAATCCAAGAAATCGCGTCAAAATTTCGTGAACTAGAGGAAGGAATAGACCGTATAAGCGCTCCTAATATAGAAGGAATTCCTGAAGAAACTCTGGCAGTATTTCAGACTCTGCAAGATAAGATTAAGTTGATAAGTGTTCAAAGTGAAAAAACTGTAGATGAAAATACTAAAGAAGAAATTATGAATTTTACTAAAGCCATCTATACGTGTGAAGTAGATGAATACAATAGGAGTTGGGAGCAAATAACCTCTGAGATAAAATGTCTAAATAAAGAAATATGAACTATCTATTGATAATGTGTAGTACCAATCTAAAGTTTTTGCTAATTGTACGAACGGTCAGGTTAGTTGAGTCCTGATTGATCTTTGTTCAGCAATCGGGCCATATTGTTGAACATGTGAATTGGAGGAATTCTTATGGGGGAAATAATGGAGTTAAAAAAAGCTATTGATTTTTTTGTTCGTGGTGAGTTTTATTGTAGCCGTCAACCTGCGAGCCAATTATATGATTACGATTCTATAAAACATCTTGCATTTGGTACAACTGTTGCTGGCAGAACTGATGAGTTTTTCGTTTATAATGCAAATCCTGCTCCCGTTATGGAAACCATAAATAAACATGGCATCAAAAAAGACTATTGGCTTACTGTATTTTCTGATGAAAAACCATATAGTTATGATAAGCAGGGATATACCATAAAAAGTACAGATATTCTTATGATTTTAAATCTGGATAGCTGGTCTTTTGAAATAGAAAACAAGATTATAAAGCGTGTCAAAACCGAAGAAGAAGCTCGACGCATCAATCATTTTTTCGATAAGACTGTGATCGATCTTACAAAATTAGATGATCCAAATTTGCATTATTACGTTTGTGAGGAAAACGGGCATCCGGTATCTCATGGAAGCTATTTACTATTAGATAATAAGGTATGTTTTTTGGATAATGTATTTACTTCAAAAATTCATAGGGGCAAAGGAATGGCTGAAGCACTTTGCCGAAAAATGCTTATTGATGCCAAGCAGGAAGGCGCTGTCAAGAGTGTACTTGCTTCCAGTCAAATGGGGCATCCTTTATACCTAAAATTGGGTTATCAAGATGTATCAAAAATGTGGGTGTTTGAGAAGCAAGCCTAAACATAAGGGCACGATTGTTTAATAAAAATCTCTTTACTTCTCCAGCGAAATGATACGATTGATGAAAAAGTAGCAGTTGTTCATTTATTTTCAGACAGTACTTTATATTGAGGCATTTCTTAAAAGTGATAAGCTCATCAAGCATATATTTAGAGAGGATGAATAGACTATTGCGTAGCTAATTGTCCTTTTTTCTTGTGTAATTCAAAGTTTTTAACAAGTTAATTAACAAGGGAAACAGTGTAATTTTATTAGTGTCTAATTATTACTAGACGGTTGCTAATTTACCTTCAATTTTTCATGTGAATTCGCAAAAAATCCTGCTTAATTCCACTTATAGCAATAAAAATAGAGAAGCTAATTAATTTATAATAGCTTCTCTAAAAGTAATGTTATTTATGTTTTTCTCTCATTGCTTCTTCATATTCATCTCTTCTATTTTTAGTAATAGGCTTTACTCCTACTTTATGTGCCGCTCGTGAAATCATATGAGCAGAAACAGGGGCTGTTAATAAAGTGAAAACTAACGCTAATAATAGTTTACCACTCACAATATCATGTTCAATAAATAGGAAGAGGAATGCCCCAATTAAGATTCCTGCTAATCCCAACGTAGAAGCTTTTGTAGCAGCATGTAATCTTATATAAATATCGGGAAACCTAGCAATACCAATTGAACCAGATAGAATGAAAAAGGTACCTAATAGTAAAGAGATGATTATGATGATATTTACGATGATATTAATCCAAGTCTCTATCAATAATAACACCCTTTTCTAAGTATTTGGCGATTGCTACTGTCCCCAGAAAAGCTAGGATTGCAATTAGCAAGATGACATCATTCAAGTTTGGTGTTACCAAATAGATGGCAACTAATGCGGCAACTGCCATAAGGTTAATCCCAATGGTATCTAGCGCTACAGCTCGATCTGGACTAGTTGGTCCATCAATCATTCGATAAAGCAATAATAAAAGTGAAATCGAAATGGCAATAAAGCAAATAACTAATGATACTTCGAGCATTGATTCCGTTGCACGGTATAATGTTTCCGTCATCTTGTCACCTCCATAATTGCTCTTTCAAACGTACTTTTGATTGCGTGAATGGATTCCTCTACATCATCTATGTGAATCGAATGGATAAAAATATGGGAATTATCTTCTGATATAGCAACCGAAAGAGTACCAGGTGTTAATGAAATTAAATTTGCCAGAAGCGTAATTTCCCAATTTCCTTTTAATTCTGTTGGTAATGCAAAGATTCCAGGTTCGATATCTGGTTTAGGTTGATAGACAATTTTAATAATATCAAAATTAGATAGGATTAATTCTTTAATAAATAAGAGAATTAATCGGATGATTTTACCTACTCTGCGTAAATAAAATGTACCTGGTATGAAGCGATTAAGTAAGAGCAATAAGAGAATTCCCCAAAGATACCCGGCAATAAAGCTAGGTGCTGAATAGGATTCACTTAAAAACATCCACATAAAAGCAATGACTAAATTGATAACAATCTGAAAGGCCATAATTAGTTACTCCTTTAACACAGAATCAATATAAAGTTGTGGATCAAGTAAATAGGCTGAAATAGAATCTATGGATGGATAAATTAATTCTGCTCCTACTCCTAAAAGTACTGAAAACGCTAATAGGAAAATAATAGGTGCGATCAATCCATTTATTGGCTTCTTATTATCATATTTACCTGATTCATCTTTTTCACCCCAAAATCCACGAATAAATATTTTCATGACAGAGTATAAAATCAACAAACTAGTAAGTAGGGTTATAATTACTATTGTTATTTCATCGTTAGATACTGCTCCTTTTATCAATAGAAGCTTACCTATAAAACCACTAAACGGGGGAATTCCGGCCAATATGATCGCTGAGATAAATAACAACCATCCAAGGCCAGGGTAATAATGTATTAAACCTCCCATTTTACGTAAATCAGAAGTTCCAGCAACGTACGCTATAGCACTTACAATCAAAAATAATGCCGTTTTAATAATCATGTCGTGAATTAAATAATAAATAGATCCACTGAGTGCATCTTGATTAAACACACCTATTCCCATAATGATAAAACCAATTGCCGGAATAATGTTATAGGCAATAATTAATTTAATATTATTGGTTGATAACGCCCCAATAACACCAAAAAGCATAGACAAACCAGCAATCCATATGAACATTTGGTGTGTTATATCAATCTGATGTACAAAAATTAACGAGAAAACACGTAGAATCGAATAAATTCCTACTTTAGTTAATAATGCTGCAAATAACGCAGAGACTACTGCATTAGGTACAATATAGGATTTTGGCATCCAATAGTAAAGAGGGAATAGTGCTGCCTTTGTAGCAAACACAAAAAACAATAGAATAGCAATTGTTGTTAAGATTCCTCCCTGCTCCATTTCTTGAACTCTTTCAGCTATTTGCGCCATATTAACAGTACCTACAGTTCCATAGATAAATGCAACTGCGGTAACAAATAAAATAGATGAAAATAAATTTATCAAAACATATTTAATGGATTCTCTTAACTGAATTTTGTCTCCACCTAATACGATTAATGCATAGGAAGCCATTAACAGAACTTCAAAGAAAACAAATAAGTTAAATAAGTCGCCAGTTAAAAATGCTCCAGACACACCTGAAATGAGAAAGAAATAAAAAGCGTAAAAATAGTGTTGTTCTTGTTTTAAAGTTAAAGAATGTGGAGCATAAAAAGCACAGGCAACAGCAACAATGTTTGTAGTTAAAACAAGTATCGTTGCGAGTGGATCAGCAACAAGTACAATCCCATATGGTGCAACCCAACCACCAGTTTCTAAAATGATCGATCCTTCCGTAAATACAATCCACGAAATATAGGAAACAACACCTAAGCTAATGATGGATAATATTTTTGTTAATGTCCGTGAAATTGCTACTTTAGCGTTAAATAAAGCAACAACGATCCCTGCTATTAATGGGATAATTATTGGTAATACTGCTAAGTTACTCATTTTCTGTACCCCTTAATTTTTCCATATTATCTGTATCGTTTTCTCTCGCTGTACGATATGCAAGTACTAATAATAAACTTGTAATTCCAAAGCTAATAACAATGGAAGTAAGAATCAAGGCTTGTGGTAGGGGATCGGTATAATCTTCGATAGCCCCATCTAGAATAGGTGGCATTCCAGTTTTCAATTTTCCCATCGTTAAAATAAACAAATGTGCGCCATGTGATAAAAGAACGGTACCAATGACAATACGGAGGAATTGCTTTTGTAATAAGTTATACACTCCTGTAGTCATTAGCACGCCAGATAAAATTGCAATGATAATTTCCATTTATTTTTCTGCCTCCTTATTATGACGTAATTTTATGAGGCTAAAGATTGCAAGTGCTGCAATACCTAATACAGCAATTTCAAATAATGTATCCAGGCCACGCATATCCACCAAGATTACGTTTACGATATTATGGCCACCACCCAATTTATACGCAGTCTCGATAAAGTAGTCTGATATAGGGTCGAAACCTTCCGTACTATGTGCTGAAATGGCTATGATAGTCATTAATGCACCAAAAGCAATCGAGATTGCCCCATTTCTCAACTTTGAACCCATTGATTCGTCTCGCTTCTGTAACTTTGGTAAGTGATAGAAGCAAAGTAGGAATAAGGCAACAGATACAGTTTCGATTACCAATTGAGTAAGTGCTAAGTCTGGTGCACGATAGATTACAAATAATGTTGCTACACCATAACCAACTACACCAGTAATTAGAATAGCTCCTAATTTAGATGTTGTGAAGATCGTTGCTAATGCACCTATAATGATAACAGCAACAACAGCAACTTCTATAAATGTAATTTCAGCAAGGTTACTGTAATCGATACGGAAGCCATTTGTTCCTAGCATGACGAAAAATGTTACAAGTACAATAGCTACTAATATAATGGACATATAATATTTTAACGAGCCAGTCATATAAGTATTCGTCAGCTTTGCTGAGTATAAATCCACGTTTTTAACGAGCGAATCATACACCTTATTCATGCTCATTTTCCCTGGTAGTACATGATACACATTACTCCACTTTTTACGAGTAAGGTATAGAACCGTTCCAATTCCTACTACAGCTAATGACATATACAGTGGAGGTATAAAACCATGCCAAAAATAAATATCTTTTATGGCTACAGCACTGTTTACCGATTCCGCTGCATGGATTAAGAAAGTACCATTGACCATATTTGGGAAGAGACCAATCAAGATAACTCCAAGCACTAGAATGATAGGTGATATTAACATACCGATTGGAGCCTCATGCGGTTTTATTTTTAATTTGTCTAACTGCTTCGGACCTGTAAACACACCGAAGAAGAAATACATGGAATATACAAAAGTAAAGATACTTCCTAATACTGCTAAATATGGAATCAAAGGTATTAAAACATCTGCGATAGGATTAGTAATTTCATTTAAATGAAGTATTGATTCAAAGAACATCTCTTTACTATAAAATCCATTTAGAAATGGTAGTGGTATACCCGCCATCGAAAACGTTCCAAATAGAGCAAGTGTCGCCGTGATGGGCATAATGGTTAGTAATCCACCAAGCCTACGGATATCCCTCGTACCTGTTTCATGATCGATAATACCTGCGAGCATGAATAAACTCCCTTTAAAGGTTGCATGATTTAATATATGGAATACAGCTGCAAATACTGCTGCTTTCGTACCAAAACCTAACATAGCCATGATCATACCTAACTGACTTATCGTTGAAAAAGCTAGTATTCCTTTTAAGTCGGTTTGTCTTACTGCCATGTAAGAAGCCCAACATAGTGTTGTAATCCCAACGATACTAACAATGATAAAGAACCATTCGTATGTTGCAAAAATAGGTGAGAAACGTGCTACTAAAAAGATACCAGCCTTAACCATTGTTGCCGAATGTAAGTATGCACTAACTGGTGTAGGTGCTTCCATTGCATCAGGTAACCAGATATGAAAAGGAAACTGAGCTGATTTAGTAAATGCACCTAAAAGAATCAATCCCATAATTAATGGTAAATAATTGCTATTTAAAATTACATCCGCCTGGGCAATCATGGCTTGAATACTCGTAGTACCTGTAATAACAGTAAGAAATACAAAGCCACCCAACATACTTAGTCCACCGAAAATTGTAATGAGCATGGATTTTTGTGCCCCATATCTAGAGCGTTCTCGATAATGCCAATACCCAATTAATAGAAATGATGAGATTGATGTAAGTTCCCAAAAGGTGTATAAAACAAATACATTATCAGATAAAACGACTCCAAGCATGGCAGTCATAAACATAAGTAAATACACGTAAAACGACCCTAATCGTTCCGATACGTGTAAGTAATAAATGGAATAAAATACAACTAGTGAACCAATACCACTAATTAATAATACAAATAATAAACTTAGTCCGTCTAAGTAGAAATCAAAATTGATACCTAATGAAGGAATCCAGTTATACTCCTGCCTAATAGGGGTGAAATCATTTCCAACAAAGCGGATAAAATATAGAAAAATACTAAAGGGGATAAAAAAAACAAATATGCCTGTATGTATTTTATGCTTAATTTTGCTTAGTGACGGAACGAAAATAGCAAAAATAAGTGGTATTAATGCTGCGAATATCATCGAATGGAAATCCTCCTTAAAATGATTAACTTTGGCTTTATACATGATATAGCTAGAAAATTAAGGCTGTTGTCGAAAATGGTTATTGGGGTGATTGTATATTTTATCCATTTAGTGACGAAATAAATGTAAAAAAGGAAACATCGTTTCATAGCAAATTTGGGCAACTACTTTATGAATTAGAATACCATAATATCGCATGAGACAAAAATAAAAAATCCCTATCACGCAAAGAATGATAAGGGAATTTCAGTTTCTTCCTATATAATATATTCGTAAAAAATTTATACCGTTTTTAACTGATTCTAACTAGAGAATTTAATTCTATGTAATAATCCACGACGATAGATTTCCTCTTTAATAAGTGAGACAAATTCAGGGCTTAAATTTAATTCATTTGCTTTATGATAGGATTCGAGTAATAATTCGTCTGACAAATGCTCCATAAATGCAGCCCTCCTAAAAATATTTTTTGCTCGGTTTTAAATAATGTAATAATAAAGTACCATGATTTGGTTTGTTGTACAAGATATCAGTTATCTACATCAGCCTGTAGATAACCTGTGAATAAAATGGGTGTATCATCTTTGGACCTTGATAAATCAGTGTGGAAAATGTGCATAAAGTTATCCACAATGCAAAAAATGATGCAATTTGTCGAACGATTTTACAAATTTTTTAGTGAATCTGCAAATTTCTCGGTATTCTAATACATATACTAACTATTTTTGATATCTATAAAAAGTTATTATAGGATGTATTTATATTGTATAATTACCCATGGTGTCTAATTTTAAACAGAGGAAGAAAATCTAATAACTAATTGAGGTGTAAGACTTGCTAAAACGATTTTTGCCGAATGAACATGTTAAAAGTATTTTTGAAATTAACCCGGAAGCCTTGAAAGAAAAAGGAATAAAAGGCGTTATTACCGATTTGGATAATACACTAGTTGCATGGGATGTTAGAGAGGCAACTCCAGAAGTGAAAGACTGGTTTAAACAAATGAAAGATCAAGGCATTAAAGTAACAATTGTATCGAATAATAAAGAAGAGCGAGTAAAGTTTTTCTCTGAACCACTAGAAACCCCTTATGTATTTAGTGCACGAAAGCCTTTGCGAAAAGCTTTTAAAGTTGCAGCTAAAGAAATGGGCTTACAAAGAGATGAAATGGTGGTTATTGGTGATCAGCTATTAACAGATGTTTTAGGTGGGAATTCTGCTGGATTTCATACCATATTAGTAGTTCCTATCGTGAAAACAGATGAAAAAATAACTAGAATCAATCGATCAATAGAGCGAAGAATACTAAATTATTTTCGTAACAAAGGCAAAATCACATGGGAGGAAAAATAATGGAACAAATAGATTGTCAAGGTTGTGGGGTAACTGTTCAGACAACAGACCCTGAAAAAATAGGTTATACTCCTGCGTCCTCTCTAAATCGAGAAAACGTATTATGCAAACGTTGTTTCAGACTTAAACATTATAATGAAATCCAAGACGTTTCGATGACAGATGACGACTTCTTAAAAATGGTCAGTACGATTCGCGATACAAATGCACTAGTAGTACATGTAATAGACATTTTCGATGTGAATGGTTCAATGATTAAAAGCTTGCCACGAATTGTTGGTAATAACCCAATCTTGTTAGTTGGTAATAAAATGGATTTATTGCCAAAATCTACAAATCACCGTAAACTAAAACAATGGTTACAATCATCTGCTAAAGAGGCTGGTTATAAAGTAAAAGATGTGTCCTTGATTTCATCCATTAAAGGCCATGGTATGGATGAATTGACAGAACTTATCGAAATTTATCGAGATAATCAAGATGTATACATTGTTGGAACGACTAATGTCGGTAAATCTACTTTTATCAATCGATTAATTAAACAATCTGTCGGTGAAAGTGATGTGATTACAACTTCTTATTTTCCGGGTACAACCTTAGGTTTTATTGAAATACCAATAGATGATCAGCATTCCTTAATCGATACACCGGGTATTGTAAATAAACAACAAATTGCTCATTATATTTCTGATCAGGATTTAAAATTAATCACGCCTAACAAAGAGATTAAACCTCGGATTTATCAATTAAATGATAAGCAAACATTATATTTTGGTGGACTCGCACGTTTAGATTTTATAAAGGGAAGCAAGCAATCATTTGTATGTTATTTTTCAAATCAACTACCCATTCATCGGACAAAGTTGGAAAATGCAGATTCTCTGTATGAAAATCATCTAGGTGAAATGCTTGCACCTCCCAATGAGGAAACGATAGAGAGTTTACCGAAATTAACAACAAGCACATTCCGTATCCAAGGTGAAAAGACAGATATTGTATTCCCTGGACTTGGGTGGGTGAGTGTAGAGGGAGATATTACCGTTATAGCTCATAGCCCAAAAGGAGTTCATGTGTCTATAAGAAAGTCGTTATTATAGGAGTGGGAAAGAATGAATTATCGTTTAGGACTTATTGGTTACCCAATCGAACATTCCCTTTCGCCATGGATACATAATCAATTTCTTGAAAAAACTAGCCTAAATGGCAATTATTCGGCCTATGAAATAGCACCACAAGAATTTGAACAGAATATTAAGGATTTTTTTTCCTTAGACCTACTTGGCTTTAATGTCACCATACCATATAAACAGAAAATAATTCCTTATTTGGATGAGCTGGATGAATATGCTGCTCAAATTGGAGCTGTAAATACCGTGAAAAATAAAGATGGTAAATGGATTGGTTATAATACAGATGGCCAAGGGTATATTCGTTCTTTAAAAGGGAAGTTTCCGATGCTATTTTCGGATAATAACCGTCGCATTCTTCTCATCGGAGCTGGTGGAGCTGCTAGGAGTATATATTATGCACTAGTAACCGAGGGATTTTTAAATATCGACATTACGAATAGAACATTAGAGCATGCTCGTGATATAAAAGGCATGAAGAGTGGATTAACAACTACCGAGGTTCTTAGTATACCAGATGCAGAAAGAAATCTAGATCAGTATGATTTAATAATACAAACGACAAATGTAGGAATGTCACCTGAAAAAGATGTATCCATTGTAATGTTGAACCATGTGAATCCATCGACTATCATTAGTGATATTGTATATCGACCTATTTTAACGAATATGTTAGAGCAGGCAAAAGTAAAAGGGGCTTATTTACATTACGGCCATACGATGCTTTTATATCAAGCACAATATGCATTTGAGATTTGGACAAATAAGAAAGTAGTTGTAGAAGGTATGGAAGAACAATTAAAAACTATTTTGGAGGGAAAACATTATGTTAACAGGTAAACAAAAAAGATTTTTAAGATCTGAAGCCCATCATTTAAAACCAATTTTTCAAGTAGGGAAGACTGGAGTAAATGAAAATATGATTGCACAAATAAGTGAAGCTTTAGAAAAAAGAGAATTAATTAAAGTTAGTATTTTACAAAACTGTTTAGAGGATAAAGACACGGTGGCAGAAGAGTTACGGACTGGAACGCATAGTGAGGTTGTACAAATTATCGGTAACAATATAGTATTATATAAAGAATCGAATGAAAATAAACAGATTAAATTACCATAACAGTCTGTAAGGGAGTAGGTTATGAAACGAATTGGGATATTAGGTGGTACGTTTGATCCACCACATATAGGTCATTTAGTGATAGCCGAAGAAGTAAGAATGGCTCTTCACTTAGAGGAGATTTGGTTTATTCCAACTTATGAACCTCCGCATAAACAAGAGGCTTCCATAGAAGTAAATAAGCGGCTAGCGATGCTAGAATCGGCTATTAGTGATAATACGTCGTTTCACATTAATACTATAGAAATAGAACGTTCTGGCAAATCTTATACGTATGATACGATTAAATCGTTAAATAATCGCTATTCCGATACGGAGTTCTTTTTTATAATTGGTGGAGATATGGTTGAATATTTGCCACATTGGCATAAAATAGATGAATTAATGCGTATGGTTAAATTCGTAGGTGTGAAACGGCCAGGATATTCTTTAACTACACCCTATCCGATACAGGAAGTAGAAATTCCGATGATTGATATTTCTTCATCATTAATTAGAGAACGGTTATATAAAAATGAATCAATCAGGTATTTAGTACCTGATTCTGTTTACACTTTTATTAAGGGGAATCATTTGTATGAATAGGAATGATGCTATTTCAATTGTCGAACCGCATTTAACGAAAGAAAGGTTTGATCATACGTTACGGGTTACTGAAACGGCGATTTCGTTAGCTAAGAAATATGGAGAATCTGAAGAAAAAGCTGAGCTTGCATCTATTTTCCACGATTATGCAAAATATAGACCATTGGATGAAATGAAAAGATGGATTATCAATAGTAACTTACCGAAGGACTTACTATTGTATCACCATGAGTTATGGCATGGACCGGTTGGCTCTATTCTAATTGAACGGGAATACGGAATACGAGATGAATCTATTAAAAATGCCGTATATTACCATACAACAGGAAGACCACATATGACCAAGTTGGAAATGATTGTTTTTGTGGCGGATTATATTGAGCCAGGAAGAAGTTTTTCTGGCCTTGATGAAGTCCGAGAAATGTCTCAACATGATTTAATTAAAACGGCTTGGATGGTTTCTCGAAATACAATTAATTTTTTGATGAGTAAACAAAATCGCATTTATCCTGATACTTTTCATGCATATAATGATTTAACGAGACAATTAGACGGAGGGAATTAATTAGATGGAAATCAAAGAAATATTACATTTAGCTGCTGAAGCATGCAGTGATAAAAGAGCAGAAAATATTGTAGCACTTGATATGGATCAAGTTTCATTAGTTGCTGACTATTTTTTAATTTGCCATGGTACAAATGAACGCCAGGTTCAAGCAATTGCTCGTGCTGTGAAAGAAAAAATGGATGAACATGATATTTCAGTAAAAAGGTTAGAAGGGTTAGAACAGGCTAGATGGGTTTTAGTGGATCTAGGTGACATAGTATGCCATATTTTCCACAGAGATGAACGGATTTATTATAATTTAGAAAGACTTTGGGGAGATGCTTCTCAAGTTCCGTTGACGATAGGACAAGATTAACGATGTCTTATCAACAAATGGCGATTTTATATGATAAATTTATGCAGGATGCCCCGTATGATTTATGGATATCATTCACTGAAGAAGTAATTAACCAATATGGAAAGAACGTCTCTCAGATAGCAGATCTAGGGTGTGGTACTGGTGAGATTACTAAGAGATTAGCACAAAAAGGCTATCATATGACTGGTGTAGACTACTCTGCAGAAATGCTTACTATTGCCGAACAAAAGGCTAGTGAAGATCGACTTTCTATTCGCTTGATACATCAAGATCTGAGGGAACTAGAAGGGCTAGCAGACATCGACGCTGTTGTTAGTTATTGTGATGTAATTAATTACATCACAGAGACAAGTGACTTGGAAAAGGTGTTTCAAAATATAGCTGATTGCCTAATAGATGGTGGTTTATTAATTTTTGATATGCATTCAATGAATCATGTTGAGGAAAATTTGGTAAATCATACCTTTGCAGACGTAACAGAGGATAGTTCATACATCTGGTATTGTACAGAAGGGGAACAACCTGGAGAGATGTACCATGATTTAACTTTCTTTTTATTAGATGAAGGTACTCATAAATATACCCGATTTGATGAGACGCATCATCAACGGACGTATCCAATACATTTTTATGTAGGATTGTTAAAAAAATTAGGTTTTATAAATATTAATTTTTATGGTGATTTTTCCTTAAAAAGTGAAAATTTGCATGAAAATAGTGAAAGAATTTTTATAACTGCCGAAAAGGGATCGAGATAATACCAATATCTCGATCTTTATTTATTTCAAGAGAACTCGACAATTGAAAGAATTTTATATATAATTCCTTATAATCTCCCTTACTAATTTCCGTTGTTCCATTCCCCCCCTAAAAGGATGTGACTCCTCTGTTTGAAATAATGAAGAAATATTCATTTTTTATTCTTATTGGCTTCGTCATAATCATTGTACTAATATCCACTTCTAAGTTTTCCAAAGATGAACAGGAAGCGTATATACCGATTACTGCCGATACTCCCAATGAACCAATAGAATCTCTAGAAGAAATACAAAACGAAAGTGAAATTGTAGTCGATATTAAAGGTGAGGTGTTTAACCCTGGAGTATACAAAATGACAATTAATTCACGTGTCGAAGATGTTGTCAAAATGGCAGGTGGGTTTTCTGAAAACGCCGATCAAACTGTAGTCAACCTTGCCCAAAAGGTTCATGATGAAATGATTATCGTTGTTCCAGAGGTCGGAGAAGAACAGACTACTATTACAAAGGACAATGAAGGAAAAATTAGAGTTAATTATGCATCAATCGAAGAAATTCAAACCTTGAACGGAATTGGGCCATCAAAAGCACAAGCAATAATTCAGTACCGAGAAGAAAACGGGTTCTTTGGAAGTGTAGAGGATCTATTAAACGTATCTGGCATTGGAGAAAAAACTTTGGAAAACATTCAAGATGAAATTATAATCCCTTAACAGATTGACGATTTTAAGCGGATAAAGGTAAACTATATGTAATTGATTTTGGCTCTTTTTTAATAGTTTGTTGTTATTTTATATAGACTGCGAAGTAACTTATAATGAAAAACGTGGTGAAATCTGAGATTAAATGTACTGCACCAAATCTCGCTCCAGAAATACACTTCGCTTTCCGCGGACTAACGATAAGCCTCCGTGCTCGCAAAACAAGTGCACCTGCATCTTCTAGTAATGTTTCGCACTAGGCTTCCACGACGCAAGGGAAAAAAGAAGTTTACTCAAGTAGTTCCTTCGCTCCTGTGGGGTCTTATCGACTTTGCTTGGAGTAGGGGTATAACGGAGCGGACATGGCGTACGTTATTTCGTAAAATTATCTCATTTGAAAATGTTATCGGACATCAAGTACGTTATATGCTCTAATTCGTACCAGAATACCAGTCATTCCGGTTAATAACGGAACAGATGTCCTTTAAAGCCCTTTATTACCCAATTTTGTCATAAATAAGGGAAGAATTGTCCGTTTCCATACTTCTCCTATCCATGTATTTTCTTTGCCTCTTCGCGTTCCCTATGGAAAGCGACTGCCCGGAGCGGAAAACACATTGCAGTTAATGCGCAGTTTACATCAACTTCGAATTAGATTAAACATGAAATGCAACAGCTTTTAGAAAACAGTCTTGATTTTTAATACTTAGAAGGTGGTCTAACCATGCAAAGAATATCCTGGGATCAGTATTTTATGGCACAAAGTCATTTATTATCTTTACGTAGTACATGTACACGATTGATGGTAGGAGCCACCATTGTACGAGACAAGCGCATTATCGCTGGAGGTTATAATGGTAGCGTATCTGGAAGTGTTCACTGTGTAGATGAAGGTTGCTATGTCATTGATGGTCATTGCGTAAGAACGGTTCACGCAGAGGCAAATGCACTATTACAGTGCGCAAAGTTTGGGGTTCCTACTGAAAACGCTGATGTTTATGTAACCCACTTCCCGTGTTTACAATGTAGCAAGCAATTAATACAAAGTGGAATTCGAACAGTTTATTATTCGGAGGATTATAAAAATCATCCATATGCTATTCAACTATTTGAAGAGGCTGGAGTAGAGACGATAAAGGTGGAGTTGGATTATTTAACAGTAGATACGAATTATCAAGAAAAAGAGAATTATGTACAAGACCTACTTGAAAAAATACAAACCCTATCACAGGATGAACATGAAGTACAAGAACTTCGAAGTAAGGCTGAGGATTTGTTCAAATTTAAATGAAATATTAGGTGTTAACAAATGAAAGGTAAATGGTATATTGCAGCTATTTCTATTGCTATTAGCGTGTTAACCATCCACTTGGACAACAAATATTTTTTTGTCGGTCTCGTTGTATGGTTACTTATTTTATATTTCATGAAGCGGTTAGGGAAAATACCAGTTCTTGTCTCCTTAACCCTTTCCCTGTTTTTTATTTTTTATATTCCCCCCCTGAATGAAACTTCCCATGAAATTCCTCCGAAAAACATAGAAGTTACCGGTGAAATTACAAGTCCAATTGAAATGAAGGAACAATATATTAATTTTCGGTTCAAAGAAGCATCTACAAAACAATCGATACTGATTACTATTTTTCCGGATCAAATTGTTACAAATGAAGAGAGTGCGATGCTCCTACATGGTGCTACATGTAGGGTATTTGGTAGCTTGGGGCTTCCAGATAAAAGTAGCAATCCTGGTCAATTTGATTATAGAAGTTATTTAGCAACCCAAGGTATAACCTATCAGCTGATTGTAGAATCCATCGAGGATATTTCTTGTCAAGGCTCTTCTCCTTTCATAAGTAAGATTTTTCAATGGAAAGTCTTATTACAGGAAGGGTTATCCGAATTATATAGTACAGAAACATATGCGTGGATTAATGCCTTAGTTCTTGGTAATGATGATTTTATTGCTGAAGATACAATTGAGATTTTCCGCAAATGGGGGCTGTCTCATTTACTAGCTATATCCGGTCTTCATATCGGTCTAGTCGTCGCCTTAATTTATTTCGTTTTAATCAAATTAAGTATACTAACAAAAGAAAAAGCACAGTGGACGATAACATTCGTTTTGCCACTATATGCATTACTTGCTGGTGGACAACCCTCCGTATGGCGCGCATCTTTAATGGTGCTGATGATTGTTCTGTTGTCAAAACTTAAACGGGTGTATAGTTCGATTGATATTATCAGTATGGTCTTTATTTTATTGATTATTTTTGATAAATATATCGTCTATCATATCGGTTTTCAGTTATCCTTTCTCGTTACCTTTACTATTTTATTATCGAGAGAATGGTTATTAGAAACCCAATCATTGTTTTTTCAAATGTTAAAAATTAGTTTTATCTCTCAAATCGTCATCATACCATTGCAATTTTTATACTTTTCTTCAGTACAACCATTAGCAATATTATTAAATGTAATTGTTGTTCCCTACTTTTCTTTTTTTGTTATTCCATTTATGTTTATCCTCGTATTCTTCTCGCTTTTTCCATTCGTTGCTAAGATATTCGACCAATTATTTATTTTCGTTCATGAAAAATTATTTGTGTCCTTCCTTGAAGTGATTGATCACTATGTTTATTTCCCTTGGATTAACGGTTCATTTCCACTTAGCATTGCCGTTGTTTTTTATGCGCTTGTTCTCTTAATGATGAAAAATATTCAACTACATAAATCAATGCTAGCATTTCGTTATGGCGTGCTCCTAACAGTATTAATTATGTATGTCATATGTAGGCCGTATTTTTCTCCAAATGGTTCTGTTACCATGCTTGACATTGGACAAGGTGATGCCATTGTTATTGAACTTCCGTATCGCGAAGGTGTTATTTTAATCGATGCAGGAGCTAATTTTACGTTTGACCAGATGGAACCTGGGGAAAAGGTATTTACACAAATCATAAAACCTTTTTTGCATACAAAAGGAATTGTGAAATTGGATGCTATATTTATTTCACATGAAGATGTTGATCATTATGGTAGTGTAGGATATCTTCTTGAAGAATTCATTGTTGAACAAATATTTATTAGCCCGTATTTTGAGCTCCCGCCATCTGAATTATTAACTTGGAAAAAACTTGGGACGGAGATAAATAGAGTACAGAAGGGTGAGGAGGTAATTGTTGGAGAAAAATCGTTCTATGTTCTTGAACCTTCTGAAAACAAAGGTTCTTCTAATGAGAATTCTTTAGTCATTTACTCAGAATTTGGCGGGCAGAATTGGCTGTTTACGGGTGATATAGGCAAAATAACGGAAGAAAATATGATGAAAAACTATCCGGAGTTGGTAGTTGATATTTTAAAAGTAGCGCACCACGGTAGTCATTCATCAACGGACAAATATTTCATAGAGACTATCGAGCCTGATTATGCATTGATATCGGTAGGAAAAAACAACCGATATGGTCATCCTGCAAAAGAAGTCCTTCAAACTTTAGAAGAAGCCGATGTAACAATATTACGCACGGATCTAGATGGAGCTGTTTTTTTTCATTTTGGTCATGAGAGTGGAACGTTTTATAAATACGTACCATAAGATACAAGTAGATAAAAGGAAGTGCGAACTTAGATAGGTGAGTAGGCTGCTGCACGTAGTAAGTAAATATAAAAAGAGACTGTAAATACTCAGTCTCTTTATTATCGTATAGTCTCTTGATTAGGTAATGAACATATGTATTATTGACCAATAACGCTAATTACTACACCGATTGCAAAGATAAGAACAAAGAAAATTAGAGAAAAAGAAAAACCTTTTATGGAATCCACTACATCATTATTTTTAGATTGTACGTTTTTTTCAAATTCGTTCATTTCTACCCCTCCTATATCAATTATAGTATAAAACAAATGCCTTAAAAAATCCACAGAGATCTAAAAAAGACACAGAAAATTAAATGTCACCATAATTAGAAAGAGTTAACAACTATACTTTTACTTATATCGGAAAAGCTATAGATAAAGAAAACATCGTTTGAAATGCAGTTCCTAGGGCTGGGTTTTAAACGTTTATATAGATTAGAGAGGGAATCCCACCATAGTTTCCCTCTCAAGATTTTTCTTGCTATTCCAAAGTGTACAGATTACCATTAAATATGTATATACAGTAATGGAGTGAATAGCATGAGTTATTTAGAAGCGATTGAGAAATTAAAAAAGAAAGACCTACCCAATATTTTATTATTATATGGAACAGAAGCATATTTTATCCAAAAAATAAAAGATCAGGTATTAAAAAACATCGATGAAGATAATTTATCTACATATGATTTAAGTGAGACTCCTATTCAAGAATTAATCGGGGATGCCGAGACCTATCCTTTCTTTGGAGATAAAAAGGTCATTATTGCAAATAATCCTGTATTCTTAAAAGCCAAACCGGATAAATTAACATTTGAACATGACTTAGATGTATTACAAAGGTACGTAGAATCGCCTGTAGATTACTCTGTTATCTTATTTATTGCCCCTTATGAAAAATTAGATGAACGGAAGAAATTAACGAAGACTTTGAAGAAAAATGCTTTAGTTGCAGAATGTAATCCAATTAAAGAGTTTGAACTATCTAAGTGGATAAAAAGTTTAGCTAATCAATACCAAATGACAATAGCTGAAGATGCATATGAAATAATGGAATCTGAAATATCGACAAACCTTAATTTATTGGAAAATGAGCTCGCAAAATTAGCCTTGTATGTAGGTGAAGGCGGAGTTGTTACAAAAGATGTTGCTGAGGATTTGATTTCACATACGATAACCAGTTCTTCACTAAGATTAGTTGATGCAGTTATTGAAGGGAATTTACAAAAAGCAATTTCGATATTTAAAGACTTAGAAAAGATGAAAGAAGAACCGATTGCAATGATTGGGCTATTAGCTTTTCAATTTCGGACAATACTACGCGTTAAATTGCTAAAGCATAAAGGATATACACAATTTCAAATGCAAAAGCAGATTGGTGCACATCCCTATGTGATTAAGGTAGCGCTTAGTAGAGAGGCAAAATTCACTACTGAAAAACTTCAGTTTATTATTGATAAATTAGCAACTGCAGACGCTGTTATGAAACAGGGAAGAATGGAAAAAGAACTTGCCTTTGAGTTGTTATTATATGATTTAATTCATGTAGCATAATAAATACCACTAAAAAAACGATCCTAACAAAGGGATCGTTTTTTCTTTCAATCATGAAATTATGCACCTAATCCATTAACTTGTTTTGTTAAACGAGCTTTTTGGCGATTACCATTGTTTTTATGGATAAGTCCTTTTTGTACTGCTTTGTCAATTTTTTGTGTTGTTTCACGTAATGCAGCTTTTGCATTTTCCACGTCATTTGCTTCAACAAATTTTTCAACTTGCTTTATTTGTGAACGCATATCAGATTTCGCTGATTGATTTTGTGTACGTTTTTTATTATTTACTTCTACACGTTTAATTGCTGATTTGATGTTAGCCATTCTTTGTTTCACCTCCTAAAAGGGCTATTTCTCCCTTATATGGACAAGAGTCATTTTATCAGAGGTGGGGCATGTTTTCAATAGAAATGTTATCATCCGTCTTAAATTGTATGTTTTTGGTGAAAATGTGAATCCTATTATAATAGCCAACTTATTAAATTTAGGAGGATATTTTTCTATGGAAAATAAGGAGCAAACATACGAAGTTCGTACGGATTTGGCCGTTGAAGCAAAAGATATGTACGTGGAGAAGGAAGATCAAAAAAAGGAAGATCAGATTAAAGGAGTAAAAGTAAAAGAACGACATGAAAATGATATAAAAATTAACTATGTTGATATAGATGCTGAGGGGGCGGAGTTACTAGGTAAGAAAGCGGGTTCGTATGTAACGATATATGCTGACGGAGTAAAAAGGCAAGATACGACTAGACAAGAAAATGCTGCCAAAATATTAGCCGCTGAACTGGAACAACTATTAAAAAAAAATAATATACCACAAGATGGCACCGGTTTAATTGTTGGACTTGGAAATTGGAATGTTACACCAGATGCATTAGGGCCAATGACTGCTGACAAGGTGTTAGTTACCAGCCATTTGTTTCAATTGGAACATGAATCGGTTGCAGAAGGTTATCGTCCCGTCGCGGCAGTAACTCCAGGCGTGATGGGAGTTACAGGAATTGAGACTAGTAACATTATCTTTGGAATAGTTGAGAAGTTTCAGCCGGACTTTATCATTGCAATTGATGCATTAGCTTCTCGCTCCGTTGAACGAGTTAATGAAACCATTCAATTATCTGATTCCGGTATTCATCCAGGATCTGGCGTAGGAAATAAGCGGAAAGAATTAAGTAAGGAAACTTTAGGTGTACCAGTACTTGCTATCGGAGTGCCAACGGTTGTCGACGCGGTAACCATCACTAGTGATACAATTGATTTTCTATTAAAGCATTTCGGTAGAGAGTTAAAAGAAAAGGATAAACCATCCAGAGCATTAGCTCCTGCTAGTATGACATTTGGTGGTAAAGAATTTACCGAGGAAGATTTACCAGATGAGGAAAAACGAAAGACTTTCTTAGGAATTGTTGGTGGATTATCGGAAGAAGAAAAACGTACCTTGATTAAGGAAGTGTTGACACCTATTGGCCACAACCTCATGGTAACTCCCAAAGAAGTGGATGGATTTATGATTGACATGTCCCACGTCATAGCGAATGGTATTAATGCTGCATTACATGAGAACGTTAATGTAGATAATTTTGCTTCATATACGAGATAAGTAATAGAGGAACTCTTTTTCCTCTATTATTTTTTTCATTTTAGAAGATTTGGTTCTACCTTCAAAAGAACTGTCATAGTTTTAACTATAGACAGTGCTTCTCGAGAGGGTGGAACAATGCTTTTAGGCAATAAGGGACTTTATACCAATAATAAAATAAGTCAATGGATTAAAAAAAGCGGTATGTATTTAGTATGTATTGTCATATTATTTGTCTCTATCGGTGTTCTGACTACATTATCACCAGCGTACCGATTTTCGTCAGATTTAATAACAAGATGGACAAGTGAAGTTGATAGCTCTACTTTTTTATATTTATTAGGGATGGAGAACCGCGCATTTAAGGCAGGTTATCCGGATGATTATCATACGCCAAACATTTCAGCAACTCTATTACAAGTAGCTACAAGTTTAAAACCACAGGACCCTAGAAGCTTATTAGGTAATGAATTGCCTGGATTTTCCATCTTTGACAAAAAAATATTGGTGGCAGGCGAAGGGTCTAATTATACAAATATGCCTATTGAATCTTCACCACCTCTTGAAGATGTATTAGAGGATCGACACGCAATTATAGATGAAGAGGAAGAACAACCGGAAGAAAAAGAACCTTCCCAAATAACTGAGGAGGATGTTGTTTTTCTCTATAATACACATAATTATGAATCTTTTTTACCACATTTACCTGATGTCACAGAAGCAGATTCAGCACATCATAATGAGGTGAATATTACGAAGGTAAGCGATCGGTTGGCACAATCTTTAAAAGGATACGGAATTGGAACCTATGTTGACAAGACAGATAATATGAAGTTGTTAGATGAAAAAGGTTGGGAGTACTGGCAGTCCTACGAGTCATCACGAGAGATTGTTCAGGAAGCCTTTGCATCCCATCAAGGAATTCAATATGTCTTCGATATACATCGTGACGCAGCTGGTCGTAGTCATACTACAAAAGAAATTGATGGAAAATCCTATGCGAGAATATACTTTGTAGTTGGAGAAGACTACGAAACAAATGAGAAAAATATTGAACTTGCAAATCAATTACATTCTTTGATGGAGGAAAAATACCCTGGGATTAGTAGAGGTATATATCCAGCAGGCGGACCTGGAAACAATGGGGTTTATAACCAAGATCTACATGAAAATGCGATATTGTTGGAGTTTGGTGGTGTAGAAAATAATCTTGATGAGTTAAATCGTACGGCAGATGCATTAGCTGAAGTGTTTAGTGAATTTTACTGGAGTAAGGCAGAAAAAGTAAATGCGAATTAGGAGGAATATTCGATGAGAAGCATAGTCGTTTTATTATTATTGGTCATTTGCTTTCTAGCTGGTACTTTGTTCGGAATAAATCGTGGTGATACGGCTTTAGTTGGCGATGCAAGAGAGGAACAAATTGATACGTTTGAAGTGGAAGGTGACAGTGATCAGGTACAAGCTGAAGCGGAAGAAAAGGAAGCACCTTCACCTGAAGTAAGTACGACAGAAGTAATGGACATGAAAGAATCGGTTAATTTCACACAAAAGACAGCTTCGTTTTTAGAATCGGGTGTTAAAGTCTTCTATGATGCAGTTGTGACTATCCTATATCAAATTTCACAGTTGTTTTATTAATTATTCTGAATCCCATGAGATAGAATTGGGATTCTTTTTATTTGAATTCCCATTATGTATCGTTTGTTGCAAAGTTGATGTAAAATGCGCATTAACTTAATATGTTGGTTGGTGTCTTTACCTCGCTCCAGAAATACACTTCGCTTTCCGAGGGCGGCTGGTGAGCCTCCTCGTGCTGGCGCACTGTGGGGTCTCACCGATGCCTTTCCTCCCGCCGGAGTCTTCGTGTATTTCTTCCGCTAGAATAGTGCGTTTCAATTTCTTGGCGTGTATTCTGTTCCATTAGAAAGAGTTCCACAAAACGTTTATAGCATGGGCTTAACACTATTCCTAAGCAGAAGATAACCATCAGCGAGGTATTCTGCCGGAGCGGTTTTGTAGCAAACTATATTGAATTAGACTGTCCAAGTAAATCTATGCATAAGTTATGTCGCAGTTTATATATTATTAGCAACAAAGTTTACGAAAACACTCTAAAGGAAAAATCCAAACTAATTCGGATTCTACGTAAACTACGAATTAAGATTCATTATTGAAAAAGCAACTGTCTTATAGAAAGCAGTCTTTTTGAATGAGGAATCGATCAGATTCAACAGCTAAATTTGTTAGATGGATTAGTGCTTCTTGAAAGTAATCCTTTCTATTGCTATAATCATCCTAGTTGTAGACAAAAATATAAAGGTTTTTTAAAGAGAAAAATTTTAACCTTTTATCACTTATGGGTAAAAGACATGTAGGAGTTGGCATTACGTATGGTTAGAAAACAAAAGAATGTACGTAACTTTTCGATTATCGCTCATATTGATCACGGAAAATCAACGTTAGCTGATCGAATTTTAGAACAAACAAAGGCATTAACACAACGTGAAATGAAAGAACAGTTTCTTGATGCAATGGATCTGGAGAGAGAACGCGGAATTACAATTAAGTTAAACGCCGTTCAATTACAATATTTGAGTAAGAGCGGGGAAGATTATACTTTTCATTTAATAGATACTCCGGGCCATGTGGATTTTACATATGAAGTATCACGAAGTCTTGCTGCATGTGAGGGGGCTATACTAGTAGTTGATGCTGCCCAAGGCATTGAAGCACAAACACTTGCTAATGTTTATCTTGCACTGGATAATGAACTAGAAATAATTCCCGTTATTAATAAAATTGATTTACCAAGCGCAGACCCAGAACGAGTGAAAAAAGAATTAGAAGAGGTTATTGGTATCGATCCAGATGACGTTATTTTGGCATCTGCAAAATCGAATATAGGTATTGATGATATTCTTGAGAGAATTACACAGGCAATTCCTGCTCCAGAAGGGGATCCAGAGGCGCCTTTAAAAGCACTTATATTTGATTCATTATACGATCCATACCGTGGAGTAATTGCATACGTATGTATTAAAGAAGGCTCTGTAAAAGTTGGCGATAAGATTAAAATGATGGCGACTGAAAAAGAATTTGAAGTAAATGAAGTCGGTGTCTTTACTCCAAAGCCAGTTGGTAAAGATGAGTTAACCGTTGGTGATGTTGGTTATTTAACGGCATCTATTAAAAATGTGAGTGACACTCGTGTTGGGGATACAATCACCTTAGCAAAAAATCAAGCGGAATCCGCGTTACCTGGATACAAAAGATTAAATCCTATGGTTTTCTGTGGTTTATACCCGGTTGATGCCAATAAATATAATGATTTACGAGAAGCGTTAGAACGTCTTGAGTTAAATGATTCTTCTTTACAGTATGAAGCAGAAACATCACAAGCATTAGGATTCGGATTCCGTTGTGGATTTTTAGGACTTCTCCATATGGAAATCATACAAGAGCGTATTGAACGTGAATTTAATATTGATCTAATCACCACAGCACCTAGTGTTATTTATGAAGTCGAGCAAACGGATGGTGAGGTCATTAACATTGATAACCCATCATTTATGCCAGACCCACAACAAATTAAAGAAGTCCGTGAGCCTTATGTAAAGGCAACTATAATGGTTCCTAATGATTTTGTTGGTGCAGTAATGGAAATAGCACAGAAAAAAAGAGGGCAATTTATAGATATGGAGTATCTGGATGATATTCGAGTGAATGTTATTTATCATATTCCACTTTCAGAAATTGTTTATGACTTTTTTGATCAATTGAAATCACAAACAAAAGGGTATGCTTCTTTTGATTATGATTTAATAGGCTACCGAGTATCAAATCTTACGAAAATGGATATTTTGCTTAATGCAGAAACAATTGATGCATTGTCATTTATCGTACATCGTGATTTTGCCTATGAACGAGGAAAACAAATTGTTGATAAATTGAAAGATTTAATTCCTAGACAACAGTTTGAAGTACCTGTACAGGCTGCAATCGGGAATAAGATTGTGGCACGTTCTACAATTAAAGCAATGCGCAAAAATGTATTGGCAAAATGTTACGGTGGGGATATATCCCGTAAACGTAAACTTTTAGAGAAACAAAAAGAAGGAAAAAAACGAATGAAGATGGTTGGTTCGGTTGAAGTACCTCAAGAAGCATTTATGGCTGTACTACAAATGAATGACGATTAATTCATGAAAATGGGAGAACTTTATGATAAAGTTTTTCCTTTTCTTTTTAGGAATAGGGAGGAAATGATGATGATCAAGTCAGTATATATCCATATACCATTTTGCCAGCAAATCTGTCATTACTGTGATTTCACAAAATTCTTCTATAATGAACAATTAGCAGATGAATATATGGAGGCTTTACGACAGGAAATAAATACGAATGTTAGTGGAACAAATAATAAAGTACGCACTATTTTTATTGGTGGGGGAACACCAACAGCTTTAAATTTGAAACAGTTACGTTCATTGCTAGAAGTAGTGAACGAGAAATTTGATGTATCCCAATGTGAAGAATTTACGATCGAGGCTAATCCGGGAGATTTTGATGAAGAAAAGGTTAAATTACTAAAGAGTTATGGGGTAAATCGAATTTCATTAGGTGTACAAGTATTTGATAATAATATGCTTGAAGAGTTAGGAAGAATTCATAAAGTAAAAGACGTCTATCAAACAATTGATTTATTAAAGCAGTACGGGTTTGAAAATATTAGTATAGATCTTATTTATTCACTCCCAAACCAAACAGTAGAAGGTTTCCAAAAAACGGTTGAGGAAGCTTTATCTTTTCAATTACCACATTATTCATCGTATTCCTTGCAAATAGAACCGAAAACAATTTTTTATAACCGTTTTAAAAAAGGTAAACTTCATCGTCCTGCTCAAGAGGAAGAAGTACTCATGTATGAGGTATTGAAAAAATCAATGATAGAAAATGGATTAAACCAATATGAAATTAGTAATTTCGCTAAAGAAGGCTATGAAAGCAAGCATAATTTAACATATTGGAATAATGATTATTATTACGGATTCGGAGCAGGAGCAAGCGGTTATTTACCTGGTAAGCGAACAATTAACATTCGACCACTACCTGCATATGTAAAACAAGCGATGAAAGATGGGAAACCTGTATTACATGCAGATGAGATCGGGTTGAAAGAGCGAATTGAAGAGGAATTGTTTTTAGGTTTACGTAAACTGAAAGGAATTAATAAGGAAAACTTTGAACGTAAATACGGTTTTTCTTATGACAAGCTATATAGAGATAAAATAAGCCTGTTAAGTCATAAAGGATGGATAAAAGAAAAGGACGGATACCTTCGACTTACAGAAGAAGGAGTCTTGTTAGGGAATAATGTTTTTGAGTACTTTCTTTTAGAAGACAGTGAACTAGAACATGTTCATTGACAAAAAAAATAGGATTTGATAACTTAATATTAGAATTAGCACTCGGGTCGTATGAGTGCTAACAGAGGTGATCATCATGTTAACAAATAGGCAATTGTTAGTGTTACAAGTCATTATTGATGATTTCATCGAATCTGCCCATCCTGTAGGGTCGCGAGTGATTTCTAAAAGAGATGATATCACTTTTAGCGCTGCGACAATTCGAAATGTAATGGCAGATTTAGAAGATATGGGATACTTAGAAAAAACACATTCATCTTCAGGGAGAGTACCGTCAGAAAAAGGCTATCGCTATTATGTGGATCATGTAATTGCTCCCAACATTAATAATGGGAATCTTAATATTATGAAACACATTATACAGGATGAGTTTATTGAATTTGAAAAACTTGTACAAAAATCAGCGGAGGTATTATCTGATTTAACAAGTTATACTTCGATTATCCTTGGTCCAGAAATATATGATACGAAATTAAAGCAATTACAGATCGTACCGTTATCAAAACAAACGGCGGTTGCGATATTAATTACGGATTCCGGGCATGTTGAGCACCGGTCATTTTCCATTCCGGCTGAAATTAATGCATCAGATTTAGAAAAAATGGTGAACATTTTAAATGAAAGAATGCAGGGTGTTTCGTTGGTGCATTTACCTGATGTATTAAACACGGAAGTATTCTCACTAATGAAGCTATATTTGACTGATTTCGAGAAATCATATGACTATTTAAAATCTGCATTCTTTGATGAAAAACCAACCAAGTTATATATTGGTGGTAAAACGAATATTTTGATGCAGCCAGAATTTAAAGATGTAGATAAAATTCGATCTTTTTATTCCATGATGGAGAACGAGAGTGAAGTTGTTAATTTATTAAAGAATCCACAACATGGGATTCAAGTATCTATTGGTCATGAAAATAAGCTAGATGCAATTAAGGATTTCAGTTTAATTACTGCATCTTACCATTTAGGTGATGACCAGATGGGGACTATTGCACTTCTTGGACCTACAAGAATGGAATATCGAAAGGTCATTACATTACTAAATGCTTTATCGAATGAAATGACAGAGGCATTGTATTTATGGTATAAAAACAATGGCTAGAATCCTAAATGTGATAATATGTTTCTCGGAGCAAAGTATTTTTTTAAGATGGAGGTTGCAATAATGGAGGAAAATAATAAAGAAACAATCCCGGAAGAAACAACTTCAGAAAATGAACAAGAGGAAGTTACTGTAGAAGATGTAGAAACAAATCCATCCGGAGATGAACTGGAAGAGTTGAAAACTCAACTAGAAGTATTGCAAAAAGAAAAAGACGAGTTATATAGCCGCATGCTTCGAAACCAAGCTGAGTTCGATAACTTTAAAAAACGAACACAGAAAGAAAAAGAAGCGGACCGTAAGTATAAATCACAAGATTTAGTAAATGAATTATTACCAGCACTGGATAACTTTGAAAGAGCTTTGCAAACCGAAACTACGGAAGAAAATAAAGGATTTGTTGAAGGTATTTCCATGGTGTATAAACAACTAACAGAGGCTATAGCTTCACAAGGTGTAGAAGTTATTGAAACAGTTGGCAAAGAATTCGACCCGACATATCATCATGCTGTAATGCAGGTTGAAGAAGAAGAGTTCGACTCTAATACGGTAGTAGAAGAATTACAAAAAGGTTATGTATTAAAAGATCGTGTTATTCGACCAGCAATGGTTAAAGTAAATAAATAATAAATGGAAAATGTAGTAGGAGGAAATAGATTATGAGTAAAATAATTGGAATTGACTTAGGTACAACAAATTCATGTGTAGCTGTTATGGAGGGTGGAGAAGCGGTTGTAATTCCGAATCCAGAAGGAAATCGTACATCCCCTTCAGTCGTAGCATTTAAAAATGGTGAAAGACAAGTTGGTGAGGTGGCAAAGCGTCAATCCATTACGAATCCAAACACCATTCAATCTATCAAACGACATATGGGTACAGACTATAAAGTGAAAATTGAAGATAAAGAATATACGCCACAGGAAGTTTCGGCAATTATCTTGCAATACATTAAATCATATGCTGAAGACTATGTTGGGGAAAAAGTAGAAAAAGCAGTTATTACTGTTCCTGCATATTTTAATGATGCGGAACGTCAGGCAACAAAAGATGCTGGTAAAATTGCAGGATTAGAAGTAGAACGTATTATCAACGAACCTACTGCAGCAGCATTAGCCTATGGTATTGACAAAGAAGATCAAGACCAAACAATACTAGTATACGACTTGGGTGGCGGAACATTTGACGTTTCTATCCTAGATATCGGTGACGGTACATTTGAAGTGGTTTCTACTGCTGGTGATAATCGTCTAGGTGGAGATGACTTTGACCAAGTGATCATTGACCATATGGTTGCAGAATTCAAGAAAGAAAATGGTATTGATTTATCTAAAGATAAAATGGCTATGCAACGTTTAAAAGATGCTGCAGAAAAAGCTAAAAAGGATCTATCTGGTGTAACACAGACACAGATCTCTCTACCATTTATAACTGCAGGAGATGCTGGCCCATTACATTTAGAAATGAATATAACACGTGCTAAATTTGAAGAGCTTTCTTCTGATTTAGTAGAACGTACTATGGTACCTACACGTAAAGCATTATCTGATGCTGGTTTAAGTTCCAATGATATTCATAAAGTTATTTTAGTAGGTGGTTCAACACGTATACCTGCAGTACAAGAGGCAATTAAACGTGAAACTGGAAAAGATCCTTCTAAAGGTGTAAATCCAGATGAGGTAGTTGCATTAGGTGCAGCAATTCAAGGTGGGGTACTACAAGGTGATGTAAAAGACGTACTATTACTAGACGTTACACCACTTTCACTAGGAATTGAAACAATGGGTGGAGTATCTACAAAATTAATCGAACGTAATACAACTATCCCAACAAGTCATTCTCAAGTATTCTCAACTGCTGCTGATAATCAGACAGCTGTAGACATTCACGTACTACAAGGTGAAAGAGAAATGGCTCAAGACAATAAAACGCTTGGACGTTTCCAATTAACTGATATTCCACCAGCACCACGTGGAGTTCCTCAAATCGAAGTATCATTCGATATTGATGCAAATGGTATCGTAAATGTACGTGCAAAAGATATGGGAACAAATAAAGAGCAATCTATTACGATTAAGTCTTCTTCAGGTCTATCAGATGAAGAAGTAGATCAAATGGTTAAAGATGCAGAAGAAAATGCTGAAGCAGATAAGAAGCGTCGTGAAGAAATTGACCTTCGCAATGAAGCAGATCAACTCGTATTCACAACAGATAAAACAATCAAAGACTTAGGTGAAAAAGTCTCAGATGAAGAAAAAACAAAAGCAGAAGCTGCAAAAGAAGAATTGAAAACAGCGCTAGAATCAAATGATTTAGAAGAAATCAAAGCGAAAAAAGAAGCTTTGGAAGAACAAGTACAACAATTATCTGTTAATCTTTATGAGCAAATGGCACAGCAACAACAAGCTGAACAAGGTCAAGAAGGACAAAAACAAGATGATGATGTTGTAGATGCTGATTATCAAGAAGTGGACGATGAAGATAAAAAATAATAGGTAGTAAATATGAAAAAGTCAAAGTCAGGACCTTCTTGACTTTGACTTTTTTTCTGGAATGTCTATTTGGTTCATTTGCCATCAACGGATGGTAGATGGTATGATAAAATTTATGCAATAGTGTAGCGGGAGAGTGATTTACAAGTGAGTAAGCGCGATTTTTATGAAGTACTAGGGTTGGATCAAGGTGCTTCAAAAGACGAAATAAAAAAGGCTTATCGAAAACTAGCAAGACAATATCATCCAGATGTTAATAAAGAAGCGGGTGCCGCTGATAAATTTAAAGAAGTTAAAGAAGCTTACGAAACATTAAACGACGATCAAAAGCGTGCTCAATATGATCAGTTTGGTCATGCTGGTATGAATGGTCAAGGTTTTGGTGGCTTCGGTGGAGGAGCACAAGACTTCGGTGGCTTTGGTGATATTTTTGATATGTTCTTTGGTGGTGGTGGTCGTAGACAAGACCCAAACGCACCACGACAAGGGGCAGATCTTCAATATACAATGGTTTTAGATTTTGAAGAAGCAATTTTTGGAAAAGAAACAGATATCTCCATACCGAAGGAAGAAAATTGTGATACTTGCCATGGTTCCGGAGCTAAACCAGGCACAAAGACTAAAACATGCTCTCATTGTAACGGTTCTGGACAACTGAATACAGAACAAAACACACCATTTGGAAGAGTAGTTAACCGAAGAGTTTGTCATCACTGTAACGGTTCTGGAAAAATCATCCCAGAAAAATGTAATACTTGTAGTGGGACAGGTAAAGTGAAAAAGAACAAAAAAATTCATATCTCTATACCTGCTGGGATTGATGAAGGCCAACAAATAAGAGTTTCTGGCAAAGGAGAACCAGGTGCCAATGGTGGACCTGCTGGTGATCTATATGTTGTCATCCAAATTCGTGAACATGATTTCTTTGAGCGAGAAGGAGACCATATTTATTGTGAATTACCTTTAACCTTTGCACAAGCAGCATTAGGTGATGAGGTAGAAGTCCCTACTGTCCATGGAAAAGTAAAATTGAAGGTTCCTGCTGGGACGCAGACAGGTAAAACTTTCCGCCTAAAAGGGAAGGGAGCACCGAATGTTCGAGGATATGGCCATGGGGATCAACATATCATAGTACGTGTGATTACACCTACAAAACTAACAGAGCGCCAAAAAGAATTATTGCGTGAATTAAACGAGTTAGGTGGTAGCGATATAACAGAAGAGCAAGACAACTCTATATTTCAACGATTTAAAAAAGCTTTCAAGGGTGAGTAGCGGTGTTTTTTAAAACACCGTTTACATATTTCTAAATGATGAAATGAGTGAAACAATTTGAAGTGGACGGAAATTTGTATTCATACAACAAATGAAGCGGTCGAACCGATTTCGAATATCTTACATGAAACTGGTGCGAGTGGCGTTGTTATTGAAGATCCAATGGATTTAATAATAGAAAGGGACACCAATTTTGGGGAAATTTATGAACTGAGTTCTGAAGATTATCCAGATGAAGGGGTATTTATTAAAGCATATTTACCTATTTCAAGTTTTCTTGTTGAGACAGTTGAAGAAATAAAGCATGCAATAAACAATTTAATTACGTTTGATATCGAACTTGGTCATAACCAGGTTACTCTAAGCGAGGTACATGAAGAAGATTGGGCTACTGCCTGGAAGAAATATTATAAGCCTATTCATATTTCAGATAGGATTACGATAACTCCTACCTGGGAAGACTATAGTCCGAAGCGAAAAAACGAATTAGTTATTGAACTTGATCCAGGAATGGCCTTTGGTACTGGTACTCACCCTACCACGATACTAAGTGTTCAAGCATTAGAGACCTACCTCAAGCATGGTGATACGGTAATTGATGTAGGTTGTGGGTCAGGGGTATTAAGTATTGCATCTGTGTTATTAGGAGCCGACAAAGCATTTGCATATGATCTAGATGAAGTTGCAGTAAAAAGCACACTATTGAATGCAAAGGTTAATAAAGTACATGAAAAAATCGAAACCAAACAAAATAATTTGCTTCATCAAGTTAACCAAAATGCAGATGTTATTGTTTCAAATATATTAGCAGAGATCATTGTTCAATTTATATCAGATGCTTGGAAAAACCTAAAACATGAAGGTCTTTTTATTACATCTGGGATCATTCAGTCAAAAAAACATACTGTACTTGAAGCCTTACAAATTCAAGGATTTGAAATCATCAAAATAAATGAGCTAGAGGACTGGGTATCTATTATAGCGAAGAAAAAGTAGGTGTTTCAGTTGCAAAGATATTTTTTACCGGCAGAGGATTGGAAAGACCAATACGTAATCATTCGTGGTGACGATGCACATCATATTACCCGAGTTATGCGAAATCGAATAGACGATCAGCTTATTTGTAATCATCCGGACTCGGAATCAGCTATTTGTAGAATAACAGAAATAGAGAATGGAATCGTTATTGCTAAGATCGAGAAATGGTTGGATGAGGATGTCGAATTACCAGTTGATGTGACAATTGCGCAAGGCTTACCTAAAGGTGATAAGCTAGACTTAGTGATTCAAAAGGGAACGGAACTGGGAGCACGCAGCTTTATTCCATTCAAAGCAGACCGCTCTGTCGTAAAGTGGGACAAAAAAAAGGAAGAGAAAAAGTTAGATAGGTATAGAAAAATTGTAAAAGAAGCTAGTGAACAAAGTCATCGTACTGAAATACCCTTAATCCATCCTTCCATGAATCTTGTTGAATTAATAAAAGAAAGTGCAAACTATCAAGTGAAAATATTCGCCTATGAAGAAGAAGCAAAAGGAACCGACTATCTTTCATTTAGCAAGGTTGTTAAACAGTTTCATGAATCCGATCGGGTTTTAGTATGTATTGGACCAGAAGGTGGTTTTTCACTGGATGAAGTAGAAACGTTGAAAGAAAATGACTTTATCCCGGTACGTCTGGGTCCAAGAATATTACGGACGGAGACGGCTCCATTATACGTATTAGCTAGTATATCGTATCACTTAGAAGAATTGAGGTGCTGATAAATGCCAACAGTTGCATTTCATACATTAGGTTGTAAAGTAAATCATTACGAAACAGAAGGAATTTGGAATATGTTTAAAGATCATGGTTATGAACGAGTGGACTTTGAACATCATTCAGATATTTATGTTATTAATACATGTACAGTTACAAATACAGGAGATAAAAAAAGCAGACAAATCATCCGACGTGCGATTCGTAGTAATCCAGAAGCTGTAGTTTGTGTGACTGGTTGCTATGCACAGACGTCTCCTGGTGAAATAATGGAAATACCCGGTGTAGATATAGTAGTTGGTACGCAGAATCGAAAAAAAATGATCGAATATATTGAGGAACATCAAAAAACGCGTGAACCAATTAATGGTGTGGCAAATATTATGAAAAACCGTGTATTTGAGGAAATGGATGTTCCGGAATTTACGGATCGGACAAGAGCTTCTCTAAAGATACAAGAAGGATGTAACAACTTCTGTACCTTCTGTATTATCCCTTGGTCTCGAGGATTACTTCGTTCCAGAGATCCGCAAAGTGTAATTAATCAAGCTCAAAAATTAGTTGCTGCGGGTTATAAAGAGATTGTATTAACAGGAATCCATACGGCTGGCTATGGGGAAGATATGAATGATTATAATTTTGCAAAACTCTTAAATGACTTAGAAACCAAAGTCGATGGTTTAATGCGTATCCGTATTTCATCCATCGAAGCAAGTCAGATTACCGATGAGGTTATTGAAGTGCTTGACCGATCTGAAAAAATTGTTCGTCATTTGCATATCCCGTTACAATCTGGTTCTGATTCCGTACTAGATAGAATGAGAAGGAAATATACGTCTGCATATTACTTTGAAAAGGTAGAAAAAATCAAAAAAGCATTACCTGATTTAGCAATTACTTCAGACGTTATTGTTGGTTTTCCAGGTGAAACAGAGGAAGAGTTTATGGAAACATACAATTTTGTTAAAAAAGTCGGTTATGCTGAACTTCACGTATTTCCATTTTCAAGACGAACTGGGACCCCGGCTGCTCGGATGGAAAACCAGGTGGAAGAGGATGTTAAAAACGAGCGTGTTCATCAACTAATTGATCTTTCAAATCAGTTGGCAAAAGAATATGCCTCTAACTATGAAGACGAAGTGCTTGAAGTCATTCCAGAAGAAAACGTCCAAGATCAAGACAATCTTAATTTGCTTGTTGGATATACAGATAATTACTTGAAAGTACAATTTACAGGCACGCCAGATATGATTGGTAAAATTGTTCGAGTGAAAATAAATAAATCAGGTTATCCATTAAATGAAGGTACATTTGTTAGAATAATGGATCATGCCACACATTCTCTTATAAAAGCAAATGCCTAGTCAGATTATTGACTAGGTTTTTATTATATTTAATTAGATTTTTATAATTAGACATGCTATGATATTCTAGAGGTACGTACAACACATGGAAAGGAAGAATATCATGAATATGGATCTTGCAAAATATATAGATCACACACAGTTAAAACCTGACACACCAAAAGAAAAGATATCTCAAATCGTGGAAGAAGCAAAAGAATATGAATTTGCATCAGTTTGTGTAAATCCCCACTGGGTATCCTACTGCTACGATCGTCTGAAGGATACAAATGTTAAAGTTTGTACGGTAATTGGATTTCCTTTAGGTGCTACAACCACTTCAACGAAAGTTTTTGAAACGAAACAAGTAATTGATGAGGGCGCTACAGAAGTAGATATGGTTATTAATGTTGGAGAATTGAAATCAAATAATGATGACTTTGTTAAAGAAGATATTAAAGCTGTGGTAGATGCTGCAAAAGGAAAAGCTTTAACGAAAGTAATTATAGAAACATCATTGTTATCTGAGGATGAAAAAGTTCGTGCTTGTAAATTGGCTAAAGAAGCAGGTGCTGATTTTGTGAAGACATCAACCGGATTCTCAGGTGGTGGAGCAACTATTGAAGATATTGCTTTAATGCGTAAAACTGTTGGGCCTGATATGGGTGTTAAAGCTTCAGGTGGAGTTCGTGATTTAGAATCTACAAATGCAATGATTGAAGCAGGAGCAACACGCATTGGTGCAAGTGCCGGAATTGATATTGTTAAAGGAAATAAAGGGACATCTGATTACTAATATTACTCTAATATGATGACTTTTATGAAATAATCAGTTGACAATAATTGTGTATATATTATAATAAAAAAAGGCATATGATTGTTACATATGCCTGTACAAACTGTTTTATGCTTCGGAGGGAGGGAAATTAGCATGTCAAATACAACTCGCGTTCGTAAAAACGAGTCTCTTGAGGATGCTCTTCGTCGCTTTAAGCGTAGTGTGTCAAAAAGTGGTACACTACAAGAATATCGTAAGCGTGAACACTATGAAAAACCTAGCGTTCGTCGTAAAAAGAAATCTGAAGCTGCTAGAAAGCGTAAATTCTAAAGAAGGTGCAATGAATGTCACTATTAACACAACTCAACAATGAAATGAAGCAAGCAATGAAGAATAAAGACAAAGATTCTCTTAGTGTTATTCGCATGGTAAAAGCTTCATTACAGAATGAATCGATTAAGCTTGGTAAAAGTGATCTTTCTGATGACGAAGAATTGACGGTTTTATCAAGAGAATTAAAACAAAGAAAAGATTCCCTCCAAGAATTTAAATCAGCAGGACGCGATGATCTCGTTGAGAAACTTGAAACGGAAATCAATGTTTTACAAGAATACATGCCGAAACAACTTTCAGAAGAAGAGTTAGAGGCAATTGTTCAAGAAACGATTCAGGAAACTGGTGCATCTTCAAAATCAGATATGGGTAAAGTGATGAGCGCAATTATGCCGAAAGTTAAAGGTAAAGCAGATGGCGCTATAGTGAATAAACTAGTTTTAAAGCATCTAAATTAAATACCCAAAAAAACATAAAAATCCTTGTCATATTGACAAGGATTTTTTATATGATGGGATACATACCAAAAATAGGGTGAATCTTATGATCTACTCCATTTCCGTTCCGATAGATCCCCAACAATTAAAAGTAATAAGCCCCACACTTAGATGTGCCCTGATTTTTCGCTCCCATACGGTAAGTGTAGAGGAACGGAACGTATGTCGAAGCTTATATTAAATTGCAACAAACGATGAGAGAGGATAAGTTAAAAATATCTTCCTAGGAATTGTTATGTTACAATTTATAGTGAATTTTAAAGAAAAATGAAACGTAAATATACAGTTATTCGTATATACTATTGACGAAGGGGAGGTGAACATAATTGCTAGCTAAAAAGTCTGTCACTTACATAATTACGATAATTGTTTTTTTAAGTTTTATTTATTTAAATGACAGTTCAACTTTAAAAGCAGATGGTGAAGGGAAATTGGTATACATAATCCCTATCGAAAATGATGTTGAGCGTGGATTAGAGGCATTCATGTCTAGAATGACCAAGGAAGCAGTGGAAGAGGGAGCCGATCATATCATATTTGAGATTGATACTCCTGGAGGTCGGGTAGATGCTGCCGAAAGTATAGGTAAAATGCTACAAGACTTAGAGATTCCGACAACTTCTTATATAACTTCTAGAGCCCTTTCCGCAGGTTCCTATATCGCTCTAAATACGGACAATATTTATATGAATCCTCAGGCGACAATGGGAGCAAGTGGTATAATCACACAAGATGGTAATGCTGCAGATAAAAAAGCACAATCTGCTTGGCTAAAGGCGATGACGGGTGCAGCAGAATCCAAAGGTAGAGATCCACTATATGCACAGGCGATGGCGGATGAAACGATTGATCTTCCGGAATACGATGCACCAGAAGGAGCCTTTCTAACATTAAGCCCTAATGAAGCAGTAGAGGTTGAATATGCACAAGGAATAGTATCTCATAGAACGGAATTATTACATAAACTTGGTTTGTCTGACGCTAATGTGGTTGAATCAGAACCTACTTTTGCGGAAGAGGTTGCAAGGTTTGTAACTAGCCCGGTAGTTGTTCCGATTCTATTATCTTTAGCTAGCTTAGGTCTAATCGTAGAGATATATTCGCCAGGATTTGGAGTTCCTGGTACAATGGGATTAGTATCTTTACTGCTATTTTTCTACGGTCATTTTGTGGCAGGGTTGGCAGGAATGGAAGCGATCATCTTACTCATATTAGGAATTGGATTAATTGTTGCCGAATTCTTTGTTCCAGGTGGTATCTTAGGGTTGTTAGGTATAGGTTCTATGGTTGGTTCCTTGTTGATGGCAGGTGCTGACATTGGGCATATGACAATGAGTATCGGAATTGCTTTTCTTGTTGCGATTATCGCTTCGGCAATCTTAATACGTCGTATTGGAATGGATAAAGGAGTTTTCCGGCATATCATTTTAAAAGATAGAACAACAACGGAACTTGGTTATGTTTCAAAGGAAAATCGTTTAGACCTTATAGGTCTAGAGGGTGTGACAGTGAGCCCTTTACGGCCAGCTGGTAAGGCAATTTTTGATGATGAACGAATCGACGTAGTATCAGAAGGTAGTTTTATCGCAGAAAATAAATCGATAAAAATTGTAAAAGTAGAAGGAGTTCGTATTGTTGTTAGAGAATTGTAATATACGGTGTTCCATTTGAACCCGATATATAGATAAAAATTTAGGAGGAATGTTTCATGGAAATTGAAGGATTAATGCCGTTAATAATTATTGCGGTAATACTAATTGCAGTTGCAATTTTATTTACATTTATACCAGTTGCGCTCTGGATTAGTGCACTAGCAGCGGGTGTCCGAGTGGGTATCCTACAACTGATTGGTATGCGTTTACGTCGAGTGGTGCCTAATCGAGTTATTAATCCGTTGATTAAGGCTCATAAAGCAGGACTTGATGTGACTACTCCACAATTGGAGAGTCATTACTTAGCAGGTGGTAATGTTGACCGTGTTGTAAATGCATTAATCGCAGCACATCGTGCAAATATTGAACTTACTTTTGAACGTGCTGCTGCAATCGATTTAGCAGGGCGTGACGTATTAGAAGCAGTTCAAATGAGTGTTAACCCGAAAGTTATTGAAACACCTTTTATTGCTGGTATTGCAATGGATGGGATTGAAGTAAAAGCAAAGGCTAGAATTACAGTACGTGCCAATATTGATCGACTAGTTGGTGGTGCAGGTGAAGATACTGTTATCGCTCGTGTTGGTGAAGGTGTCGTTAGTACAATTGGTAGCTCAGAAACACACGCAAAAGTACTTGAGAATCCTGATTCCATTTCACAAAATGTGTTGAGTAAGGGTCTAGATGCAGGTACAGCGTTTGAAATCTTATCCATTGATATTGCTGATGTTGACATCGGTAAAAACATTGGAGCGATATTACAAACAGACCAAGCTGAGGCTGATAAGAATATTGCACAAGCGAAAGCAGAAGAACGTCGTGCAATGGCTGTTGCCCAAGAACAAGAAATGGTTGCTCGTGTACAAGAAATGCGCGCGAAAGTTGTTGAGGCAGAAGCTGAAGTACCACAAGCACTTGCAGAGGCATTGCGTTCAGGTAAAATGGGTGTAATGGATTATATGAATTACCAAAATATTGATGCTGATACAGACATGCGTGACTCTATTGGTAAATTATCAAAAGAAGATAGCGATGAAAATGATCAGTAATATCGATCAACCTTCAGGAAGGAGGGGTTTGGTTGCAAGAAATATTTGACTTTTTGGCTGGTAACATTATATTTGTTATTATTATTATTGGAGCTATACTCAGGCTTCTTGGAGGATCTAAAGAAAATGAGCAAGAGAAAAGAGGACAGAATCCAAGACCTAGACAAAATCCAGAACCACGGCCAACCGCAACTCCTTCAGGGGGACAGCGGCAAAGGAATAATCAACCAGTGAAGCAAAATGAAACAGCAGCTCAGACGATTTCAATCGAAGATCAACAACAGCAACAGTTGGAAAGGCTAGCTGGTCGTATGAATACTTCAAAGGATCAGTCGATGGATGATCTTACTGGTCACTCAAGTAATTTAGGTGAAACGTTTAAGCAACCAAAACGCAATATCGATTCTCATAAAGAAGAAAATTATCGCAAGCAAATTAAAGGTAATTTATCTCGAAATGGATTGGTTAATAGTGTTATTATGGCTGAAGTATTAGGTTCACCGAGGGCTAAAAAGCCATATCGTAGTGTCATAGCTGATCGGAAGCGTTAAATCATAAGCCATTTATAAGCAGATATACTGCTTATAAATGGCTTTTTTTGTGTTCTTATCTTTACGATTTTCACATAAACATTAATGTGAGAGGAGGCTGCATTTCGTGAAAAAAATGCATCAACGAGTTCGACCTTGGCTAATTAAAAAATTTGCACTTCCTTCTGATGTCGTATTGGAATTACCACGAATAACAATTATCGGTCAGTTACATGTATATATTGAAAATCACAAGGGATTAGCAGTATTTACCGACACGGAACTTAAATTAAAGACCACGAAAGGCTACATACAAATAAAGGGGTCATCATTTGTATTAAAAATGATGTTACCGGAGGAAATACTTTTAGAAGGGAAAATTTCTGATGTGAAATTTATTCCACATTAAATTAAAGTAGGATTTGAAGGGGGTAAATATGAAACAAATACAAGGATCATTCATAACTGGATATGTAACCATAGTAGTTAAAGGTCATATGCCAGAATTGTTTTTTCAGGATTGTATTAATAAAGGTGTTATGGTTTGGGAAATTAAAAGGGTGGATAAACAAGCATGTAGTGGAAATATCAAACTACAAGATATTAACAAAATAAAAAAAATAAAACGCGGAAAAAATTATAAAGTATCCTTCGTAAATAAAAAGGGTTACCCGTTTATCTTATCGCGCTTCTTCAGAAGAAAAGAGATTTTCATTGGCATGGTTCTCAGCATCCTCTTCATATTTTTTCTTTCTAATATTGTTTGGAAAGTTGAAGTTACTGGTGTTCCAAAGGATATTGAGGAGAAGATCAATAAACAGCTGAATAATTATGGTGTCCATCCGGGTGCCTGGTCATTTTCAGTGGACAAGCCAGGGGAAATACAACGAATGCTAACGGATGATATACCCGAATTATTATGGGTTGGTGTGCATAAGAAAGGGACAACCTTTATTCTTGAAGGTGTGGAAAAGACAATTGTAGAGGAAGAAGAAGTGCAGGGACCAAGGAACTTAATTGCAACTAAAAAGGGAGTTATTAAGAATATGTACGTTTCTAAAGGACTTCCTAAAGTGGAAATAAACGATTACGTTGAACCTGGTGATATTCTTGTTTCTGGTACACTAAATGAAGTTGAAACATCTGATGATGAGGGTGAAAAGAAGAACAAATCAATCGTTGTTGCATCTGAAGGTGAAATTATAGCTAACACGTGGTATGAAACGGAGGTTACAGTACCAATACAGGCTAATTATGAGCTATTAACAGGTAACCATGAAAAAAAGTATTATCTAGGCTTTGGTGATTTTCACTTACCAGTATGGGGGTTTGAATCACCAGACTATGAACATACACATCGAGAGGATACAGAAAATGCATTATATTTTTTTAAATGGAAGCTACCGATTTCATTTATCGAAACTACACTAAGCGAAAAAACGTATAATGCTATTGAGCGAACGAAAGAAGAAGCAATACAAGCAGGTATTCAGCAAGCAAAACAAGAGTTGCAATTGCAACTGGGGCAAGATGCGGAAATAATTTCAGAAAAAGTTTTGCATGAATCTGTTGAGAATGGTAAAGTAAAATTAAGTTTGTATATTACAGTAGAAGAAGATATAGCAAAAGCACAACCAATAAATCAAGGAGATTGATTATGCCCGAAAACTTAAATATGATTGATCTGCATGTATCTAGTCAACATGAAGCACTAGAATTATTTGGTACGAATGATAAATATTTAAAACATATTGAAGAGAAATTAAACGTTTCGATCGTTACCAGAGGAGAAAAAGTTGGCGTTTCTGGTAGTGAAGATGATATAAAAATGGTTCAGGACATCTTACTAACCCTTCTAACTGTTGTTAGGAAGGGACTATCGATTTCCGAAAGAGATATCGTTTATGCAATTGATTTAGCACAAGAAGGAAAAATAGATCAATTTGAAACCTTATTTGAAGATGAAATAACGAAGAACGCAAAAGGTAAATCTATTCGGGTGAAAACGTTAGGTCAAAAAAGTTATATTCAGGCGATAAAGTCAAATGACCTAGTTTTTGGAATAGGACCAGCAGGAACTGGAAAAACTTATTTGGCAGTTGTGATGGCAGTTCATGCACTGAAAAATGGTGCTGTTAAACGGATCATTCTAACTAGACCAGCAGTTGAGGCTGGAGAGAGTTTAGGTTTTTTACCAGGTGATTTAAAAGAAAAGGTAGACCCGTATTTACGTCCATTATATGATGCACTACATGATGTATTAGGTGCAGAACACACACTTCGATTAATAGAGAGAGAAACGATTGAAGTTGCTCCACTTGCATATATGCGTGGAAGAACATTGGATGATGCATTTGTAATTTTAGATGAGGCTCAAAATACAACACCTGAACAAATGAAAATGTTTTTAACTCGGTTAGGTTTTGGATCTAAGATGGTAATTACAGGTGATATTACGCAAATCGACTTACCAAAAGGTGTTAAATCGGGATTACACACTGCAAGTAATTTGCTCACAAACATCAAAGGCATCTCATTTATTCATTTAACACAAACAGATGTGGTAAGGCATCCATTAGTACAACGCATTATTCATGCATATGAAGAGAATAGTTAGTATTTTAGATGAATAGTAAGACCCCATCATGAGGGTCTTATTTCTATATCTATGTTGAAAATGAGGTGATACATTTGAAAATCAAATTCCATCATATACTAGATGTATTAAAGATAAAAACAAAGTGGGTAACACTATTATTACCAGGACTTATTTTAGGTATATTCTTTTTCGCAATTTCGTTAAATAATGTATTCACTGAAACATATGATATAGAAAGATTTACAAGTGCAAAACAAACGATCCGGTCCCCTATTACGATTGAAAATGAACAAGAAACCGAACGTAAAACTCGTGAAACCGTTCAGGCTGTGGAGGATCGTTATCTTATTTCAGATGAAGTAACACAAGAACAAATCGGATATATTGAGGAAATATTTGATGCAATAGGAAAATTGGAAAATGAAGTCTTAATTGATGAGGATTCGAGCGAAAATGAGTCTCCAGTTGTACTTACTAATCAAGAAAAAATAATCCGTCTTAAGGAAATTTTGTCACATGAAATAATAGAAAACGTAAATGATACTGTGTTTCTAAAATTAATGAAAGTATCTGAGGAAGCAAGAGAGGAAGGAAAAGAAGTCTTTATAACCGCCATGAAGGAAGTTTTAGAAAGTGGCGTGCGTATCGAAAATAAAAACAGCAGAGTAAATGTTGTGAAAGAAAGTGTAACATATACAACGTTGGATAACGAATTAATTAGTGCACTAGAAGAACTAAGTAGTTTTGCAATTGTTGAAAATTCTTTTTACGATGCCGAAAAAACAGCAGAAGCACGTAAAGAAGCAGCCAACAGCGTTGATCCGGTATTAATCAATGCTGGGGAGATAATTGTTCGCGAGGGACAAACAATTACCAATGAAGTATATGAAAAATTAACTTTAGTTGGCCTTCTGAATAATGAGCGTAATGTATTTCCAGTTATCGGATTATCTTTATTAATATTCTTAATTATAAGTGTTGTTACATATGAAATGATAGTACTTCAAAAACAGAGAAAGCTTGATAAAGGAAAAATTGCATCTATACTGTTAGTCAGTTTAATTGTTGTAACATTTATGAAAGTAATTAGCTTATATACAAACCAAACAAATCAATTATTTTTCATTGTTCCTGTTGCAACAGGGGTATTATTACTTAAATTACTAATTAATGAGCGTTTATCTATCGTTATGGCGAGTCTTTATGCCATCATTGGTTGTATTATATTTAATGGGCAAATACCTGGTGCATTAAATGTAGAAGCAGGAATCTATTTCTTTTTCTCCCAATTAGCAGGTATTATTTTTCTAAGAAATGTAAAAGACCGTTTTGCTATAGTTAAATCAGGATTAGGAATGTCACTAGCCAATAGTATAACCGTATTATTATTTGTATTTCTTTCATTTGAAAAATATTCGTGGTTGGATCTATTAATTCATACTGGATATGGAGTAGCAGCAGCATTATTATCAGCAGTACTAACGATAGGACTATTATCTTACTTTGAATCTGGATTAGGAATTTTATCGGATGTGAAATTATTACAGTTATCGAGTCCAAATCAACCATTATTGAAAAAGATATTAACAGAATCTCCTGGTACGTATCATCACTCGATCATGGTTGCAAATATAAGTGAAACAGCATGTGAAGCGATTGGTGCTAACGGGTTGTTAGCAAGGGTAGGTGCTTATTATCATGATATTGGCAAAACCGTAAGACCACATTATTTTATCGAAAACCAGTTGGCTATTAAAAATCCACATGATGTTATTTCTCCAAAGCAAAGTGCGGAGATCATAATTCACCATCCTTATGATGGTGCGGAAATGTTAAAAAAGCATAAATTACCGAAAGAAATTATTGATATTGCAATGCAGCATCATGGTACAACATTACTAAAGTATTTTTATTACAAGGAAAAGGATACAAATAAAAAAGTAAAAGAAGCAGATTATCGATATCCAGGACCAAAACCTCAAACAAAAGAAGCTGCAATTATTTGTATCTGTGATTCAGTGGAAGCAGCCGTTCGTTCATTGAAGGAACCTACGGAAGAAAAAATAGATGAAATTGTTGCTTCCATCGTTAACGATAGATTAATGGACGGACAATTAGATGAGTGTCCATTGACATTGAAAGAAGTCAAAATCATACACCGAACCATTTGTGAAACACTAAAAGGAATTTTCCATTCCAGAATTCAATATCCAATGAAGGAGGCTAAATAATGCATATCGATTTTCACGATAGTACAAATTCCGTAGAAACGGACTATATTGATTTAATCCATCGGTTAGTTCAGTTTACAGCAAAAAAAGAAAGAATATCAGACCAGGCTGAGGTTTCCATTAGCTTTGTTGATAATAGAGAGATTCAGGAATTAAATAGAAATTATAGACAAAAAGACACACCTACAGATGTAATCTCTTTTGCTTTACAAGAAACTGTTGAAGGTGAATTGAATGTGGTTGGAGAAGATTTGCCGTTAGTTTTAGGAGATATCGTTATTTCAGTAGATCAAGCGAAAGAACAAGCAAAAGATTATGAGCATACGTTAGAAAGAGAATTAGGATTTTTAGCAGTTCATGGCTTCCTTCATTTATTAGGTTATGACCATATGAATGAGCAAGATGAGAAAATAATGTTTCAAAGACAAGATGAAATTTTAGGAGAATTTAAACTTGAACGTTAAAAAAAGAAATATTGGAATTTCATATGCATGGAATGGCATAAAAGAAGTTTTTCGCTCAGAGTTAAATTTTCGTTTACATATTGTTGCGGCAATCGTTGTCATATGTTCAGGTGTAATATGTCATTTAACAAAAATAGAATGGGCTTTTATATTGATTTGTATCGCAATCGTATTAATTACAGAGATAGTGAACAGTGCTATCGAAAAAATGATGGATTTTTTAAATCCAGAACATCATCCATCTGTTAAAGTTATTAAGGATATTGCAGCAAGTTCCGTATTGATAGCGGCTTTTTTTGCTGCAATTATAGGGACAATAATCTTTGCTCCAAAAATAATTGACTTTATCCAAGGGCTCTTGTAGGAGTCCTTTTTATTATCAGAATTTGTCTTTGTGTAACAAAATAGATAAACTTTTCAAAGGTTTTGTCGAATACATGAAAGTAGTTTTTATTTGTAGTATTATATTAATTAACAAACAATAGATAGTGTAAAATGAAATCGGAGGACTCATCATGGAAAATAACTTCAAATCAGGGTTTATTACGATAATTGGTAGACCGAATGTAGGAAAATCAACATTCTTAAATAGGGTAATTGGACAGAAGATAGCAATCATGAGTGATAAACCACAAACGACTAGAAATAAAATTCAAGGAGTATTAACTCAGAGTGATTCACAGTTTGTTTTTATCGATACTCCAGGAATTCATAAACCTAAGCATCGTCTAGGAGATTTTATGGTAGGTCTTGCGGAGAATACGTTAAATGAAGTAGACGCAATCCTATTCATGATTAATGCAGATGAAGGTTATGGTAAAGGAGATCAATACATCTTAGACCTACTCCAAAAGGTTAAGAATCCAGTATTTTTAATTATAAATAAAATCGACTTAATTCATCCAGATGAATTATTTCCGATTATTGACCAATATAAAGATAAATGTAATTTTGAAGAAATTATACCAATATCAGCTTTACAAGGTAATAATGTAAATCATTTATTAGATATATTAAAGCAGCATTTACCTGAAGGACCACAATATTACCCAGCTGATCAAGTTACAGATCATCCCGAAAGATTTATCATGAGTGAATTGATTCGTGAAAAAGTTTTACAGCTTACAAGAGAAGAGATACCTCATTCCATTGCAGTAGTAATTGAAAACATTGAAAAAAGAGATTCCAATGCTGTATTTATTCAAGCTACGATTGTCACCGAGAGAAAAACGCAAAAAGGAATCTTGATAGGAAAACAAGGAAGTATGCTGAAAAATATTGGTAAGGATGCTCGGAAAGATATAGAGGCTTTGCTTGGTACTAAAGTATATTTAGAGTTATGGGTGAAAATTCAAAAAGATTGGCGTAATAAGCAAAGTCAGCTACAAGAGTTTGGTTTCCGAAGTGACGAATATTAGACATGGAAAAATTTATAACTAATTGTTTTGCTATCAGTGGTAATCCTAATTATATAAGGTTGCTGAAGAGACCTTACATTTGGTAAAGGGCGAATTATAGGTGTTGTTTTTTGGGCTGCATTTGGTGTTCTAACTTTAAAACATATACTTGAACAAGTATTAAAAGAAAGGGTGTTTTCTTGTGATCGACTTTACATGGAAATTATTTAGTCAAACAGGAAATATTGAAACCTATTTATTATTGAAAGAGTTAGAAAATGATCCTAATAAAACGGATAGTGAAAACTTAATGGATACAAGTGAGTTACCAATAGATACAAAGATGTAGCATACCGTATAGAAAATAGGTGAATGTGTGTGCTAGAAAAAATTGAGGGTATTGTAATTAAGACAATGGACTATGGAGAAACACATAAAATAGTTACAATTTTTAGTAGGAAGATTGGGAAGTTTTCTGCACTAGCTAAGGGAGCTAAAAAAACTAAGAGTAGGATGGCTGCAGTAACGCAGCCATTCATTTATGGCCAGTTTTTAGTGTATGTCAATTCAGGATTAAGCTCGATTCAACAGGGAGAGATAATCCAATCGTTTCGTACGATAAGAGAAGATATTATAAAAACAGCTTATCTTGCCTACATAACGGAACTAACCGAGAAGCTTATAGATGATCAAAGTCCAGATAGTTATTTATATGACCAACTTTATCAAACCGTAAGTTGGATCGCTGAAAACGAAGATGTGGATATCCCTATTATAATGTATGAATTAAAGCTATTTGCTAAAGGTGGGTTTGCACCTATTCTTGATAAATGTGTACACTGTGGTACAACAGAAAACCTTTCAGCTTTTTCGATTGTGGAAGGTGGTTTATTATGTAGAAAATGTTTATACAAGGATCAGCAAGCTATTTCTTTGTCAATTGCACTCATTAAGTTACTTCATATGTTTTCAAGAATTGGACTCGAGCAAGTTGGTAAGATTTCGGTGAAGCCAGAAAATAAATTATTGTTAAGGAAGCTATTGGACTCCTATTATGATCGATATGGTGGGTATTACTTAAAGTCAAAACGTTTTCTGAGTCAACTAGACCTATTAAAATAAGGACTGTATTCTATATTGCTACTTACGTATTAAACTTAATTTATAGTTGATGTAAAATGTACAGTACCTTAAAATGAAAAAATGTGAAATGATTAAATTTACTGCACCAAATCTCGCTCCAGAAATACTCTTCGCTTTCCGCGGGCGGCTGGTGAGCCTCCTCGAACTCCGTTCTGCGGGGTCTCACCGATGCCTTTCCTCCCGCCGGAGTCTACGTGTATTTCTTCCGCTAGAATAGTGCATGGAGACTTCATAACATGAATTCCCTAGAAATAACTTTCTGTACCATTGGGAAGAGCTCCACTAGTTGTTGAAATCATTAGCTAACACCATTCCATAGCTAGAGAATAACCACTAGCGAATATTCTTACGGAGCGGTTTTGTAGCACTCGACTGAGTTAGATTGTGAAAGTAAATCTACGCAAAGGTTATGTCGCAGTTTATGTAAATTGCAACAAACTGTACGAAAAGAGCATAAAATAAGAAATAAATCGTCCAGAGTTGACAACTGTGAGGAAAATAAAGTATTATTTGTACATATTTTATATAACTCTTTTGCTTTGATGGAGAATAGTACTTATGATTTGTCTATTAATAGCGAGTCCAGGATGGTGGAAGCTGGATAAATAGTCTATAAGGAATGGCGCTCTTGAGCAAGTATGATAAAGTGGCTCTATAACAAATGGAGCAAATAGGGTGGAACCGCGGATTAAAACCCGTCCCTATGTCAGAAATGACATAGGGACGGGTTTTTCATATTTCAAAAAAATTTTATGGAGGATCGTTAAGATGACAATTCAAGAAATGATATTAACACTTCAAAAATATTGGTCAAACCAAAATTGTATATTAATGCAAGCGTATGACGTTGAGAAGGGGGCGGGTACGATGTCACCGATGACACTTTTACGCAGCTTAGGTCCAGAGCCGTGGAATGTTGCTTATGTGGAACCTTCTAGAAGGCCTAACGATGGTAGGTATGGTAAAAATCCGAACCGTTTATATCAACATCATCAATTTCAAGTAATAATGAAACCATCCCCTGATAACATTCAAGAATTGTATTTGGATTCTTTGAAAGCATTAGGAGTAGATCCTTTACAACATGACATTCGTTTTGTGGAAGATAATTGGGAGAACCCAACCCTAGGAGCAGCTGGGTTAGGGTGGGAAGTTTGGTTAGATGGAATGGAAATTACGCAATTCACTTACTTTCAACAAATAGGTGGATTAGAAGCGAGTCCGGTAACGGTTGAATTAACTTATGGAATCGAACGATTGGCATCCTATATCCAGGATAAAGAAAACGTATTTGATCTAGAATGGACAAACGGAGTAACAGTTAAGGATATTTTCTTACAGCCAGAGTATGAACATTCGAAGTATACGTTTGAAGAATCTAATACAAAAATGTTATTTGAGTTATTTTCTATGTATGAACAGGAAGCGAAAGTCACGATGGAGAAGGGGCTTGTTTTTCCAGCCTATGATTATGTTTTAAAATGTTCCCATACATTTAATTTACTTGATGCGCGTGGCGTGATTTCCGTTACGGAGAGAACAGGCTATATATCAAGAATTAGAAACCTAGCCAGAAGTATAGCGAAAGCATATGTTGCTGAAAGAGAAAGCTTAGGGTTTCCGATGCTTAAGAAGGAGGAAGCTTAAATGACGAAAAATGTCCTATTTGAAATTGGTTTAGAAGAATTACCAGCCCGTTTTATTGATGACGCGGAAAAGCAATTAATAACGAAAACGACAAACTGGTTAAACGAATTGCGAATTTCCTTTGAATCGATTACAGGATATTCAACTCCAAGAAGGCTAGCCATATTAATTGAAAATATGGCAGAAGAACAAACAACCATAGAAGAAGAGGCTAAGGGTCCATCCATAAAAATTGCAAAAGATGAAGATGGTAACTGGACGAAAGCAGCTATTGGATTTACAAAAGGACAAGGAAAATCAACAGACGATATTTATATAAAAGAGATAAAAGGTGCATCCTATATTTTTGTAAAAAAACATATTGAGGGAAAAGCTAGCAAGGAATTACTACCAGCATTCAAGGAAATTGTAGAGGCTATTCCATTTGGTAAAAACATGCGCTGGGGAGAGCAGACACTTCGTTATGCTAGACCGATCAGGTGGTTAGTAGCTTTATATGGTAAAGAAGTAATTCCTTTTGAAGTAGCGAATGTAAAAAGCAGTAATATGACATTTGGCCATCGCTTTTTAGGAAAAGAAATTGTCTTAACTAATCCGCTATCCTATAAAGAACAATTAGAAAATAATTATGTCATTGTGGAAGCAAGTAAACGAGAAGAATTAATTACACAAGGAATAAATGATATTATAGAAGAAAAAAGTTTTGATATACCAGTAGATAAGGATTTGTTAAATGAAGTTCGTAACTTAGTTGAATTTCCAACTGTATTTGTTGGTTCCTATGAAAGAGATTACCTAAACCTTCCACCAGAAGTATTAATTACTACAATGAAGGAACATCAAAGATACTTTCCAGTGAAATCTCAGCAAGGGGAGTTGTTACCTTATTTTATAGGAGTACGTAACGGTAACGCCAATTCACTTGAGACTGTCATAAAAGGAAATGAAAAAGTACTCCGAGCAAGGCTATCAGATGCACAATTCTTTTATGAAGAAGATTTAAGACAGTCGATCGACAGTTTTCAGGATAAATTACAAAATGTTGTTTTCCAGGAAAAGTTAGGTACGATTAGTGAAAAAGTAACCCGAGTAGCATTCATAGCTACGAAGATTGCAGAGCTTTTAGAAGTAGAACCATCCACGAGAGAAAATGTTGTGAGAGCTGCTCACATAAGTAAGTTTGATTTAATGACGAACATGGTAAATGAATTTACAGAATTACAAGGTGTTATTGGAGAAAAATATGCAGTGAAATTTGGTGAGAACAAGCATGTCGCTCAAGCGATAAAAGAACAATACTTACCAAATAGTGCAACGGGTGCTTTACCACAATCTATAGAAGGTTCGATAGTTAGTATCGCAGATAAGCTTGATACGATTGTTGGATGTATTTTTGTAGGACTAAAACCAACAGGTTCACAGGATCCATATGGCCTTCGAAGGCAAGCAATTGGTATTTTACGTATTTTGCAAGCAATGGACTGGAATATTTCCGTAAATAAGTTAATGGAAATTCCAGTAAACCTCTACAAAAAAGCAAACATGGAGCAATTAACTAACAATGATTTATATGAAGAAGTTATGGAATTCATGAAACAACGGGCCACCTATTTATTAAAAGAATTAAATATTGAGGCAGATATTACAGAGGCAGTACTCCAAAAGAATGTTGGTATCTTACCATATTCCATTACAAAAGCAAAATTATTATCTAAAAAGCGTAATGATTCTACATTCAAGCCAGTACAAGAAGCATTAGTACGTATATTGAATTTATCTAAAAAAGCAGATGTTAATGAAATAGATCCATCGGTATTTGAAACACCTTCTGAATCCAAGTTATTTGAAGTATATCAACAAGTGAATAATGACTTTAACAGAATGGATTCTGAAAGAAAAGCAGAACAAGCCTTAGAAAGCCTTAGTATGCTGGCTGAACCAATTCATGATTTTTTTGAACATAATATGGTTATGGCCAAGGATGAGTCGATTCGAAATAATCGACTAGCGCTGGTAATGAGATTAGCAGAATTAATTACTAAATTTGCTGATCTTTCTACGATTGAATGGAAACAACAATTTTAGCAATTACTAATACATGTTTTGCTTGCTTCACAGATGAAGCAAGCAATCATGTTTGGAAATGATAGTAATCATCATTTCTTTTCCACTATGTATGAGATATAATTATTCATAAGTAGTATGTCATATTGACTAGGTGGTGAAATAGTGGAGTTATCTAAAAGGCAAGAAAAAATTATCGATATTGTAAAAGAGAATGGTCCTATTACTGGGGAAAACATTGCAGAGAAATTAAGTTTAACTAGAGCGACTCTTCGCCCGGACTTGGCAATTTTAACGATGGCTGGATTTTTAGATGCACGACCACGTGTTGGTTACTTTTACACAGGTAAAACTGGTTCTGAGTTATTAACCGAAAAAATCAAAAGCTATAAAGTACAAGATTATCAGTCAATACCGATTGTAGTACATGAAGGGGTATCTGTTTATGATGCCATCTCAACCATGTTCTTAGAAGATGTCGGTACATTATTTGTTGTTGACGACAAATCTTGTCTAACAGGCATACTCTCCCGGAAAGATTTATTACGAGCTAGTATTGGAACACAAGATTTAAATGTCGTCCCAGTTCATATAATTATGACAAGAATGCCAAACATTACAGTTTGTCGTAAAGATGACTTATTAATAGACATTGCTAATCTGTTAATAAATAAACAAATAGATGGCATCCCTGTCATTAAAGATACAGATAAAGGCTTAGAAGTTACGGGACGAATAACTAAAACAACCATTACCAAAGCTTTTGTTGAATTGATAGCCAATGATCAAGTGTAACTTCTGATCAGCTTCAGTTTATATTGGACTTACATATAGAGGGGAGTTTGAAAGTGATGAGTTATAAGACGTTAGTATATGTTCTATCGGATTCAGTAGGTGAAACAGCTGAATTAGTTATTAAAGCAGGTCTAAGTCAATTTAATAGTGGCGAGTATAAAATAATACGAATTCCTTATGTTGAGGATAAAAAAACTATATATGAATCATTACAATTAGCAAAAGAAGAAAAGGGCATTATTGGATTTACACTGGTAGATCCTGAGCTTAGGAAATATTTAAATGATCTAGCTGTCGAGATGAACGTCGAAGCAATTGATATCATGGGTCCAATGCTTTCCGCAATGGAAAGAGTTTTTCAAAAAACACCCAGACTTGAGCCAGGTCTTGTCCATAAACTAGATGAAGACTATTTCAAAAAAGTAGAAGCAATTGAATTTGCGGTAAAGTATGATGATGGCAGAGATCCTAGGGGTATTTCAAGGGCGGATATTGTATTAATTGGAGTATCAAGAACATCCAAAACACCATTATCCCAATACTTAGCTTTGAAGCGCTTAAAGGTAGCTAATGTTCCAATCGTACCAGAAGTAGATCCTCCTGAAGAGTTATTCGAGGTTGAACCTGAAAAGTGTATCGGTTTAAGAATTAGTCCTCAAAAATTAAATGATATTAGAAAAGAAAGATTAAAGGCTTTAGGTTTAGGTGATCAAGCTACTTACGCTAACATCGAAAGAATCCACCAAGAATTGGAATTCTTTGATAAAATAGTCGAGCGAATTGGTTGCTCTGTCGTTGACGTCTCCAGTAAGGCAGTAGAAGAAACGGCTAATAGTATCCTTCGAATAACACAAAAAAACTCAAATTAAATCAAGCTAAAAAGTAACATTCTACCTTTTAACGTAGAATGTTTTACTTTTTTAATCAAAAAATCACATTTATTGTAGTAATTTACTTAGAAATGTATTATAATTAATATTTGTGTAAAAATAGTATACATATACATTTAATGAGCTTTGTAGGAAGAGATTTTCTGAAAAATAAAACATTCGAAATTAAGAAGGATTCTTCGGTCCTTATGTAGAATTATAGTATTAGAATAGACCAAAGGTTTTTTCTTTATGCAACGATCATGTTATTAAATCGCTTCTTAACAACACAGAATAAACCAAATTAATCCTTCTAAGAGACTAACAATAAATAGAAGGAACTTTTTTTCGACCTTATGAAAAAAATGTCGAAAAATGAAGGGTTTTATTTATGAGTAGAGAATTATATTATACGGGGTGATTCAAAAGGTCTTTTTATCTTTTGGAATACGTTTGAAAAAGTATGGTGGGATATATGTCTAATCAAATACCTGAAGAAGTTATTGAAGACATTCGGAAGTCGAATGATATCGTAGATGTCATTGGTGAATATGTGCAACTAAAGAAACAAGGAAGAAACTATTTTGGACTTTGCCCATTTCATGGTGAAAAAACTCCATCATTCTCCGTAACACAGGAAAAGCAAATTTTCCATTGCTTTGGCTGTAAAAAAGGCGGAAACGTAATGACATTTATTATGGAAATGGAGAGTTATTCTTTTTTTGAGGCAGTTAAACATCTGGCCGATCGAAGCGGCATAAAATTACCTGAAACTGCGAATGGAAGAGAAAACTCCCTATCCGAAGAAAATCAGAATATCATTTCTGCCTATGAATGGTTAACAAAATTATATCATCATTTGTTAAGGTATACGAAAGATGGAAAAGATGGTTATCGATATTTTAAAGAAAGAGGTATTACCGATGAAACCATCGATGAATTCCAGCTTGGATTTGCACCGAACATAAAGGATTTTACTGCAACATTTTTAGAAAAAAAGGGTTTTCATAAACAACTACTTGTGAAAGTAGGAATTCTTACCCTACAAAATGATGATACTGTTACAGATCGTTTCAGGGGAAGAGTAATTTATCCAATCCGAAATCATCTAGGAAAAACAGTAGCATTTGGTGGACGAACAATAACAGACCAAGGACCTAAGTATTTAAACAGCTCCGAGAGTGATCTATTTCATAAGGGGAAAATTCTTTTTAATTTTGACTTAGCAAAAAAACATATTCGTAAGAAGAATGAAGTAATATTATTTGAAGGGCAAATGGATGTTATTTCTGCATACCAAGCTGATATTAAAAATGTAGTAGCAACGATGGGTACAGCATTGACAGAAATGCAAGCGAAATTATTACGACGATATGTTGACAAAGTTATAATTTGCTACGATGCTGATTATGCTGGTATTGAAGCTACTTACAAAGCAGCGATTTTGCTTCAAAGCGTTGGATGTCAAGTCAAAGTTGCAAGAATGAAAGATGGGATGGATCCAGATAATTTTATCCAATCGTCTGGCGCTGATGCATTTAGGACAGAAGTAGTTGAAGCAAGCGATACGTTCATGAGTTTTTACATGAACTACCTAAAGAAAGATTATAATTTAAGTCTTGAAGGAGATCGCATTCAATATATAGAAATTGTATTGAAGGAACTTGCAAAAATCGAAAGTCCTATTGAAAGGGAACATTATGTAAAAGAGTTAAGTAATGAATATGATTTGATGATGGATACATTAATAGATCAAATTCAGACTCATCGTCAAAAATCAAGTCCTCCTAAGGATAAGAGAGAAAAAGACAGATATACTAATAATGGACCAAAACAGTATCAAAAAAGAAAATTATTGCCAGCTTTCCATAATGCTGAAAGAAAGTTAATTGCATATATGTTGCAAGATCGTGCAATTACTGATAAGGTGCAGGAGGAATTAGGGGCTTCCTTTAACATAGATGAACATAAGATAATAGCAACGCATTTATATGCATATTATGAGGAAGGCCATCCGGTCGATGTGAGTATGTTCGTTGAAAAACTAACAGATGACAAATTAAAACAGTTAGTTATTGAGATCGCAATGCTTTCAGTTTATGAAGAGATAAGCGATACAGAGATAAATGATTATATTAGGATCATTCGCTCCGAGTCGAATGACATGACTAGTATCAAACAACTAAAACAAGAACAAAGATTAGCTGAACAACAAAAAGATCCAGTTAAAGCAGCTCAGATCGCAATGAAGATCATTGAAATAAAGAAACAAGTAAAGCATTAAAAAAAAGATTTAAGTAGTCTAAGAAGGAGGGGGACTCATGGCTGACAATAAACCTTCACAAACAAAAGAAAACGAGCCAGAGTTAACACTTGAACAAGCCAAAGATCAGTTATTGGAAATGGGTAAAAAACGCGGTGTTTTAGCATATGAAGAGATCGCTGATCGTCTATCCAATTTTGTAATTGAACCTGATCAAATGGATGAATTTTATGAGTTTTTAGGAGATCAAGGTGTAGAGATTATCGGAGATTCTGAAGAGGATCCGAACATGAAAGAAATTGCTAAAGAAGAAGAATTTGATTTAAATGATTTAAGTGTACCACTTGGAATTAAAATAAATGACCCTGTGAGAATGTACTTAAAAGAAATAGGCAGAGTGGATTTGTTATCTGCAGAAGAAGAAATAGAATTAGCTACTCGTATTGAGCAAGGTGAAGAAGAAGCTAAAAGACGTTTGGCGGAAGCTAATTTACGCCTTGTAGTAAGTATTGCTAAGCGATATGTTGGTCGTGGTATGCTATTCTTAGATTTAATCCAAGAGGGTAATATGGGGCTGATTAAGGCAGTTGAAAAATTCGATTACCGCAAAGGATTTAAATTTAGTACGTATGCAACGTGGTGGATTCGCCAGGCAATTACTAGGGCGATTGCTGATCAAGCTCGTACAATTCGAATACCAGTCCATATGGTAGAAACAATCAATAAATTAATACGTGTTCAGAGACAACTTTTACAAGATCTTGGTCGAGAGCCAACTCCAGAAGAAATTGGAGAAGAAATGGAGCTATCTCCAGAGAAGGTTCGCGATATATTAAAGATCGCACAAGAACCTGTTTCATTAGAAACTCCAATTGGAGAAGAAGATGATTCTCATTTGGGAGATTTTATAGAAGATCATGAAGCAGTTTCTCCATCAGACCATGCTGCTTATGAATTATTAAAAGAGCAATTAGAAGATGTACTAGATACATTAACGGATCGCGAAGAGAATGTGTTGCGATTACGATTTGGGCTAGATGATGGACGTACTAGGACATTAGAAGAAGTAGGGAAAGTATTTGGTGTAACTCGAGAAAGAATCCGCCAAATCGAAGCGAAAGCATTGCGCAAACTTAGACATCCTAGTCGTAGTAAACGTCTGAAAGACTTTATGGATTAAATGAAGTTTGATCATTGTCATGTATTCTATATGGAACAATAAACGATTATGTGACAACCCTCTCTTTCAAAAGAATCACATACTGTAGAAGAAATACTTGAATGAATACAAAAACAAGTATTTCTTCTTACATCATTGATACCGTTTTCATTTCTTGTATTTATTTTATACAATTATAAACGTTTTTGCAACTAGGTATTTTGATTCGTTTTCTAATTGAAACATAAAATGCAAGTGGTTCAATGATATTCAATGATATTTCAGTTATATTTTGATTTGAAATAAATTGTCTATAATTTTTCACATCTTTTTTCTTTAAACTATGTTGGTTTTCGAGTAAAATAAATATAGCTTTGTACAATATTATATATATTGGGGATACATAAGGAGGAAATACAATGAGAAAAAACCCAGTGATTCCATTTGCAATTATAGCTATAGTAGGAATACTTACAGTAATCGTTTTATCTTTTATTGGGGTAGATCAACGCAATAACATAGCGGGTGAAGACGGAGATCATGGTGGAGAAGCCGGCGAAACTGTTGCCGATCCTGATGTGATTTATGAGAATAATTGTTCGTCATGTCATGGTGCCGATCTTTCAGGAAGCTTTGGACCAGATTTAACACAAGTGGGTTCCAATCTTTCACCTGAAGAAATTTCTCAGATCATTCAGAATGGACAAGGAGAAATGCCACCTCAAGGTCAACTTTCTGAAGGAGAAGTTTCTTCCCTCGTAGAATGGTTAAGCGATCATCAATAAATATTAAGTTGTATTAAAAAGTAAGCTTTCTGCCAAAACAGAAAGCTTTTCTTTTAGTTTATGTGTCGGAGGTATGTATGGATCATTCAATTAAGCTGTCTAAAAGATTACAAATTGTAGCATCCTATTTGCCACAAGGAGCAAATTTTGCTGATATAGGTTCTGATCACGCTTATCTCCCATGCTATGTATGTGCAAATGATGTAACTGCGCGTGCAATTGCAGGAGAAGTTAATGAAGGCCCATATCAAAGTGCGAAGGATACAGTTACTTACTACCAAATGAATGGTTCAATTGATGTGCGTTTAGGTGATGGGCTAAATGTGGTTCGTCCAGCAGAAGTGGATCAAGTAGTAATTGCCGGAATGGGTGGAGCGTTAATAAAAAGTATATTAGAACAAGGGAAAGATAAACTTCAAGAAGTTAAGCGTATAATAGCCCAACCAAATGTAGATGAAAAGAATGTTCGTTCCTGGTTAATTAATAATGGGTATGTTATTACACATGAGGGTATTACAGAAGAAAATGGACACACCTATGAAATAATTGTGGCAGACAAAAGTGAAAATCAGATGTCATTAACAGATCAAGAAATACTATTTGGACCATTTTTATTAAAGAATAGACCTAGTGTATTCTATGATAAATGGAAACTCGAACTTGAAAAGCGTTTGCGAGTCATAGAGCAATTGCAACAAGCAAAGGTTAAACCAACGGATAAAATAAAACAGTTTGAGTCAGAATTGAATATGATTGAGGAGGTTTTAACAGATGAGACAAAAGTTAACTAACTCAGACGTATTTAAGATAATGGAACAGTGGGCACCACGTTCTCATGCATATGATTGGGATAATGTAGGATTGCAAATAGGTTCACATAATCAACCAGTTAAGAAAATAATGGTCACTTTAGACGTGATGGAATCAGTGGTAGATGAAGCTATAGATCAACAAGTAAACCTAATTATTGCACATCATCCAATGCTTTTTAAACCTATACGTCAATTGAATACAGATAGTTCCATAGGTAGAACAATAAAGAAGCTACTTGAAAACGATATAACTGTTTATGCCTCACACACTAATTTAGATGTTGCTGTTGGAGGCGTAAATGATATGTTGTCTGATCAATTAAACCTAGGATCAAGGAAAGTATTAGTTCCGACATATCGGGAGCCGTTATACAAGATCGCCATCTATGTTCCACACTCCCATAAATCGAAAGTGCTTGACGCATTGGGTGAAAATGGAGCGGGGCACATCGGGAATTATAGTCATTGCACCTTTCAAACAGAAGGTAAAGGATCATTTAAACCATTAGATGGTTCACAGCCTTTTATTGGAACTACGAATGAAATCGAAAAAGTTGATGAAGTGAAAATTGAAACAATTGTTCAGGAAAGTAATTTGAAAAAAGTTGTACAAGCAATGACTAATAGCCATCCGTATGAGGAGCCTGCATATGATATTTTTCCATTGGAAAATGAAGGAGAGCAGTATGGAATTGGTCGTATAGGTGAATTGGAACACGCGATGAATGTAGAGGCATTTTGTAATCAACTAAAGCTTACTTTAGGTCTAAAGAGTCTTCGAGTAACTGGAGATTTATCAAAAAACGTAAAGAAAGTAGCCGTTTTAGGAGGAAGTGGAGAAAAGTATATCCATGCTGCGAAAAGAAAAGGTGCAGATATTTTTATTACAGGTGATATGACTTTTCATGTAGCACAAGAAGCTTGGCAATTAGGATTAGTCGTTATTGATGCCGGTCATTACATAGAGAAGGTAATGAAAAACGGAACAAAAAATTATTTAGATAAAAGCCTAACAAACACAGGTATCGACATAATAACATCACATATAAATTCGGATCCTTTTCAATTTGTTTAATAGCAGATAATAGGTAAACAATAGAAATGAAAATTGTATTAAGATGATAGCATCATCAAAAGGAGTCAGCTTATGAATAATAAATTCAATGAATTTGCGTTTCAGCCTATTTTGCTGGATGTAATCGAAAAATTAGGTTTTAAACAACCGACCGAAATACAGCAAAAAGTAATTCCTGCTATATTAAAAGGGAAAAGTGTAATAGGTCAATCCCATACAGGTTCTGGAAAAACCCATGCCTATTTATTACCTTTATTTAATCAAATAGATGCTTCGAAAAGGGGAGTACAGTTTGTCATAACTGCTCCTACTAGAGAGTTAGCCACGCAAATATTTGATGAAGTAAAGAAAGTAATTACGTATGCTGAAATGGAACAAACATGGAAAGCCAAGTTATTAGTAGGTGGAACCGATAAACAAAAGATGATAGATAAATTGAAAGAACCACCACAAATTGTAGTTGGTACTCCAGGTAGAATATTAGATCTAGTCAAAAGTGAAGCACTTTCCCTTATTACTGCCAAATCCTTTGTCGTTGATGAAGCAGATTTAATGCTTGATCTTGGCTTTATACAAGAAGTAGATCAACTGCTTGTGCGTTGTAATCAAGAAATACAACTCTTAGTTTATTCTGCTACCATCCCACAACGATTAGAACATTTTTTCAAAAAATATTTAGAAAATCCATTACATGTTAAGATTGATGATCGATTATCACCTGAAACTATGGAACATCGACTAATAGCGGTAAGACATCGAAAAGAAGCAGATATTATACTCGAGCTTTCTAAGGCAATTCAACCGTATTTAGCGATCATATTTACTAACGGTAAAGAAAAAGCAAATGTGTTAGCAGATGAATTGCTACAAAAGGGGCTAGAAGTTGGTTTAATACACGGTGGATTAACTCCAAGAGAACGAAAACGCGTTCTTAAAGATATCCAAAATTTACGTTATCAATATATTGTTGCTACCGATTTAGCAGCAAGAGGAATAGATATTAAAGGTGTTAGTCACGTCATAAACGCACAAATTCCTAAAGAGGAAGATTTTTATATTCATCGTGTAGGTAGAACAGCAAGAGCTGGAATGGAAGGGACAGCAATTAGTTTATACCATGAGGATGATTTGCAGCTCATTCAAAAATTAGAACAAAAAGGATTGCAATTTACTTTTTCAGATATTAAAAATGGACAATGGCAAGAAGCAAAACCATGGAATGAAAGAAATTTAAGAACGAATGTCACGACGGAAGTTGAAAAAGAAGCTTGGAAGCAAGTACGTAAACCTAAAAAAGTTAAACCTGGATACAAGAAAAAAATGAAGAAGCAACAAGAGTCAATAAAGAGACAGATTACGAAAAAAACTAAATATAAAAAATAAGGATAAAAGGGAGAGGTGTACCAAGTGGTTAAAATAGGTTCACATGTATCAATGAGTGGGAAGAAGATGCTTTTGGGGTCAAGTGAGGAAGCTGTATCTTATGGTGCAAATACGTTTATGATATATACTGGGGCACCCCAAAATACAAGAAGAAAAGCAATTGAGGAATTAAATATTGACCAAGGATTAGAGCATATGAACACTAATGGTATTTCAGATATCGTTGTTCATGCACCATATATTATAAATATTGGAAATACTACAAAACCAGAAACGTTTGAATTAGGTGTTAACTTTTTACGAAGTGAGATTGAGCGTACAGCAGCAATCGGTGCAAAACAAATCGTTCTCCATCCTGGAGCACATGTAGGTGCAGGGGCAGAAAAAGGGATTCCAAGAATAATTGAAGGCTTAAATGAAGTTTTAGAAAAGGATAAGGATGTCCAAATAGCCTTAGAAACAATGGCAGGAAAAGGTTCAGAAATAGGACGCACCTTTGAAGAATTGGCAATGATTATTGACGGTGTAACCCATAATGAGAAACTGTCAATATGTATGGATACTTGTCATATCCATGATGCTGGGTACGATATCGTAAATGATTTTGATGGTGTATTAAATCAATTTGATAAAATTATCGGTATTGATCGTATAAAAGTTGTTCATATTAATGATAGTAAAAACGAACGTGGCGCACATAAAGATCGTCACGAAAATATTGGTTTTGGACATATTGGATATGAAGCACTGCATAAAATTATTCATCATCCACAATTAAAAGAAATACCGAAAATATTGGAAACACCTTATGTAGGCGAAGATAAAAAGAATAAAAAAGCACCATATAAATATGAAATAGAAATGATTAAAGATGGAAACTTTATTTCTGATTTGAAAGATATAATTGTTAATCAATAATAAAAAAAGGAATCTTGTCAATTTTGACAAGATTCCTTTTTAGTCATTGTTCGAATAATGACTCTAAACCATAGTATTTAACAATTTCTTGAAATAGTTTGTTTGCTTTTTTTGCCGTTTCAACATTTGTGATTCTTGCTAATTCCTTTAGCATTTTATTACGATCCTGTTTATTAAATGGATCAATCTTATTATTTTGTAAGTAATTCCAAATATCTCTTGCTTCCTTATTCGTTACAGTAAATCCATAATCTTTTCCATAAGCATGAATTTCCTCGGGTGTTAATTGTTTCATTTTACTTATTACAAGTCCTTTAATAAATGTAGACATAATGTAACTCCTTTTTTATGATTGTTGTTACACTATATGCAAGAACTAGGATTTTTCAACTTGTACTTCTATTCATTATGTGAAGGCAAAATTATAAAATATAGAAGGTATTGTTTATTTTCCCAAAAAGTAACATTATATTATGTGAAAGTAACCATAAACTATAGATGCACCTCAACTTAATAAAGGAGGTCTTGATTATGGATGAGTTTAACCGTAGAGATAATATTGAAGATGCTCCAAATCATGGTGACCCGATCGAAAGTGGTCCTGTAGCTCCAGGAAATTTCGATAAGCCGGAAAGAGTCGAGACGTATAGCAATAGAGACGAAGAAACTGCTGCTGAGCTAACTGCAGACGATTATCGTGAACAACGCGTTCAAATAGACGATGATGAAGGTGCAGAGGCTAACACAGCCTTTGGTTGGGTAGCTATTGCTTTGTCAATTGTATCATTCTTTTGGTTACCAGTTATTATGGGCGCAGCAGGTATTATTGTTGGGTTCATGGCCAGAGCTAGAAATGCTGATACTTTAGGTAATATTGCCATTATCGCAGGGGCAATTTCCATCGTATTTGCGCTTTTTATAGGACCATTTCTATAACTATGGAGGCTGATTTCGATCAGCCTCTTTTGTTTTGGTTATTTATTCTTTATATAATGGAAAGAAGTAATATGAGTGAGACTTAATATCATATGGATTAACATTTGGATTCAGTGTTTTAAAATCAGTTAGTATATCATCAATTACTAAGGGTGTATTTTCAAATTCATTCAATTGTTCCGCGATAGATAACACAGTTTCACCTGGTTGTACTTTTATTTTTATTGCTTGAAAGTGACGTGCTTGCTCAGAATCAACTGTAGTAGAATATTCGTTTTTATCTTCACTTATTTGTGTTCCAATTGTCATGTCTTTATAAATACTTACTAAGAATAGTATAATGAATAAATAAAGCAAAGTTTTTTTCATTAAAGTGGCTCCTTTTAGTGAAACTTTAACAATCTTACATACGTATTATGAATGAAAGGTAAAGGAGGGGGATGTAGATGGAAATTTTTAATTATGATTGGATAGGTATGGTAATAACTGGATTTGCTACTCTATTTTTGATTGGTGAAATACTTGTAAATATGCGTGGATTCTTTGCTTTACTAGGTATTGGATTTATTACGGTTTATTTTTCAGTATATTTAGAAACAAACTCCCTTATCATTATGCTTATTATATATTTTGTTGGATTATTACTGATTGTAATTGATGGTAAGCTATTAAATGATGGTACGCTAGCTACTATTGGTGTCGCTAGTATGTTAACAGCAGTTGCACTACCTGCACCAACGTTTACTGCTGGTCTATACGCTGTACTTGGGGTATTGGTCGGAGTAGGTTCATCGTTTTTATTTTTAAAAGTATTTAAACGCCGAAAAATGTGGACTAAACTTGCTTTAAAAGATCGGTTAACAAAAGAAGCGGGATATAGTTCCATGAATCAAGATTATGAAGGTTTAATGGGCCGTGAAGGAAAAACTCTAAATGATTTACGTCCAGTTGGGACTATACGTGTCGACTCAAAGGATTATAGTGCTGTTTCCAATGGTCAATGGATTCCAAAGAATAGTAATGTCCGAATAGTTGTTGTGGATGGAACGAAAATACTAGTAGAAAAAATTGCAGAAGAATAAATTATCAACTCTTGCCGAACCAATGCATCACTTAGGCAAGAGTTTTTATTTTGCCTATCTTTTCACTACGAATAATATAGGGAGGGTAGAAAATAATAGGAGTACGCCAAATGAGTAAGTAATTTGTTTGTAAATTTAATGTAAAGTTTTGCTTTACATACTTTACAAAACGACTATCTTCAACAATAATGATTAAGGCATGTTTAATATATTTCAACAACGTATATGAAGGGACGGAGTAATCATTGAGTAATATTGATCTACAGACACTCCTATTTGAGTTTATTGGAGGATTGGGAATTTTCCTGCTTGGTATTAAGTACATGGGGGAAGGTTTACAGAAATCAGCAGGTGATCGACTACGCGATATTTTGGATCGTTTTACGAGCAATCCTTTCTTAGGTGTTTTAGCTGGTATTATTGTTACTATACTTATTCAGAGTAGTTCTGGTACAACCGTATTGACCATTGGATTAGTTAATGCTGGATTTATGACACTTAGACAAGCAATTGGCGTTATAATGGGTGCTAATATTGGCACGACAGTAACAGCATTTATAATTGGAATAGATATTGGGGAATATGCCCTACCAATAATAGCAATTGGTTGTTTCCTTTTATTCTTCTTTAAGAATACTAAAATCAATAATATCGGTCAGACCGTCTTTGGTTTTGGTGCATTATTTTTCGGATTAGAATTAATGAGTGGTGGATTGAAACCACTGCGTTCATTGGAAGTGTTTCAAGAATTGACACTTGAGATGAGTCAAACTCCTATATTAGGAGTAGTCGTAGGTACGGTATTTACAGTAATAGTTCAAAGTTCAAGTGCCACAATTGGAATATTGCAAACACTTTTTGCGGATGGTGCAATGGACTTAAAAGCTGCACTTCCAGTATTGTTTGGTGATAATATAGGAACAACAATCACTGCGATACTAGCTTCTATTGGTGCAAGCGTTGCTGCTAGAAGAGCAGCGTTAACTCATGTGATTTTTAATGTTATTGGTACTACAATTGTATTAATTTTATTAACACCTTTTACAAATTATGTTGGATTTCTACAAGAGCAGTTCGTTCTAAATAAAGAAATGACCATAGCGTTTGCCCATGGTAGTTTTAATATAGTGAATACATTGATTCAATTACCATTTATTGGTGCTCTTGCCTGGGCCGTTACTAAGATTGTTCCGGGTAAGGATGTTATCATTGAATATAAACCGCAACACTTAGATCCAATATTTATTCAACAATCGTCCTCTTTAGCGCTTGATCAAGCTAAGGCAGAAGTTGTTCGGATGGGTGAATATGCATATAAGGGATTAGAGGAGACAAACCTCTACTTAACAAATCATCATCAGAAGCATTCTGAAATGGCTATTCAGATAGAAGGCGCATTAAATAGTTTAGATCGTAAAATAACTGATTATCTTATTGAATTATCTGGTGAGTCAATGTCTGAATTGGAAAGCGCAAGACATACAGCTTTAATGGATTCAGTTCGTGATATAGAGCGAATTGGTGACCACTTTGAGAATATTATTGAATTAATTGATTATAAAATATCAAATAAGGTCCAATTGACCGATCAGGCAATAGAAGATTTAAATAATATGTTCGATTTAACCATTTTAACGGTGAAACAAGCTATTAAGTCTCTAGATAACACGAATAGAGAAGAGGCTCTAGCTGTCGTTCAAAAAGAAGATCAAATCGATAAAATGGAGCGAGTATTCCGTAAAAAACATATCATTCGTATGAACGAAGGGTTATGTAGTGGTTCTGCGGGTATCGTCTTTGTTGATATCATTAGTAATTTAGAACGTATTGGAGATCATGCAGTAAATATTGCTGAAGCGGTTTTAGGTGAAAAATAATTTTTAAAGTGATGAAATTATTTTGATAAGTATCTTTAAAAGGTGCACAAATTATTATTTGGATAGCAAATCGTACAGTATATCAATTTTACTGTACGATTTTTGCTTTTATTTTTTGAAAATAACATCTTTGAAATTTTGTAAAAGTTTATATTGAAATCTTTAAGTGGAGATGGTATAGTAAATCTTGTCGTTTTAAACATACATATCCAAGTAACGCAAATGAAAAAGTAATTAAAAATTATTGACATATTCTTTATAACATGATAAATTATATTTCGTTGCTAATAAAACAAGCTTACTTGACTAGAAGCACAATGCTTCTATGAATTAACTAGAAGATGTAGGGGTCCAACATCTTTGATTAAGCTTTCAAAAGCAAGATCAGGGAACAATTTTAGATTATTCCACAGTAGCTCAGTGGTAGAGCTATCGGCTGTTAACCGATCGGTCGTAGGTTCGAATCCTACCTGTGGAGCCAAGTGGCGGCGTAGCTCAGCTGGCGAGAGCGTACGGTTCATACCCGTGAGGTCGTGGGTTCGATCCCCTCCGCCGCTACCAACTTATATATTAATTACATCTATGGCGGTCGTGGCGAAGTGGTTAACGCACCGGATTGTGGCTCCGGCACTCGTGGGTTCGATCCCCACCGGTCGCCCCATAAATTTAATATAACGGACCCTTAGCTCAGTTGGTTAGAGCTATCGGCTCATAACCGATCGGTCGCAGGTTCGAGTCCTGCAGGGTCCACCATTAATAACTCGGAGGTATACCCAAGTCTGGCTGAAGGGATCGGTCTTGAAAACCGACAGGGGTGTCAAAGCCCGCGGGGGTTCGAATCCCTCTACCTCCTCCATACATATTAGGGCGTTAGTAGCACCATTTAAAAACTGAAACAACTTGTAGATGTAGGGACACAGTGAATAAGATAAGCTTAGAATCACTACCTTTAATATAATTTATACTATGGCTCGGTAGCTGACCGCTAACATCAATGAAACAACACCTATGTGCAGGTCTGTCCCGAAGCACCAAACATCTCAGAATAGGCTTTTAGATGTAGGGACACAGTGAGTAAGATAAGCTTAATATTACTACCTATAATATTAATTAAACTATGGCTCGGTAGCTGACCGCTAACATCAATGAAACACACCTATGTGCAGGTCTGTCCCGAAGCACCAAACATCTCAGAATAAGCTTTTAGATGTAGGGACACAGTGAGTAAGATAAGCTTAGTATTACTACCTATAATATTAAATTAAACTATGGCTCGGTAGCTCAGTCGGTAGAGCAAAGGACTGAAAATCCTTGTGTCGGCGGTTCGATTCCGTCCCGAGCCACCATTAACTTTAAGAATCAACAAGCATACATGCTTGTTTTTTTAAATTGTCTAGGAAATTGGCGATAAATCAAGTTTATCTAATCTCCTTTGGGGTATCTTCCATTTAAATCACTATTTTCCGTAGTGACATCGAACCATCAACGTTGTGCTGACTAAGTCTCTACATCGCTAACCTGGCGTTAGTGCTTTTGTTTTTATATACATATCTTTTTCTCGTTTACATCGTGGAAAGTATGCATATGATTTGCAACAAATGGAAACCTTTGATAATCTTGCAATTAAAGGATGAATATTCATTCCTTTCATTTAATTAAAAGGAGGAGTTTTATTATGGCTAAATTTGAACTACCTGAATTACCTTATGCATATGATGCATTAGAGCCAACAATTGACAAAGAAACAATGAACATCCACCATACAAAGCATCATAACACGTATGTAACGAAGTTGAATGGTGCGCTTGAAGGCAATGCTGACCTTCAAGGAAAGTCTATTGAAGATCTTGTAAGTAATCTAGATGCAGTACCTGAAAACATTCGTACTGCAGTTCGTAATAATGGTGGCGGACATGCTAACCATAGTCTTTTCTGGAAAGTACTATCTCCAAACGGAGGCGGAGAGCCATCTGGAGAACTTGCAGAGAAATTGAATGCAAAATTTGGTAGCCTTGATAAATTCAAAGAAGAATTTGAAAATGCTGCTGCAACTCGTTTCGGCTCCGGCTGGGCTTGGTTAGTACTTAACAATGGAGAATTAGAAGTTACAAGTACTCCTAATCAGGATTCTCCTTTAATGGAAGGAAAAACGCCATTATTAGGTCTTGATGTTTGGGAGCATGCATATTACTTAAAATACCAAAACAAACGCCCAGATTATGCAAAAGCATTCTGGAACGTTGTTAATTGGGATGAAGTTGCTAAAAACTATAGCGAAGCAAAATAAAGTATAAGGAAAAACACGAGGGAATTCCTCGTGTTTTTTTGTGCTTGAAAAAGCTTGTGCATATCCAATTGTGAATTGCTTAAACTATAAATGGAAAGTAAAAGGAGCAATTCGATATGCAGAAAAATTTTCAACATTTATTTGGTAAAACGGAAGTAAATCGTGATCTTATTCTATTATTATTAATTGGTGGACTATACTCCTTAGGGATTTTCTTATCAAATACATTTGTAAATATATATTTATGGAAGCAGGCTGGGGATTATATTACAATTGCAGTTTATAATTTAGCTATCTTCCTATTTCAACCAATAACATTTATACTTGCAGGTAAAATTGCCAAAAAAGTAGATCGTATAATTGTATTAAGATTAGGTGTAATATTTTTATCCCTATTTTTTTTATGTGTGCTCTTTATTGGTGAAAAAGCTGCTACATATAATTTTTTGCTAGGGAGTTTATTGGGTATTGGCTATGGTTTTTATTGGTTAGCGTTTAATGTATTGACATTTGAAATTACTGAACCTGAAACGAGAGACTTTTTTAATGGATTTTTGGGTGTTTTACAATCTTTTGGGGGAATGATTGCTCCTATATCAGCGGGAATAATTATTTCGAGAATGTCTGAAAATGTAGGTTATACAGTTATTTTTACTGTGTCATTTATTTTATTTATTTGTGCTGTTGTCAGTAGTTTATTTCTAAAACGGCGATCAGCAGAAGGTAGCTTTTATTTTAAGAGAATCGTACAAGAAAGAAAACATAATAAAAATTGGGCTAGAATACTTAATGCCCATGTTTTCCAAGGGTTGCGTGAAGGGATTTTCATGTTTGTTATTTCGATATGGATTTATATTGTAACCAAGAGTGAACTGTCGCTTGGTATGTTTAACTTATTCTTCTCGGGATGTTCATTTATTTTTTATTTTTTAACAACAAAATTTGTAAAACAATCGAAACGTAAGCAATCCATCCTTTTTGGCAGTCTGCTTCTATATCTTTCACTTTTTATCATTTTAATACATGCCAGTTATGTAACACTTATTATATATGGAATTTTGATAGGAATTGCATACCCAATCATTAACGTTCCATATATGTCATTGACATATGATGTTATTGGTAAAGCACGTAAGGCAAAAGAATTACGAATTGAATATATTGTGGTCCGGGAATTTTTCTTAAATATCGGACGAGTGGTTTCTATCACTGTTTTTCTATGTGCGGTTTCGTTATTTGAAGCTGAAAAAATTATACCAATTCTGTTAATTATTTTTGGTGCTCTTCATTTATTTATATATATTTCAATAAGAAATATATATTTAACCAATCCACAAAAAGAAGTACTTATTAAAGATCAAATATCAGACGAAAAAAATCGTTAATACTATTCGTTTATAGTAAAAATGGTGATATAATATAGGGTAGTCTTATAAAAAAGTTTTAATGGGGGAGAAAGATGAAAAAGAATAAAAAGAAGAAGGCACAGTTGCCTTTTCGTTTAAATATATTATTTTTTATTGTGTTCTTACTATTCTCAGTTCTTATCCTTCAATTAGGTGTTGTTCAAATATTAAATGGAGAGAGCTTCCAAGAAGAGATCGATAAAACGATTCAAGATACGACGAAAATTCCAGTTCCGCGGGGAAAAATTTATGATAGAAATGGAAATGTAGTTGTTGATAACAAACCTTTATATGCAATCACGTATACGCCTCCTAAAGGTGTTCAAGCAATTAAAAAGTTAGATGTAGCAGAGAAGCTATCTAAATATATAACTATGCTTGCAAATTGTGAAGGAATTGATGATGCAGATCAATTAGAAGAATGTAAAGCAGAAAGAAATAGTCAGATCAAATCAATAACAGAACGAAATAAAAAAGAATACTGGTATTTAAAAAATCAAGAAGAAGCAGATGAACGTTTATCATTGGAAGAAGCGTCAGAAATGAGTAATGCAGAGCAATATAATGAAATATTGGACCGCATTACTGATGAAGAAATTAGCAATTTTACAGATGAGCAATATGAGGTTATCTTAATTAAGAAGGAATTAGATAAAGCTTATTCCTTATCACCACAAATTGTAAAAAATGAAAATGTTACCCCTGAGGAATATGCACAAGTAGCAGAACATTTGCATGAATTAGAGGGTATAAATGCGACGACTGATTGGGATCGTGAATATCCGTATGAGGATACATTCCGAAGCTTACTGGGATCAATAACTTCCCAAGATCAAGGAATCTTAGCTGAAAAAGAAGATCATTATTTAACCAGAGGTTATAGTCGAAATGATCGTGTTGGTAGAAGTGGATTAGAAGAGCAATATGAAGATTTATTACGAGGAAGAAAAGAACAAATACAATATACGACGAAAAATGGAAATGTTATTGATTCAGAAGTAGTTGTACAGGGGGAACGCGGGAAAGACTTGGTTCTAACCATTGATATGGAATTTCAAGAAAAAGTGGATGAAATTATTCGGAAAGAACTAAAAACAGCTTATGATGTAAATCCATCCGCAAACAAATATATGGAGGATGCAATTGCTGTTGTAATGGATCCTAAGACTGGTGAACTGCTAGCCGTTTCTGGCCAACACTATGATTCCAAAGAAAATGAGTTCGAAAATGTTGCTTTTAAAGCGTTATACGATGCGCATCGTCCTGGTTCAGCAATTAAAGGCGCAACTGTTTTAGCAGGTTTTGAATCTGGAGTGATTTCACCAGGTACATCTTTTTATGATAGTCCGATTACTATTGCAAGTGGGGAATCTAAAGGTTCTTGGACTTCAGGACTTGGATCACTTAATGATATTGGAGCATTACGACGTTCATCCAACGTTTATATGTTTTATGTCGCATTAAAGATGGGTGGGGAAAATAGATACCCATTCCCTAATGGACAGACAGCATCCTTCAACACAGATGCTTGGCAAAAGATGAGAAATTATTTTATGCAATTTGGTTTGGGTGTACAAACGGGTATTGACTTTCCATATGAAGAAACAGGATATAAAGGGGACGAAGCTTTCAATCCAGGTCTTCTAATGGACTTTGCTATTGGACAGTACGATACATTTACAACGTTACAATTAGCTCAGTATGTGTCTACGATTGCCAACGATGGCTATCGAGTTCGTCCTCATTTCTTAAAGGAGGTACGTAATCCTAGTAACACGGATGAACTTGGCTCGCTATTTAAATCTACAAATACAGAAGTCCTTAACCGTGTAGTTATGGACCAAAATCTACTCGATCGAGTTCAGGAGGGATTTCGTCAAGTTTTCCAAGTATCAGGAGGTACTTCCTACAGTTATTTCAAGGATAAGGATTATAACCCAGCTGGAAAAACAGGAACAGCTGAGAATGAAAAATGGGATAATGGTGTTATGTATGAAACGGAAAACTTATCATTAGTTGGCTATGCACCATTTGATGAACCGGAAATTGCGTTTGCTTTAATTGTGCCGAACACAGCTCCTATTAGTAATCGTCACCCTGTAAATAATAAGATCGGTGAAGGAATTTTAGATGCGTATTTTGAACTTAAAGAAAAAAGAGATCAGGGAGAATCTTCTAATGATGAAGAAGATGAAGTAGACGAATAATATTTACCCTAAGACCACATTTGGATCTTAGGGTTTTTTTACATTAATTTTACATAGAATTTATGAAAACTTTATAATGGATTGTTAAGATAAGGATGTAATATATTGAAGGGGGCAGTTGGATTGGTTATTCGTGAACAGTTTCAAAAGCAAATGGAAGAATTAAACCGTGATATTATTGAGCTTGCTCACAAAACAGAAAATGCATTAGGAAGAGCACTAGATGCGTTATATAATCAAGATATTGAGCTTGCGCAAGCTGTTATTAAGGATGATAAAAAAATTGACCAGGACGAAATGGCTATAAATAATGAGACCATTTTACTTATAGCGAAACAGCAACCAGTCGCAACTGATTTAAGGAGATTAATTATTGCCTTACGAATTGTTACAGATATTGAAAGAATGGGGGATAACGCTAAAAATATTGCCAAGTCAACCATTCATTTAGGTGATGAATGTAATATAACTGTTCCTCCGGAGTTAAAAACAATGCGTAACATCACATTAGAAATGTTACAAACAGCTATACGTGCATTCCAATATGAGGACATCTCGGTAGCACAGAAACTAGCAGAACTAGATGATCAAGTTGATAAGATATATAAACATGTAGTTACCACTCTACTAAATGAAACGGCAACGAAACCAGACCATATTCAGTACATCATGCAAATCGCATTTAGTGCGAGATACATTGAGCGATTTGCAGACCACATCACAAATATCGGTGAAAGTATTTTATTTTTGGTAAAAGGTGAGAATTACAACTTAAACTATTAAATCATAAGAAAGAGGAAGCAATTTAGTCACACGAACTAATTGCTTCCTCTTTCTATCTAGTTATCTAGTAATGGCTTCAGCTATCTCGTAGTGACTCATATCACTAGTGATAGTAAATTCACCTAATTGGACTCGTAGACTGTATCCTTCAGAATCCATATATTGAATAAGTTCATCAGCATTTTCAATAATACCGTTTTCTTCCAATTCATGACTAATTGTAGAAGTTGGCATTCCAGATTCGATTGTTAATGTATAGGATTGAACGGATTGCTGTTCAGATTCATCGTCTACTTCCTCTGCTTCTTCAACATTTTCGTTTGAATTCGATTCTGATTCTTCCTGCTCATCCGCTTGATCGGATTCTTCCGATTCATTGTCTTCTTTTGTTGTGGATTCTGCTTCTGCTTCTGTTTCATCTGAATCGTCATTCACTGTAAGAGTAATAAACTCTGACTCATCTAATACGCGATACCCTTCGTTTTCGAGTTCGCTAATCAAGTCATCCACTGCCACTTCTGAAAGATCTTGTTTAGATCCATTATCGAAGTAATTGACAATAAGTGTTATTAAACCTGCTGAAAATAAACCTATTGCAAATGCTCGAATTGAATGTTTCATGATTTTCACCTAACTTTTTAATTTAATTATTCATCCTCTGTTGTTGCTGCAACTTCCATTGACATATCTTCTGTTAGTAATTCTTCTTCCAATATCTTTACTTTTTTCTTTAATTGATAAGTTTCCTGCATAGTTGATATGGACAATTGTTCTAATTCGCTTTCAAGTTTTTCAAATTTATCAGTTAGGAAAAAAGAAACAACAAATAAGGCAATAGCCACTATAATGATAGTTATTCCTGCTAAAATCATTTGTTTACCTCCATTTCATTTACATTACTAGTTATACCATATAAATTGGAAAGAGAAAACAATTAATTTTTTCCATTATCAACTTGATTGATTTCAAAACTTCTGCTATTATAAATAAGTCTGAGATGAATCATAAGATGCCTATAAAGCAAGTTGTTATAGTTTGGAGGGAAAAACATGCGCGTAAATATCACATTAGCTTGTACGGAAACAGGGGATCGTAATTATATTACTACAAAAAATAAGCGTACAAATCCTGAGCGTATCGAGCTTAAAAAATATTGTCCACGTCTAAAAAAACATACGTTACACCGTGAAACAAAATAATTAAACTAAAATCCTCTAAACTGACTTTATTGTCAGTTTAGAGGATTTTTTAATTTTATCTTGTTGTGATAATGTTATTGTATAATAATAAAGTTGGGGGTGTTTGTATGTCTAAAGAAAAATTACGAAAAGCTATGATACATAAACTGAAAAACATTAACAATGAAAATAAGAAAATAATAGAACAAAGGCTTTTACATCAATTAATTCGTACAGATCTTTGGAAACAGGCAAGAACTATTGGTATAACCGTTTCACAAGGGTTTGAATGGGATACAAAATCTATTATTCAATCAGGGTGGAACGAAGGAAAAAAGATGCTTGTCCCCAAATGTATTCCTTCACAAAAAAGATTGCAGTTTTATGAATTACATCATTTCGATCAATTAGAAATGGTATATTACAATTTATTAGAACCTAACCCGGAAAAGACGAAAATTGCGGACTTGTCAGAAATTGATTTATTAATAGTACCCGGACTATTATTTGATAAATTTGGTTATCGAATTGGTTTTGGTGGGGGTTACTATGACCGTCTACTTGAAAGTTATGGAGGGGAAACGGTATCTTTAGTGAGTGATATGCAATTTATTGACGCCATGCCAACTGAAAAATTTGATATACCAGTAAAAAATTTAATAACGGAAACAGGTATAAAAGAAGTTATATCAACTTGATGAAGATTCTTATTTGTAAGCAATATGCATAAATAAATTTTTTCATGAAATAACTAATAACACCATACTATGAAAAGGGTGTTAATATGAGAGTTATTGTTTTTCTGACATGCATTGTAACAGTGATTTCCTTACTCTATAAATGGCGATACCGTGTCATGAATACAATTCTTGCTGTAAGCTTTTTGCGGAAACTGGCAGTAACATTGTCCATGAATATGCCAAATATCCGCTCCAAAATAATTCCTAACCTTTTTAATCAAACGACAGATAACAATTCATTATAAAAGAAGTTGTTTTAAACAGCTTCTTTTTTCTTCTTCATACCAAGAAAAATAGTGATAGTTTTGGTATGATGTACAATAGGGGAGGAGACGAATTGAATGTATGTAAATGAGCTTTTTAAAATGTATACAATCGCTAATAGTCTAACTAAACATAGTAATTATGAAGTGCTTCATATTAACAAGGACGAGAATGAAGTTTGGTTACATAAATATGAAAATAAGACATCTACTGTTATTCGATTCATTCATCATGGGTTTGACTGGAAAAATCATCTAAAAAAAGATGTGGCAGTGGTATTTCAAAAAACGAAAGCAATGAAACGTTTATTACGTGGAAATATAAAAATTCATAATGTTTACTTTGCTACACATGAACCTGTTGACGAATGGGAAATATTAAAAAAACCAATGCAATTACAAGATAAAAAAGATATTAAAATGAATGTTTATTATTTGTCGGAACGGGATTTTGTTGGGGAACAAAACAGATTACTAGATTCCCTTCAAAATCCTATAATTGACTCCCCTGAACTTGATTCTGAAATTGAAATGGAACAATATATTAATCAGTGTAAAATGGATCTAACTCACTTGGTGCAGCACAAGCAAAAGGAAGTATCACAGGTTTATTCCTATGGCAAACCAATTGTTACCTATTTGCTTCTAGCGGTAAATCTGGTCATGTACCTCCTAATAGAAATGATGGGGAGTAGTACAAATACGGAAACATTAATAACCTATGGAGCTAAGTACAATCCAGCAATTATAGATGGAGAATGGTGGCGAATCATAAGTTCCATGTTTTTGCATATTGGATTTATCCACCTCTTTATGAACATGCTAGCAGTATATTATTTAGGTACACTTGTTGAAAAAATATATGGTTCATGGAGGTTTATCACCATTTATTTCCTAGCAGGAATTGGTGGGGGAATTACTAGTTTTGCCTTAACTATAAATGTATCAGCGGGAGCTTCTGGTGCATTATTTGGTTTATTCGGCGCATTATTATATTTTGGGTTGAATTACCGGCGCGTCTTTTTCCAAACGATTGGTAGTGGTTTATTAGTTTTAATTGGAATCAATGTCATCATGGGTTTTATGATTCCACAAATTGATTCTGCTGCACATATAGGTGGACTCATTGCAGGCTTTATTGCTGCTGCGGTCGTACAGTTGCCGAAGAATAGAAAGAAACGTATACCATTAATATTTGCTATTATTTATGGATTATTACTTTATGGAATGGTTACATACGGGATGGAGCAGAATTTATCTAGCCCTGAATTTCAGCTTGGTTACATTGAAGTACTAATGAATCATGATGATTTTGAAGGGATAATTGAGAGCGCATCTCGTGGATTGGAAAATCCCGGCGACTTTGAAGCCCTTCTATTATTTCAACGTTCCTATGCTTATATAAAGTTAAATCAAATTGAATTAGCATTGAAAGACTTAGAAGAGAGTGTATCTCTCCAACAAGAGAATTCTGAAAAAATTCCTCAAGCATATTATAATTTAGCGTTACTGTATTATAATAACGGAAATGATAAAGCCGAAGAAACTATTCGTATTGCAAAAGATTTAATGCCAAATGAGAAAGCTTATGAAGACTTGTATAGGCAGATTATAGGTGAAGACCTTGAATAAAGTGCTCGTACAAGAGCACTTTATTTTTGCGTGATATTTTGGATCAATTTCTCTTTGGAACCGTTTAACTCAAATACTACGAGTAATTGATTAAGTTGTTTATCAAGTAATACGAGTGGGGTATAACTTTGAAGCTTTCCTTGTTTTGAATCTGCTGCAGGAAGTATGTAATTCTTATATAGTCCTTCCCATAATTGCCCAATAATTTTATTAGTTTGCTCCTGATTGAAGCCTGGTAAATTTTCCATGCTATACTTATTTAATTCTGTCAATGGAATGGTATGGTATCTTTCCAAGTCGATTGAAAAGTGGGATAGTAATTGCTGCCAATGTTTAAGGAGTTGTTTATTTTTCTTTTTATCTAATGACTCAGCTACATTTTCTTCTAGTCTATTTGAGGCTGATTTAAATGCATGATATCGATTTTCTTGATACACATATAAATTATCAAATGTCATTTGTTGAATACTTTTTATTGTATTTTCTGGATAGTGAATTTCTCCATGATGAAAAGAGATGGATTCCCAGATAGCATCCGCATTATTTTGTAAATCTCTACTTATTTCTATACGATCTTTATTTTGCTCCCATTTACTCTGTACTCCTACTAAATTTCCATTTGAAAAAAGCAAGGAAACATCCTGCCGTAAATATATATCTTTCTCAATGTTGGAAAAGGTTGTCCAGTCAATCGAATACCCTTGATTATCTTCTGGGATATAGGTTAAAGTGGTCGAAGCATCCACAAATGATAGTTCTTCATCTGGTGGGAAATAGGTGATAACCTGAACAGAATTTATATTTAATACGTATAACACGCCAATCGCTGTAACCAATGAAAAAAGAAGTAATGTTATGGTCTTTTTTTTCAATTTCCTCATCCTCTAGTCTTTTTTATCAATGTATGAGATGAGACAAGCATATATGATTACGGAAAAACGACTGTATAGAATTATAGGAAACGATTAAACTAACTGTATTATTAATAAAGGAATATTTGGTGATGATATGGAAAAAGAAAAACAAGAATTATTTTCTTCATATTCGAAAAACGTTACATATATTCATGACAGATTAGGAATCGATAAAAGTTTTGACATTGTTCATTTAGACCTTGAATATGCAGGTCGAAATATGGCGATGTTTTTTGTTGATGGTTTTGTAAAAGATGATATTTTGCATTTATTAATGAAGCTACTCGCTAAGACTGAACCGAAAGATCTGGAACCTGACCCACTTGAAAAACTAATAAAAACATACTTGCCATATGTGGAATTGGATATGGTTGATGATCTTAATCAGGCATCAGATTTAGTCCTAGGCGGTCCCACAGCATTAGTTGTTGAAGGAATCGATAAAATAATAATTATTGATGCTAGAACCTATCCAGTCCGGTCTCCAGGAGAACCCGATTTAGAAAGGGTAGTTAGGGGTTCTAGGGATGGGTATGTAGAAACAATTGTTTTTAATACGGCTTTAACTAGAAGAAGAGTTCGAGATCGCTCGCTACGTATGGAGTATTTGCAAATTGGGAGGCGCTCTCAAACAGATATTTGCCTATGTTACATTGATGATATTGCGGAGACGGAAAGGGTGGAGGAACTAAAGGAAAGTTTAAAAATGATTGATACAGATGGGCTCCCGATGGCTGAAAAGACCATTGAAGAGTTTATAAGTGGTCAACATTGGAACCCATTTCCAACAGTACGTTATACCGAAAGACCGGATACGGCCGCAACACATTTATATGAAGGCCATGTACTAATTATTATTGACGGTTCACCAAGTGTAATGATTACTCCTTCAACATACTGGCATCATTTGCAACATGCGGAAGAATATCGGCAAAAACCTTTGGTAGGTGCCTATTTACGGTTAGTTCGTTTTATAGCAGTTTTAGCATCGATTTTTATTTTACCGTTATATTATTTATTGTCTAGTAATCCAGATTTATTGCCAAAAGGATTAGAGTATATAGGCCCAAGTGATTATGGTGCAGTACCGTTATTGGCACAATTTATTTTTGCGGAAATAGGTATTGATATGTTGCGAATGGCTGCAATTCATACCCCTACTTCATTAGCAACTGCTATTGGTTTGGTTGCTGCAATATTAATTGGTCAAGTCGCAATCGAAGTAGGGTTGTTCTCCTATGAAGTGATATTGTATTTAGCTATAGCTGGAATTGGAACCTATGCTACGCCTAGTTATGAGCTAAGTCTTGCAAATCGATTAGTGCGGATTTTTCTTTTACTTACAACTTCATTATTCGGTGTTATAGGTTATATGGCAGGGATAACGATGTGGATTATATACTTGATTCGTATGAAGTCGTTTCAATCTCCTTATTTATGGCCGTTTATACCGTTCTCTTCTCATGCATTTCGTGATGTTTTATTACGTTCGCCTATTCCATTAAAAAGCAAAAGACCAACTCTGTTGGACCCTCAAGATCCAGATCGTTAAAAAGATCTGGATTGTTGTTTTGGTAAGAAATTGCTATAATTATTGTGGTGAAAAAATATGAATACATTTTATGATGTGCAACAATTATTAAAAAAATTTGGTATATTTATTTATGTAGGTGACCGATTAGCTGATCTTGAATTAATGGAAATGGAACTTACGGAGTTGTATAAATCCCAACTAATACGAGTGGAAGAATACCAAAAGGCTATTTTGGTATTAAGACGTGAGAAAAGATTAAACAACAATTGAAAGAAGGCTATGCAATGAAAGAGTTAATGATTGGCGTAGACATTGGAGGTACTACGGTTAAACTAGGATTTATAAATGTAGATGGAGAAATTATAGATAAATGGGAGATTCCGACAAACACGAAAAATCAAGGTGTTTCTATTGTTCAAGATATATGGGATTCCATCGATCAAAAACGTATACATTTGAATATAAATCAAGATAATGTAATAGGAATAGGAATTGGAGCACCAGGTTTTATTGACGCTAAAAAGGGTATTGTTCATGAAGCAGTAAATATTGGTTGGAAAGACTTTCATTTAGCCGAAGAATTGAATAAAAAGTCAGGTTTACCAGTGTTCTTAGAGAATGATGCCAACATAGCTGTATTAGGGGAAAATTGGAAAGGTGCTGGTAATCTGGCGAGAAATGTGATTGCAGTCACACTTGGTACAGGTGTTGGTGGTGGTATCATTGCAAATGGCAGAATTTTAAACGGTGAAAATGGAACAGCTGGTGAAATTGGTCACATTATTGTTGAACCAAATGGGTATCTATGTAATTGTGGACGAAGAGGATGCATGGAAACAGTAACCTCTGCTACAGGTATTGTTCGGCAAGGAATGGATGCCATAGAAAAAGAACCTAAGAGTCTACTAAATGATCGTTATAATGAAAATGGTTTCATTACTTCGAAGGATATTTTTCAACTTGCAAAACAGGGTGACAAAATCTGCATAAAAATTGTTAACCGCACGACAGACATTATAGGATTTACAATTGCTAATATGGCAACTATTATTAATCCATCAAAAGTCTTAGTAGGTGGAGGGGTTTCCAAGGCAGGAAGTCAGTTAATTAGTGGAATAAATGAAGCGTTTGTAAAATATGCTTTACCTAGGATTAGTGATGTATGCGAAATAAAAATTGCTCAACTTGGTAATGATGCAGGAATTATAGGTGCTGCTTATCTAGTAAATCAAAAGTTGAAAAATATAACTTTTTAAAACTAATGATTTTATATTCCTTGTGGAAGAAATATACTAAAAGTTGAAACTTTTATAGTGTTTCATACGTCTTATATATTATACACGTGACTTATGCCGTTACGTATATTATTAAAGGGCATAATTTATGATTACGTGACGGAAGTACTTGTAGGAGGATATAAAATGAAATTTACATGGGGAAGAATTCCGCTATATGTTATCGCAACAATATTATTTGGTTTGAAAACGTATATCGTTTATCGTTTCATGTTTTCAATCGAGTTGGAAAACGTAATGCAGGAGTTCATTTTACTAATTAATCCATTTGTTTCTGCTTTTTTAATATTTGCTATTAGTGTTTGGTTTAAAAAGCAGTCACGTCAAATGAAATTTATACGGTATACCGCTTTGATTGGAACTATCATTGTTTTTGCCAATCTAGTATTCTATCGATCTTATACTGACTTTATAACGTTACCTCAATTATTTCAAGGTAGTAATGCAGCAGATTTAAGTACTAGTGTACTAACTTTGATTAAACCTTATGACATATTGTGGTTTATTGATGTTGTTTTCATTTGGTATTTAAGTCGTAAAAAGCAAGATACTTTCGAAACACGTTATAGTAGAAAAGGTAAAATTTTTGCTTTAGCAATGTCTTTTGTTCTACTTGCCGGAAACTTCTTCTTAGCAGAATTGGAAAGACCACAATTATTTAGCCGTGCATTTGATCGTGAATATTTAGTGAAAAACATTGGTTTATTTAATTACCATATTTATGATTTAGTTCTCCATTCTAAAGTAAAATCACAACGTGTTTTCGCTGATGGAAATGAAATTCCAGTAATTAGGAACTATATTGATGAAAATATAAGAAGTGATGAAAAATCTGAATTATTTGGTGTAGCTGAAGGGAAAAATGTTATCTTTATTTCCGCGGAATCTATTCAAAGTTTCGTTATAAATAATGAAGTCAATGGACAAGAGATTACACCTTTTTTGAATAGCTTAATGGATGATGAGGATACGTATTACTTTGAGAATTTTTATCATCAGACAGAGCAAGGAAAAACTTCCGACTCCGAATTTTTAGTGGAGAATTCTTTGTATCCTTTATCAAGAGGAGCTGTATTCTTTACTCATGGTCAAAACGAATATAATGCGACCCCAGAAATATTACATGAACATGATTATTTTTCAGCCGTGTTTCATGCGAATAATAAAAGTTTCTGGAACAGAGATCAAATGTATGAAAATATAAATTATGACTACTTTTACGATATTGAGTCATATGAGGTTACGGATGAAAACTCAGTTGGTTGGGGGCTGAAAGACAAGGAGTATTTTGAACAATCTATAAAATACCTACAGTCTATTGAACAGCCTTTCTATACAAAGTTTATTACGTTAACAAACCATTTTCCGTTCGAACTCGATGAAGAGGACAAAACAATCGAACCGTATGACTCTAATTCAAACACGCTTAATAACTTTTTCCCTACTGTAAGGTATACGGATGAAGCCATAGAGCAATTTTTTAATCAGTTAAAAGATGCAGGTTTATATGAGGATTCGATCATTATTATAATGGGAGACCATTATGGTATAAGCGCCAATCATAACAAAGCAATGAGCCAGTACTTAGATAAGGATGAAATCACGCCATATGATCATGTGCAATTACAAAGAGTACCATTTTACATCCATATTCCTGGACATGGAAAGGGTGAGGTGAAATCTGAAATTGCAGGTCAAATTGATGTAAAACCTACGCTGTTGCATATGCTAGGAATTGAAACAGATAATGATATTTATTTTGGTAACGACTTATTCCATGATGATCGTAAGGGATTCGTAGCATTACGGAATGGAGATTTTATAAGCGATGATTATATCTATACGAGCGATATATGCTATGACCGTCAGTCAGGAGAGCCTTTGGAAGCCGATGAAAGTGGTCTAGATAATGAGTCTGCAACGAATGCTTGCCATCCGACTATGGAAAAGGTAGAGAAAGAATTAAGTTTATCGGATAATATTGTTTACGGAGATTTATTTCGATTTATAGATTTTGATGAAAAATAAAAAACTGTAATTATGCTAATGGTTCTGTTTTTAGAGTAGAAAAAAATTAAACATCAAGAAAAGGAATGCTATTGGCATTCCTTTTCGTATTCATTATGGCAGTGGTGATTATCATAAAAATCAAAAAAAGTATGTCATTTTATGTTAAAAATATTTATTAAGATGTATAAAAAATATGGTTTTGAGATTGAATGTGTCTTAAAGAACGACAAAAAATTATCTAATGGGAATTATTACAATACCGTATTGATGAGGAGATTTAAAAAAGATTAGAATCTAGTTTGCGTTGTAAGTTATTATACTACTGGTTGCTTTCGTTTAAATGTTAATCTCATGCTAAATCGGGCGAACCAAAGATGGAGTTAAACTTGGAGTAGTTAAGAGCAGGAGGTCATAGAGAAAATGTTGAATCAGCTTTAGAGACGGGAGGCGAGAAGTATGTGAAGAGGCTGAACTAATGAACAACTATATAGAAAACTACACTACAAAATCTGTATATTAATCAAACGAGTTCGATTATGCCAACTGGAAAACACTCTTTACTTATTTTGCAGTTGTTTAGTAGAACAAGAAATTAGATTAGAATATGCCAACCCTATGAAGATGAGGAATTCTAAAATGAAGATAATAAAATATAAGGAATCTGATATTGAAGAGATTGTCTCATTATTTTATGAAACGATTCATTCAGTAAATTTAAAGGAATATACCCAATCAGAATTGGATGCTTGGGCTCCAAGAGATGAAAAAAAATCTAAAATGAAATCCTGGAAGGAATCACTGCGGCAAAATATAACATATGTTGCTAAAATTAATGATAAACTAGTTGGTTTTAGCGATTTAACGCAGAATGGACATTTAGATAGACTATTTGTTCATAAGGACTATCAAGGACAAGGTATAGCTACAGCTTTAGTTGATATACTTGAATCCGAGGCAAAGAAATTAAAGCTTTTAGAAATTGATACGGAAGCAAGTATTACAGCTAAGACATTTTTTGAACATCGAGGCTACAAAGTCGTTTGTGCACAAACTGTAGTACGCAAGGGTGTAAAATTAAATAATTTTAAAATGATTAAAGAAATATAATTATCATATTTATTATCAATCTAAATCAATTTAGAGAAGCATGTTTTTTAGTCCATTAACGAGTGTTTTGATTCACTAGCAGATCGTCAACGTGACAGTCTTTTTTTATGAAATGCAGTTCAAAAGTAAAAATTGTGTGTGTTTTAGATAATAAGTAAAAAAATCTCAAAATAATTCGTTGCGGTTAGGGGTAAGAAGGTCATGAATTTAATATTAAAAAAATTATCTATAAATATGCTAGAAATTTGTTTCGATTTGAAAGTGAAAATAAAGAATACTTTGAGAAGTTAGTACCGCCAAGAAGTAATGATTATTATGAATATGATAAGTTTTTTATTATTTTGGAGTCGCTATTGGAGGAACAAGATGAAGAGAAATCTTTTTTCTATTTAGTAAAAAATGATTGGGATGCTATTATAGGAAGAATAAATATTGTGGATATCGACTGGGAAAGTGGACACGGCAATTTAGGATATAGAATTGGACGTACTCATACTGGGAAAGGCATTGCAAGTAAAGCGTTAAATATGCTACTTAATCAAGAAAATAAAATAACACAGCTATCAGCCAAAACAACACAAGATAATATTGGCTCACAGAAAGTTTTGGAGAAAAATAAATTTGAAATTGTTGAACTACGCAAGGAAGCAGATTATAACTTTATTTATTATCGGTGGTTTAAAAGGTAACTCATACTCAACTATTGAGGAGTCGTACTAACTTTTCAGGATTGTGAAGTAAGGATTATTTTGATATCAATTTGGTTGCTGAGGAGGTTTAGGGTGGTTCGAACAAAACAAAATCTCATGGGAGCAATTCCTTTTAATCTATAGTTTCACTAAATGCAACAGTTCTGACATATTCTATCAACTACAGACACAATATTTACCACTTGTTGCTAGCGCATTTACTAATGGTATATCGTCAAGACTTGGCAAGATAGAGGTGGATAAATTATTAGTGATTTACAAATAAATTAGTCTTTCGCTATTTAACAAAAGCGCGCTATTCTTGAACATTGGCTTTTAAAACATAAAGTTAGATTGATTTCCTAATTGTTCGTGTTATGCCCCAAAATAGAAAGCGGTATACAAATGCAATAAGAAAGATGAAATAAACAAATTCGAAAAGAGAGAAGGGTGTATAATCGATTAAATAAGAATTAATAAAAATTATCATTAAAGACAATAGCTCCATTAAAGAGTTTTTAAACCCATTTTTTTCGTATAAGTACTTAGTTTTTTTGAAATTAAAGACATCTTTTAATTCCTCACTAGAAAATCCTTTGACAATACTTAACCCGATTAAATAAATGCTCAGAGCAGGTACATAGGCCATACTCAAAACCTGTGTTATTACACAAAAAAATATGGTGAATAAAAGTAAGTACATTTTACTATTCTCCTTGCTTTTTAATATACTTACTAGATTACATTAAAAAGAACATCATGTATACGGTATACGCTTCCAATGCTAAAAAGTAACTAGGAGGGTTCGAGTGTTTTTAAAATTAAGCATTGTTGTGATATTTACCACTTGTTGCAGACGTGTTTACCAATGTGAAACATCAAGAGAATGCGGGTTTAAAACGTTAAGGATTTTGAAAGATAAAATAGCCTAATCCCTCGTAATTTTAAGGAATTAGGCTTATGACCTTCAACAATCGTCCCTGACAATTGATGGTCATTTATTTCCGACTGGGTTATTTTGGGTAATATCTTTATTTTCTTTAAAAGCTTCAATGAGCATATCAGAGAAAGCTTTTGTCACTTCATTATTATTATCTAACTCAGGGTCTAGAATTGTCACATTCATGCCAATAATTTTATGAGATTGAAGTATTGTTTTTAGTAACACCTTAAGTTCCGAAAACTGTAGTCCATTAGGTTCTGGACAATCTACACAAGGCATAATTGAACCATCCAGCACATCAGCATCTAAATGCAGCCAATAACCATCAACACCCTCGTGCTTTACAAAGTCATTCAGATGCTCGGTCGTCTTATCCAATCCTTCGCGCATTACGTATTCGGCACTCCAACAAGAAATCTCATCCATCTCAGCTTCTGCAATAATATCCTGCTCAGGATCAGATTCACGGTAACCCAATGTAAGTACATGTTTACTTTTAACATAAGGTTTCCGGTTCTCTAAATTCGATAAAATGTCTGTGCCTTTTCCCGTGATAATGGCTAATGCCATGCCTCCAACAACAGCATATTCTTTATTCCCCCTGTGGTAATAGTCTGGATGCGCATCAAGATGAATCAAACCAAATCTTCCTTTACGTGCTAAAGCAAGCGTACTTCCAACTAATATACTGCAATCACCACCTAATACTAAAGGAAATCCCTTAGTGTCCAGAACCTCTTCTACAGCATCTGCTAAATCAATCGAAAATGAAGCCAACACGTTACCATTAAGAGCCCCGTCATTATAAACCTTTTCCTCCGGATATGTCGGTTTAGGTAATATCTTTGTAGCTGTAGGGTCGAGTGTGGAGTGAAAACCGACCATTTTTAGGGCATCTGGGAGTTTATCACACCCTCTTTCTTTACCATTGGCGTGTCTGCTCAACCCAAGGTTAACTGGGGCATGAATAATGTGAATATCTTTAACCACCATAACCATCTCCTTTAGTTAAAACTTGACTCCAACATAATGTAAGCGTTAAAGTATTATTTAAGTATTACTATAACGCAATATATGTAAGGAGTCAAATCAATATGAAGAATTACAACAGTGATTGGTTAACATTCACATTAGATATTATTAATAGCTATGATCCTTTTTTTGAAGTACCTGAACAGCTGTCCAGCCCAAATGATTTAAATAGCCTGTTTAAAAAACATGACTTATTTTCTTTTAAAACCTCAACTTTTGAAGATGTATTAGCTATTCGCACTTATCGGGATGAATTGCGTGCACTAATTCAGGAAGAAAATGATTCAAGGTTAGTGGAATTTCTCGTGCAGTATGAATCAAACAGCCCCATGCAATTACGTTTATCGACACTTGGAAATGGGAGGTTTACGTTTGTTTATGAGCAACCTGACAAAGCTCCCTTGATAAACCAAATTTTCGCAATCTGTTCATTTTCTTTAGGAAAAGAATTGGTTGACTACGGAAGAGAACGTTTAAAGTCATGTATTGCAAAACCTTGTGAAGAAATCTTTATAGATCGATCAAAAAATGGACGTCAACGGTTTTGTGGTAAAAAGTGTTCCAATCGTTTTCATGTTCAAAAACATCGCCAACGTAATACTTAATCGTCAATTACGTCAGTAAAGCAATTTTACATTCGCGTCCCATTTACAAATTCCTTTTTTAAAGAATCTGGCCGTTTGTGGAAGACTGATCTTATTAAAAGTCAATCAAATTTGAATACGGATGGTACAACATTTTATTTGCTGTCATCGGAGACAAATTAAAAGAGGAGGGATTGACAATAGATGGAATTAATCAGTTAATTTTACTTTAAGAAACCATGAAAAAGTTAAAGAACGTGATTATCGATACGACCATATTTTTCTATTGGTAAAATTTTATAATTTCTCTTGGAATATTATGTTAGTATTGAAATGTAAGAATATTAAATTAACATAGCAGGTTTGTACAAAAGGTATATTTTAGGGGTTGAATAGTGGAACACGATCATTGTTAAAGGGGGGAAATAATTGGTACCAATTATTTTATCTATAATACTAATAATTGCTCTTGTTTTTTCCATTATTGTTGTGGTTCAGAAAAGAAAAAAGGCTGGTATAAAAGGGATTAAGAGTGCTTTAACTACAATTTTTCTCTATCTGATTGCTATAACAAATCTATTAGCTTATTGGTTTAATTTTCTGGGGTTATTGAATTGGTCTATTTCTGTTATTTTGTTGATTTTAGGTGCATATTTTACAAAATATATGCCAATACCTGAAAGATGATTGTTAAAATACAGTATTTTGGTTAAATAACTTATTAATCAAGGCTTTATACTCTTTTTCTTCGAAAGTGATAGCTATTCTATCTATTTTTTGCGAATCTGGAAATAAAAATGGCGTACGACTAAATTTAGTTTTTGTTGGACCAATCAGACTGTAAATTATGTTAATAACTTTAAAACAGTTTATATCTAATCCGTCTTCTGAAACATTTTTTATACTTATTGTTATGAAGTTATCTTGTTTTGTAAATCTTGTTATTCTGGGTGGGATAATCTCTACTTTACAAAGTGTTTGAACAGCATCTCTAAAATAATCTTTCTTTATTTTCATAATAATCCAACCTTTTTTACCAAAATTGTCACAAATTAGGGAACGATTGTCCGCTTCGCTGTCCCGTCCGAAGCGAATGGATGAAATGGAAATGTCGCAATTTAAATCACTCACAAATGAAGTTCCAATACTTGAAAAATGCAACAAACTTTTAAATAACAGAACAAGAGAAAAGCGAACAAATCCCTCCGGATTGTTCGCTTTTCAGGTTTACACTGCGTCTTTAAGTACTTGAATAATTGTTGCTATAGAGAAAAATCCAAAGGATAAAGCAGAAATAGCGGAAAACCCTAAAGCAAAAAAGTTTTTAAATTTTAATTGACGAACAACAGATACTACAGAAACCAGTGCCACAATTAATAACATAATTGCTAAAACGATGTGTTGTGACATATATAACATCCTCCTTATGTACTTCTCTTGAAATGATTGAAATTAGAATTGTATTTGTATTATTATGTATCTAACCAACACTTATACTTTATTTTAGTATAAATAATTTACTTTGTCGAGTTATTATAAGTGTTTTTTGTGAACAATTAGTAGCTATATGAGGAGAGGTAGAAGATGCAAATTAATCAAATGTCTTTAGGGCCATTGGGAACCAACTGTTATATTATATACGATCAAAAGGAAGCATTAATTATTGATCCAGGTGGAGAACCCGAGAAAGTAATTGACTTCTTAGATAGTAATAAGCTTACACCTAAGGCTATTCTTTTAACACATGCACATTTTGACCATATTGGCGGAGTAGATAAGCTGCGTCATTTTTATCAAATAGCAGTTTACTTACATAAATTAGAAGAGAAATGGTTGTCAGATTCAGCTTTAAATGGTTCACAATTATTTATGGGTCATGAAATATCATCAACGGAGCCTGATGAATTTCTACATACCGGTGAGATGAATGTAGCCGATTTTTCTTTTCATGTGTTACATACACCTGGGCATTCACCAGGAAGTGTTTGTTTCGTTTTTCATCATAATAATTTCGTAATCGGTGGAGATGTTCTATTTAATCGAGGAATTGGACGAACAGATTTACCAGGTGGAGACTTTAGTTTGTTAGAAGAGAGTATTCAACAGAAGGTATATAAATTACCGGATCATTATGTAGTTTTCCCTGGTCATGGTCCCAAAACAACTATCGGGGAAGAAAAGCAAAATAATCCGTTTATACAAGCATAAAAAAACCCTTCTTTTGTAAGAAGGGTTTTAGGGGGGATGTGTTCTGCTCTTTGTTGGTTAGGGATAAAAGTTAAGCTACAATTATAACTATAAATGCTAATTAACAGCATGTCAATAGCGTTAACTAAAAAACAAAAAACCCTGCAAGGGTATTATGTAAGCAGGGTTTTTGTTGTGTTTTTAGTGTCCAAATCCAGGGACTAAAATAAATTCTGAATACCAAGTAAATCCAATCATAAATACAGTACAATAAGCTCCGAACAAATACATATACATACGTTCAGATAATTTTAAATAACTTACTGTTAGGAAAAAAGCCGTTTGAACTAGGAAAAGTAGTGCTGTTTTCTGCATGTCACCAACATAAAACATAACTGTAAATATACCCGTCCAAAAGGCAAGCACTCGAAACATTCGATCCATGCTTTCCCCTCCTTTTAGGTGTCTTCATCATTGTTATTATAAACGAGGAATCGAATAATGTAAATGAATCACATTAAACATTTGCAAGTTTTGCTTCATACAAGTTGTCCGTAACTAAGCATTTATTAACTCAACTTGGGTTATTACGGTATAGTGTGTATCGTTTACGGTTGTAATATTCATATACAAGCTAAGAGTGGAATCATTCAACTGGAAATAAGTGATTTCTACAACTCCATCAGGGAATACATATGTTACTGTATCTTCCGTATTAATTAATGATTCGATATCCTTGTAAAAATTTGTATAACCCATTTGAAATAAGGTTTCGATTTTGATATTTTCTATTATTTTATTTGTAACATGTAGGTTGTTTTGGAATGTGACAATGTTAGTCGCTACGAAGATAAATACAATTAATGAAATGAACATGACATAAGGTAGGGCAAATCCTTTTTGGTTAGTCATATACAAATAAGACCTTTTCGTACAATTCGCCTTGTAGTGTCATGACTTTTACTCTTACTCCGTTAGGGAGAGGTGTGAATTGTAAATTTTGAATATCTCTAAGATAAATTTCATGTCCCATATCATTCACTTGTCTTCGAACAAGGGTATTGTATTTTTCAATTGATGCTTTATCTCCATTCTGTAATGTAAGTAATAATCTTTTAGAGGAGATATCTATTTTCTTTATATTGATTAATTCATTTTGTAAGAGATGAAAAAATTGTTGGACAGAAATTTCATCGTAATCAGATTCGAAATCCACTGTTTTAATGATGTGGATTATTAGTGGGAGGGTTATTGTAATAATTGTCACCATTAAAAGCATGGAATACATGGTAAAACCTCGTTCGTTACTGGGGTAATCCATATAAACATAATTTATCTGCTTGTTTTTTAGCATTTTTCCATTCTACACATCCTTTCAAATAATTATTTTCTTTTGAAAAGAGAAATTGATATGATGTGTTATCTATTAATATTTCCTTCGCTTTTGGATATTGGACATCTTTATCCCATAGAATAAGTTGTAACTCATCATGTAATCGGAGGGATATCACGCGTCTTTCTTTTAAGGTAGTACGTTCCTTATCTACCAATGAGTTAATCGGAACAACGGTACTAATAATAAGTAGGACGATGCTTAAAGATATTAATACTTCTATGAAGCTAAATCCATCATTCTTTTTCAATATATCCTCTTCCTTTACCGATTGGAAAAATAATTTTGTAAGTGGATCTTCCAGTAAATACGGAAATCGTTCCTGCTTGTCTTATAGATCCATTCCTGTTAAATGAAATACTGTTTAGGTTTCTTTTATCGATTCTCCAGCCTGGAGGGAGCTCTCTTGTAGCTATAATTTCCTGTGTGGTTCCATTTAGTATTGTATAGTCTTCCTGATTAAAAATGATTCGAATATAGTCTTTCGATCCCAGAGATAAATTCTGAGTATATAAAACATCGAACTGAAAGGTATTGAAAAATTGATTCTCTTGTTGGTTGGATACAGTAGAAATGGTTAGTGGCATAGTCAGTGCTAGAAGGATGGACAATATTGCCAGTACAAAAAGTAGTTCTACAAGAGTGAAGCCATTCCGTTTACTCTTAGTCATTCTCCTTCAGGAAGGAATACCTTTCCATCTACATATAGAAGCTCTTGATTTCCTTGGCAATACTTCTGTTCGTCTGTTATATACTCATTCGAAACCAACTCATCTAGGTCTGTTGGGTGGTTTCCATTATCTAAGAAATAGGTGTCGACTTGGGCTTGAACTACTGTTACTAATGCATTGCATCCCTTCTTGGAGACTGCTTCACTCTTATTTCCAATATTAGGTATAATTAATATTAATAATACGGAAATAATCATTAATACGATCAACATTTCGATAACTATAGGTAAATACCCATGTAGGTCATAAAAACACATGGGTATTCTTTTTTGTATGGTGCCAAGTGTAAGGATCACCATCAATAGGGATTGCAACTTCGATAGGGATTCCGTTGAATACTTCAGTAATTAATATTATTTTATTATCATATACAATACCACGAGGGAAGAGTGTACCAACTAATTGAGCACGTTCTAATCCAGTTAATTCACTTTCAATATTTTTAGCAATTGCCATGTATTGATATAAACTTTCGTAAGTAAAGGAGCTAGAATCAATAGCTGTTAATTTTCTTTTTAGCTTAATTAAAGTTTCTTCTTGGACTTCAATTTTTGAATGAAATACTTTTTCTTTTTCCAGGTATTTGTCTTTCTTTAAATCACCGGAAAGATAAATATCTAGTAATCTATCCAACGATGCTTTTAAATCGGTTATAGTTTTTTCTTGTTGTTTTATTTCAGATTTTAATATATTTACCTCATTTTTATCATATTCGATACGAATATATTTTTTAGCTAATTCTTCGCTTGTTAGAACGTCTTTTAAAGCTTTTATAATGTTGTTATCAAAACGAACTGTATTAATACTTAAATCGCATTGTGATTTAATACTCTTTTTTCGTCCATGTTTAGCATAATAATTCGGTCTTTCTTTTGTTCCATGTTGTGAAATAGAAATTGTTCTTTCACAATGTCCGCAAGTTATATGTGTCCGTTTCAACATATGAATATTATCTGAGTTTTTACGGCCAGACACACTGAACTGTCCACTTCGTTTTTCTTTTTCTTCCTGGATTTTGTTATATGTTTCTTCGGTTCTAAGTGGTTCATAAACATAAGCTTTTATTTGCTCGCCATCAGTAAATTCTTTTTCCTGAATACCATGAAATGCTTTTGAAGTTAAACGAGTGTGTATCAAATGTTCATTCCATTGCTTTCCGGTAGGTGTTTTGGATATCTCATTTAATTTATCACTAATCGATTTCATACCAAGCTGTTTCTGCAAATAAAGATCATCGATAAACGGAATCACCCATTTCCAATCTTCTTTAGCTTCATATTTAGATGTTTGCTTATTGTACTTATATTCAAATGGTGGAATTCCCCAGCCTTTACCTTCACGTAGTCTTTGACGTTTGCCACGCATCATTCTGCGCACAACTGCTTTCTTTTCACGTCTAGCTATAAGGTTCTTAATATCTGAAATAAATTCATCATCTTCATTCGCTAGATCAATAATTGTCCCTGGTTCTGCAATCTTTACATTATTATCTCTTAAAGTTGATTTAAGGTATTCCCAAGCTACTGTGTCAAGACGTGATAAACGGTCCTGATCAATAACCAAAACAACATCTACTCCACCTTCTTCAACAATGTCAAGTAATGCATTCAAACCATCCTTTTTCAATTTACCTCCTGACTCAACATCTTTAAATTCACCTATTAGCTTCCAACCTTGTTGTGAAAGATATTTATTTAATTCTTCTTTTTGTGCTGCTAAACTAAACTTTTTTTCTTGTAGTTTAGTTGATACACGGTAATAATTTGCAACTCTCATATGACCCACTCCTACTTTTTTTGAAAAAATATAGAACAAATGTTCGCATTTATGTTATAATAATGACAAATAAATTTCAAAAGTATTACGTTTATGCAACAATTCCCATTTAAATTTTCCAAATTATATGGTATAAATGTTGTAAGTTATCTAGCTGACAAGCGTCGGCGAGTAGACTAAATCTACTCATTTATCGCCTACTTCTACCCATTCGTATAGATCTTCTATACTGCAATGCAATATAGTTGATATGTTTTTAGCAACCTGTAATGTCATGACGGTAGGGGGATCGTTTACATATTTGTTAATTTGTTGTCTAGTAACACCTAACTTGGCTGCTAATTCCAACTGTGACATTTTTGCATTTTGCAAACGTTCTCGAAGTAGGCATCTTCCGACTTGATAAGCCAAACAGACACCTCATTTATACAATTTTTTATTACACTTAAAAGGCGGCGATGTAATGACAGAAGATGAATTAAAAAACATTGTAATTCTAGTACAACTGATCAAAAAGGGTAGTATCAAAAATATGGACGAATCGTTAATCCTTTTTCTCAAAGAAATCAACAGCAAACTTGATATTATCCATTAACTCTTTTCTTTTATCACTTTCTAAACTAAGTGCTTTTTCGGTAATTTTTTTAATCAATATCATATCATCATAATCTAAATCTTTGGTCTCGGCTACTTTAGAAGCATTTTGCAAAGCTTTATATTCATTGTCATTTTTGGTAGCCGGGAAAAGATCGTCAATACTAATATCAAATATCTCAGCTATTTTAAATAGATTGTCATAACTAACTTCCCATTCTCCCTTTTCATAACCAGCGACAGTATTTTGAGCTACTCCTAGTTTTTTTCCTAATTCAGTTTGATTCATTCCTTTCTTTTTTCTATATTCTTTAATTTTACTTCCAACATACTTGTTTATATCCAATGTATTTTCCTCCATCTTTCTCAATTTCGTATAAAATTTTTAAGTATATACTGAGTATATACCTTTCTGTTGACTATAGTATATATCAGTAGTAATAATGTTTCAATAATAAATATCAGTTTTTTTGATTTTTTTATTGACTTATCGGAAAAACTGATATATTATGACATTAATCGACAACGAAAGGAGGAAAAACAATGCATTGGGAATTAATTAAGTTACGTAAATCCAATAAAATAAGTCAAGGTCAAATGGCTAAGTATTTAAACATTAATCCATCTACTTATTCAAAAAAAGAAAATGGGCATTATGATTTTAAATTAGAAGAGATATATAAGATTGCTAGATTCTTTAACAAACGAATTGATGATATTTTTTTACCTACAAATATCAGAAATACTGATATTAGAGAAAGCAGGTGTGATCATGCCTCTACCAATTGACCTAGATCTACTAAAAAAAAGAGAGGAGATCCCCGAGAAGTTAGCCGAGTTATCATACGGAAATGCAGAAAAAGCAATTTTACTACTAAGGAAATGGGGAGAACGAAAGTCTCCAATTACTGTTTTACACAAAGAAATTAGCGATTGTTTAAAGAAAAGTGAGGTGAGTTAAATGACTGTACCGTTTTTACCACAGTTTGAAGATCGTTTTCTTGAGATTGATGAAATGAAAGAGCCTACTCGTTCAAAGCGTCTTGCAATTTTAATGACTGATATGGAAGGTGTTTACGATATTCCATTGAGTGGTCGCGATAGGGACAACGAATTTACTGATAACAATCCTGAAGTAATGACTCTTTATAAAAAAGTAAGTATGGCTAGGGAATTTTAGGAGGTGGGTTTAGATGATTAGCAACGAAATTTTTGATTATGTAGCAGATGGTGATTTGCACACAAAACTTGATAGTGTTGAGTATTCTACTAATCTACGAGAAATCGTAACAGTTGGTCAGATGATAGAACGTGCTGAGAGGGGTGAGTAAGTGAGTAAACGTATTTGGACAGCCTTTGTCATTATCGCTGCTTTAACACTTGGAGTTTTAACCTGCCTTACTGTAGCAACTATAGATTTGCTTAAGTAGTTTTTAATCCCCTGAGAGGAGGTGAGATAAGTGAACGAGCAAGAATTTTATAATTGGCTATTTGCAGATTATGGTTGGCAAAAAGAAAAACCCACTGACGGCAATCAGTGAGCAAGAAAAATATATTCACAGACATTATAGCACGAAATGAAGTGATGTAAATGAAACTTTTTTTACACCAGGATAGAGCATTGAATGAAACCTATGATCAAAACAGAGTTGCTTACTACTTAGACATGGGATTAGGTAAAACATTTGTAGGCTCTGAAAAGATGTGGGAACTCAATACACCTTACAATCTAGTAATCTGTCAAAAGTCAAAAATTGGTGATTGGAAAGAACACTTTGAAACGCATTATCCAGAGTACCATGTCATTATTTTCGACAAACAGTCACTAGATAAGATCCCAAAAGATAGTGTATTGATAATTAATTACGACAAAGTGTGGCGAAGACCAGAACTAGAAAAATTAAACCATTTCACACTCATGTTAGATGAAAGCAGCATGATTAAAAATGAGAAATCCAATAGGTCTAAATTCATTTTAAGTTTAGCTGCAGACAACGTTATTTTATTAAGTGGTACACCAACAGGCGGTAAGTATGAGGAACTTTGGAGTCAACTTCACTTACTAGGTTGGAACATTAGTAAAAAGCTATTCATGAAACAGTTTGTTGTTTATGAATGGGATGAACTAAATCAAAAAAATAAAATTGTTGGTTATAAAAATGTAGACAGGCTTAAACGTAAATTACGTAAACATGGTGCGGTGTTTATGAAAACAGATGAAGTATTCGATTTACCAAAGGTAAACGATCAGATTGTAAAAATACCAGGGACAAAAGAGTATATGCAGTTTGCTAAGGATCACATCATTGAGTTAGATGACGAGTTATTGGTTGGTGATACATCAACAACTAAGAAATTATACTTACGGCAACTAGCAGGTGTTTACAACCAAAATAAACTGCAGTACGTGAAAGATTTAATTGATAGCACCAATGACCGCATCATCATTTTTTACAACTTTAAAAAGGAATATGCTGCATTAGTTGAAATGATTGATAGACCAATTGCAACCATTAATGGTGATTTGAAAGATTTAAATGCTTATGACGAGCATGAAAATAGTGTAACACTTATCCAGTATCAAGCAGGAGCCATGGGTCTTAACTTACAAAAAGCTAACAAAATAGTTTATTTTTCGCTTACTGACAAAAGTGAACTATTTGAACAGAGCAAGAAACGGATCCACAGAATAGGACAGGAAAGACCATGTTTCTATTATTACTTGCTTACTGCAGGAAGTATTGAATGGCGCATGAAAGAAGTCCTGGAACAACGGAAAGATTACAGTGATGAGTTATTTGAAGAGGAGGAAATGTGAGTGAACGTAACTTATAAAGGTTATATGTGTGATGTTAGTTTTGCACAATATGGAAATGGTAACAATGCAATCCAATTAATCGGTAGTGAAGGAACTGATTATGAAGGCGAATTAGTTGGTGTTGCTTCCGTTAATGGTGAACTGAAATTAGAAGATGACGTTGTCGGCATTAAAACGTGGTCTGAAAACGAGGGAATTGATCAATCTTTAATAGATGGTGGAGTTATTGAACCGGAATTACTTGGCCTTGAACCTACAGGTTTTGTTGCAATAGAACACTATAAATTAACGGCGGCATCATTAGAAGAAATAGAGAAGTTGAAGGAGGTTAAATCCTAATGGGAGAAATGGCAGAGTTAGCACATGAAGAATACATGTTCAATCAATTTGTTAAGCAACAAAAAGAATTAAAAAACAATCCATACAAAACTGAAACAGTTTTAAATCGCTCTAATTGGGTTGATGGATTGGGTACAGTTCACGAATTAAAGGATATGGATAAAGACTATTTACAAAACGTATTGTTCTTCATTTATAAAAGACGTGATTTTTACTGGCTTAACTGTAATAACGTTAGTTTGATTGAAAAATTTAAAGATGGTGATGAGTTCTTTCAAATAGTAATTCGTAACAGTACCATATGGAAATCTATAATCAATGAATTGCAAGAGCCGACTGAAGGTTTCAATTTTGAATTCACTATACCAGGAGAACTAAACAATGGGTGAAGTAGCAGAAATGATTATTGAAGGTATTTTGTGTGAAACGTGTGGAGTTTATATAGACGATTCCAATGGTGGTTTTCCAAGAAAATGTGAGGAGTGTGATAACGAATGATAGTTTGGATAGTGTTATACACCGAATACATGGATGATGAACAAGTTTTAGGTGCATTTGATAGTGAAGAAGCTGCTAAGTATTTTATTGGTAACTATGCCTTAAAAAATGATATTCATTCTGAAAATTTAAATCTTGTTAAAACGAAAGTAGAGGTGAATCAGTAAGTGAACGAACTACAAGTGAAAACTATTAATCTTACACCTGCAGTAGTTGAATTTAATTATGAAGAAATATCCATGATGTTGGACGATCAACTTGCTAAATATGAAGGTCTTACCTTTACGGAAAAAGATGCCGCAGCATGTAAGAAAACCATTACCGAATTAAATAAAGGTAAAAAGGCATTGGACACGTACCGTAAGAAAACGAAAAAAGAATTAACCGAGGAAGTAATAGCCTTTGAAAATAAATGTAAAGTATTAGGCAGTAAATTTGATGAAGTAATTAATCCATTGAAAGAACAGCATGATCAGTTTGAAGAAGAGCGCAAGAATATCAAGCGTTTGGAGATTGAAGGATTAATTGATCACTTGGTCCATGTGGAAAATCTTAATGAAAAGTATGCAGCGAAGTTAACCGTTGAAGATTCTTATCTTACTAAAAGTAAAACAATCAAATCTATCAAAGAGGAATTAACTACAAAGGCTGCACATCTTGGGGTCCAGCAGGATAAAGAGGAAGCTAATCTGGAAGTAATTAAAAGTCATGTTGAGTTAATTAACACTAAGTATGGTGTAAATTTACTAGAAGAATCTTACACTACATTACTTGAATATCAGAGTGTTGGTGAAATCAAAGGAATAATTGAGAATCACGCACAACTTCAAGTTGATAAGGAAGAAGCTGAAGCGAAGGCGGTTGAGTATAAAGAAGTTCCACTTAGTTCAGCTCCCAAGTCAGTAAGTAATGATGACTATGAATTTATTGAAGTTTACACAGTAACCGGGACTGAGTCACAACTAGATGCTCTGGAAGAGTTTATGGACCGCGAAAAAATTAAATGGACCGTGAATAAGAAATGAAAGAATCAGCATTTCAAGCCAAAGTAATGAAATATCTTAAAGAAAAACAAGTTTGGCATATAAAATACTGGGCGGGATCCCAATACACCAAAGAAGGTATACCTGACATATTAGCTTGTATAAATGGAACCTTTCACGGGATCGAATTAAAAACAGATGTTGGACAACCTAGTAAACTACAACTCTATAACATTCGGAAAATAAAAGATTCAGGTGGAGAGGCCTATATTCTTAGACCAAAAGATTTTCAAGCCTGGAAAGAGAGGTGGTTTGGATGAGTGATAAAAAGGTATTAATCACCGTTGGGAATGTAACAATCAAGGAGTATGACAACATGAATGTAGTGGTTGAAAGGTATGAAGAAGTGTTTATACCTAAAACCAAAGAAAAAATCAAAAAGTGGGTATTTAAAGGTTATTCACGAAGTGTTTTATCAGCGTTATTGATGATACAACGTAATGAATTGCTTATTGATAGGGGAAGTGTTACTAGCTTGGATGATTATGTGAAGCAAGTTAATGATTCTAATAATAAGTTACTGGAAGCGGTGAGGGAATGACACAGTATTCATACAGCAGAGTCTCTTTATTTGAAGATTGCCCATACCATTTCAAGTTACGTTACATTGATAAGTTAACTGAAATACCTGATCTAAGTAACCCTGCTAATCCTTTGATTATAGGACACGCACTCCATAAAGGAATTGAAACAGATGTGTCAACTGCGGTAAATGATTACTACAATAGCTTTCCAGAAGTAACGGATCGAATGATTGAAGAAGCTATGAAACTAGAAATCTTGATTCCGAAAGTAAAAGCATTTCTGGAGCAATTCGTAGGATTTGAGTTTGTCCACGAGTACAAGATTGATAAACCGGATTATCTAGGATTCGTGGACTTACTCCTTGTTAGTCCTAATAAAGAATGTATGCTCTTAGACTTCAAATATTCCAATAACGTTAAAAATTATATGGATAGTGGGCAACTTCACATTTACAAGCATTATATTGAACAAAATGGTTATGACATAAAGCGAATGGGTTACTTGTTTGTTCCTAAAACAAGTATTAAACAAAAACAAACGGAAGACTTATTCCAATTTCGTAAACGTCTTGTAGAAACACTAGATGACATGGAACCAAAGCTTGTACCAATTGAATATGACGAAATGAATGTGATCTACTTTCAAAACAGTATTAAGAAAATAGAAGCAGCAAAGGAATATCCAAAAAACGTAAGTGGTAATTGCTTTGGCTGCAATCCAAGATTTAAGCCTGATTACTTGGAAATAATAACAAACTACAAAGGAGAAGAAATTATGAAACTACCTAGTACACAGCGTAGAAACGTTGAAAAAGTAACAAAAAGAGTATTTTGGCTTTATGGTGCACCATTTAGTGGAAAAACAACATTTGCTAATGACTTCCCAAATCCACTAATGCTAAATACTGATGGAAACATCCGATTTGTGGATGCGCCATTTATAAGTATTGCAAATGAGGTTAAAACAACTGGTCGTGTTACTAACACCACACTTGCATGGGATATTTTCAAAGACACAATTAGTGAACTTGAAAAAAAGGATAATGAATTTAAAACAATTGTTGTTGATTTATTGGAGGACACTTACGAAGCATGTCGTCTTTACATGTACGACAAATTAGGTATAGAACATGAAGCTGATAACAGTTTTAAAGCATGGGATATGGTTCGTACTGAGTATTTGAGCACGATTAAACGGGTCATTCACCTAGACTATGAAAACATCATTTTTCTTTCACATGAAGATACTACTAAAGATGTTACGAAAAAGTCTGGTGATAAAATCACTTCTATAAAGCCAAATTTACAAGACAAAGCCTCATTAAAAGTCGCAGGTATGGTTGATATTGTAGGAAGAGTTACTGCAGATGATTCAGAACGTAGGATAGAGTTTAAATCTAAAAACTATGTATTCAGTGGTGGACGTTTACCAGATCTACCAGTGTCAGAAATTGATCTTGATGTTAAACAATTGTTTGATGTTTACGATAAGGCAAATGCAAATTTACATGGTAAAAAAGATGCTAATAAACAGGAAGAAACAGAAGATACCAAACCTAAACGTGAGCGTAAACAACGTAGTTCTGAGTCTGCTGAAGAACAAGCTGAGGAAGAAACACCTGCAGAAGAAAAACCGAAACGCCAAAGAAGAACATGCAATCCTGCAGAAGAAACTGAAAACGAATCAGTAAAAGAGGAAAAGCCGAAACGTCAGCGTAGACAACGCAAATCAGTTGAGGATGATGATACTCCTCCAGGTGAAGAAGAGGAATCAACTGAAGATAAAGAGGAAACTCCAAAGCGTACTCGTAGACGTAGAACTCGTGGTTAATATCTAAAAATCTATTAATAAAGGGGAAATGGATAATGCCAGTAAAAGAACTAAATGCAAAGGAACAACATTACGCAGATACTCGTGATGAAGCAGAGGAGTTAGTAACTGAAGCAAAGGATGACATTTATCTTACATCATTTCAAATTAGCGAAAAGCACAATAAATATGGTACCTATTTCTTAGTTGATCTAAAGTTCAGTTATGACACGCCAAGAGAAATTATGGAAAATGCAACTTCTAAAAATGATGAGGTTCCAAAAGAACAACATGATGGTGTGGAGTACAACGTTGAAGGTGACGGAACAGTAAGTGTAAATACAAAAGAGGAGGCTGAATAATTATGGCAGATAATAAGTTTGATTGGAGCAAGTTTGATAAAAACGTAGATTTGGAAGCATTGGAAGCAGATGTAAAGGATGTTGAGGAAAATGGCGGTGGAGACTATCAGGATGTTCCAGAAGGGCAGTATGAGGTAGCTGTTGAAAAAATGGAGCTAACTGAATCTAAAAAAGGAGATCCAATGCTAACTATTTGGTTCTCAATATTAGAGGGTGAGTTTGAAAAGCAAAAAATCTTCTACAACGGTGTAATGCAACCACAAAATGATAAGGCATTTGGTTTCCAGGTACATCGAAACAATGAAATGTTACGTGCTTTGTGGGATTGTGAGAAAGATGATGTTAAATTTATTGGTTTCAAAGATTATGCGGAATTGGTGCTAGACATTCATGAAGAGATCGATGGTCAGTTTGAATATCTGTTAGATAAAACAACAGATAAAAAGGGTTATGATCAGTACAAAATTGTAGAGATCTTTGAAGTTGAATAATTGAATAGGGGGAGCCTAAAAGCTCCCTTTATAGATTAGTAAGACGATATTTTAAATTCTCTTCCCAATACGATGTTATTCCAGCGCATACAGGAATTATGATAACGAAGTATGCACCCAAAAAGTCAAAAAGCCAGATTGTAGTAACAATTAAAAATAACCATGATCCTAAGTATATACCAATTGCACCGCGGTAAGAAAATTTATAAGACTTTAAGATTGGTAAATAATAAATTCCAGCAATGGCAATACCACTAAGAAATAATGTAATAGACAAAAATAATAGGAACGGATTCCATTCATTTAAAATATTTAATATGCTCACATTAATGGATGTTACTTTCTCTGGTAAAACAAGAGTGATTTCTGAATTGCCTTTTTCGAAGAAAATAAAAATTTTATAGAATGCGTTGATCATTAAATAGTAAAGTAATATTAGCCAGGAATATTGTGGAATCAAATAAATATTTAATTTTCTTGCTCTAGTGAAAATTTCCCCTGTGAAGTCCATATTAACCCTCCTTTTGTTAATATATCGGCACAAAGTAAAGAAAATATTAGTAGGTGATAAAAACCATGCTCTTTTATGACTTTGAAGTGTTTACTGAGGATTGGCTTGTCGTAATAATAGATGCTGCTAAAAAGTCAGAGGTTATTTTCCAAAATGATGAACAAGGTTTAATTGATTACTATAATCAACATAAAAAAGATATTTGGGTTGGATATAATTCACGACACTATGACCAATACATTTTAAAAGCTATCATTTGTGGATTTAGTCCCCAAGAGATTAACCATTGGATCATTGTAAAACGTGAACCAGGATGGAAGTTCTTTAAAGACTTTTGGAAAATACAGCTGTTTAATTTTGATGTAATGATAAACAGGTTGAGGTCATTAAAACAACTGGAAGGATTTATGGGCCATAACATAAAAGAATCTGACGTTTCATTTGATATTCATCGTCAATTAACTGATAGAGAATTGGAAGAAGTGATTAAATATTGTCGTCATGATGTACACGAAACAATGCACATATTTATGGAAAACATAACTGAATTTGAATCGCAAGTTGATCTTCTGAAAATGTTTAACTTACCCTTACGTAATATATCAAAAACAAAAGCACAACTGTCTGCATTTATTTTAGAAGCAAAACAACCTAGGATCCCAAGAGAAGATGAATTTGATTTCAATTTCCCTTCTACATTGCAGATTAACAAATATACCAATGTGTTGGATTTCTACAAAGAAAATCGGAACTATGACAAAGTACTTGAAACTAAGATAGCTGGTGTTCCGCATTTATTCGCTTGGGGTGGTCTACATGGAGCAAGACATAATTATATCGGTACTGGCTACTTTCTAAATATAGACGTAGCTTCTTACTACCCGGCACTCATGATCGAGTATGAATATTTAAGTAGAAATGTAAAGAATCCTGAAAAGTTTAGGGAGATACGTGATACCAGGTTAAAATATAAGGCTGCTAAGGATAAAAGACAAGCACCCTTAAAAATTGTAATCAATGGCACCTATGGAGCAATGAAGGATAAATACAATGGTCTTTATGATCCATTGCAAGCGAACAATGTTTGTATCGGTGGTATGACGTTGTTACTAGATTTGATTGAGAAGTTGGAACCTCATTGTGAGATTATCCAAAGTAATACAGATGGAGTCCTAGTTAAGCTAAATCATGAAGATGATTATGAACTAATAGATGATATCTGCTATGAGTGGGAACAACGGACCAAGATGGAATTGGAATTTGATGAATTTGTCAAGGTTATCCAAAAAGACGTAAATAATTATATTTTGGTTGATTCAGAAGGTAATTATAAATCAAAAGGATCTTACGTAAAGAAATTAAACAATCTAGATTATGATTTACCAATAATTAATGAAGCCATAGTTAATTATTTTGTGAAAGGTATTGATCCAGAAGACACTATTTTCAATTGTAAGGACCTTATTAAGTTTCAAAAAATTGTAAAGATCAGCAGTAAATATGAATATGCGCGTTATGGTACCAGGCGCATGAATGAAAAGGTGTTTAGGGTTTTCGCTTCAGTAGATAAAAATGACAAAGAAATACGGAAAATAAAGAATGGTTCTGCAGAAAAAATAGCATATGCACCTGAACATAGTTTCATCATAAATGATGAACTAAAAGAAATAGAGATACCTAGTAAATTAGATTACTGGTGGTATCTCGACTTAGCGAATAAGAGAATAAATGATTTTATTGGAGAGGAAGGTTAGATGAAGGATGATTGGTTACGACAAATGTTTATCGAATCGTTGGTAGAACAAATGTTCAAATCAAAAATAAACAATAAACCCATGAGTTACGAGGAAATGGAATACAACTGCAAAACATCTATAACTGATGAAGACATGTTGCGTATTCAAATAGACTATGCTCTTGATACTGGAAATAAAGAGTTATTCATGAGGTTGACTCAGCAGTTGAAGTGTGAGGTGTAACTTATGGATATAGAAGATAGAATGAATGGGGTGAAATCGTGAGTGATAAAAGTACCTGGGTTACGATAGAACAATTAGATACTCCATTATGTGATGTGTTTCCAGGAACAAAAACGGATGGAACGGTTAGAATGTGGGTTTTAATAGCTGAATCATTCTTAGGGTTAAAAAAAGCTGATTTAGAAAGCATGGAACATGCAGAAATGAATAAATACATTGATTCACTTGATGAAGAGTTACAAAGAGTGCTTTAGGGTGGGAAAAACACCACCTAGATAGAGGTGGTGTTAATTTTAAACACGACTATTAAGCCAATCCCACATTTTTTGTGGAGCCCAACCAGAGTATTCTGTGACTTTAGAAATTAATACTGTGTCATTGGAATCTATTTTGGATTTTAATCGATCACGCATGGTGGTTGCGCTATAGGAAGTATCTACAAACCAAACCGATTCCATATAATGCGCCCAAGAACCAAAACTTTTAATTTCGTCATAAACTTTTGTGTAATCCTGTCCAGGACTATTTAAGTCATACGTAATTAAGTAAACAGCCATTATTTTTCACCTCCATTCTATAATCCTATATTCGACATTAGAATGGAAAATCCTACAAAAATACTAAAATTACATCAGAAAGTAGGTGATTAACATTTATAAGGGTTATCTGAAGGGTAATGGTAAACATGCCGGAACGAAATTTAAAGACGGTGGGAAACTATTATCCTATCATACAGCAAGAAAAGAAGATTCCTATGTTGGTATCTTGGATGACGAATATATCATGGTAGATATAGATGATATAGATGAAGCAGAAACACTGATGGATATAGTAGAAGATAAAGATATTCAATGTTCTGTATTGGAAACCAATAATGGAATGCACTTTTATTTTAGAGGATATGACTTAACAAGCAATAAAATAAAATGGTATTCCAACATTGGGATTCATTGTGATTACAAATTAGGAATTAAGAACACAGCGGATCCATTAAAAATAAATGGTAATACCCGTAAGTGGATTCGTAAGGCTGAACAACACGAACCATTACCTGTGTGGTTGTATCCTTACAACAAGAAAAATCCTAACCTAAATAAGTTAACTGAAGGTGATGGCCGTAATGACAAGCTATTCACATATATTTTAAAAATGCAATCTCAGGGAATGGCGAAGAATGATATTAAAGAAACTATATCAATCATCAATAAGTTCATGTTGGACGATCCAGTAGATAAATCAGAGTTAAACATCATCTTACGTGATGAAGCATTTTTGAAAGAATCCTTTTTTATAAAGGGTTCTTTCCAACATGAAAAGTTTGGCAATTTCTTAATTAATGAACATCACATTTGTAAAATTGCTAACGTACTACACATATATAAAGATGGTGTTTACTCTGATAGTCAGGAAGACATTGAAGCAGCAATGATTAAACACATACCAAATCTAAAAAGAATGCAACGGCAAGAAACACTTTTTTACCTGCAGCTAAAAGCAAAAGATAAACAATTTGCTTCTACCAAATATATTGTAGTGAAGAATGGTGTATTTAATCTAGATACTTGGGAGTTACAAGACTTTACCCCAGAGATTATAACAACAAACAAAATTCCTGTTGCATATATTAAAGGCTCATATTATGAAGTAACCGATAAAACCTTAAATAAAATGGCAGTAAATGATAAGAAAATACGTGCGGTGTTGGAAGAGATACTAGGTTACATTTTATTTAGAAGAAATGAGTTTGCTGCAACATTTATTTTGACTGGTGACGGGTCCAATGGTAAATCATCATATTTAAAGATTATTCGTAACTTAGTTGGAACAGATAATACTGCTTCATTAGATTTAAAAGAACTTGACCAGCGATTCAAGACAGCTGAATTGTTTGGAAAACTTGTCAATATTGGTGATGATATTTCAAAAGGTTACATCAAAGAATCATCTGTTTTTAAGAAGTTAAGTACTGGTGAAACATTAAACGTAGAACGTAAAGGAAAGGACCCTTTTGATTTTACGAATTATGCAAAGCTAATTTTCAGTGCTAATGAAATGCCACGTATTAATGATTTTTCAGATGGTCTAGGGCGACGATTACAGATAGTACCATTCAAAGCAAAATTCAGTCCTGATGATAGTGATTATGATCCATTTATTACTGACAAATTACTCTCCAATGAAAGTATGCAATATGTTTTGGTACTTGCATTGAAAAGTCTACAACGATTACTTAAAAATAATAAATTCACTAAATCAAAAGCTGTTGAAAATGAACTTGAAAAATATAAAGAGGAAAACAATCCTATTATTTCATTTGTAAATAATGAAGATATTGAGTTGGAACGTTCTATTGTGGGTGACTTGTATTTGGAATATAAAGCATACTGTTCCATGAATGGTTATCAAGCAGTTAGTAACATTAGTTTTAGTAAAAGTGTTAAGCAACTTTTTAAATTAGATACAAGAGTTCAAAAGATAGATGGTAAAAGTAAAAGAATTTTTATAAGTGACCAATGAAAATTTCCTCTTGACCAAAATCGGTCAAAAATAGGGGGGATTTGACCATTTTTGGTCACAAAAAACCACTTTATTACCTAATTTATGGTAATAAAGTGACTTGGTTACAGTTAAATGCGTAACCAGTTACAGAAATGAGTAACCGTAAAAATACAGTAATATCAATGGTTTAAGAAGTACGGTTACGCGGTTACAGATGAAACTACTTTCTTTAAAAATATATATAGAAAAATAAAAAAGTTAAATATAAATAAGAAATATAGGGGTAAATGCGTAACCGAAGGGTAAAAAATATCGTATGAAATCAATAGTATCAAGGAGTTTGAACGGTTACAGAAGGTTACAGAAGGTTACGCATTTTAGTCAAAAAAGGCAGGTGGGCATGTTGTATGAATGGTTAAAAGATTATCAGCAGTTGATGAATGATATTGATTATCTTCACTTTCAGCTTGAACAGAATGAAACTGAATTAAAAAGATGGACTAGCGGTGATCTATTTAATGTTCGACTTAATGAAGATTCTATTGCTTCAGGATTAGAAGAAAGAATAGAAAAAATAAAAGATGAGATAGTAGTTAAAGTAAAACAAAAAGATCAAATGGTTCAATTAGTAAGTACTTTTAAAGGTCTTGATAATAAGATACTTAAAATGAAATATATTGACGGTATGACTTTAGAAAATATTGCTGAAGCATTGAACTATAGTGCCAGTCATATTAGAAAAAGACATGCTGAATTAGTAAGAACCATTAAATTTTTAGAAATGTACCATTCGTGTTCACTCACATAGTGTATGTAATCTATTGAAAAAACCATTTATAGTAATAACATAGAAATCTGACAAAAGGGCGACTTCTTATAGTTGCTCTTTTTTAGTAGGTGACTAGAATGAAACTAAAAAATCATCTAAGTAAAGAGCAGCTGCATAAATTACAGAAGCTGAAAAAAGAAGAGAAAGTTAACTGGCACGAGCTAATGGGTGTTAATCGTGATACGTATAAACGTGGTAAAGGTGGAGCGATAAGGAATAACAGAAAATAAAGAGGAAAACCCTTCCTTTTGTCGAATTAAGTAGATAGAAGGAGGTGAATCTATTGAGTAATTTAATTTATGAATTTAGTATTTTGTATAATAAGAGACAGACTTCTTGGGAATTTGAAACACCACAAGCTAGGAACACTTTTTTTGACACTGTAAAAGAAAAGTTTTCTGGGAAAGAATACGTCAACAAAAATAAAGCTTTGGGAAAGAAAGACATTGTTCAGATTTCCGTTAATGATGTACGACAGGATTCTATTGAGGGGATTGCAGATATTGTTCCGTATGAATGGTATGACGGAGAAGTATATAACGAATTGATGGAATTTGTAACAAATGAATATAAAAAGTATTAATCGTTAAGGCATCTCAAACAGAGGTGTCTTTTTATTTTGGTGGTGATCTATATCGCTGAATACAAAACAAGAGAACAAAAGCGTAAATTTTATGATGGTGGTCCATGGAAACAAATGCGTGAACATATTAAGAAACGTGACAACTATGAATGTCAGGAATGTAAACGATTAGGACGAGTGACTATTGATACTAATGAATACAGTGAAAGTGCTAAGCGTAAGAAGATCATGCTTGTTGTGGACCACATTAAGGAAATAGAAGATTATCCTGAGCTTGCACTTGATAAAGATAATCTAGAAACAAAGTGCGTGAACTGTCACAACAAAAAGCATGGTAGGTATGTTGATTACTCTAAGTGGAGAAAGAAACCGAAATGGGATGATGAATGGTGGTGAAAGAATTGGATGTCCAAGAAGCTTGCGAGACATTAGAAGGTCTGTTGGAGAGAGAATCAAAAGTAGAGAATGGCCATTTAACCATGAAAGAATTTAATGCACTGAACAAGTTATTACTTGAAGCTACAGTAAAGCTTGGATATAAAGTACAGGAAGAAAATAAATAACCCCCCACCTAAAAAGTTTCGCGATTTTATCACCGGGGGCACCGGTAAGGGGGGAGTCTACTGTCTAAAAATATTTGAAAATCCACACTCGTATTAGGGGGGATAAAAAATAGAGGGGGGGTGTTTTTGTGAGTAGAGCTGTCAAAATCACTGATTTGGAAAAACAGTTATTGCTTCGCATTGATACAAGAGATTTAATCGAAGTTGATAAAGTAAAGCGGTATGTCGCTCTTGTGAAGCAAACGAGAAAACTTCAAACTGAGATAAACAAAAATGGTGTGCTGACTAAAACAGTAAATGGTAGCCAAGAGTTTATGAAAGCAAACCCAGCGATTAAAGACTTAAATAGTCTCACAAAAACATTAATTTCTCTTGAAAAATCTATCAAATTTGAAATGATCAATCCCCCTGATCTAGATAAGGACAAGAAGGATAATGACGAACCAGAAGTCAGTGACTTATACTGATCCAGCAAAAGTATGTAGATGAATATATTAAACAGTGGCGAACAGGTAAAATCATTTTCAATCAAGAGCGTATAGACTTAATTAAGCAATTGGAATCTGAAGTGCTGCCTAGAAGCGATATATATTTTGATGAAGAGCAAATTGAGCAATGTATTAACTATATTGAAAAGTGGTATTTCAAACTGGAACCATTTCAAAAGTTTATCATTCCTTTCATATTCCTTAAATATAAGAAGCGCGATAAACTATTTTACAAAGACATTGTGATTGTCATAGCCCGTGGTAATGGGAAGAACGGTCTTATTTCTGGATTAGGTGATTATTTCATTAGTCCAGCTCATGGCATTGAAGGATACAACGTTGATGTGGTAGCCAACAGTGAAGAGCAAGCGGAGACGTCGATAAAAGAAGTTTACAACATGAAAGAAAAAAATAAGAACTTCATGAAAAAGTTTTTCTCCTGGACTAAGACTAAAATCACTGGGAAATCTTCTTTAGCTGAGTTTCGCTTTCGGACATCAAATGCTGACACAAAGGATGGCGGACGCCCTGGTTGCTTGATTTTTGATGAATGGCATATTTACGAACAAATGAAACTGATTAATACACTTAGCTCAGGTTTAGGAAAAGTAAAACATAGAAGGCGTATATTCATATCCACCAACGGTCATGTCCGTGGTGGTTTTTTTGATAAATTTATCGAACAATGCCTAGAAGTATTGAAGGGTGGAAGCAAGCGACAAAACCGCTTTGTTTTTATCTGCAAGATGGATAACAAGGATGAAGTGGAAAACCCAGACTTATGGGAAAAAGCTAATCCAATGTTTAGCCAGCCAAGAAGTCCATATGCAGAAGAACTGTTTGATACAGTGATGGACGAATATTTAGACTTGGAAGACGATCCTTCTGGACGTTCAGAGTTCATGGCTAAAAGAATGAATCTTCCACAAGAGGACACTACAACTAGGATAGCTTCTTGGGATGACATTATGGCCACGAACAAACCTATACCTTATGAGAATCTGCAACACCAAACCTGTATAGGGGCTATAGACTTTTCTTTTATAAAAGACTTCACAGCTTGTGGCGTATTGTTTAAAGATGGGGAGAATTATATTTGGGATAGTCACCAATTTGCAAGACGTGATTTTGTGAAAGAAGCAAACCTAAAGCCACCAATAGATGAATGGGAAGAGCAAGGATTGCTAACTTTACTGGATGAACCAGCAATCAACATACAGCACATGGTAAATTATTTCTGCGAGATGCGTGAGAAATACGGCTTGAATATAATTGTCGGAGATACATTCAGGCTAGATATTGTAAAAACTGCATTAGAAGCAGAAGGGTTTACAGTTTTGTATATACGTAATCCGCGGGCCATTTACGCAAAACTTGCACCAAGAGTGGAGATGCTCTTTGCACAGCATAAAATCATCTTTGGAGACAATCCATTGATGAGGTGGAATACCAATAACATTGCTGTAAAAGTTAAGGCTGATGGTAATAAAGACTTTTTAAAGAAGGATGAAGTTAGAAGGAAAACAGATGGATTCACAGCATTCGTATATGCGTTATGGCAGGCAGATAACTTTCTGACTGAAGAAGAGGACTTCTTCTTAGATGCGATTGATTTTTAGGGAGGTGATGAAAAATAGGGATCCTAGATGTATTTAAAAAACATAGTGAATTGGAATATATGCTTGACTTAGGTTTGTTAGAAGATACATCAAATCGAATTCACATGAAAAAGATAGCCATACAAACGTGCATTAATTTACTTGCACGAACGATTAGTATGTCTGAGTTTCGAGTGAAAGATGGAAAAAAATCTATTAAAAATGAACTCTATTACCGGTTGAATGTAAAGCCAAATCAAAATCAATCCGCATCTACGTTTTGGGAGAAAGTTATTTACAAACTTATTTATGATAACGAGTGTTTAATAATCCAGTCAGACACACAAGATTTACTAGTTGCTGATACATTTACCAAAGTCGAATATGCACTTTACGGTGATACTTTTAAGGATGTAACGATTAAGAACCATACGTATCAACGAACATTCAAGCGAGAAGATGTTCTATACCTAGAATACAACAATGAAAAACTAACTCCTATTATAGACGGACTTTATGCTGATTATGGAGAGTTGTTTGGACGAGTTATTAATGCTCAAAAGCGTAAGAGCCAAATTCGTGGAACAGTTGATGTAGAAGGTTTAACAGGCACCGATAAGGAGAAAACAGCTAAGGTTCAAAACTTTATCGATAGGGTTTACAAGGCTTTTACTAACAAAGATATAGCAGTTGTTCCGCAACAAAAAGGCTATAAGTACCAAGAACACAGCAAAGATGTAAAAGGTCACCCTGTAGATGAGATAGAGAAAATTTCGGACGCTTTTTTAAAGCAAGTTGCTAGAGCGTTGAATATACCAATTCCACTTGTTTTAGGAGAAAATGCTGATATTGAGAAACCTACACGTAACTTTATGTTATTTGGAGTGGATCCATTTATCAAAAAGATTGGCGATGAATTAAATGGTCAGTTATTTACTAGAACTGATTATTTCAAAGGCAAGAAAATGGAAATTAAGCGTGTGTCTTATCGTGATATTTTCGATGTTGCAGCAGCAGTTGATAAATTACGTGCAGCTGGTGTGGCTAATGGTAATGAATTAAGAGATAAGTTAGGATGGGATGAAGTTGATGATCCAATTCTTGAGAAATACTTTATTACCAAGAACTACACTGAGGATTCATTAGAAGGAGGTGAGAATTAGTGAAGACATTTGACTTAAATAAAGTCCTAAACATTAAACAAGTTTTTGACATTAGGAACCAAGCAGAAGGCGTTTTAAAGCTATCAATCTATGGTTTTATCGGCGGTTGGAGAAACAGTGCAGAGAATATCCTACAACAAATTGAAAATGCAGATGTGGAAGAAATTCATGTGCATATCAATAGTGGCGGTGGTTCTGCTTTTGATGGGATTGCAATTGGAAATATTTTAAAAAACCATAAAGCAAAAATAATTGTGCACATTGATGGTTGGGCAGCAAGTGCTGCATCTATTATTGCAATGGCGGGTGATGAAATTATTATGCCTAGCAATACAATGATGATGATTCATCAAGCAAGTACTTTTGAATATGGTAATGCTGAATTGTTTGAAAAAACTGCGAAGGATTTGCGTAAAGTGGATAAAGCAGTAACAGCTTCTTATCGAAAGCGCTTTGTCGGTAGTGATGAAGAACTTGAAGAGTTACTAAAAGAAGAAACATGGTTGAATGCAGATGAAGCAGTTGCATTAGGATTTGCTGACAAGGTAGAAGATGAAATTGAACTTGAAGAACTGGAAGAGGAACAAGACGAACCTGAAAATATCAAAGAAAGTCTAGTTTCGAAATATGCAGCTCAAACAAAACCAAATAACCCAAAACCAAAAGAGTCTGAACCTGCTGAACCAAAGCAGAATCTATCAGAGCTCTTTTTAAATTTGAAATAAAGGAGAATGACAATGCCAATTAAATTTACAAATTTTGAAGAACAAAAATCAGCGTTTGCAAAAGTAACACAGGAGGGGACTCCCGAAGAACAAGCGGAAGCACTTAACAATATGCTAAATGCACTTGCTTCTGATGTGCAAAAAGATATCTTGAATGAAGTGAATACACGTATGGCCGACAACTCAGTTTTACAAGCCAGAGGTCAAAACGTGTTAACAAGTGAAGAATACAAATTCTTTAATGCTGTTGTTGAAGAGGGTGGATTTAAGGAAACAGAAACTCTACCAAAAACCACACAAGAACGTGTTTTTGAAGAACTAAAAGAAGAGCATCCGTTAATGCAACATCTGGGTTTACAAACTCTTGGAGCAGTAACTGAATATATTTATTCCGATCCAGAGGGTGCCGCAGTATGGGGGCCATTATTTGGTGATATTAAAGGGCAATTAAATGCTGCATTCCGTAAAGAATCTATTACTCAACTTAAATTAACAGCATTTATTCCACTTGCGAATGACATGTTGAAATTAGGACCAGCTTGGGTAGAACGGTATGTTCGCACCATTATTAAAGAAGCAATGGCAGCTGGTCTCGAACGCGGATTTATTGCTGGAACAGGGAAGGACATGCCAATTGGTCTATTAAAAGACCCAAGTGGAAGTGTTGTTGATGGTGTATATCCTGATAAAGAAGCTGCAGGTACATTAACATTTGAACCAGGACGTAAAACCATTAATGAATTAAGAGATGTTGTGAAACTTCTTGCAAAAAAATTAGATGGTAAAGGGCAAGATGCAGACCGACCTAAAAAGGTTGCTGGAAAAGTGGTTATGGTTACAAATCCGTTTGATACTTTTGACATCCAAGCAAATGCAACAACTCAAAATGCTAATGGAGTTTATGTAACTAACCTACCTTTTAATCCAATAATGACTGAATCAGTATTTGTGCCAGAAGGTAAAGTATTATTCTTTGTCAAAGGAGAATACTTAGCTGCGACAGGTGGAAGTGACCCTATTAAAAAGTATGAAGAGACAATGGCTCTTGAAGATGCAACGTTGTTTATCTCAAAACAATATGCTACAGGTAAACCAAAAGATAAGTATGCTTCACAAGTTTATGACTTGAACCTAGTAAATGAAGAAGAACCTGCAGGCGCATAAATTGGAGGTGATCTAGTTGGTCACTGATGAACTAGTAAAAGAATTTAAAGAACGAATGCATATATCTCATTCAAGTGAGGACAGCAATCTAAAACGGTTGTTGTCCTTTTCTGTTGCATTTGTGGAGGACAAATGTGGGGAATTCGACCTCACCGGTGAAACCAATCTCGATATCCGGGCTAAAGAACTTGTACTGGAACGTGCACGATATGCTTATAACGATGCGGTTGAGTATTTTGATGATAACTTTCTAAGTGATATCGTCGGTTTAGGTTTAGATATGGTCTTTGCGCAGGAGGCTGAAGCTGATGAGGAAGTTTGAATATAAGCCACCGAGAGTCCATGCAGGAGAATTACGTACTCCAATATTCTTTTATGAATACGCACCTAACCAGGGACCTGAACCTGGCGAAAAAGAGAAACGTACTTTGTATGATTGCATGGGAAAGATTGATGAAGTGTGGATGAAAGATGTAGAGTTGGCTAAATCAAACGGAACCTTATCAGATATTACTATAACCATAAGGGATCCTTTGAAGGACTACACACCAACAGATAAACATTATATATCGATCGAACATCCAAAGTACAAAAACAATCGATATAACGTAAAACATGTTCAGCCAGACCCTCAAAACAATCGTTTTATTAATGTCATGGCGAGGTTGGTTTAATGAGTGTCGAAATTAGAGGTATTGATCAACTTGTTGCTGAATTGGAAAGAAGATTTGGTAAGGAGAAAATGCAACGTATTAGCGACAAAGCCCTGACGGATGCAGCTAAAGAATTTGTCGATGAATTAAAAATGCAATTCGAATTGTTTAAAGACCAAGGATATAGTATCGAAGAGATAACTATACACGGTCCTATATGGGATAAAGCAGGTAATCGAGTGATCAAAATACATTGGAGAGGACCACATGGTCGTTATCGTATTATTCATTTGAATGAGTGGGGTACCGTACAGAACCCTAATCCGAGAGGCAAAGGAGCAGTTGCTAGAGCTATGAAGAATAGTGAAAGAGCATATCGTGCTGCTGTACGCAAAGCATTGGAGAGTGGTTTGTAATGGATATATTAGACGAAATATATAATGGGCTGATTGCTGATGAATATATCTATGAACAAGCATTTGGGAGAATTAAGTTCTACGAATATCCAGCAACTGGTGATGTAGTTAATCCACATATAGTAATAGATCCGATTGACCCACCTTCTCCAGATGACTTTGCAGACAATAAATGGACCACATTAGATTACTTAGTTCAGATTGATGTATGGACTAAAAATCGAAAGTTAACAGATGCCGTTGCTGATAAGGTAAGAGTTGTTATGTGGGAACGATTTGGATTTAAACAAAATGCAGGACCAAAAGAATATGATGAAGGTGTTTTCCGTGATGCTAGAAGGTACCGTGGAAAATTACATCGTCATGATTTTGAAAATTTATAAGGAGTGATTAATTTGGCAGGAGAAGAAAAGAATTATAGAGCTTCCACAGGAGTAGAAGAATTCTATTACGGAATAATTGGGGATGGGACTACTGCTACGGAAATAGAACGAGTAAAATTTTTGCAGAATATTACCGTTGATATGCCACAAGAGATTGTTCGTGCTCATGGTGACAATACAACTGCTGAAATGGCTGTTTCAAGTGGAAATGTTTCCGTAACATCGCAATTCCATAAGATTCCGATTGAGGATAAGCAGAAATTATTAGGTTGGGAAACTGTCGAAGGTTTGACTGCAGCTGGTAATGAAGACAACCCTCCATATGTTGCAGTTATTTTTGCCAAAACATATGAAGATGGTTCCCGTGAATATGTTGGACTTCCAAAGGGAATGTTCACACGTCCAAACGTTACTGGTGCAACTAAAGGTCAAACTACCGAGTTTTCAAACGAAGAGATTGCAGCACAATTTATGGACCGTAAAGTAGATGGGTTTAGTAAACATAAATCTGTTATTTTTGCTGAAGACGCTAAGGGTGATACAACAAATAGAGATGCGTTATTTACAAAAGTATTTGGAATCGCACATCCTGATGTTGTACCGGAAGGAGCTTAAGTATGAATAAGCCAGAAATTATAGAAAAATTGAATGAATTAGGCGTTGAATTTGATGAAAAAGCTAATAAAGATGAATTAAAGAAATTGTTAGAACAACAAGATAATACAGAACATGAACCAAAAGAAGAAACACAATCATCCGAACCCACAGCGCAGGAAGAATTGGCAAATCTAGAATCAAAACAATATGTAGTAATTCATGATTTTAAGGATTTACAAGATAACGACACGATTTACATCAAAGATGATATTTACCCTAAAACAGAAACTAAGATAAGTGACGATCGCATTAAAGAATTAATGTCATCTGAAAATAAAATTGGTAAACCATTAATCCAAGAGCAGGATTAAATCCCTGCTCTTTTTTACTATTAGGAGGTAAAAGAAATGGCTGAATTAAAAAGACATATGATCGAACTAGTGAAAGAAGTGAAAGAAGGAGAAATTGTCACCGAGAAATATTTAACCCCTGCATTTATCCCCATGAGCGTTATATACGAAGCTATCGATATGATGAACGAGATTGATAAGACAAGTGCTGAAAACGAAAAAGAATTAATCGATAAATTACTAGTTTTTGTTGCTGATAAAGCATACGGTGGTCAATTTACGAAAGAAGAATTGTTTAATGGGTTACATGCCCCTGACTCCATGAGAGTTCTGCAACAACAAATTCTATTTATTGCTAGGGGGACGCAAAATGCAGAAACAAAAAAGTACCTGGCGAAGAAGAGTTAGTTGAAGAAGATTTTACTCCTGAGAAACAAAAGGAATATTTAGACAAGATTATCCTGGACATGATGAAGCAAGGCAAGGATATAAATGAAGTATTGAACATGCCATTTAATTTTGTCCTAGATATTTTAGCTGATAAAAATAAACCGAAGAAAGAAAAGTCGTTAATCGCAGCATTTGGTGGTTAATTTATCCCTCAAAGGAAGGAGGGTGAATATTGGATAGAATAGAAGGTCTTTCGATAGGACTTGATTTAGACAGCTTAGCATTGGAGAGAGGCTTAACTGGTGTTAAAGATCGACTACGTACCGTTAACTCAGAGATGAAGCGTAATATGTCTGCCTTTGACCGTGGAGATCGTTCTATCGAAAAATATGAGACTAGAGTACAAGGCCTTAATAAAAAGCTAGAAGTTCAAAAGAAAGTTACCGAGGAAAATTATAAAGAATATCAGAAAATGGTTCGTGAGCACGGCGAAGGATCGAAAGAAGCAGAGAAGGCAGAACGTGCTTATAACAACCAAGCTGCAGCCTTAAACAATCTAGAAAGATATGTAGAAGGCGCAACTAAAGAGCTAGAAGAAATGCGTAAAGAACAAGCATTTTTGGAATCTGGTTGGGGAAAGCTATCAACTGGTTTAGATAAGTTTTCTGGCAAGATGAATAGCATGGGAGACACATTAACTGGCGTTGGTCGAACACTAAGTATGCGTGTCACTGCACCAATTGTTGCTGCAGGAGGAGCTGCGTTTGCCGCAGCAGATCAAGTCGATAAAGCTTATCGAGATATTAGAGTAGGTACAGGAGCAACAGGGGATGCTCTAGATGATCTAGAAAAGTCATTTGATAATGTATTTACAAGTGTACCTGATGGAGCAGATCAAGTAGCCAATTCTTTAGCCAACTTAAACACTTTTACCGGTGCAACAAATGATACCTTAGAGAATTTAACTACAAGTGTATTAGATGTATCACGTTTACTAAAAGAGGATGCTACGGCGAACTCCCAAGCATTTGGAGAATCCTTGAAGCAATGGCAAAGACCAGCAGAAGAAGGTACAGCAATATTAGATTATCTGTACAAACTGACACAAGATTATGGTATTGGTTTAGGTGAATTAAATGGTCAGTTAACCAATTATGGTTCTGTATTAAACAACGCGGGATTCAGCATGGAAGAAGCAGCTCACTTTATGGCTAGTATGGAATCAAACGGTATAGCTGTAAGCCGTGTTATGCCAGGACTAAATAAAGCATTTCGTAATTGGGCTGGAGAAGGTAAAAACAGTCGAGAAGAATTAGAAAAAATTGTTGAAACAATAGCTGAAACTGAAGATAAACAAAAAGCATTGTCTTTAGCAACGGATACATTTGGAGCAGAAGGTGCCCAACGTTTAATGACGGCAATACGTAACCGTGCTATTCCAGCATTTGAAGACTTAGCTGGTGGCGTAGAAGATGCCAGAGGATCCATTCAAGAAACAGCCGAAGAAACAAAAACCATTGGTGAAGAGTTTGCGGAATTAAAGAACACTACTATACGCTCATTACGACCTGTTGGAGAAATACTATTAAACTTATCTAAGGATTATTTACCACCTGTTATTGAGGGTGTGACTAACTTAGCAGAATGGTTTGAGGAATTGGACGACACTACTAAGAAAACCATTCTTAGTGTTGCTGGTGTTACTGCAGCATTGGGTCCTGCTAGTTTACTACTTGGTAGCACATTTAAAATAGTTGGATCTCTTGCAGGAGGATTGTCTACTATAACAGGTATCATCGGTAGAGCAGGCGGAGCTGGTTTATTAGGTCGATTAGGATTAATGGGTACTATGACAGGTCCAGTAGGGCTAACAATTGGGACAGTCGGAATGTTAGGAGCAGGAATATATGCCTTAACTCGTGAAAGCGAAAATCTTCATGATGTGAACTGGGATATCGTTGAAAGTTTACGTGAGGAAGTGAACTCGGCTGATGATCTGATTGCTGAATACGAAAAGCTTGAAAGTCAAAACCGATTAACTAAAGAAGAAATGCTTCGCTACATGGATGTATTAACAGAACTAGAACAAGCTAAATCTGAAGAAGCAATTACCAAACTAAGAGAAGAACAAGCAAGTTTGGAAGAGCAATCAGGTATGACCAAAGAGGAATTAGGAAGATTCATAGAAATTAATGATGAGATAATAAAACAATCTCCCAACACTGTACAAGCAATTTCCGAACAGGGCAATGCTCTTATTGAAAATTTAGATGCATATAAAGCTTTGAACGAAGAAAAACGTACTGAGTTATTACTTACGGCAGAACGTGAACTTGAAAAGGCATTGGAAAATGAGACTCAACATCTAGAAGACCAACGAGATTTGACTAAAGAAATAGCTGAACTTGGTCAAGAAATTGAACGAACTAGACAAGCAAGGGTAGATAACACTAAAGAGTTATCAGATGCAGAAGAAAAGTTAAAAAGTATTCAAGAGGAAATAAGTCAATTAGAACAAGATGGCACTGCTGAAGCTAATTTAAAGCTAGTAAGTTTACAAGCACAACAAAGAGAACAAGCAACCATTGTAATGGATTTAGAAGCTGAAAAAGAAGCGCTTAAAGGAACACATGATGAGCTGTTAGAAAATCTTCAAACAGCTGGAGACAAGCTTGAAACTACTCGTGAAGAAATAAGAGAAATTGAAAACCTAAAAGCTGATTATGAAGAATTAATTCTTGCGCAAGCTGGAATCACATCAGAACGTGGTAAAGGTTTAGATAAGATTCAAGAGGAACTCGAATTAAATAAACAGAAGAAAAGGGATATAGATGAAATAAATAGCAGAACTGAAGGTGGTATAGGTAATTACGAGGAGCAAAATGAAGAATTAAGGTTACAGCGTCAAAAATTGTTGGATGCTAAAAAAGAATTAGAAAATATAAATGAGTTGGCAGAAAAGACTATATATAATAAAAAAGTTAACTTATCAACGAATCCATCTTTAGATAAACTTAACCGTGATATTGCTGAAAGCGTTCATAAACGAGTGACTGTTGGTGTGGATATGGGTCCACAACGTTTAGCGTATGCTGACGGTACTCCATCAGGAGGTCATCCTATTGATGGTCCTGCAATAGTTGGTGATGGTGGTGGTAGAGAATTGATCGCATTACCAAACGGAAGAATGTTTTTATCACCAAACACTGACACACTTTTAAATTTACCAAAAGGCACACATGTTGTCCCGCATCAAGAGACTAGAAAACTATTAAATACTCCAAAATACGCAAGTGGTACAAGTGGTTGGAGAGGTTTGGTTGATAATTTACGTGATAGTGAGTTTATGAAGTTGTTGGCACTTGTGGCTAAAAGTGTTGGAAGTGAACCTAATCAAAACACAGCCGTTCATCAGCAGTCCTCTAATGATAACAGGGACATCATTGTATTATTACAAGAATTGATAAATGCTGTTCGTGAGGGAAAAAACATTGTCATGAATGAACAAGAGGTAGGACGTATAGTTGAACCAATAGTTACAGAAACACAAGAAAGAAATAAGAGAGTGAGGGATATATTTGCATAGATCACTAGCATTTAATGGTATTCGTAAAGATTGGTTGTATCTGTTAAGGGGAAGGCAAGAATCCCCTTACGCTCCTATCAACAATACTATGATTAGAGTACCAGGCATGGATGGCGCGCATGTATCATCATCTAATTCAGATGAATTATACGTATATCAACCTGTTGGATTCAAAGTTACAGATGAAGAACACGAGCAGGAATTGTTAGACGAACTAAAAGAATGGCTTATCACAGAAAATGATACAGAAATTCAGTTTGATAATGTGCCAGGTAAAACATATATTGGTAGATTAACATTAAGTATGAGTGACTATAGGAGAGATGGTAGTCTACGTTCTGGCACGCTTATTTTTATTTGTGATCCATACAAATATGGTCCTGAACAAGGTCCTTTTTTATTTGAAAATGATGCATTAACTTTGAATAATAACGGTACAGCGGAAGCTTATCCAATCATAGAAGCAATCACCAAGCAAAGCGTAACATCTTTTATGGTTGCAAAAGGTACAGAAGATTTTTTTATGATTGGGCAACCCTTTGACATTGATAAGCAATCTGTAGAGCAATATCCTGAAGTTTCCTTTTATCCGATGGAATCACTTGTTGGATGGTCACCAATGACGGAAGGCTTCCTATTTGATGATGAAGTAACGGGAGGATATGTCAGTAACGGAACTGTGGAAGTAGCTGGAGGAGCTTCCTTTTCCCCTTATTCTTTTGGTACTGAACGCGCAGGTTGGTACGGTCCTGCGATTAGAAGGTCGCTCCCTGAGGCTATTGGCGACTTCCAAATTACATTTGGGACATCTTTGTACAGTAACGGAAATGGTATAGGTAAAGTATTTGCATTATTTTTAGATGAGAACGATAAAATTGTTGCTTCAATTGGGCTTATAAATACACGAATGGGTACGAGAAATGCCAGAGTTTTAGCTCGTATGAATGATGGTCAAAATTACCGAAGAACAAGAGTTATGGACTACCCAGGTGATTCTGGATCTGAATCAACTGTTTTTAGTAGCCGTCCTTTAAATATTCAATTGAAACGAGAAGGAAATAAGTACTACGCTCGTACTTGGCAAGTTAGAGATGGAGAAGCTCACGCTAGACATGCTGAAGACATAACTTCAGAAGTTATAGAGTTTCAAAGACCAATTCGCCAAGTCGCTCTGTATTTCGCAAAATACGGTTCAAATCCTTCATTGAGTATGCAATCTATCGGATTAAGAGTGAAGAAAAACAACACTTTATTACTTGATGAAAGCATGATACCTTACATCGCACACGCTGGGGATAAAATTGCAGTTGATTGTAAAAAAGAACTGGTAATGATTAATGATGAACCAGTAACAGATTTAAAAGCATTTGGTGCTAATTATTTTGCGCTGGATACAGGAAAAAATAATTTATTTACATTTCCAGAAGGTGCTTTTGATACTAGTATTAAATGGAGGAATAGTTTCAAATAGACTATTAATTATTATTTTCTTTAATGTAGAATTACGATATAATGCTTCTTGACTACAAGGAGGGCATTATACTTGAATTATGTAATAAAAAGAGACGTAAGAATCGATATTTTAAGGGCTTTAGCTATCTTCTGCATTATACTAGCACACACAGCACCAATCGAAACTATTTTTATAATAAGAAATTTTGACGTAACTCTAATGGCTTTTCTGATGGGAGCCTCATTCTATTTAAGTAATCAAAAACACGGAGGTTATGCCTATGGTAATTATTTGATTAAACGCTTTAATAGACTAGTTCTTCCAGCATGGAAATTCCTGGTTTGTTTCTTTATTCTTTTTTATGTACTATCTTTACTACTAAGTGAATCATTTTATTTTTCATATGAAAACATTTTAAAATCATTCTTGATGATTCAAGGAGAAACATACATGTGGATATTGGCTGTGTTTTTTATGGTTGCGCTTGTGAGTCCATTTGTACTTCAAATCAGTAATAGAATAAAAAGTAATCTAGTTTACTTTATTATGTTGGTAGGAGCATACCTTACCTATCACTATATTATTATTATTTTTAATGAGTCAATATCAAATACTCAGATACAAGAACTGTTTCAAAATTTTATTGTCAATGGTATAGGTTATTCATTGGTAGCCGCAATAGGAATTAGACTGTATAAAATAGATAAAAATAAATTGTTACTAATCTCAAGTTTGTTTTTACTGTTGTTTATAACATTATCTATATATCATGACTTTACACCAATACAAACATTTAAATATCCACCGTCTATTTATTACTTTTCATATGGGTTATTCGTAAGCATGCTTCTCTTTTACTTACTAAGTTTTGATAAAATTAAAAGTATGTTTAATTTTAAGTTTACAATATGGTTATCTACAAATTCACTACTTTTATATTACTATCATACGATTCCTATATATTTGCTAAAGTTTCAAGGAGATTATTTACCTAAGTGGATAGAAATGAATTTTGTAACTCGATTTATATTTTTGTTCGGTTTCGCACTAGTGATGGTGTTCATTCATAATATTGTTAAAAAGAAGATACCAAAGACTAAGCACTCTTAATACAGAGTGCTTTTTTTATTACTAAAATGAGAGGTGATAACTTGATCCACATATTGAATCATCAAACAGATGAGATCGTAGACTTCTACAGTAACAAGAAAAAGAAGTTTTGGAACGACGTACATTTTAGCAGTCTGGAAAAGTACCAAGAGTATTTAAATTTCAAAATTTTATATAATAACAGTGAACATATCCAACAGCGTAACCGAGTCATTATACCTGGAGAAGATGGAGACTATCGTGAATTCATAATAAATGAAGCCCTTAAAGATGAACAAAACAAAGAAGTGTATACCATTGCATCCTTTGTTGATGATTTGAAAAAGGAGAAAACAATCCAACCTCAAATGTTTGATGGTGTAGCAGTGAATGCTTTCTTGGATGTCGTTCTATTAGGTACTGGATGGAAACGAGGTAAAACGGATTACCTAGGTATTCGTACCATTCCAGTTGAAAATATCTCCTATCCTTTTTCTGTATTAAAAACAGGTGCCAAAGCATTTGAGGGTGAATTAAACTTTCGTATTGAGACGGAAGGAAATAAAGTAACTGGTCGATATGTTGATTTAGTCGAGAGACAAGGTTCCTGGAATGGAAAAGAAATTACAGTAGGTAAAGATTTAATTGGTGTAAAGAGGCGTGAGAGATCTGATATTGTAACAGCTTTGGAATGCTATGGTCCTGAACGTGAAGATGGTACACGTTTGAAAGTTAATGTTACGGATGAAGATGCACGTAAGCGATGGGGAAGGCCAGCAAACAATCCTCAGCACCTATGGGCTGTTTACGAACCTCAGTCAATAGATGAAGATATGACAGAGGAAAAGTTACGATCATTAGGGGAAACAGAACTTAAAAAGCGTGTTAACTCTGTTATTGAATATGAAGCAGATCAGGCTTCCATTGAACACATCTTTGGCTTCGATCACGAGAAGGTTAGAAAAGGCGATACAGTACGAATCAAAGATACTTCGTACACACCTGCATTATATTTAGAAGCACGAGTGAAGTCAGTTGAACGAAGTCTATCCAATCCATCAAAGAAAAAATACATCTTGGGTGATTTCATCGAGTACGAAGAAGAGGATCTATTGAAACTGTTTCGAAGTATGCAAAAGGTGCTGTCTCAGAAGATTACCGAGCAACAGTTACAAGAATATGCGGAAAAGATAATACCGGAGCAACTTACCCCACCAGATCCAATTGAACATCCTAAATGGGTGGATACAAGTGTTAGTCCACCACAAATGAAACTGTGGGATGGCGAGAACTGGACAACTGTTAAAGGAGAAAAAGGGGATATTGGACCTCAAGGATCACAAGGTGTAGAAGGTCCACAGGGAATCCAAGGTTTGCAAGGTCCACAAGGAGACCAAGGTATTCCTGGAGAGCCTGGCGAAAATGGCTTAACTGCTTATGTTCATATTGCTTATGCTGATGATGCTTTGGGAAATGGGTTTTCTCAAGACGCAACGGATAAGGATTATACTGGTATGTATACTGACCATTCGTCTACAGACAGTACAGATCCATCTAAATACAAATGGAGCCTAACTAAAGGATTGAAAGGTGATCAGGGGATACCTGGACAACCTGGTGAGGATGGACGTACCCCTTATTTCCACACAGCTTATGCTAATAGCGCTGATGGTACTGTTGATTTTAGTACTACGGATAGTGCCAATAAGTTATATATTGGTCAGTATGCAGACTATGTACAAAACGATAGTAGCGACCCAAGTGAATACGCCTGGACGAAAATTAAAGGGGATAAAGGTGATAAGGGAGACACTGGTTCACAAGGACCTGAAGGACCTCCTGGTAAAGATGGGATAGCATATATGGGCCCAACCGCTCCAAGTAACCCTGGGTTCAATTCAACATGGTTTCAAACTAATTCAGATGGAAATGTCATTGCGATTAAAAAATGGACTGGCACTAACTGGACTATTTATAAAATGGATGTAGATGTGTTATCCGTTATTAAATTGTCAGCTCTAAGTGCTGATTTAGGAAATGTTACTGCTGGTGATATAAAAGGTGTAACCATGAATTTGGGTAATGGAACACTTGTCGCAAATGATGACGGGACTGTAACCTTTTCTAATGAAAAAGGGACATTCGATCTAACAGGATTGACGGTTAAGGATGGTAGTTTCTTTTTAGAAGATGACACCACAGATACAAAATACTCAATCGTACCCAAAACAAACTTATTTAACGATCATTCATTTGAAATGATTACAAGAGGTGATCACTATAGTGGTACTACTTATTTACTGCCAAATAGACCTGATTACTTCTACGCATGGGGAACATTTGGTTCACCAAGACTTATATCTACCTTGCAAAGTAGTTTAGGTCTAGTAGGGATGTTTGGTAGCCAAGCGGGGCTTGTAAGAAACGGCGATTATCTATTGCAATCGATACCTTTAATGGCAAACCAGACATATACTTTATCTAGTTATTTCATTCCGGATAGTAGGATTGCTGGAGTTGCACCTAGATTATTGGTTCGACAATATGATATTGGTGGAACGGAGAAAAATAGATGGGAACAAATTTTTCCTGAAATAATGAATAAAGAAAATGTTAAACGTTACTCTTTGACCTTTACTACTCCTACTTCATTTGCAGACGGTGACTATTTTACATTCTCCGTGTTATCCAGTGATACACGATGGGCGATAGTAGACGGGATGCAGTTGGTTGAAGGTGATTACCCAGTACTATATGACCCTGAAATACAACTTTATAATTTTTTTAATGCTGTAAAAGGGTCAGTTCCGGAATCTATGTATCTAAGAAATTTAGAACTATCTGGTAAATTAACTGTTGCTCAAGGCGGTAACGCATTTGATATGCAATCAAAATCTACAGATGACAACGCATCTGTTTATATCGCTTTTAGTAATTTAGCAAGACGATTAGGTTATTTTGGATATGGATCATCAACTAACAATATCTTTTACATTACCAATGAAGTAGGTGACCAAATTCGGTTAGGTAATAATGTTTCAGTTCAAGGAAGTCATTCCGTTAGTGGTACAAAATCAGCTGTAGTAGAAACAGAAAACTATGGAATGCGAAAGATGTACTCACTCGAAACTCCGGACAGTCGTTTTACCACGTTTATGGAGATGGCATTAGATGTAGGGGAGCATGTAATCGAAATCGAGCCAATGTTTTTAGAAACGGTAAACGGATTCTTTATTGTACCGCACATTCAAAATAATGCAGACGTTGCTATCTTAGAGAGAAATGAAACCAGCTTTAAAGTATTAATCGAAAAACATGCTGCGGAAGTTGTATTTGAGGTGAATGGTAAGCGAAGAGGGTATGAAGAGGTGTATATGGAAGAATTTGCGATAGAGGGAGAAAACGCCAAATAAGACGTATTTATTATTTTTTAAAAAAGGGAAAAACCTCCTTTTTGTCGAATTAGTGATTAGACAGAAAAGAGGAGGGATGAATTGGGTTACTTAATCTTTATAGATACCAATGTTGTGCATAACGACTTTTTCTTTAAAAGTAGCGCTATTAAAAAATTATTGAAGTTTACTAATCATGAACCAGTTAAACTCTGCATTACTGAATTTAACTATAACGAAATTATAAAAAAGTATAGAGATAATGTGAGACCAGCTTTAAAAGAAGTACGAGAGGTCAGAAAAAGTGTAAGCAAAAAAATAGAAGCATTAGGAATTGATAACCTATTTGACTTGGAAAAGTTAAGAGCAGAGAAGTATGTTGATCAATATAAACGATTTTTAGATGATACCATTGAAAATAATCAAATACAAATAGTTGGCTATCCAACAGGAGAAAATGTTACTGCACAAATATCAGAGAAATATTTTCTAGGAATTAAACCTTTCGGTGAAAATAAATTATCCTTCCAAGATGCTATCATTTGGCAAAGTATTGTAGAATATTGTGAAGAAGAAGATCCTGAAAATGTTGTGTTTATATCAAACAATAGTAAAGATTTTGCCGATAAAAGCAAAAAAAGTATTCACGAGGATCTAGAAGTCGATATTAGCGGACTTCTTTTTTACAATTCAGTTGGTGCATTTCTTGAAAACGAAGAATATCACTTACATGATTACTTCATCGATAATTATGAATACAATAATGAACTGTTGGAAAATGAATTAAGGAACTACTTCGATGGTAATTCTTCTTTGGATTATACAATCAATGATCTCCTAATGAATTCTGAGTTTGAAGGAGAGTACTATAGCGGATGGGGAACCGATGGTCACATCGATGAGATGGACTTCGAGATACATGATGTAACATTGGATATCCAAGAGAATGAATTATTAATCTCCTTTGGTGTAGATTTATATGTTAGTTTTAGTATAGAAACGATAGATCCATCCTTCGAAAGAGGTGATTCTGGGGATGGGATGCTCTCGGAAAGTAGTAGTACATGTATGTATTTACAGGGAGATATAACCTATTCTCTTGATGAAGAAATAATGGATGATTATGTAGAAAAAGAAATAGAATTTCAATAAGCATCTCAATCGAGGTGCTTTTTTATGTCATAAATAGGGGGTCGAACATGGAAAAGCAAAAAGAAGATATGCCCATCTGGCAGAATCACGAACAAAGAATCACGGCTTTAGAGGTTACCATGCAGGGCTTATCGCACAAGATGGATAGCGTACAAGAGACCATTAAAGAGAGCAACAAAGAACAAAAGGAGTTGCTCAATACCATTAATAATCGCATGGTAGACGAGTTTTTTAAAAAGAAAAAAGTCAATTTGAACAACGGATGGAAGCTACTTTTTACCCTTTTAGGTGGAGGTAGTTTTTTATATTTGTTGATAGATCAATTGATCAAATGAGGAGGTGAAAATACATGGTTGAAATACTAGCAGTTGCTACAGTGATTGCGCCAGTAACAGCAGGTGCAGTTCAAGCGGTGAAATCAGCAACAGGAATTAACAAACGATATATCCCAGTAATGGCAATGGCAGTCGGCATCGGATTAGGTGCAGCTGCTTTTTTTGTTGACATTGGATTAGGCGAGAGAATTTGGGCAGGTGGTATATCTGGTCTAGCTTCAGTAGGTTTGTTTGAATTAGGTAAAAATTCGAAGGGAGATAATTAGTTATGACTAAACGAATTGACGATCCAGGACACGGTGGAGCAGATCCAGGCGCACAAGCAAATGGCATTAAGGAGAAAGAATATACCCTTGAAGCCGCTAAATATGTGAATAGCAGACTAAAAGAGTTGGGTATTGATAGCGATATGACTCGGACTGCTGATGTTACTTTAGATCAAAAAGACCGCACTGCTAAAACTAGTCGATATGCAAAAGGTATTTCCCACCATTACAATGCAGGTGGTGGGGCTGGTGCGGAATTTATTCACTCTATTTATGCAGACGGAAAGTTTGAAAAGCTATTAGCAAAAGAATTCAAGAAAGCAGGGTACCCTTTACGACCTAATACAATTTATACACGGAAGTGGGGAAGTCAAGATTATTACTTTATGCACCGTGAAACAGGTAATTGTAGAGTGACCATTGTTGAGTACGATTTTGTTGATGGTCCTAATGCAGCAAAATTGAAAAACAAGTCGTATCGTGAAGGCATGTATGAATGTGTAGTAAAAGCTGTTTGTATTGAGGAAGGAGTGAAGTATAAAGCAGTAAAGGAATTAACTCCACCAAAAAGTAAAGGCAGACCAGAACCAACAGATAATGATCGTTGGAGAATCCAATCAGGTTTATTTGATGATGCTGAATCTTATGCAAAGGCGATAGACAAACTCGAGGATGAATATGGTTGGTTATTACATGAAAAAGCAAACAGCACAGAATTGAATCCACGTTATCGAATAGTTACAGGATTATTTACTGGAAAGAATGTAGCAGAGTATTACGCAGAAGAGTTAAGGAAAGAATTTGGTTGGCTAGTAAGTGTTATACCTAGATAAGATTAATCTACAATAGTTTTTAAAAATTATCTGATTTACAAAGCCTACCTTGCGGAAACAGGGTAGGCTTTTTGCTGTTGAACAAAAAAATGTCTTTTTATATGTGCTTTTTTTTAATTTGAAACCCACTTAGAAAAGTTTGCAATACCATGACTATCTACTACGCTCTTTTTCCAATCTTTTGCGTGTGAGTAATAGCCAACTAAGTCTCTTACAATTCCATAACCAGAATCGCTGTGCTTATCATAACTGATATTAGAATAATATGGTATTCCTGTATTTATAGCTCCTTTAGTTCCAAAGTAATCCATTACTGTATAGTGCATGTCATAGACGCCATTCAACCATTCATTTTGAATATACATATTTTTAATTGCTGAGTCATAAACCCCATTTTTATTAGCATTCCATTGTACACTTGGTACTTGGAATTTAGGGATCGGCAAGGCGTTGAAAGTATATACCCCACTGATACTTGTCTTTTTTACCGGACCTCCATGTTTGAATTTTGGACCACTATTAAGCCAATTAGCAGAACGAATATCTAGATAAGTTTTGGATGCTATGTATCCCCCTAAGGAGTGACCGGTGAAATACCATTTGTAATTTCGGTATTCTGGATAAGTATTATAAATATAATTTAAGTATAGTTGTGCATGGTACAGTTGTCCGGGATTGTCATTTTGCATAATGTTTAGGGATGTAAGTAAATCAGCCAAGCTATCTGGGTTTGTACCTGCAAATGCTATATATAATTTTCTGCTTCTTTCAGCTACTACAGTTACTGCTTGGAATCCAGTATTATTTAAATATCCTGGTAATCCACTGTTGAGTTCACCTGCTGGATGATCAGGGTTATTGAGTGAATCAAACGAGTCAATTACTTCAAACTTGTTGCCATATAATCCAGTCAATTGGTTTTGGATACTTCTTTCACCGGAACTGTAGCCATTTACCTTATAAACTTGTGAAGAAAGTTGATAATACAATGCGTTAGGGTTGTCAGAATATCCCGCATTTGCTGGTACTGATCCAAAGAATGATACTGAAATTATTGCTACCATAGATAGTAATAAATACTTGAATCCTTTTTTCTTCTTCATTTAAAAACTCCTTATCCTATTATTTTTATCAATCCAAATTATATAATATTTTTAAATATATTTATGACAAATTATTAAAAGTTTACGTAAAATTAAAACTACTTTAATAAAAAGACTTTGCTAAATACAAAGTAGTTTTTAAAAATCATCTACTCGAAAACCCCAGTTTTCCACGACTGGGGTTTTTTCTTTTTAGGAAAGCAGGAAATATTTTAACGGATTACACTGTCGGATTTTGTAAAACTTTCCCAAGTTTGTTGAACAGGAAACTGGTTAGATTTGTCGAATTCTTAAATATAAAAAGGAGGAGAGTTGAATGAAAAAAATTGTGTATTTATTTTTGTTGTTTGCTGTATTATTTAGTGTTATTCCGGAATTATCTGCAAGTGCAGAAACCACTAGGTTAGAAATAAATCATAAGTTTACAACATATGATGAGCCCTCTTTTACATCAGACGAGTCAGCAACATACGGTGCTCAAACTGTAACAGTATTAGACCAACAAGGGGATTTTTGGTATCTAATAAGCACTAATCGTGGAGATAAATGGGTTTACTACAATCCAGATTTAGGCAGAAAAACTTATGATTATCGATTTGTTGGATATGAAGAACCATCATTCTCATCAGAAAGAGCTACTAGTTTTTCTCCAACAACGGTGACCGTTACTGCAAAATATAACGATTGGTATCAGATAGAAACAACTAATTATGGTAATGTTTGGGTTTATGATGGTCGATTATCGGTGCCTCATAAATTTGCAGCTTATGATTCTCCCTCATTCACCTCAGAACAAGCAGGCACATTTAGTTCACAATCCGTACGTGTTGTTGATAAAAAAGGAAGTTATTGGTATCAAATTGTAACTAGTAAATACGGCAATAAGTGGATATATTACAACCCTAATATTGAGGACAGACTAACTTTTAGCTATAGGTTTGATATTTATGAACAACCTACATTTAACTCATCACGTTTATCTAGTTATGCACCTCAAACTGTTAATGTAACTGCAAAACATAACCATTGGTATCAAATAGAAACAGGTAAATATGGGTTGGTGTGGGTATATAAACAGAGACTTAGTATTCCACATAGATTCAGTGCATATGATTCACCTTCATTTACATCAAATGAGGCAGCCCAATTTGGTTCGCAAACAGTAACAGTAGTTGAGAAAAAGGGGACTTATTGGAATAAAATTAGAACTAGCAATTATGGTGAAAAATGGGTGTATTATAATGGGAATTTAAGTACTCTTACTTTAGATGAGCGCTTTAATGGCTATAGTGAGCCAAATTTCTCGAACAAAGTATCAGGTTTCTCCCCAACAACCGTTAGAATCACTGCAAAATATGGTGATTGGTATCAATTTCAATCATCAAACTTTGGAAACTTATGGGTTAACATAAGTGAGTCTTCCCAGTCATTTGAATTACCGTTAGAAAGTAACAATTATATAATTACTTCTAGGTTTGGACCAAGAGGTTCTGGATTTCATAACGGTATTGATCTAGCTCAAAATGGAACAGTAAGAATTGTTGCTGCAGCGAGCGGCGTTGTATCAAGATCATATTATAATTCCAGTTGGGGGGAAGTTGTCTTTATTAGACATACTATAAATGGAAGAAGTTATGAAACGATATATGCTCATATGAGATCTGGGTCAAGGCAAGTCTCTGTAGGTCAGAGCGTTAGCCAGGGACAATTTTTAGGATACATGGGAAGTACAGGAGACAGTACAGGGCAACATTTACACTTTGAAATTCATAATGGTTCTTACAAAAATCCAGTAGACCCTGAAAATTTCATTGATTTTTAGTTATAGAAATAACCCAACTGTTTCCGCAGTTGGGTTATTTCATTTGTAAATTATTAGTTGTAGATAATTTTAAAAGTGTCTCATTTAACATCATGTATTGTGTAGTTCTTGGATCTTTTTTATCTTTAGTGTTATACAAATCGAATAATATATTTAATGTCTTATCAATTATGTCTATACTTGTCATTAAAATTAACCTAATTTCTGGTAATAGTTTTTTGACATCTGGATACCACTTAACTGTTCTAATATCATTTTTTTCGTTGTATTCAAAAAGATCTTCAATTGTTCTAGGATTAGCATGGATTTCCTCACTAAATAGCCTATAAACGTAAGAATATAACTCCTCTAAACCTACTTCTTTTGAAAGGACCTCCAAATTTGGTAGTGCTTTAATTTTATGCTTTTTTAAATGATCGTGCATAATTTTAATATCATCTTCAGATATTGACTGAGTAACCTGTTCACTAAAACCTTTAATTTTATTTTCTTTAATGATCCTCATCCACTTCAATCTTTTAATCTCATCCTGTTGAATATACTGTATAGCGTTAGAATAATCCAAAGAGCAAAATTTTAGTTTAATTAATTTCTCTACCATCGATCTAATTACTACTTTTGCATCACTAGTTAGACCCCGCAAAGTTAATTCATAAATAGAAGCTAAGCTATTAAGTAACAGAATATATAATCCGGAAATTGATACTTCTTGTGCGTTTTTATCATGTATTTCTATATTAAATTTAAATCTATGGCAAAGTTCGTTGTAATCTTTCACTAAATTAAAGTACTCTTTATTATTATGGTAAATATCTTTTGATAGAATTTTTGTCTCTTCTGATAAGTAACCTTCAAAATTAAAAGACATTTCAAAACCTCCAACAGTATAATTTTTATTTACAGTTAGTGTATCACATGTTAAAGTAAGAACAAACGTTCTTATCGAGGTGAGAAGAATGCACGATAGAGGATCCATTAAATGGACATCGATGATGATACCAGAACACGTAAAGATGTTACAGGAAATTCGTGAACGACAGAATTACAAACAAAAGCCTGTAATATCTGATTATCAAAAAGAGGAAATTAATATCCATTTGCAGATGGCAATTCACAATGATTTAACGATCGAGTTGGAATACTTTAAGGACCACGATTACCACAAGATAAAAGGGAAGTTATTATCTGTTGATGTGTTAAATCAGTACGTAAACATAGAAGATGAATATATACCATTAGATAATCTGACTGGTACATGGATAGATTAAAACCCCTCAAACGAGGGGTTTTCTTTTATTCGGTAATAGTAGCACTAGATATTTTTAGAAACTGCCCATCGGTTACATTCACGGTATATCTGCCATTAAATATCTCATTATCAACAATTTCGCTATTTCCAACAGGACCAGACATTATTGCTACGTAACCTTCACCAAAACTCTCAATAACATATTGACCTGCAGGTATATCCACTCCTACTTTATACCAGCCAGAGTCCTTATAATCTTCAAGGTCATTCAATACTTCGTAAATTTCCTTGGCACTACTTACATTAAGTGTTTCAAATGCCTCCGCACTTATCAGAACACCTTGAGTTTCAATATTACCAACATCATGTACGGAGACATAACCAAAACTATCAAAGTTTTCATTATCAATAATATTTCCTGCAAGATCTTTTTCAGCATAATATTGCCCGCTACCTTCAAAAGGAATATAAGCATAATCACCTTTAGGTATATCCCCCTGTGTATATGAACCAGTATCAAAGGCTTGGTTTGAGTCAATTAAACTCACTATATCCTGTAGCATTAATTGTTGAGGAGTGAGTTCAATAGGCTCTTCTTCAATTTCTTCTTCATCCTCTTCAACGTCTTCTTCTTCTTCTTCGGTACTTACTTCAGAATCTGTATCTTCAACTTCTTCAACAACTTCAGGTGTATCTTCTTCTTCCGTATCCGATGCAACCTCTTCTGTAGGCGTCATAGCAACCCCAACTATAAATACAACAATTGAAATAATTGTAATTAATCCACCTTTATATTTCTTCTTTTTAATCAACCCTAAAATCAATAGAACAATACCAACAATAACTCCAACTAATCCTATGACCCCAAAAAATGTACTCACATTAATTTTCCCCTCTCAAATTATTTAATTCAATAGTAACATGTTATAGGGGATTTCGAACTATTTTTTCTCAAAAATTGACAATTTTTTGTCTAAACTTATATATTGATTATTTAATCTCAATATTTGTCTTTTGATTACATTTTGATATTCACGAACCTTTTGCTTATGATATGCGGGTAATTCGAATGTATTTTTCTCAGTTTTTATTAATTCGGTTAGTAGTTTTTGTTCGGCATTATATAATTCTTTTTGCTCTTTTATTATTAATAGGTAATCACCCCTATTCATTTCAATAAGCGTAAATCCTTTATTATTTTTCAACATGGTACTAAACTCCTTTTATATCGTATCTATTAATTGAAACATGGGCCACATTAACGTTAAGTAGATAAAGATGATAAAGATAGCTAATATGACATAAAAAACCGGTTGGATATACGTAAACATCTTCATAATTTTACGATGAATTTCTTCCGTTAATAATTGTGCGTATATGGATAGGTCTTTTTCTAATGAATAGGCATCGGTGTTTTTTTGGAATATGATGATTAATTGTTTCTCTAATAAAGGTAATGGAGTTAAAACTTGGATTATTTGACTCCCCTTAGACAATTCAAGAACAATATTTTTGGCATAAAAACTGATTATTGGTAGTTTCTGTTGTTGAGAAAGAATAGTAAATATATCCTTTATGGACATCCCTGTAGATAAGAGGGAAGACAGATGCGTTGCAAAAAGAAAGGAAGTCTGCATTTTTAAATAGTATTTGTAAAATGGTATTGCTTGATAGATCCTAATTCTTTTTTCAATTGGGATACTATGTTTCTTTCTTCTCCAAAACAGGAGTAATCCGACTAGAATCAGGATAGCAATACTTATAAGGTTACTCATAAATTCAATGATATAAAGTGAAAATTCAATACTTGAGGATGCTTGGGGACTGGATTGAAATAGGTCAATAAAAGTAGGGAGAATGGAACGATTGAGAAAAAATACAAGTAATGTGAAGATGATTAAGAGGATGAGTGGGTATCGGATGATTTGTTCGAATTTTTTGACATACCCTATTCGTTTTTCATACATATCCATACAGTTTGCCAAATTTGATGGTAAATCTCCATTAGAACGGGAGAGAAATAAATAGGAACAAATGGTAGAGTGAAATCCTACTTTTTGAAAAGCGTGATCAATGGGATCACCATTTCGTAGCATGATAATCACTTGATCAGCAGTTTCTTCTAATGATGGATCCCATTTTATTGTTTCTAGTGCTCGGAGTAAAGAGTAACCATTATTTAATGATCGTGCAAGTCTGTGTAAAAAGCGAAGTTGCAAATCACTTTTTAATGATTTTTTTCTAATACTTCTTAAATGTTTCCTCCGTAATAAATCCATAAGCATATGCCTTCTTTCTTAAACGGTAAAATGAATGGCGATGATGGTGTGCGACCGTATCGTCCCCTCTCAATGTTGCTTGTATTAAATCTTCATCTAAGAGCTCCAATATTGCGGCACGTCTTGGAATGGAATGATGATTTGTGATTATAGGGAGTAGCTGAATGGAAGCAATCCCTATTAGAGATTGTGCTAAATCTGTTTTGTTCAATCCCATTTCTAATAAACGATGAATGGTTCCCAGTGTATTTTTAGCATGTAACGTACTTAAAACGAGATGTCCGGTTAAAGAAGCATCGAAAGCAAATTCAGCAGTATGTTGATCCCGAATTTCACCGACCATGATAATATCGGGGTCGTGTCTTAAAGCTGCTTTCAGGCCAGATTGATACGTAATACCTGCTCGTTCATTTACTTGTACTTGTAATATATCGTTTAGTTTCTTTTCTATCGGATCTTCTAATGTAATTGTTTGGAATGAACTTTCTTTTAACAATGATTGGAGCAATGCGTATAGTGTAGTTGTTTTACCACTACCTGTGGGGCCAGTTAGTAAGATAAGTCCCGCTGGATTCGTAATCCACTGCTTTAATACAGTTAATTGATCTGGGAAGAGAAAAAGTCTCTCAATAGGGAGGTTTTCTTCTTGAGGTAAAATACGAATTGCTAAACTTTCCGTTTGATTAACAGGTAGAGTGGATAAACGAAGGGCGATCTTTTTTGTACCGAAGTGATGTGTGATAGATCCATCTTGCGGTTTTCTTATTTCACCAATATCCATTCCTGATGTAAACTTATAATAGGTGAGTAATAAATCGTATTGTGTTGTTTCAATGGAATCATACAATATGCGTTTGCCAAGTATACGAAAATAAATTTTTGTTTTTTGTGGGAATGGATAAAAGTGAATGTCTGAGGCTTGTTGGTTAATCGCACAGATTAGAAGTTTTTCCGAAAGTGCTGCAGTGGGGTTCAATGTGTTAACACCTCCTCAAATTATTGCAACAATATACTAAATTCGACATGATTTGCTAAACTCCTTCTTTTTTTATAATTTTTTTCTAAAAAGGTGTGAATAAATTGGAATGCATTTATTTAATCGGTTTTATGGGAAGCGGAAAGTCTACAATAGGCAAGTTGCTATCACGGGTTTTAGATGTTCCTTTTATGGATACGGATGAATATATCGTAGAAAAAAATCAAATGAAGATAAATGATATCTTTGAAAAAGAAGGGGAGATAGCGTTCAGAAATTATGAGTCACAAGCACTAAAAGCGTCTAAATCAGGGGTGATTTCTACTGGTGGCGGTATCGTAGAGAATGAAGATAATATGAAATGGATGAAGCAAAATGGGGTAATTGTTTATTTGCAAACTTCATTTGAAGAGATTTCAAACCGTTTAAAAGAAGATCCTACAAGGCCATTATGGAATAAAAGGATTAAAGAACGACATGAATTATTTCATCAAAGGTGCAACATGTATTCGAAATGTGCGGATTACATTGTGACTACAGATAAGAAATCCGTAGAAAATATAGTCGATGACATAAAAGAACGGATATACGAATAACTTTAACCCAATTTGTGAAATATATAGTTAAGAAATTCTATAAGGGTGATTAGGTTATGTCAAATGACTATATTAAAGGTGTAACTGAAAAAGTTGTGTCATATATGGACTTACCGAGGGAAGAAAAGAGAAAAAGAAGAGAGGAACATAAAGCGGAAAAGCAGCAAAAAAATAACTTGAATCGCTGGTTTGGTGTTTTACCTCTCGCTATTAGAATTTCTTTGAAGAAAGATTGAAAGCAGGCCCTATAAAAAGGACCTGCTTTCATTATGCATCCGCATTCGAAAAACTAGGTATCAAATAAAATAAACCACCGTTTATGACCGAAACTGTAATCTTCGGACTGTATCTTTCACTAATTTCATCGATTTCTTTTTGAATCTGTTTTTCTTCTTGATCTGTTTTACCATGATAAAAATGCTTAAGTAATTCCACTTCTTTTTCTAGTTCATGTAAGGAATCTGTGGCCCATTGGTGTTCTTGGTTATGAATGTAGTCGTCAAGAACAGCTTTCATACGATTAAATCCACTTTGAACTTTAATAAGTGGAGAAATCGTATAACAATAATCTGAAATAGCAGATTGTAGGTCAATTTTCTTTAACTGTTCCATCATGTTTGCTTTCATTACCCCATTTACTAAATTTAAGCCCAAAGAGAAAATTTCATCTTTCTTTTGCTTGCCTATATAACTAATTTTGATATTCATTACTAACCAAGGGTGTAATGCTGTGTTCTTGGTTGCATGAATACTTTGAAATAGTTTGGTGTATTTTTCATTTTCTTTCAAATGGTTAAGGATTTGTTGAAGTCGTGGACTTCCAAAATGAATCCGATCCCCTTTTTCATCTTTTTTTTCCGGATTTGTTATTAAAGTCAGTTTCATCGGATCTCCAGGATGTCCCATTTTCTTAATATAATGCCAGTAAAAAGGGCGGTTCATTAATGCTCTGTCCATATCCTCGGTTAACTGAATGTTCATTACGCCGTTTTCATTACTCAAAATGTTACAATGATGAGCAGTAAAATAATCTTGTAAGAAGATATTAAGGTTAGATATTGCCATACTGTTGCTCCTCTTGTTCATCATATTGTGTATTACTAATAATGGATGATAAATTATCAAGTTTTATTTTTGCTTCTCCTGTTGTTGATGATTCATTAAAAATTGTGTTGATTTCTGATTCAAGATCTTTAATGTGAAGTTCAGCGAGAATATCATCCAAATGGCCAATGACTTGTTCAAACAAGTTAATCTTTTCGTATAACAATTTCATAATATGCTCTTCTACCGTGTCTTTAATAGCAAAATTATAAATATGAACATCTTTTTCTTGACCGTACCGGTGAATTCTTCCGATACGTTGTTCAAGTCTCATTGGATTCCAAGGTAAATCGTAATTAATCATGTAATTACAAAACTGTAAGTTAATACCTTCTCCACCTGCTTCGGTTGCTATTAGTACTTGGGCACGATCCTTAAATAACTGTCGCATCCAGTCTTTTTTTCCTCTCTTAAATCCACCTCGGAACGGAACAGAGGTGATACCGTGTTGTTGTAAGTACCATTGTAAGTAAAGCTGTGTAGCTCGATATTCTGTGAAAATAATGACCTTTTCATCACCGAACTGTTTGATTAATTCTACAGCTTTTTCTGCTTTTGCATGATGAGGAAGTTGTTCAATTTTCTTTATAATTGGTTCGATATACTCTAAATTTTCCTCTGTTACTAACTTTTGTAATGATAAAAAGCACGCTTCCCTTGAAGAGCAAATTTCACGCAAATAGGTTATTTTCGAGAATGTTGAAAACGGTTGAACCGTTGTATCTAATTGTTGATAGACCTCTTTTTCTTCTTTCGTAAAATCTACCCAAATTGTTTCGATGTGTCGCTTGGCATTATTTAATGAAGTACTCTGTCTAGTATTTCGTACCATTACCTTTTGAACGAGTTGTTTTAAATAAATATCTTGATTAATTTTCTTACGATCTTTTCCATATTGTTCAACAAACGAGTCATAATTTCCTAAATGACCTGGTTTTAATATCGATACTAAATTAAAAATTTCTATAAGTTTATTTTGTACAGGTGTTGCTGTTAGAAGAAGGCAATATTTTTTCTTTAATGAACGTACAAATTCATAGTTTTTCGTTTTATGATTTTTAAGTTTATGTGCTTCATCAATTAAGAGAAAATCATAGTCAATGTCTAATATCGCTTCCCGATGTGGCTCCCGTTTTGCGGTATCAATGGATGAAACTACTATTTCATATTGATCCCAATTATAATTCTTCCGGTGTTCAATTGCCGGGATGTAAAACTTTTCATTGAGTTCCCGAACCCATTGATTAACTAAAGATGCGGGTACTAGAATTAAAGCTTTTTTAACTAACCCTCTAATCATATACTCTTTTAGAATGAGACCAGCTTCTATCGTTTTACCAAGACCAACTTCGTCAGCTAATATTGCTCGTCCATTCATATGTTCGATAGCTTGTTTAGCTGTATCTATTTGGTGTGGTAAGAAATCAAGATGCGGTAAGAATTCTAATGCACGTAATCCATAAAATTCAGTAGTCACTGTTGTTTGTTCTGCTTGATATGCCATATCAAAAAGTTCCCAAGACGATAATGGTCCATCTTTATCAATGGTATCTTGAAGATTTGTAATAAATGTAGAATCATAAGTAATATTGATATTATTCATTCCAAACTTCCTTTTTATATAATAATGAAAAGATAAAAAAATTTTATTGAGAATAAGACACAAGTAAGCGTTTCTATGATATAATGAACGCGATAAAAAATAGAGTTTTTCACCGATACATAAGTTAGTATAACCAAAATAATCTATTTTCATAAAAGGCGAATGATTACAAGGGGAGAGTTTATTTATAGTTGTTTTTACTAACTATAAATAACGCCGAAGGAGCAAGCGTTTTCGTGAATCTCTCAGGCAAAAAGACTCTTGTAGGACGCACCTCTGGAGAGCGTTTACAGTTTGTAAACCACCCACGAAGCAAGCATCCATTTGGATGCGCAACTTTCTGGTCGTAGGACAGAGATTTTTCTGATAACAGTGAAATCTCTATTTTTTTATGCTTGAAAACTGTTATTAGCGATGCTTATTTGCTAATACCTGAGGTGCACTTATTTAGATGGGATGCGTTCCTATCTATCAAAAAAGGAGTGGTAATGTGAGTGAGATAAAAAGAACCCCTTTGTACCCTGTATATGAAAAGTACGGTGCGAAGACGATTGATTTTGGTGGTTGGGAGTTACCTGTTCAGTTTTCTAGTATCAAGCATGAACATGAGGTAACACGAACAAAAGCGGGATTATTTGACGTATCCCACATGGGAGAAATTATCGTTAAAGGACCTAAGAGTCTAGAATTCTTACAAAAAATTGTTACAAATGATGTATCCAAGTTAACACCGAAAAAAGCACAGTATTCACTTATGTGTTATGAAAACGGTGGAACTGTAGATGATTTCCTTATCTATATGCTGGCTGAAAATAATTATTTGATAGTTGTAAATGCTGCAAATACTGATAAGGATTACGCTTGGTTAGAAGAGAACAATTTTTACAGCCAAGAAGAACTATCTATTAAGAATGTTTCATCAGAATACGTTCAATTAGCTCTTCAAGGCCCCCTTGCAGAAGAGATCTTACAAACAGTAACTGAAACAAATTTAAGTGAAATTAAGTTTTTCCGTTTTGAGGATAGTGTACAGTTTCAATCCATAGAAGCAGGAGCATTAGTTTCAAGAACCGGCTACACAGGTGAAGATGGCTTTGAAATATATATAGATCCAGCAAATGGATGTGACCTATGGGATCTATTGTTAGAGGCAGGAAAAGAAAAAGGACTAGAACCGATTGGGCTAGGTGCTAGAGATACACTAAGGTTTGAAGCGAATCTACCATTATATGGGCAAGAGATATCGAAAGAAATTACACCAATCGAAGCTGGTCTGAAATTTGCGGTTAAAGTCGATAAGCCAATGGATTTTATTGGGAAAGAAGTATTGAAAGAACAAATTGAAAATGGACCTGCTAGAAAGATTGTGGGACTAGAAATGATAGATAAAGGGATTCCACGTCATGGTTATGAAGTATATGATGGTGAAGATAAAGTTGGTTTTATTACATCAGGAACCCAGTCACCAACATTGCAAAAGAATATTGGTCTAGCTCTAGTACAAGCGAATTCGGCTACCCTTGGTACAGAATTAGTTGTACAAGTGCGAAAGCGAAAATTAAAAGCGGAAGTTATTTCAAAAAAATTTTTAAATCCAAATAAATAAGGGAGGGTATATGATGGAATTTCGTTATTTACCAATGACAGAAGCGGATAAACAAAAAATGCTGCAATCAATTGGAATTGATACTACGGAAGAGCTATTTTCTGATATTCCGAGTAAGGTACGATTTAATCGTGAATTAAATTTAAAAAAACCTGCAAATGAACCTGAACTTATGAAGGAGTTAGTAGCTTTAGCTAATAAAAATGCTAACGTAAAACAAAATAGTTCCTTTCTAGGTGCAGGGGTTTATGATCACTTTATCCCATCTGTTGTTGATCATGTTATTTCTAGGTCTGAATTTTATACTGCGTATACACCATATCAGCCGGAGATATCCCAGGGAGAGCTACAAGCTATCTTTGAATTTCAAACAATGATTTCTGAATTAACCGGAATGCCTGTTGCCAACTCATCGATGTATGATGGAGGAACGGCATTGGCAGAAGCAGTAAATCTAAGTGCTGCACAAACAAAAAGAAAGAAAATATTAGTGTCTAAAACGGTCCACCCAGAATCTCGCGCAGTCATCGCGTCTTACGCAAAAGGACCAAATTTGGAGATAGTTGAGATAGATCATAAGGATGGTATTACCGATTTAGAGAAATTAGCAAATGAAATAGATGAGAATACAGCAAGTGTGGTAATGCAATATCCAAACTTCTTTGGACAAGTTGAATCCTTGCATAAAGTAAAAGAGATCATTGATACACAAAAGAAAACGATGTTTATTGTTTCCAGTAATCCGTTAGCATTAGGGTATTTAACTCCTCCAGGAGAATTTGGTGCGGATATCGTTGTTGGTGATACACAGGTTTTTGGAATTCCCGCCCAATTTGGTGGACCACATTGTGGTTTTTTTGCAACAACTACAAAACTAATGCGAAAAGTACCTGGTCGCTTAGTAGGTCAAACAACTGATGAAAATGGAGTAAGAGGATTTGTACTAACATTACAGGCGAGAGAACAACATATTCGTCGTGATAAAGCTACATCGAATATTTGCTCCAACCAAGCCTTAAATGCACTAGCTAGTTCTGTTGCGATGAGTTCAATTGGAAAGCATGGTTTAAAGAAAATGGCAGTGTTAAATATGCAAAAAGCGAGATATGCAAAACAGAAATTTGAAGAAGCTGGATTTACTGTTTTATCAGAAGGGTCATTCTTTAATGAATTTATTGTTAAACTATCAACTTCCGTATCAGATGTAAATGATAAATTAATAGAAAAAGGTATTATTGGTGGATATGATTTAGCTTTTGCTTATCCAGAGCTCGAAAATCATATGTTAGTTGCTGTAACAGAAATCCGTACAAAAGATGAAATTGATGCTTTTGTTAAAGAATTGGGGGATATACATGGCTAATAAAGATTTTCCGCTAATATTTGAACGTAGTAAAGAAGGAAGAACAAGTTATAGCTTACCAGAATTAGATGTTCCTGATATTAATTTGGAAGAAGAATTTGAGGAATCCTATATTCGTAAAACAGCTCCTGATTTACCAGAAGTTAGTGAATTAGAAGTAATGAGACATTATACAGGGTTGTCTAATCGTAACTTTGGGGTTGATTCAGGATTTTATCCACTAGGTTCCTGTACGATGAAATATAACCCTAAAATTAATGAAGATGTTGCACGTTTAGAGGGATTTAGCCACATTCACCCTTATCAAGACCCAAGAACCGTACAAGGCGCTTTAGAAATGATGTATGATTTACAAACCTCCTTAAGAGAAATTACTGGTATGCATGAAGTATCTCTTCAACCAGCAGCAGGAGCACATGGCGAGTGGACTGGGTTAATGATGATCCGTGCCTTTCATGAAGCTAATGGTGACTTTAATAGAACAAAAGTAATTGTTCCAGATTCTGCACATGGAACAAACCCAGCTTCTGCCACGGTAGCAGGATTTGAAGCAGTTACAGTAAAATCGAATGAAAAAGGATTAGTAGATTTAGAGGATTTGAAAGCAGTAGTTGGGGAAGATACAGCAGCATTAATGTTAACAAATCCAAATACACTAGGACTTTTTGAAACGGAAATAGTAGAAATGGCAGAGATTGTTCATGAAGCAGGTGGGAAGTTATACTATGATGGTGCAAATTTAAACGCAATCATGGGGTATGCTAGACCTGGTGATATGGGATTTGATGTTGTTCATTTAAATCTTCATAAAACTTTCACTGGCCCTCACGGTGGTGGAGGTCCTGGATCTGGTCCTGTAGGTGTGTCAGAAGAATTAGAACCGTATCTTCCAAAACCTATTTTAACAAAGAAAGAAGACCAATATGTATTTGAATATGATCGCCCACAATCAATAGGAAGGGTAAAACCTTATTATGGAAACTTTGGTATAAATCTGAGAGCGTATACGTATATTCGGACAATGGGTGCAGAAGGTTTGAAAAAGGTAAGTGAATATGCTGTACTAAATGCGAATTATATGATGCGTAAATTGGAGAAGGAGTATGATCTTCCATATCCTCAGCATTGTAAACATGAGTTTGTTTTATCAGGGAGAAAACAGAAAAAACTAGGAGTACGCACACTTGATATCGCAAAACGATTGTTGGATTATGGCTATCATCCACCAACAATTTATTTCCCATTAAATGTGGAAGAAGCATTAATGGTTGAACCAACAGAAACCGAATCTAAAGAGACGCTAGATGGTTTTATTGATACAATGCTTTCTATTTCAGAAGAAGCAAAAAATGAACCAGAATTAGTTCAAGAAGCCCCACATGATACAATTGTAAAGCGTATGGACGAGACTACAGCGGCAAGAAAACCAATTTTAAGATACTACAAATAAATAATAGCCTAAGGTGAACAAACACCTTAGGCTATTTTGATAGTTACTCGAGTTATTTTGACTTGATCTTACCTGTCCATTTCTTAAATCCGCCTTTTAGTTGGCTGATATCCTCATATCCTTTTTTATGCAATAACTGTGCAGCTCGTGCAGATCGAGAGCCACTTTGACAGTAAAGGTAAACTGGCTTGTCTTTACGCAATTCCACTAAGCGCTGGCGTAATTGGGTTACTGGAATATTTCTTGCACCCAAGATATGGCCTCTTTCAAATTCTTGTGGTTCTCTTACATCAATTAATTGTGCTTTTCGATATCCTTCACGAAATTGTTCTTCGGTAATTGTTTTTAAATACATCCGCTGTCTAAAGAAGCGAAAAATACCGAAAGCTAAAAGGATTACGAGTGCAATTACTAAAAATTCCATGAATCATGTCCCCCGTCTTTCACATTAGTACATGTTCTATTATATGGCTATTTCATTATTTTTTCAAAGTTTTTTTAGGTGATTCGTAAATTATAGAGCTGTTCAAAATAATTTCATAAAATCTTATCTATACTCGAACTCATAAAAACCCGATAATAAACGAGTTTGTCGAACATTATCAGATCATGTCTAATACATCAGAAAAAGCAAATTGCAAAAGTTTCTATTTTGAAGGATTTTTTTAATTGTAGCTTTCATTTCCTTTAAATATCTATCTTTTTTTCAAATTATCTCTTGTTGACAAATTTCATTTGATTCGTTCCATACACAATATATAGTGTATTTTATAAAATGGAATACAATATATTGTGTAATTTATTTTAAAGTGGTATTGTATATTTAGATAATTTATAAAAACTATTAATTAAATGAAAGAGTAAGAAAAGGAGTGTTCCAATGTCAGTGATTGTCGAAAAACTGAATAGTATTAATGTGGAAATGTTAAATGAGGATATTAAACTTTTTCCACAAGTACATCCGATAACGGAAGATATGAAATTGACACATAAGGGTGTTTCGCGATTAGTCATGCTTGATCGCTATGCTTTTAAAGACACGGAGAAAAAGTCGCTAAAAGAAGGTGACTTCGTCGTACTTACTGTAAAAGCAGATCCGAAGTTTCCAGCACGTGGTTATGGCTTTGTTAAATCGATTGATTGGTCTAGTAAGGAAGCGATCATTAAGGTGGATCCAGAATTTCTATCTGTGTTAGATGGAGAAGAAGCCTCATCTGGAGAGGTGAAAAGAGGACTGGATGTCATTGATAAACCCCTTGAGGTTTACTATGAGCAAATTGCTAAACGTAATGCAACAGGATTGGCAAGCGTTGAAGTAACTGATGATAAGAAGCAAGAATGGATAGAAAAGTTTAATAAGGAATTAGCTAATTTGAACTTTATACCTGCTGGTAGGGTATTGTATGGTGCTGGTGCTGAGACAGATGTTACATACTTCAATTGTTATGTAATGCCCTATATAAAAGATTCACGCGAAGGAATTTCCGACCATCGGAAACAAGTAATGGAAATCATGAGTAGAGGTGGCGGAGTTGGTACGAACGGATCTACGTTACGTCCACGAAATACGTTGGCAAAAGGTGTTAACGGAAAATCTTCAGGATCTGTATCTTGGTTAGATGATATTGCGAAGTTGACGCATTTGGTTGAGCAAGGTGGATCAAGACGTGGGGCACAAATGATAATGCTCGTAGATTCTCACCCTGATATTATTGAATTTATTATTTCTAAAATGCAAAATCCTAGAATCTTACGTTATCTAATTGAAAACACAGAAGATCAACAAATTAAGCGTTTAGCTCAAGAAAAGCTAAAATTCACCCCACTTACAGAAACAGAAACGGATCTTTATCAAGGAATACTTAATTACAAAAACATTCCTGGTCAAGGTGGATTTACTAGTGCTACTTTTAAAGAGGCAGAAGAAAAACTTAGAACGGGTGGAACATATTCGGTTCAAAACTCTGAATTTTTAACTGGCGCAAATATTTCGGTATGTATAACGAAAGAATTCATGCAGGCTGTTGAAAATGATGAATTGTATGAGCTAAGATTCCCTGATGTGGAAAATTATACTGCAGAAGAAATGAAAGCATACAATGAAGAGTGGCATAACGTTGGAGATGTCCGAAAATGGGAAGAAATGGGATATGGTGTTCGCGTTTATCGACGTATGAAAGCGAAAGAGCTTTGGAATCTAATCAATATTTGCGCAACATATTCTGCTGAACCAGGCATTTTCTTCATAGACAATGCCAACGATATGACCAATGCGAAAGCATATGGAGATCAAGTAGTTGCTACAAATCCGTGTGGAGAACAACCTTTAGCACCATATTCTGTCTGTAATTTAGCTGCTGTTAACTTAGCTGAAATGGCAGATAAAGATTTATGCACAGTTAACTATGATAAGTTAAAAGAAACAGTACGTATTGGTGTAAGAATGCAGGATAACGTTATTGATGCAACACCGTATTTTTTAGCAGAAAACAAAAAACAAGCATTAGGAGAACGTCGAGTAGGCCTCGGGGTTATGGGTCTTCATGACCTACTGATTTATTGTGAAACAGAGTATGGATCAGAAGAAGGTAACAAACTAGTCGATAAGATTTTTGAAACCATTGCTACAACTGCTTATCGCGAATCTATTGAACTTGCCAAAGAAAAAGGAAGCTTCCCGTTCCTTATTGGTGATACTGAGGAAGAAACAATGGATCTCCGCAAAGCGTTTATTCAAACAGGCTATATGAAAAAAATGCCTGAAGACATAAGAGAAGATATATTAAAATATGGTATACGAAACTCTCACTTACTAACCGTTGCTCCAACTGGAAGTACTGGGACTATGGTTGGCGTTAGCACAGGTTTAGAACCTTACTTCTCCTTCTCGTATTTCAGAAGTGGAAGATTAGGTAAATTTATTGAAGTAAAAGCTGATATTGTACAAGAGTATTTAGACAGAAATCCTGATGCAGATTCAGAAAAATTACCTAGATGGTTTATTACCGCAATGGATCTTGCACCAGAAGCACACGCGGATACACAATGCGTTATACAACGATGGGTTGACAGCTCTATCTCTAAAACGGTAAATGCGCCAAAAGGATATACAGTTAGTCAGGTAGAGCAAGTTTACCAAAGACTCTATAATGGCGGTGCCAAAGGCGGTACGGTATATGTTGATGGAAGCCGTGACTCACAAGTATTAACATTAAAAGCGGAGGAAAATACATTCGGTGAACAAACGGAATTATTTGATGAAGTGGAAGAAAAACCGAAAGTAGTGCTAATGGATACGATTCAAGAACTGGATAAGACAAATGTAACTATTGGATCTGAAGTAGGAGATACTTGTCCAGTTTGTCGAGAAGGTAGTGTAGAAGATATTGGTGGCTGTAATACCTGTACTGGCTGCGGAGCTCAACTGAAATGTGGATTGTAAGTAATATTATAGCGGAACTGACTATTTTGTTAATGAGGTCGGTTACCAGTCACAAACATTAAAAATCTAAGGACCATCAATTTGTATATCAATTTGGTGGTCTTTTCTTGTTATTAGGTACTGTGAATACTGCACGTGAACAAGGAAGGGAGAGATACCTCCAAATCCTTACCTATCTATAAAAATAGGGTGATCAAAATGGATCACTTTTCCTTATTGGCAACAATCGATTATGTTTTTGGAATATTATGTTAGTATTGTAATATAGAGATATTGAACGCTACAGGTTAGGTGGAGGACATAGTATACGTGCTTTTTTATATCGGTAAATCCATGAATAGGTAAGTTAACTTTGAGCTACTTGAAAGTTCCTATTTTTTCTTTAGAATCCTTAGAATGAAGGTGTTACAGTATGCGACGAATTATGGTGATTGGGATTTCATCAGGTGTAGGGAAGTCAACATTTGCGCAAAAATTAGGGAAAGCGCTACATTTAAATGTTTATCATTTAGATGCTTTATTTTGGAAGCCAGGCTGGGTAGAAGCCTCATTAGAAGAATTTTCAAAAGCACAACAGGAAATTGTGAATCAACGTGAATGGATTATTGAAGGAAATTACAGTAATACATTCGATATACGTGCAGAACATGCAGATACAATAATATACTTAGAACTTCCACTTCATGTTTGTTTGTATCGTGTTGTTAAGAGATGGTTAATGAATATAGGAAGAACACGACCTGATATGGGGGAAGGGTGTAAGGAAAAATTAGATTGGGACTTTATGAAGTTTATATTTACTACTTACTATCCTCGAAAAAGAAAAATGAATGAACGATTTCAGTCTTTGCAATCATTGGGTTCTAAAAAAGAGATTATTATCTTAAGGAGTAAAAAAGAGATTCATTCTTATTTAGAATATATAAAAAGACAAAAAGAATTAGTTTATAAACCTCAATAACATGTAAGCTAATAAAATAGATATTCTTACAGAGAAATAGACAACTCTTCCATTAAATGGAACAGTTTATACCAAAATTATGTAGCGACCAGATGTCCACTAAAATAACTTTAAGGGATTAACAATGAAAATTCGCACGCAGCATCCGCCAAAATAGCCAATATTTTCGATTGAAAACGGACTTCAAAATTTTGTTTTCAGGTCTACCTTTCTTGGTTTTAACTTGTCTATTATTCCAAACTACGTTATTCTCTAAAAAGAAACAGTTTTGCCCTAGATAAAAAAAATTCCATGAAATGGGGAGATCATATGCCGACACCGAGTATGGAGGATTATATTGAACAAATATATAATTTAATTGAAAATAAAGGATATGCACGAGTATCTGATATCGCTGAAGCGTTAATGGTACATCCTTCATCTGTTACAAAAATGGTACAAAAGTTAGATAAGGATGATTATTTAAACTATGAAAAATACAGAGGATTCATTTTAACTGATAAAGGAAACAAGATTGGAAAACGATTGGTATTTCGACATGAGTTATTAGAAGACTTCCTTGAAATTATAGGTGTCGATAAGGAAAATATATATAATGATGTAGAAGGAATTGAACATCATTTGAGTTGGAATTCCATAGACAGGATAGGAGATCTTGTAGCCTACTTTAAAGAAGATAAATCAAGAATCGAAACATTAAAGCAAATACAAAAAGAAAATAAATAACTAATGCAAATATACATAAGGATTTAGTTCTAATTTCTCCTTCAAAAGCTTAAAAATATAGAAAAGAGCATAAAGGAGAAAGCGTATGAAAATTGATGCTGTTTTTTCCGGTGGGGGAGTTAAAGCATTTGCGTTTATTGGAGCATTAGAGAGTTTGGAAGAAAGAAACCTAGAGCTTGAACGTGTTGCAGGAACTTCAGCTGGTGCTATACTTGCAGCATTTCTTGCAGCAGGGTATACCGTGAAGGAAATAAGACATATTTTAGATAATCTAGATTTAAAAACGTTCTTTGACCCACCACATTTTAGTAAAATTATCCCTGGAAGCAAGTGGTTGTTATTATATTTTCAAAATGGATTATATAAGGGAGATAAATTTGAAAACTGGCTATATATTCAATTAGCCAAAAAAAACATATACACGTTTCGCGATGTACCGGAAAATTATCTCAAAGTCGTAGTTAGTGATTTAACCTTAGGGAAGCTTGTAGTCATACCAGATGATTTAGAAAGAATTTATGGAATCAATCCTAATCATTTTCTTATTTCTAAAGCAGTCCGGATGAGTGCGGGTTTCCCTTATTTTTTTATGCCGAAAAAACTTCCCGGAAAAACAAATGAAAAAAGCATTATGGTTGATGGGGGGTTGCTAAGTAACTTTCCGCTTTGGGTATTCGATCAAGATCAAAATAAGCAAAGAAGACCAGTGTTAGGAGTTAAACTAAGCGATTCCACTGAAATGATACAACCACGGCGGATAAAAAATGCATTAGAGATGTTGCACGCCTTATTTTCAACGATGAAACAAGCACATGATGCGAGGTATGTATCAACTTCAGAAGGGAAAAACATTATATTCATTCCTGTAAAGAACGTAGAAACAACTGATTTTCGAATCAGTTCAGAATCCAAAAAAAAGTTAATAGATGAAGGGAAACAAAGAACGAAAATATTCTTACAATATTGGTCAACATAAAAAGCGAGTTTCTAATTAGATGCTCGCTTTTTACGTTTTGATTTATTTCCATCAATGACCCGCAAATGATTTGGTCGCTTTTTACTAATCTTCTTCTTTAGTGGAACTTGTTGTTGCGTGCGGTGTGTAGTTGAAGATTTTACGTTCGGATCATGTTGCTGTTTATACTTTACTTTGGACTGTTTGACTGCTTGTTTATATTTCTTCATATCTGGAGAAGCGGTTCTTTTTTTGAGAAATAGAAAGTAGATTACAGCAAATATTGCTGCACCAAAACCAATCGTGATTAATATGTTCAAAAGGAAATTGGTTGTATTCGTAAATAGTTGCGAAATCAAGCCTACAATTGCTAGCCCTATGATAATGTAAATGAAGTTTTTCAATCCGTTCATACTCCTTTCTTATCTACATCCCAATTTATTTATGTAAAGGGAATAATTTATACAACCCAATAGAATGGTAATTATAACAAAATCTATCAAGAATAGTCTTACCTTTTTTAATCGAAATATTCATGTTTAACAATATTCCTAACCAAATCTATTTGATGAATGTATCATGTTTATTTTACTAAAGATTATAAAGGATAACTAGTCCGTGACTCTAATATTACGTTACAATTCTGATAAAAAATCAATGATTTGTTTTATAGCCATTGGTCATACTAAAGAATGGAGGTTGATATAATGAGTGAGAATAAAAAACTTGAACAAAACAAGCCGGAGCAGTCGACTACAATTTTCGGGAGAGCGTTACTTACAGGGTTTATCGGTGGATTAGTGTGGAGTTTTTTTGGAGTTATTAATTACTACTTTAATTTTTCGGAAGTATCACCAAGATCATTTTTACTACGATCTTGGTTGCGAGCAGGTTGGACAGACGGATGGTTGGGAGATGTTATTTCCGTCTTGTTAGTGGGTGTAATATCCGTGGGTGTTGCACTAATGTATTATATGATGTTTCGGAAGATTAATTCCATGTGGGTTGGTGCCGGATATGGCTTAGTATTATGGGGTATTGTGTTTTACGTTTTTAATCCTATATTTCTTAATATACCGAGCTTGTTTGATTTGAATGTCAATACGATTGTGTCATGCATTTGTTTGTATTTGTTATACGGAATATTTATCGGATTCTCGATTTCTTATGACTACAATGATACGATATTGAAAAATAACAATACTTCAGAGGAAAAAGCTTCGAATTAGTTTGTTTTTGGGCGAAATGGTTATTCAAATGGTGTTGTTTATGATAAACTAATTACGTCCAACTATAAATTACAAAGGGATGAATGGTACTTGAAGCGGCTCTTATTATTAAATGGACCTAATATTAACATACTGGGAAAACGTGAAAATGAAGTTTATGGGGATTTTACACTTTTGGATATTGAAACAGAAATTAGTGAACTAGTTGAAGCCAATGGATATAAATTGGATAGTAAACAGTCCAATCATGAAGGGGAACTGGTAGACATTATTCAGGAAGCTGAAGGGGAATATGAGGGTATCATTTTTAATCCTGCTGCATATACCCATACTAGCATCGCACTACATGATGCAATAAAAGCGATTTCAACACCAGTCGTCGAAGTACATATTTCAAATATTCATAGTCGTGAATCTTTCCGCCATAAATCACTTCTTGCTGGAGTCTGTTATGGACAAATTGTTGGATTCGGGAAGCAAAGTTACCGTTTAGCAGCTTTAGCTCTATTGCCAGAACAATTAAATGCTTCTATCATTCGATAGTTTTTACATGTAGGAAAATAGGGAAAGGGATGAGGAAATGGAGAAACTAAAAAAATTGAGAAATGCCTTAGAGAAAAAGGAACTTGATGCTCTATTAATCGCAAGTCCTATTAATAGAAGGTATCTTACTGGATTTACTGGAACTGCAGGTGTAGCTATTGTTACAAAGAATGATGCACGATTTATTACGGATTTTAGATATACGGGACAGGCGACAGAACAAGCGAAAGAATTCACAGTAATCGAGCATAAACAATTAATTGAACTTGAAATCGCAGATCAGATAAAACAATTAAATGTTAAGCGATTAGGATTTGAAAAAAATCATATGACATATGCTACATATGAACATTATAACAAAGTTATTGACGCAGAATTAGTTCCAACAAGTGACACTGTAGAGAATATCAGATTAGTTAAAACTGCAGACGAGCTTTCCATTATGAAAAAAGCAGCAGAAATTGCTGATCAGGCATTTGAGCATATTCAAGGCTTTATTAAGCCGGGAGTAAAAGAAATTGATGTATCTAATGAGCTGGAATTTTTCATGCGCAAGCAAGGTGCTACTTCTTCTAGCTTTGATATTATTGTGGCATCTGGTTTTCGATCTGCAATGCCACATGGTGTAGCCTCCACGAAAGAGATTCAGACAGGGGAACTTGTTACATTGGACTATGGTGCACTATACCAAGGGTATTGTTCGGATATTACTCGTACGTTTGCTGTAGGGGACATTAGTGATGAATTAAAGAAAATTTATAATACAGTTCTTGAAGCGCAATTACTTGGAGTAGATGGAATCAAACCAGGTATGTCTGGTAAAGAAGCAGATGCATTAACGAGAGATTATATTACTGAAAACGGATATGGGGAATACTTCGGTCATTCGACTGGACATGGTTTAGGAATGGAAGTACATGAAGGTCCTGGACTATCGTATCGTAATGAAGGAAAATTAGAAACTGGAATGGTTGTAACGGTAGAACCAGGAATCTATGTTCCAAATGTTGGAGGATGTAGAATAGAGGATGACATTGTGATTACAGAAAACGGCAATGAGCGATTGACTACCTCTCCAAAAGATCTAATTCAGCTATAGATATAATTTTTATTGTTCATGAAGGAGGAAAAAGTAATGATTTCGGTAAATGACTTTAAAACAGGTTTAACAATTGAAGTAGATAATGATGTATGGCAAGTATTGGACTTCCAACATGTAAAGCCAGGAAAAGGAGCAGCTTTTGTTCGTTCTAAACTCCGTAACTTAAGAAATGGAAACATTGCTGAAAAAACTTTCCGTGGTGGGGAAAAGGTGGGTAAAGCCCATGTGGAACATAAAAAAATGCAATATCTATACGCATCAGGTGATTCACATGCATTTATGGATACAAACACTTATGAACAAATTGAATTGCAAACCAGTCAAATTGAGCACGAGTTGAAATTTATTAAAGAGAATATGGAAGTTGCTATTATTGCCTATGAAGGTGAGATACTTGGTGTTGAATTACCAAATAATGTGGAATTAGAAGTTGTTGAAACAGAACCGGGCATTAAAGGTGATACGGCTAGTGGAGGTACTAAACCGGCTACTTTAGAAACGGGTCTTACGATACAGGTGCCGTTCTTTATTAATAAAGGTGATGTTCTTATAGTTAGTACTTCGGATGGTAAGTATATGTCAAGAGCATAGTAATGAAGTGAAGATATAACATGAAAAAAGCAGTCCTAAATGGGCTGCTTTTTTCATGTTATAAAAGGTGTTCTCTTGTCATATATTTATCTAGTAAACATACATATACTATAAAGCTACTATATGAAGTGAGGACATGCTATGCAAGAGATTTTGCGATTATTTCCAGATGATATCCAGCGTGGTATACAATTGAAAATTTCCAACAGGTGGGACAAGCTCCAAGAAATTCGCTTGCGTTTAAATCAACCTGTCGAGCTGATTTTTGATGAGGCAATTGAATGGATCTATGCTTTGAAACCTACGCGAAAAGATGGCGTGTATATGATCAATCAGTTAAGTGAGTTTTCCTTATATCGTATGGAGGATGAACTTCGTGAAGGCTATATTACGATTGAAGGTGGTCATCGTGTTGGGATATCAGGAAAAGTTAATACACTAGGTGGTTCTGTGAAGGCTATACAACACATTACCTTCATGAATATAAGGATTGCAAAAGAAAAGGTGGGTGCCGCCAATTCTATCATTCCATACTTATATGACAAATGTTATTTAAATACGTTGTTCGTAGGAGCACCTCAATCTGGAAAGACAACCCTCATTCGAGATGTGACAAGAATAATTGCAACCGGCTGGAAAGACATTCTCCCTAAAAAGGTAGGCGTTATTGATGAACGCTCAGAAATAGCTGCATCAATCAAAGGAATTCCACAGCATGACTTGGGACTGCGTACAGATGTAATGGATGCTTGTCCGAAAGCAGAAGGTATGATGATGATGATTCGTTCTATGTCACCTGAAGTTTTAGTAGTGGATGAAATAGGAAGTGAAAAAGATGTAGAAGCGCTAATAGAAGCAATCAATGCTGGGGTCACTGTTATTTGTACGATTCATGGGCAGTCACTTCAAGAGCTTAAACATAGACCTTCTGTACAGCCATTATTACAACAAGAGGTGTTTCGAAGAATTATTTTGTTAGAAAACAGCAGTGTTCCTGGAAAAGTGCATAAGGTTTACAACGAAAAAGGAGATAATGTATTACAACGAGCTGGGGTGATTTCCAGATGAAATGGATAGGAGCTCTGTTGCTTATAAGTACGACAACCTGGTTAGGGTTTGATTGGAGTCAAAATTTAACCAAGCGACCGAGACATATAAGACAGTTTAAAAATGCATTGCAAATATTAGAGGCAGAGATATTATATAGCCAATTACCATTGCCAGATGCATTTGCGACAATTGCAAAACAAATTCCAGAACCGAGTAAAAGTTTTTTCTTCACTCTATCTGATGCGATGGCAAAGAGGAAAGTAGATTTAGTTCCTACTTGGGAAAGTGCTGTTGAAAAGCTAATAAATATATCCTCATTAACAAGTAACGAAAAAGAAATTTTAAATCAGTTTGGTAGAACATTGGGACAGCATGATTTTTCTCAACAACAAAAACATATTCAGCTTACGATCACACATTTGGAAAGAGAACTACAAGATGCAATTGATAATCAACATAAATATGGCAAAATGGCCAAAAGTTTAGGTTTTTTATGTGGTTTGTTTATCGTATTATTGCTTATTTAAGAAGGAAGGGGCATTTTTATGCAGATGGATGCGTCCATATTATTTCAGATAGCGGGAATAGGAATTATTGTGGCATTGATACATACCATTTTAAAACAAATGGGAAAAGAGGAGATTGCTCAATTTGCCACATTAGTTGGTTTTATTATCGTGCTAGTAATTGTTATCAATGGGCTCTCTGACTTGTTTCAACAGATAAGATCCGTATTCCTGTTCCAAGGGTAGTTCCTATGGATATCATACAAATCGTAACCCTTGGAATTATTGCTAGCATCCTTTATATCGTGCTAAAGGATCTGAAAGGCCCCTTTGCCTTCTTTATTATTTTAGTTACTGGAATTATTATATTTTTAGTTGTTATGAAGCAAATTGGTTCCATCATAAATTTAATTGAAACGTTAGGACAAAAAGCAACTATTAATGGGATGTATATCCAAACCATTCTAAAAATTATCGGTATTGCTTACATCACGGAATTAGGAGCAAATATTACAAAGGATGCTGGACTAGGTGCTGTTGCAGCGAAGATAGAACTTGCTGGAAAGGTTTTTATTCTTTTACTTGCTATTCCGATTCTAACTGCAGTTATCGAAGCAATATTAAATTTCATACCATCTACTTAATATTTACAAATGCTTGTGAAGGGAAGGGAGTAATTGGAGTGAATGAAACGATATAGTCGAATAATTCTTCTTGTTATCCCATTATTCTTTATAGTACAAGCAGTAGTTTCTGCAGAGGAACGAGAAGCGGAAGAGCCGATAGAAGATAAGATTATGGAAGAAGTATCTTTAGACGGTATGCAGCATTATTGGAATGAACTTGTAAGTGAGTACGGGGGATACTTACCGGAATTAGAGAAAACAAATGTCTACGAATTTATTAAAAGTAAAGATTCCTTTTCGATAAAAAATGCATTACAAGGGGCATTGGAGTATCTTTTTCATGAATTATTAGTTAATGGGAAATTACTAGGGACTTTGTTATTGCTAACATTATTTTCTGTTTTTTTACAAACCATGCACACAGCATTTGACCAGAGTGCAGTCAGTAAAATTGCCTATTTTGTCGTCTACATTGTATTAATATTTATTGCATTAAATAGTTTTTACTTAGTGGTTTCTTATACAAAAGAAACGATAGATATGATGAGCGGGTTCATGATTGCCCTTATCCCTTTAGTTTTAGGATTAATGGCGACCTTTGGTAATTTTATTTCCGTTTCTTTTTTTCATCCAATTATCCTATTCCTAATTAATCTAAGTGGGGTTCTCGTATCTAAATTTATACTTCCATTATTATTTTTATCTGCAATTCTACTTATCGTAAGTAGTTTAAATGAAAATTATAAAGTGACACAATTAGCAGATTTATTTAAATCAGTAAGTTTAGGTGTGTTGGGTGCTTTCCTTACCATATTTTTAGGAGTGATGTCCGTTCAAGGAGCTGCAAGTGCCATACAAGATGGGGTGGCGATGAAAACAACCAAATTTATTACTGGTAATTTCATACCAGTAGTGGGTAGGACAATAACAGATGCTGCGGACACTGTTTTGAGTGCCTCCTTACTATTAAAGAATGCCGTTGGAATAGTAGGGGTAGGAATTATAATATTTATCGCATTGTTTCCTGCCTTAAAAATATTTGCGATCGCTTTAATTTATAAAATAGCTGCAGCTGCTATGCAGCCAATTGGTGATGGGCCATTGATTACATGCTTGGATACGATCAGTAAATACATTATTTATATGTTAGCTTGTTTACTAGCTGTTTCATTTATGTTTTTCTTAGCTATTGCCATTATTGTCATTGCTAGTAATATTACGCTGTTACTACGATAGGATGATTAAATATGGACCTACTCATTCAATGGGTTACACAAATCGTTATATTTATTTTATTAGCTACTATTATTGACCTGATTACACCAGCTACATCTATGAAGAAATATATAAGGTTTGTAGTTGGTTTGCTATTAATTCTCATTTTTTTAAAACCATTTTTTAGTTTATTTAATATTGATATACAGCATGCGTTCAATACCTCTATAACAGAGTTTTTTGAAGAAAGTGAAGAAGAAGGAAATATAGAAAATTTAATTGATATTCAAAAAAGTGAAATAGAATCCACACAGAATGCATATATTTTAGAACAGATGGCTGTCCAACTCATAGATTTAGCTAAAGATCCACTAATAGAAGAATATCAGGTTGAAATTACTGACTTGGACTTTACCTTTGCAGCTGAATCAAGTTACTCATTTGAAAATCTGGAAGAGGTCATTGTTTACATTCGAGAATCTGAAAAAGGGGAGGGTACAGTATATGCAGTTGATGACATCGTAATTAATACAGAAAAACCGGTAGAAGCAGACCAAAACGAAGACCTAGATGAAATCAAAAGATTTTTAGAAGAGGTGTGGGAAACAGAAGAAATGAAGTTAAGTTTAATTTGGGAGGGAGGGTCATCTTGATTAAAAAACTACAGGAGTTCTTTCAATCACGAGTTGGTTCATCAAAGAAAACTTCATATTTAGTATTAATTGGTCTAGTCAGCTTACTACTACTACTTGTTGGAAATATTTTTAGTACCTCATCCCAGGAAGAACAACCAAATCAAGATAACAGAATGCATTTAGAACAAGATTCTAATGAAGATGAATCGGAAGTCGAAACTAGTACATCAGATGTGTCTGAATTAGAAAGAAGTTATAAACAGGATTTAGAAGAACTACTAGGCGAGATAAGTGGAGTCTCTGAAGTAGAAGTAATGGTAAACCTTGATTCAACAAATGTAAAAGTCTATGAGAAAAACTTAATAATAGGACAGCAAAACACAAATGAAAATGACCAAAATGGTGGAACAAGACAAATTGAGGAGAATACCGAAGAAACCCAAGTGGTTTCCATTAGGCAAGGGGATCAGGAATCTCCACTACTTGTACAAACAAAGCGACCAGAAGTCAGAGGGGTGTTAGTTGTGGCCAAAGGAGTTGACCACGCAACAGTAAAACAATGGGTCGTTGAAGCAGTTTCAAGAGTATTGGATGTTCCTACACATAGAGTATCCGTAATGCCTAAAAAATAAGGAGGATGAAATATGTTGAAAAAACAAACGGTTTGGCTTTTGACAATGCTTAGTTTAATGATTGTATTGAGTGTATATTATATGACTTCACCTGATAATGAAGATATTGCTTACGTTGATACAGGACAAGATGCTACTACAGATGACACAGAAGAAGCATCTACTGAAAATGCAGATTCAACCGATGAAACGGATGTAGGAGATATTTCCAACCTAGGTAGAGATGAAATATTTACATCGCTTCGAATGGATTTACAAGATGAACGTAGTGCAAAAAAGAGTCGCTTAGAAGAAATTGTTGCTTCAAGTAACGCGACAACAGAAGAGAAAAACCAAGCTATGAAAGATATCGATGAGATCGAGAAAATGATGACGAAAGAAACTGTTATTGAAGATGCTGTTTTAGCAAATGCCGAATATCAAGATGTCCTTGTAAGAAATGATGGTGAGGTCGTTCATGTGCACGTGATGGTAGATGGTAAGCTATCAAATGAAGAAACCGTACAAATTATGCGCATGGTATATGATGAGTTTGGAGAAATACGCGTAAATGTGATTACCCAACCTACAACGGAGAGCTAGATACGCTTATAATAAAAAAGCTGTTCCAATCGGAGAAAAGGTTACCCTTTCTTCTCCATATGATCTGGAACAGCTTTTTTATGTAATAATACACGTGGTTACCATTGTATTATTGATAGTTAAGCATAGTAAGGTTTCTTTAAACAATTCGCATTGCACATTCAAGATTGTTATAATTAAATTGGAATCGGTTTATCCCGCATGTAATTGTCAGTAAGTGTCCGATTGGTTCAACTAACAATCGGTGGGGATGAAAGAAATCCCCACTGATTGAAGTTTCACTTTATTTTTCTGGTAACTTCATCTTTTCTATTGATGTTTACCTTATACTTATCGTAAAATGTTAAGAGGAGTTATTAAGACCTAATAATAATTTTCTATTGTGAAGGGGTGCAAGCAATATGTTAAAAGTACAAGAAATCCGCGAAATAATAAAATTAATAGATCAATCTACTATTAATGAGTTTACTTATGAAACAAATGGGACCACAATAAGCATGAAGAAAGAAACCGAAACAAAAACGGTTCAACTTTCACCTGCAAGTCCTGTTCAAGAAGTGAAAGAAGTACAACAACCTAAAGTAGAGGTAACAGAAACACAAGAAAACCAACCTGTTGCTAATACGGAGCCAAAAGAGGAATCGACTCCGAATCGTGTAGAATATGACTATGAGATTACATCTCCAATGGTAGGAACACTTTATCGAGCGCCTAATCCTGAAAGCGGTCCTTTTGTTAATGTGGGAAGCAATATAAATAAAGATACAGTAGTATGTATTGTAGAGGCAATGAAATTGTTTAATGAGATTGAAGCAGAAGTTTCAGGTGAGATTGTTGAAGTCTTAGTTGAAAATGGCGAGCTAGTTGAATATGGACAACCATTGTTTAGAGTAAAGACAAAATAAGGGGACGATTGTAATGATTAAAAAACTATTAGTTGCTAATAGAGGTGAAATTGCCGTTCGAATTATACGTGCTTGTAAAGAAATGGACATTGAAACAGTAGCCGTATATTCCGAAGCAGATAAAGAATCATTGCATGTTCAATTAGCAGATGAAGCCTATTGTATCGGTCCTACGTTAAGTAAAGATAGCTACCTCAATTTTACAAATATCATGAGTGTAGCGACATTAACAGAGGTAGATGCAATTCACCCCGGTTATGGGTTTCTAGCTGAAAATGCTGATTTTGCAGAAATATGTAAAGCATGTAATGTGACCTTTGTTGGCCCAAGTGCACATTCAATACAAAAGATGGGTATAAAAGATGTAGCAAGAGAAACAATGAAGGAAGCAAATGTCCCAATTGTACCGGGTTCAGAAGGGATTATTCAAAATGAAGAAGAAGCCATTGCTATTGCTGAAGAAATTGGCTATCCAGTAATTATTAAGGCGACTGCAGGTGGCGGTGGTAAAGGTATTCGCGTTGCAAGATCTGAAGAAGAATTAATCAAAGGAATTCGCGTGACACAAAAAGAGGCGGAGACAGCCTTTGGAAATCCAGGTGTATATATTGAAAAATTCATCGAAGATTTTCGCCATGTCGAAATTCAAGTGCTTGCTGATAATTATGGCAATGTTGTTCATCTTGGAGAAAGAGACTGTACCATTCAGCGAAGACTACAAAAGTTGATAGAAGAAACTCCTTCTCCGGCGTTAAACGAAGAAGTTCGAACAAAAATGGGAGATGCAGCAGTTAAAGCTGCACAAGCTGTTGATTATCGAGGTGCAGGAACGATAGAATTCATTTTTGATCGTACGTCAAAAGAATTTTATTTCATGGAAATGAACACAAGAATTCAAGTTGAACACCCAGTCACCGAAATGGTAACAGGAATTGACTTAATCAAAGAACAAATAAAAATAGCTAATAATGAAGAACTGTCCTTCAATCAGGAAGAAATTACTTTCGAAGGTTGGGCAATAGAATGTAGAATAAATGCAGAAGATCCATTTAAGAACTTTATGCCATCTCCAGGGACTATCGAGATGTACTTACCACCAGGTGGTTTTGGTGTGAGGGTGGATTCAGCTGCTTATCCAACGTATAAAATACCTCCATTTTATGATTCCATGATTGCAAAATTAATTACGTATGGTCCAACACGTGAAGAAGCAATTAATCGAATGAAGAGAGCATTAGGAGAATTTTTAGTTGAAGGAGTTCATACGACAATTCCTTTCCATCAACTAATTATGGAACATGATGTATTTGTAGCAGGGGATTTTAATACAAACTTTTTAGAAGAGCATCCAATTGTTGAAAAAAACAAATAAATGGAGACGAAGGAACATAGATTATCATTAAAAAATGATAAGGAGTGAGAAGATGGCTGATCAACAATTAGTAAATGTAAGTGAGAATACTGGTTTAGGTAAGGTAGAGATTGCTCCAGAGGTAATTGAAGTAATTACTGGTATTGCTGCATCAGAAGTAGATGGGCTGTATGCAATGCGTGGTAATTTTGCTACCGGTGTAGTAGAACGGTTCGGGAAAAAAACACATAGTAAAGGTGTAAAAGTTGAACTAACAGATAACGGGGTAGCTATTGATTTATACGTTGTACTGGATTATGGTGTATCTATACCACAAGTAGCTCAAAAACTACAAGAAAATATTAGACAAACTCTAAAAAATATGACGGCATTGGATATAGCAGAAATAAATATTCATGTTGTTGGTGTACAAATGGATAAAGAGGATACCGAAGAAGTGAACGAATAATGATCAAGGTCAAAAGAAGCCATTCTTTTGACCTTGATTTATTCCTATATCATTCATTTGTTCCTGACTGTTGTTTGTAGCTTTGCGTGTATAATCATGTTATTATTTGTGGTAGATAAGATAAAAGGAGTTATGGAAGATGAAACGTCATGCAGCAAGAGAAAAAGCATTTCAAATATTATTTCAGTTAGATATTAACATAACTGACCCTAATGAAATAACAAGTCAGCTACTAGATGCAGAGGAGCAGGATGATTTTTTGCAAGCACTAGTCGAGGGTGTTGTTTCCCATAAAGATGAAATCGATCAAACCATATCAAACCACCTAGAAAATTGGACAATCCAAAGACTTGCATCGGTAGAAAGAACTGTTTTACGAATCGCTACTTATGAAATTTTGTATGTCGAGGATGTTCCTACTAACGTATCCATTAATGAAGCTATTGAATTAGCTCATTTATATGGAGATGATAAATCAGGGAAATTTGTGAATGGTGTTCTATCAAAAATTATCGCTAAGTAATCAATAAATAATTTGCATAGGGGGAATTGAATTATGTCTGCTCAAATTATTAATGGAAAAGATTTAGCACAAGAATTAAGACTCGAGATGAAAGAAGAAGTGGTGAAGTTAAAAGACACAGGTGTCAACCCCAACTTAACAGTAATATTAGTTGGAGATAATCCAGCATCAAGATCTTATGTAAAAGGAAAAGAAAAAGCTTCTGCACAAGTAGGTATTCAATCTGAAGTTATCGAATTATCAAGCTCTGTAACAGAAGAAAAATTACTTGAAATAATACATAAATTAAATGAAGACCCTTCTGTCCACGGTATTTTAGTTCAATTACCACTTCCTGATCACATACACGAGCAGCATATAATAGAGGCAATTTCCCCAACTAAGGATGTCGATGGATTCCACCCAATAAATATTGGACGAATGATGACAGGGCAAGATACATTTTTACCTTGTACACCATTTGGAATTATTACCATGCTAAAATCTAAAAGCATCCCTATTGCAGGTAAGCATGTAGTTATTATTGGAAGGAGTAATATCGTAGGAAAGCCTGTTGGACAATTATTATTAAATGAAAATGCTACGGTAACTCATTGTCATTCGAGGACAAGTAACCTCAAAGAATATACTACGAAAGCAGATATTTTAATTGTAGCTATTGGGAAGCCAAATATTATTGATAAAGAATATTTGAAAGCCAATGCGGTAGTAATTGATGTTGGTATCAATCGCCTAGATAATGGCTCATTAACAGGAGACGTTGACTTTGATAGCGCAGCCTCTAAGGCTTCATATATTACTCCTGTTCCTAAGGGTGTGGGTCCAATGACGATCGCAATGCTATTACATAACACGATAAAAGCTGCAAAAGGACTGACTTAATTGAGTGAAAAATATTTGACCGTTACAGCTTTAACGAGATATATAAAACGGAAGATAGATACAGACCCTCATTTAAGAGATGTTTGGTTAAAGGGAGAAATATCTAATTTTAAACATCATAGCAGAGGTCATATGTATTTAACCATTAAGGATGATAACACTAGAATCCAGGCTGTGATGTTTGCTGGTAATAATCGTTATTTAAAATTCACCCCTGAAAACGGTATGAAGGTTCTTATTCGAGGGGAAATTAGTGTTTTTGAAATGAATGGACAATACCAACTATATATTCAGCAAATGGAACCGGATGGTATAGGATCACTGTATTTAGCTTTTGAACAGTTAAAAGAAAAGCTTCGAAAGCTTGGCTATTTTGAAGATATCCATAAAAAAACAATTCCGGTTCATCCAACTTCGATTGGAATTATTACCTCTCCAACAGGTGCAGCAGTTCGTGATATTCTCACAACAATTAAAAGGCGTTACCCTATTGTTCAGGCTACAGTTATTCCTGTTTTAGTTCAAGGACCACACGCTGCCGCATCCATAAAAAAAGGTATAGAAACAGCTAATAATAAAGGTTCATTTGATGTGCTGATCGTTGGACGTGGTGGAGGTTCTATTGAAGAACTTTGGAGTTTTAATGAAGAGATTGTTGCCCAAGCTATTTTTAATTCCGATATTCCGATTATATCCGCAGTAGGTCATGAAACAGACATAACAATAAGTGATTATGTCGCTGACCTAAGAGCACCAACACCAACTGGAGCTGCTGAATTAGCAGTACCTTCCGTGAGTGATCTAATGGAACGAATAAGGACTCGTAAACATTCCCTCACAAGGGCGATGAAAGTAGTAATTGAACGTAATCAAAGCATACACCGACGGATGACTCAATCCTATGCCTTTAAATATCCGAAACAGATCATGCAACAACGAGAACAAGAATTGGATAAACTAGATGAACATTTACATAAATATACTAGAAATCATTTATCTCAAAATAATGAAGCGTTCCGGCATCTAGTGATGCGTTTGAACTATCAACACCCAAAACGACAAATTGATTTGTATCAGAAGGAACTTGATCAACTGAATCGTCAACGTCTAAAGAGCATGAAGTTGATAGTGGAGAAAAACACAACACAACTGAAAAAATCGATGGAAAAACTAACACTTTTAAATCCGTTAGAAATTATGAAACGTGGATTCGCAATACCTTTTACTTCTAGTGGGGATATTATTAAATCAACAAATCAAGTTACCAAGCATGATAATGTTTCGATCCAAGTTAATGATGGAAAGATTAATTGCCAAGTGTTACATATAGAGGAGGGTAATAATGAGTAATTCAAAAGAAATATCCTTTGAGGAAGCTATGGAGCAATTAGAAACAATTGTGGAGAAATTAGAAGAGGGAGATGTCCCCCTTGAAAAAGCAATTAATTATTATCAAGAGGGTATGAAGTTATCCAAGTTATGTAGTGATAAATTAAGCAATGTCCAAGAGAAAATGGCCCAAATAATGAATGAGCAGGGAGAACTCGAACCGTTTGAAGTACAGGAGGATAAGTAATCGTGGAAGGTATGTTAAATGATTATATTTCATCGAATCAAAAGCGAATAGAGAAAGAAATAAACAGGTATGTTCAACAGCTATCCATTCCCCTGGAATTAAAAAATTCAATGCTTTACTCTTTAGAAGCAGGTGGGAAAAGATTACGTCCAGTCTTACTAATGGCAAGTTATGAAACTTATGGGGAAGATGTTTCAAAGGTATTTTCATCAGCAGTCGCTTTAGAAATGATTCATACATATTCCTTAATACATGATGATTTACCAGCTATGGATGATGATACGTATCGTAGAGGAAAATTAACAAATCATAAAGCTTTTAATGAGGCAACAGCAATACTAGCTGGTGATGCGTTACTAACATATAGTTTTGAAGTTATTTCAAGTGACCCATTACTTACAGATCGTGAAAAAGTTGAAATTATTAATAAAATATCCAAATGTAGTGGACCAAGCGGTATGGTTGCAGGTCAAATATTAGATATGGAAGCAGAAAATAAGGAGATATCCTTGGAAGAATTAGAAAATATCCATAATCTGAAAACAGGGGAATTGCTAAAGTTCGCCATTACAGCAGGAGCATATTTAGGAAATGCTACTGAAGAACAGTTAGAAGCTTTAGAAGAGTTTTCGTATTATTTGGGATTAATATTTCAAGTACAAGATGATATTCTAGATATTGTTGGTGATGAAAATAAAATAGGGAAATCAGTTGGCAGTGATGAAATCAACGATAAGAGTACCTACCCGAAACTATTAGGGTTAGATGGTGCAATGGAAAGAAAAAATGATTATGTCAATCGTGCGAAAGAGGCTTTAAAAAAGGCGGATGCCGATGTTTCGAATTTAAGTGCACTAACTGACTTCTTTAGTCAACGAGACCATTAAAATATATATTTTTTCCCTAATTTATGTTATAATACTTATAAAAGGAATGGTGCAGTATTCTAGTCAGTCCTCCGTTCCTGAAGGCGGGCCTAAAAATCCGCCAAAGGGCACATCGATGAAGTTCCTTGTGTTGGCTTGAGGCGCCCAGCCTTGGGTCGATGCTGGGAGTTAAGGTTTTTGGGCGATCCACAAAGGCATGTGGGCGTTGACCCGATTACCGCGGAGGCCCATCTCTGTAGTGTTAACTAAGCCTAGGGATCATTATGGAATGGGGTATGAACCTGCATGAAGTGGTTAGGGACACCTAACGTGCAGCGTAGCCTGCCTTGAGTGGTATGCGAGGGGATTAGAGGTACGAGTAGTTACACTAGGTGGCCACTAGTATGACTATTTTTTCTCTATGAAATCGGTACTGCAAAAGAGGCTAGGGAGCGGCTAAAGACTGCTGAGGAAATCTCCTAGACTGTTCTATGGACATTTAAATGGGATTATAGTGTGGACTAAGTGGTAATCCAGTCTAGCTTTTGGTGACAAAGCTAAGTTGGGTTTAAAGGGGAACCGCCTACGTGGCAACACGTGGTACTCAACTGGGAAAACCTACTGGACCTAAGCCACAGTTTTTACTATTTAAATGACCATTCCTTCATACATATTGTAATCAATTCTTAGTATATTATCAGAAATCTAATGATAAAATAATGGAGTTAATAATGAATTCACAAATAAAACGTTCGATAAAATTTAGTTTAACTATTGCCGTTATCACTTTTGTGTTAGCGGCTGTTTTTTCAGTAATATCATCTTCTATCTTAAATCAAGTAATGTGGTTAATCGGTACCATTGTCGTGTTTTTTATTGTATTGCTGGGAGTTATATTTGATATGCTAGGAATTGCCTCAACTGCTGCAGATGAAAAACCTTTTCACGCCATGGCTGCAGAAAAAGTTCCAGGTGCTAAACAGGCGGTGTACATCATCCGCAATGCAGATAAATTTGCAAGCTTCTGTAATGATGTCATTGGTGATATTTCAGGTATTGTCAGTGGCACAGCATCTGCCATAGTTGTATTACAAATTGCTAACCTAATGGGGCAAGGTGATGGCTCTTCAACACAGATTACTTTAGGTGTGATTTTCACAAGCTTAGTAGCTGCGCTTACAGTTGGAGGTAAAGCAGTAGGGAAATTTTTAGCAATTAATTCATCAACACAGATTATTTTCTTTGTAGCGAAGGTAATTGCTTTTATAGAAACAAAGTTTAAAATAAAATTGCTTCCATCATCAGATACTAAGAACAAATAATTTACGTCAATTTATCAAAAAAGGAAATAACAATAATGAGTAAAAAAAGATTAGATGTGTTATTAGTCGAAAGAGAGTTAATTGAAACAAGAGAGAAAGCAAAAAGAGTTGTGATGGCTGGACTTGTTTTTTCCGAACAAACCAGATTAGATAAGCCAGGAATGAAAGTGGAAGAAGATATTCCAATAACCATTAAAGGAAACCTAATTCCGTACGTTGGACGTGGAGGTTTAAAGCTTGAGAAAGCACTGGAATACTTTGCATTAGATGTTAAAGACAGAATAATGGTGGATGTAGGTTCATCTACAGGCGGTTTTACAGATTGTGCTCTACAAAATGGAATAGAAAAAAGTTATGCCATTGATGTTGGATATAATCAGTTGGATTGGAAGTTGAGAAACGACCCTCGTGTAATTGTGATGGAACGGACAAACTTTCGTTATGTGACAAAGGATATGCTACAAGAGGGATTCCCGAATTTTGCTACAATTGATGTATCATTCATTTCCCTAAAATTAATATTACCTGTACTTCATAAATTGTTAGAAGATAATAGTGATGTTATTGCTTTGATTAAACCGCAATTTGAGGCTGGGAGAGAGCAGGTAGGTAAAAAAGGGATTGTAAGAGATAAAAATGTACACCGAAACGTTCTTGAAACGATCATTTCTTTTGCAATAAATGAAGGATTCCAACTCTATGGATTGACTTTTTCACCGATTACTGGTGGCGAAGGGAATGTTGAATTTTTAGCTCATTTCGGTTGGAATAAAGAAAAAGAAGGAATTTTAATAGATGATGTCGAAATAGAGCAAGTAGTCGAAAAAGCTCATCATAAATTTAAGACACCTGAGAATATATGAGTATGGACTGCAAAATGATTGTAGTCCATCTTTTATGAAGGCAGTTTGGTGGAAATACATGAGGATTCCTGTGAGTCCGCAGAAAGCGTAGTGTATTTTCGAAGCAGTTAGATACGTAACAGTATAAATGAAATTGCTACAAATTACATGAACAGAGCCTTTGTAAAAACCGAATGGAATATGGAGGTGCGGAATGAGTAAGATACAACGTCATATAAAAATAAGGGAATTAATTACCGAAAATGAAATTGATACACAAGATGAACTTGTAGATCAATTAAAAAATCTAGGTTATAACGTCACACAAGCAACGGTATCAAGGGACATTAAAGAATTACACTTAGTAAAGGTTCCGACAACTAGTGGTAAGTACAAATATAGCTTGCCTGCAGATCAACGCTTTAACCCTTTAGACAAATTGAAACGTTTAATCATGGATGCCTTTGTAAAAGTAGAACATACCAGTCATTTTATTGTACTTAAAACACTACCAGGGAATGCACATGCAATCGGAGTGTTAATCGATAACTTGGATTGGAATGAGATTATGGGAACTATTTGTGGTGATGATACGTGTCTAATTATTTGTCGATCAGAACGAGATACAGAGAATATTAAAGATCGCTTCTTGAACATGCTTTAAATCGAAATTAATGGGGTGTAAAATTACATGTTAACAGAATTATCGATTCGTAATTTTGCAATTATTGATCACATAACAATAACATTTAATGAAGGATTAACGGTATTAACAGGTGAAACAGGTGCAGGAAAATCAATTATAATTGATGCTGTTCAACTATTAGCTGGAGGTCGTGCGTCCGTTGAGTTTGTAAGACATGGTCAGGAAAAAGCAGAAATGGAAGGTCTATTTTCTATCGATTATCAGAGCCATCCAATATTCAGTGTAGCAAAGCAATATGGAGTGGAGATCCAAGATGATCAAGTTGTATTACATCGTGTTATAACTGCCAGTGGAAAAAGCATCTGTAGAGTCAATGGGAAATTGGTAACATTAGCCATTTTGAGAGAGTTCGGCAAAACCTTAATTGATATACATAGTCAACATGAAACACAATCACTCATGGTTCCTGAAAATCATATTGAATTATTAGATTTATATGATCAACAAGAAATTTCACAAGTAAAAGAAGAGTATACATATTTGTTTAAAAAACTACAAACTTTAAAAAAAAGGTATAAAGATCTTACCGAAAATGAACAAGAAATGGCACACCGGTTAGATTTATTAGAATTTCAACTAAATGAAATTGAACAAGCTGATTTAACACCGGATGAAGACATAGCATTAGAAAAGGAACGTAACCATTTAATGAACTATGAACGGATTTATAAAGGTGTTCATGACGCATACCAAGCTTTGTATGGTGAACAAAAGGGAATAGAATGGTTGAATATTGCCAAACAATCCTTGCAGGACATCAGCAACTATGATAATACGATCAGTGAAAAAGCAGAGGAATTATCGAATTACTACTTTCTAATTGAAGAAATAAGTATGGATTTACGAAATTTCCAGGAATCATTGGAGTATGACCCAAATCGCTTGAATGAAATTGAATCAAGATTAAATGAAATTAGTCGATTAAAGAAAAAATATGGTCAGACAGTGAATGAAATACTATCGTATATGGGTAGGATAGAAGAAGAGATTGAACAAATTAGAAATAAAGATTCGCACCTTTCAAAATTAGCTGAGCAAATGAAAGATCTTGAAAATGATACCTATTTAGAAGCAAAACAACTCCATGATTTACGAAGAAAAGCATCTGAGTCCTTAGTTGAAGATGTGCATCGAGAATTAAAAGGGTTATATTTAGAAAAAGCCACATTTTCGATTTCGTTTAACCCATGCATAAATCACCTGAACGAATTAGACGGAGACAAGGCCACTAGCTTACATAAAAATGGCTTTGATCAAGTAAAATTCATGATATCAACCAATTCTGGAGAACCATTGAAAGAACTAAGTAAGGTCGCATCCGGGGGAGAATTGTCTCGGATTATGTTGGTCCTAAAAAAAATCTTTGCGAGACATCAAGGAGTTACAAGTGTGATTTTTGATGAGGTAGATACTGGAGTAAGTGGTCGTGTTGCGCAAGCTATAGCAGAGAAAATATTTCAAATATCTAATCAATCACAGGTATTATGTATTACTCACTTACCTCAGGTTGCAGCAATGGCTGATATACATAAATTCATTTCAAAAGATGAAAGCAATAACCGTACGACTACCACCGTTTCAGAATTGACATTAAACGAACAAATAAATGAATTGAGTAGAATGATTACAGGAACGAAGCTAACTGAAACGGCAAAAGAGCATGCAAAAGAATTGCTTGATTTAGCCACAGATTTTAAAAGTATGCAGGTCAATAAGGTTAATTCGTGAAAAGCCAGAAGTATCTGGCTTTTTATCGCATCTTTCCTTATGCTGTTTTAAAGGTACAATCATTATTCATTCTTTCATAAACTTTAGACAGGAAATGATACACATCTTTTCTAATCTCTCACCAGTTTAAAAAACGCCCAAAAGGTAAAATTATAAGTACAGAGAAAAAAATATGGTATGGGTTAGGAACGAGGAGAGTGAATTGCGTGAAAAAGACAAATAAGATTCGATTAATTACGGGCGTAATGCTCCTTATAGCTTTGCTTACAGTTCCTTTTATGCCCCCAATTCAGAAATATATCTCGATCCCCAATGAAATTGTTACCGTCAATAACCAATCTCCTATTGATTTACCTGCATTAGGTAGTTCTGTAGAAGTAGGTGCAACGGAAAACATTCAAGCAATTGATTCATCCATGTTTTATGCACAAGATACTGGTAAAAGCGAGCTAACTTATTCGTTAGCTGGCATGCCAATCAAAAAAGTAAATGTTTCTGTACTGGAAGACATTAAAGTAATCCCTGGTGGGCAATCCATTGGCGTACAACTTCATACGCTCGGGGTACTTGTAGTAGGTCATCACCTTGTAAATGGAGAAAATGGTTCACTATCTCCTGGAGAAGATGCGGAAATCGAAGTAGGTGATGTTATTTTAGAAATTAATGGGCAAAAGATTAAAGCAATGAAGGATGTTAAACCACTCGTCGAGGAAGCTGGTAAAAATAAGAAAGACTTAAAGCTAAAGGTAAAAAGAGGCAAAGAAACATTTGAAACTTCGTTGAAACCTGTATATGATCCAAAAGAAAAGGAATATAGAATTGGTTTATATATACGGGATTCGGCAGCTGGTATTGGAACAATGACATTTTTTGAGCCACAGTCAAAGAAATACGGTGCTCTAGGACATGTTATTTCAGATATGGACACAAAGAAGCCCATTGAAATCCACAATGGAACGATCGTACGCTCAACCGTAACTTCCATTGAAAAAGGGAATAATGGAACTCCAGGTGAAAAGCAGGCAAAATTCTCTTTGAAAGATAACAAAATTGGTTCGATTACCAAGAATAGTCCTTTTGGTATCTTTGGAAAACTAGAGAGTGGTATAACGAATGGAAATTATGATAAACCGATGTCAATTGCTTTATCACATGAAGTAAAAGAAGGTCCTGCAAAGATATTAACTGTGATCGATGGAGAAAAAGTCGAGGAATTTGATGTAGAAGTTGTCAGCAGTATAGCACAGAAATCTCCAGCGACAAAAGGAATGGTTATTCAAATTACAGACCCTAAGTTATTAGAGGCAACAGGTGGTATTGTTCAAGGAATGAGTGGTAGCCCTATCATTCAAGATAACAAAATCATCGGAGCAGTTACCCACGTTTTTGTGAATGATCCTACTTCCGGGTATGGTGTTCATATTGAGTGGATGTTACAAGATGCGGGTGTGAACATTTATAAAGAAGAAAATGAAATAGCTGGCTAATACAAAAAACTTGTAGTGATTTCTCACTACAAGTTTTTTGTATTGTTGTATATTCAAATTGATTTTCGAGTAATGAAAACATCTGCGGTAAAAATAAGTTGTTAAAGAGTATTGAACATACACAATTAATATCAAATTTGCGATTAGATCCTGTATATGAATGATTTGTATAATACAAAAGTTGTGTTTTTCAATTATATAAGAATTCTTTCAATTTACATGTTATAATAAAAGCAGAAATATTTTTCGACAAGTTGATCTGGGTTTTGTCATATAAAATCGAATCATATCGAAATATATAGCAAATTGAAGTAAATCAAAGAAAACATAAAAAAATCCAAAGTTTTTCAAATAAAAGAAGGATATTTCGAACTTATGTCGAATACATAGTATGGGAAAAGCTCGAATAATAAAAGGAGGAACTTTTGTGGAAAAGATTTCAGTATGTTTAGTGGATGATAATAAAGAACTCGTCCAACTAATGGAAGAATATTTTGATGAAAAAGATGATATTGAAGTAATTGGTACTGCTTTTAATGGGAAAGATTGTTTGTCCATGCTAGATGAATTAAAACCGGATGTTCTCATTTTGGATATTATTATGCCTCACGTGGACGGAATAGCGGTTTTGAATAAACTTAGAGACATGGGGCGAGACACAAATGATCCAAGTGTTATTATGCTGACTGCTTTTGGGCAGGAAGAAGTAATGAAAAAAGCAGTAGACTTAGGTGCTTCTTATTTTGTACTCAAACCGTTCGATTTAGATAATTTAGCAGATCAAATACGTCAAGTTAAAGGAAGCCCAATTGTTTCAAATAGGGCAAATAAAGGCCATAAAAAAGAAAGAAGGAAAAAAGATTTAGAAGCAAGTATCACAAATATTATTCATGAGATCGGCGTACCTGCTCATATTAAGGGGTATATGTATTTAAGAGAAGCGATTACAATGGTTTATAATGATATTGAATTGTTAGGATCTATTACTAAGGTGCTTTATCCTGATATCGCAAAAAAATACAATACCACTTCTTCGAGGGTAGAGCGTGCTATTCGTCATGCGATCGAAGTTGCATGGAGTAGAGGGAATATTGATTCTATCTCGGCTTTATTTGGTTATACGGTAAGTGTTTCTAAAGCAAAACCAACAAATAGTGAGTTTATCGCGATGGTAGCTGATCGATTACGATTGGATCATAAAGCAAGCTAATAAAAAAAGATTACTGTAAGTTTAAAACTTTACAGTAATCTTTTTTTCTTTAATTTTCAAAAAAAACGTCGTATAAAGATTGTATTGCTTTGTCGATATCTTCTGATTGAATGCCGAACATCATAGAAACGTCGGAGGATCCTTGGTTGATCATTTTAATATTAACATTTGCTTTGGTTAGAGCTGTTGTAGCTTTTTGTGCTATCCCAATCGTATTCATCATACCTTCTCCGACGATCATAATCATCGCAAGATTTTGATGAATTCTAACTGTATCAGGATTTAATTCTTGTTTAATTTGCTTTAATATTTTTTCTTCTTTATCAGCATTAAGTTGATTATCACGAATAATGACAGACAAATCATCAATTCCAGAAGGTGAATGTTCAAAAGACACCGATTCTCTCTCTAAAATTTCGAATAGCTTTCGACCGAATCCTAATTCTCGGTTCATTAAATATTTACTGACAAATAATGTGGAAAATCCTGTATCACTGGCAATTCCTACAACACATTTTTCTTTATCCTCTTTATTTGCGACAATTAATGTCCCTGGAACTTCGGGATTATTTGTGTTTTTAATGGAGACTGGAATACTTTCTTTAAATGCAGGAATTAGCGCTTCATCATGAAAAACAGAGAATCCAGCATAAGACAATTCACGCATTTCTTTATATGTTAGTGTTTTTATTTCTTTTGGGTTGGTAACAATATTAGGATTAACCGTATATACGGAATCGACATCTGTAAAATTTTCGTATAGACTTGCTTTAACCCCTGCCGCTACAATCGAACCGGTAATATCTGAACCGCCTCTTGAAAATGTCATCAATTTTCCAGTAGTTGTATAACCGAAAAACCCCGGTATAACCAAAATTTCTTCTCTATCACGTAATGTAAATAACTTAGGATAACTTTCGGGTAGTATTTGTGCATTCCCTGGTTCATCACTCACAATAATACCTGCATCTTTTGGACTTAAGTAACTCGCCTTAAGACCAATGGTATTTAAATACTCACTAAGTATTTTAGCACTACTGTCTTCTCCAATTGCTTTTAACGCATCCAATTTTTGCTCTGTAGATTCATCCCACTTTAATACGCTATTTATTGTTTCTTCGATATCATATAAGATTTTTTTAGAAATTGCTAACTCCTCTATAATTTCTGCAAATCGTTGCATGATAACTTCCATATAGTCTAAATAGGGTTTATCATGGACAAATGCATCACCTAAATTAATTAATACATCTGTAACTTTAAAATCATTTTTGTCTCGTTTTCCAGGTGCGGAAACGACTATAAACTTTCGACTAGAATCATTTTTAATGATTTCTCCGACCTTTTTTAACTGTGTTGCGTTTGCTACAGAACTTCCTCCAAATTTTGCTACTTTCATTTCAATCTCCCCAATACGAAGTTTAATCTGTTGTTGGATTATTCTATTGCTCTTTCTTTTTTTGCTGGCGTTTTCTATCACGATATACGATAAATCCAGTAATAAAAGTTAATCCGCTTATAAATAGAATTAATCCAACAGTAAACTGAACGCCAGTATGTATGAAAACTGGGTAGAATTCATCGAATAATGTGTCTCTCATGAGCTTTATTCCGATTGCGGAAATAACTCCTGGTATAAGTAAAATTAAAAATGCAATAATTCGAATCATGGAATTCTCCTCTAGCTATATAACTTTAATTAGTATATCAAAATACAATGAAAATAGGTACAGTAATATTAACATTATTAATTTGCTAATTTCTGCAGGTTAAAGTATGATGGATTTATGCAGAAAATTGCAAGGTGGGATGAGATGAAACGAGTTTTAATTGTTGGGGCTGGCAAGGGAGGAAGTGCGCTTTTTAAAATATTATTTCCTATTGATCGTATGAACGTTATCGCTATGATTGATACAAATCCTGATGCAAAAGGTCTTGAATTGGCGAGGCAATATAATATCCCAACTGGAAATGACTGGAAGTACTGGATAAATGAAAAGGTAGATATTATCATTGAAGCAACAGGAAATGAAAATGTTCTCAATGAAATTCTCCAAACCCGTAAACAAGAAACAGTTGTGATTCCTGGATCTGTGGCTTATGTCATTTCAGAATTGCTGGATGAAAAAGAAGCATTACTAGATAAGTTAACGGATCAAACAAATAATCAAGAGCTAATATTAAGTAATATCCGTGATGGAATGATTGTTATAAACGAACAAGAGGTCATTCAATTTGTAAATAAAAGTGCCGAACAAATCTTTGGGAATTCCAAAGCAAATTTAGTTGGCAAACAAATAGATAAAGTAATCCCGAATACGAGATTGCCTCAAATATTGAGAAGTAGAAGAAAAGAAGTAAATCAGAAATTACTACTTGAGAATGGTAAAATGGTCATTACAACTAGACTTCCCATCATAAATGCGAATGACCAGTTAATCGGTGCGTTTGCAGTTTTTAAAGATATAACAGAAGTGCTTAATTTAGCTGAAGAAAATACGGATTTAAATGAAATTAAAACCATGCTAGAAGCAATTATCCAATCCTCTGACGAAGCAATAAGTGTTGTTGATGAAAATGGAATTGGACTCATGATAAATCCTGCGTACACGAGAATTACTGGATTGAAGGAAACAGATGTTATTGGTGAACCAGCGACTGTGGATATCTCTGAAGGTGAAAGTATGCATATGAAAGTCTTGCAGACGAGAAGACCAGTCAGAGGTGTTCGGATGAAGGTAGGTCCTAGCAAGCGTGATGTACTAGTTAATGTAGCACCTGTTATTGTAGATGGAAAAATTAAAGGTAGTGTTGGAGTTCTGCATGACGTATCAGAAATTAAATCATTAACGAGTGAACTGAAAAGAGCTAGACAGATTATACGTAACTTAGAAGCCAAATATACATTCGATGATATCATTGGAAAATCAAACGAAATGCAGTTGGCATTAGAACAGGCAAAAGTTGGTGCGAAAACACCCGCAACTGTACTTTTACGAGGTGAATCAGGAACGGGGAAAGAGCTATTTGCACACGCAATACATAATGAAAGTAATCGAAAACATAACAAATTTATTCGTGTAAACTGTGCAGCTATTGCGGAGTCAATTCTGGAAAGCGAATTATTTGGTTATGAAGAAGGTGCATTTTCCGGAGCAAAAAGAGGCGGAAAAAAAGGTTTATTTGAAGAAGCAAATATGGGCAGTATATTTCTTGATGAGATAGGTGAATTATCTCTCCACATGCAGGCGAAATTATTACGTGTACTTCAGGAAAACGAAATTGTGCGTGTGGGTGGAACAGATCCAGTTATGATTGATGTTCGTATAATTGCTGCAACGAATGTAAATTTAGAGAAAGCAATCATGAATAAAACGTTTCGAGAAGATCTCTACTACCGATTAAACAAATTACCTATCTTTATTCCTTCCCTTCAGGAAAGGATATCTGATTTACCAGAATTAATTCACCATATTATTCAAAAAATGAATCAAGATTACGGTAGAAATGTTACTACAATTTCAAATGATGCTTTACTAGCCTTAGATGCATACCATTGGCCAGGTAACGTTCGTGAATTAGAAAACGTTATAGGACGAGCCATGATTTATATGGAAATGAATGAAGAAGTTATCAAACAAGAACATATACCAAGTTTGCAGACTATGTCGCAAAACTCAAGTGAAGAAATAAGTATTCGTTTAGACCTACCGCTTCAAGATGCGGTAGAGCAATATGAAAAAGAGTTAATTTCAAGTGTATACAAACAAAGTGGTTTTAACAAAACTAAGACAGCAAAAAGATTAGATATCTCGATAAGAAATCTATACTATAAGCTGGAAAAGTACAATATTGCAAAAAGTAACCTGCAATAATTTGCGCATTTGCAAAAATGTGCAAGAGCCATAAAGTGAAAAATGAAGCGCTTACATACATTTGGTAGTTGGCACGTTTTTTGCATATAAGTTTATGAGGTGGTGTGAACATAATGAAATCATTAGCAGCAATAAAGAATCAAGTACAACATGAAAAGAAACAAATCGTTTCACTAGCAAATGCTGCAGATAGGGAGGTTCTTACAGCTGTTAAATATGCTATATCGGAGGAACTTTGTAGTTTCATATTAATTGGCGATCAAGAAGAGATAAAGGAGACGGCATTTAAAGCTGAATTAGATCTTACGTCGCCACTAATTTCGGTACAGCATGAAGAATCAGAACCGAGTTTAGCGGCTGTGAAAACAGTTTATGAAAAGCAAGCAGACATTTTAATGAAAGGAAATGTCTCGACAAAATCATTATTAAAAGCAGTTCTAAACAAAGAATATGGACTCCGAACTGGTAATGTTTTGTCACATGTAGCATTGTTTGACATCCCAAATCAGGATCGTCTTATATTTTTGACAGATGCCGCAATGAATATCCAACCAACATTAAAGGAAAAGGTAGAAATAATTCATAATGCAGTTCGTGTTGCACATGGGGTTGGCATGGAATTGCCGAGAGTGGCAGCAATAGCACCGGTAGAAGTAGTTAATGAGGCTATGTCTTCTACAATGGATGCTGCTATGTTAACGCAAATGCAAAGACGAGGACAAATAAAAGGCTGCCTTGTCGATGGTCCTTTAGCCTTTGATAATGCTGTTTCTAAGGATGCTGCAGAGTTGAAAGGTATTACTTCCGATGTTGCGGGCAAAGCCGATATATTATTATCTCCAACGATTGACGTAGGAAACGCTTTGTATAAATCATTCATATATTTTGCACAAGCGAAAGTTGCTGCGATCATTAGTGGAGCAAAGGCACCAATCGTTTTAACCTCTCGCGCAGATTCTGCTGAGAGTAAATTATATTCTTTATCATTAGCATTAGTTTCATCAAAATCATTTTAGGAGGAATACGATATGGAGATTTTTACTTATATGGAGAAATACGATTATGAACAGTTGGTTTTTTGTCAAGACAAAAATTCTGGATTAAAAGCTATAATTGCAATACATGATACTACATTAGGTCCTGCACTTGGCGGAACTAGAATGTGGACGTATAACTCAGAAGAAGAAGCTATTGAAGATGCTTTACGATTAGCCAAAGGAATGACTTATAAAAATGCTGCTGCTGGTTTAAATCTTGGTGGAGGAAAGACTGTGATCATCGGTGATCCGAGAAAGGATAAAAATCCAGAAATGTTCCGTGCTTTCGGAAGATATATTCAAGGATTAAACGGTCGTTATATTACAGCCGAAGATGTGGGTACTACGGTAGAGGATATGGATATTATTCATATGGAGACGGACTTTGTTACGGGTATTTCGCCAGAGTTTGGTTCCTCAGGCAATCCATCACCTGTGACAGCTTATGGTGTATATAAGGGTATGAAAGCTGCAGCGCTTGAAGCATATGGCGATGATTCATTAGAAGGAAAAACAGTGGCTGTTCAAGGTGTTGGTAATGTAGCTTACACACTATGCGAATATCTTCATAAAGAAGGTGCAAACTTAATTGTTACAGACATTAATAAAGCTGCCGTCGATCGTGCAGTTGAAGCATTTGGAGCAAAAGCTGTAGATCCTGATGATATATACGATGTGGATTGTGATATTTATGCTCCATGTGCATTAGGTGCCACAGTAAATGATGACACGTTGACAAGATTAACAGCAAAAGTTATTGCGGGATCTGCAAACAATCAATTAAAATCAACAAAACATGGCGACATACTTCATGAAAAAGGAATCGTCTACGCACCTGATTACTTAATTAATGCAGGCGGTGTGATTAATGTAGCCGATGAGTTAAATGGTTACAATCATACGAGAGCGATGCGAAAAGTAGACACAATTTATGATAGCATTTTAAAGGTTTTCGAAATTTCGAAACGTGATAATATCCCAACATATGCTGCGGCAGATCGTTTGGCAGAAGAAAGAATAGAGTCTGTGAGGAATTCAAGAAGCCAATTTTTATTAAACGGACATCACACCTTAAGCAGAAGATAGTATTTACTAACGGAGGTAACTATAGTGCAACAACAGTATCGCATTTTAGTAATCAACCCAGGATCAACATCAACGAAAATCGGTGTGTTTGATAACGATGTATGTATATTTGAGAAAACAATCAGACATGAAATGAAAACAATAGCTCAATTTAACAAGATAATTGAGCAATATGATTTTCGGAAAGAAGTTATTCTTGAACAATTAGATTATGAAGGAATTAATGTTTCAAAGTTAGATGCAGTTTGTGCAAGAGGTGGTTTACTTCGACCGATTGAAGGCGGAACTTACGAAGTAAACGACACCATGCTACAAGATTTACAATTAGGATACAATGGAGAGCATGCTTCAAACCTTGGTGGGATTATTGCCCACGAAATTGCAAGTGGCCTAAATATCCCGGCATATATTGTCGATCCAGTTGTAGTGGATGAACTTGATGAAATAGCACGTTTTTCGGGAGTGCCAGAAATTCCGAGAAAAAGTATTTTCCATGCGCTAAATCAAAAGGCTGTTGCAAGAAGAGCGGCAAAAGATATGGATAAGGCATATGAAGATATGAAAATAATAGTCACTCATATGGGTGGTGGGATTACAGTTGGTGCCCATCAAAATGGTCGAGTAATTGATGTGAATAATGGTCTACATGGAGACGGCCCTTTTTCTCCTGAGCGTGCAGGGACCGTTCCAGCGGGAGACTTAGTTGCCTTATGTTTTTCTGGTCAATATTACCGGGATGAAATCATGAAAAAATTGGTAGGAAATGGCGGACTTATGGCTTATTTACATACCAATGATGCCAGAGAAGTGGAAGAGAAAATTACCAACGGTGATAAGGATGCAAAGCGTATTTACGAAGCGATGGCCTACCAGATCGCTAAGGAAATTGGAAGTATGAGCGCTGTTTTAGCTGGTCGAGTTGATGCTATCGTATTAACTGGGGGCTTAGCATATGGGAAAACGTTTGTTGAAATGATTTCTAACCATATCAGTTGGATAGCGGATATATTAGTGTATCCAGGTGAAAATGAATTACAAGCTCTTGCAGATGGGGCTTTAAGGGTATTACGACACGAAGAGTTACCAAAAGTATACCCAAACGTAGATGGAAAGGAGCTGACCATACATGACGAAAGAATATGATTTAGTCGTTCTTGGTGGCGGAACTGGAGGATATGTTGCGGCAATTAGAGCATCACAACTTGGTATGAATGTTGCTGTAGTTGAAAAAGGAAATCTAGGTGGGACATGTTTGCATAAAGGCTGCATTCCATCCAAAGCATTACTGCGAAGTGCTGAAGTATTTAAGCAAACAAAAGAAGCAAGCCAATACGGAATTGAGACGAATAATGTAGCACTGAATTTTATGAAAGTCCAAGAAAGAAAAAATAGTGTCGTGCAAACATTACATCAAGGTGTACAAGGATTAATGAAAAAAGGAAAAATTGATGTTTTTGAAGGATTTGGTCGTATACTAGGACCAAGTATATTTTCACCTATGCCTGGGACAATCTCCATTGAGTATGAAAATGGTGACGAAAACACGATGATCGTTCCTAAAAATGTATTAATTGCTACCGGTTCAAAACCAAAATCATTGCCTGGGTTAGAAATTGATGGAACATATGTAATGAGTTCTGATGAGGCATTAGAGATGGATCAATTACCGTCATCTATCGTAATTGTAGGTGGTGGAGTTATCGGAATTGAATGGGCTTCTATGCTTGCTGATTTCGGTGTGGAAGTAACTGTAATTGAGTATTTAGATCAGATCCTTCCAACTGAGGATGATATGGTTGCAAAAGAAGTAGAAAAACTGCTAAAGAAAAAAGGTATTTCGTTTGTGAAGGGTGCAAAAGTATTGCCTGATACACTATCGGTGGAAAACGGAATCAATATTGAAGCAGAGGTTAATGGAAAAACCGAGACATTTAAAGCAGAAAAAATGCTAGTTTCTGTTGGACGTGAGGCAAATACAAGTAATATCGGTATTGAAAATACGGATATTGTATTAGAAAAAGGCTTCATCCAAACGAATGACTTTTACCAAACGAAGGAATCACATATTTACGCCATTGGAGATGTCATTGGTGGAATGCAATTAGCCCATGTAGCATCTCATGAAGGGATTGTTGCAGTGGAGCATATGGCAAACCAGGATCCACACAAAATCAATTATGAAAATATACCTACATGTATATATTCAAACCCTGAGGTGGCAAGTGTTGGATTGACAGAAAAACAAGCAAAAGAAAAAGGTTATGAAATTAAAGTAGGTAAGTTTCCGTTCAAGGCTATTGGGAAGGCATTAGTATATGGTGAATCAGAAGGCTTTGTGAAGATTATATCTGACAAAAAAACCGAAGATCTTCTAGGGGTTCATATGGTTGGACCTCATGTAACCGATATGATTTCAGAAGCTGGACTGGCTAAAGTACTCGATGCTACACCATGGGAAATTTCTCAAACGATTCATCCACACCCAACTTTATCAGAGATTATGGGTGAGGCATCCTTAGCTATCGATGGATTGCAAATTCATGGTTAGCAGCACGTTTGCGATATTCTATTATGAAATTATTTAAATTAGAGGGAGGGACTTTACATGTCTACGAATCGTCATGAAGCGTTAGGATTAACGGACGAACAAGTTATTGAAATGTATAAAACAATGCTTTTAGCAAGAAAAATCGATGAACGTATGTGGTTATTAAACCGAGCTGGAAAAATTCCTTTTGTAATATCTTGTCAAGGGCAGGAAGCCGCTCAAGTTGGTGCAGCTTTTGCTTTAGACAGATCCGGTGATTATGTAGCTCCTTACTACCGTGATATGGGCGTTGTACTTGCTTTCGGTATGACCGCACAAGAATTAATGTTATCAGCTTTTGCAAAAGCTGAAGACCCTAATTCAGGTGGTCGACAAATGCCAAGTCACTTTGGACAAAAGAAAAATCGGATTCTTTCAGGTTCTTCACCGGTTACAACACAGTTACCTCACGCAGTAGGTGTTGCATTGGCAGCAAGAATGGAAGAAAAGGATTTTGTATCGTTTGTAACCTTAGGTGAAGGTTCTTCTAACCAAGGTGACTTTCATGAAGGGCTGAACTTTGCAGGTGTTCATAAATTACCTGTCATAACTATGGTTGAAAATAACAAATATGCTATTTCAGTACCAATTGAAAAACAAATCGCTGCGGAAAAAGTTTCTGATCGCGCAATTGGTTATGGTATGCCAGGATATACCGTAGATGGAAATGATCCTCTAGCGGTGTATGAAGTTGTCAAAGAAGCAAGAGAGCGCGCGGTTAACGGTGAGGGTCCAACGTTAATTGAGGCGATTTCTTACCGGTTAACGGCCCATTCAAGTGATGATGATGATCGTTTGTATCGAAATAAGGAAGAAGTAGAAGAAGCAAAGAAAAAAGATGCTTTATATACATTTGCAACATACTTGAAAGATGAAGGAATTTTGACAGAAGAATTAGAGTCAGATATGAATAATGAGATAAATCGTATCGTTAACGAAGCAACAGACTATGCTGAAAATGCACCATATGCTGAAGCTGAATCTGCATTAAGATACGTTTACGAAGAGTAGGGAGGGGGATTTTTTATGCCTGTAATGTCATATATTCAAGCTGTAACTAGTGCATTAAAAGAAGAAATGCAACGTGACGAAAAAGTATTTGTCTTAGGAGAAGATGTAGGTAAAAAAGGTGGCGTATTCCGTGCTACTGACGGACTATTCGATGAATTTGGTGAGTATCGGGTATTAGACACCCCGCTTGCTGAGTCAGCTATTGCTGGTGTCGGTATAGGTGCTGCAATGTATGGAATGCGACCGGTAGCCGAAATGCAATTTGCAGATTTTATTATGCCTGCGGTAAACCAAATTATTTCAGAAGCGGCGAAAATGCGTTACCGTTCAAATAATGACTGGAATTGTCCGATAACAATCCGTGCTCCGTATGGCGGTGGGGTTCATGGTGCATTGTATCATTCCCAATCTGTTGAGGCAGTATTTGCTAATCAACCAGGATTAAAAATTGTTATGCCATCTACACCTTATGATGTTAAAGGATTGTTGAAAGCTGCAATCCGGGATAATGATCCAGTACTATTCTTTGAACATAAACGTGCATATCGGTTATTGAAGGGTGAAGTACCAGAAGATGATTATGTGCTTCCAATTGGTAAGGCAGATGTAAAACGCGAAGGGTCGGATGTTACGATTATTACATACGGACTTTGTGTTCATTTTGCTTTACAAGCTGCGGAAAAATTGGCAGAAGAAGGAATTGATGCTCATATCCTTGATTTGAGAACGGTTTATCCACTGGATCAAGAAGCAATAATCGAAGCAGCCAAAAAGACAGGTAAAGTACTATTGATTACAGAAGATAATAAAGAAGGAAGTATTATAGGTGAAGTAGCTGCAATCATCTCAGAGAATTGCTTATTTGACCTTGATGCACCAATTCAAAGATTAGCAGGACCTGATGTCCCTGCAATGCCGTATGCTCCATCAATGGAGAAGTTCTTTATGATAAATCCAGATAAAGTAGAGAAAGCAATTCGGGAATTAGCGGAATTTTAGAAGGAGGGACAACAATGGCTACTGAAAAAATTAACATGCCACAACTTGGTGAAAGTGTTACAGAGGGCACAATTAGTTCATGGCTCGTTAAAGTTGGAGATCATGTAAATAAATACGATCCCATTGCCGAAGTAATGACTGACAAAGTAAATGCGGAAGTACCTTCATCGTTTACTGGAACGATTAAAGAACTTACCGCTCAAGAAGGAGATACGATAGCTGTCGGTGAGTTAATGTGTTATATCGATACAGAGGGTGGATCGACAGAGGAAGAAACAAGTACACCTGATACACAAGCAAGTGAAGAAAACGATCCAACTCCAGAACCTGCTGGAGATCAGTCTATGAAGAAACGATATTCTCCTGCTGTTTTACGGATGGCGCAAGAGAATGATATAGATTTAGACCAAGTGACAGGTAGTGGGCGTGGTGGAAGAATTACTCGTAAAGATCTTGAAAAAATTATTTCGAGTGGTAATGTTCCTACACCAACTCAACAGCCGGCTGAGCCAAAAGCAGAATCTACACCTAAAACAGTAGATACCCCACCTGTACAATCAAAAGTTGAACAACCAGTCCAGCAAGTGCCAACGCAAGCGGGGGATATTGAAATTCCAGTTACGGGTGTTCGAAAAGCTATTGCTCAAAATATGGTACGTTCCAAAACAGAAATCCCTCACGCATGGATGACTGTAGAAGTAGACGTTACTGACTTAGTTGCGTATCGAAATACTATAAAAAATGAATTTAAGCAAAAAGAAGGGTTCAGTTTAACCTTCTTCGCATTCTTTGTTAAGGCAGTTGCCCAAGCTCTGAAAGAGTTCCCGCAACTTAATAGCATGTGGGCAGGGGATAAGATTGTACAAAAGAAAGATATTAACTTGTCTATTGCAGTGGCAAAAGATCAAGAATTATTTGTTCCTGTTATTAAACATGCGGATGATAAAACGATTAAAGGGATTGCTAGAGATATAACTGATTTAGCCACAAAAGCACGGACTGGTAAATTGGCTTCAGAGGATATGCAAGGTGGAACATTTACAGTAAACAATACCGGATCATTCGGTTCTATTCATTCAATGGGAGTAATCAACTATCCACAAGCCGCAATATTGCAAGTGGAATCAATTGTGAAGCGTCCAGTTATTATTAACGATATGTTTGCTGCTAGAGACATGGTGAACCTATCACTATCACTAGATCATCGTATTTTAGATGGGTTAGTTTGTGGTCAATTTTTAGCACGAGTGAAGGATATATTGGAAAATATGAATCAAGATACAACATCTGTTTATTAAAAGTAATATAAATTGAATTTTCTAGGTAGAATTGATAAGCTTTAACTGTAGTTATGCTTATTAATTTGGATTGTAAGGAGATGAACGTTACATGGATTTTAACATGTTTATGAATGATGTTGTCGATGCAGCACGTAAAGATATTAGGGAAGCAGGGTATCAAGAGCTTAAGGACCCTGAAACAGTTGATGAAGCTTTAAATCGTGAGGGGACTACTTTAGTGATGGTTAACTCAACTTGTGGATGTGCAGGAGGGGTTGCTCGCCCAGCAGCAGCAAATGCCATTCATTATGACAAAAGACCAAATCATTTAGTTACTGTCTTTGCTGGTCAAGATCCTGAAGCGACAGAAAAAGCTAGGGAGTATTTCGAAGGATACCCACCATCATCACCATCTTTTGCTTTCTTAAAAGACGGGAAAATTGTCTCGATGATAGAAAGACATGATATTGAAGGTCATAGTGCTATGGATGTTATGGGTAAACTGCAACAGATTTTTGATGAGCATTGTAAAGAGGTATAATAAAAGATCAACATTATGAGGCTGTCTCTTTTTATTCGAGTCAGCCTTTTTAATAAGGCTTCTTTCGTATCGATTGTTTCAATTTATTGTTCTAAAAGGCTATTTTCTAAAATACTGTTGCTCTCTCTTTAGGAGAAATGAATCTTAATGAGTAGTTGATGTAAAATGCGCAGTAACATATCAAAAATTGCTCTGATTACAAATTGTAAATTAATATAACGCTCGCAACACCGCTTCGGAAATACACTTCGCTTTCCGCGGGCGGCTGGTGAGCCTCCTCGTGCTACGCACTGTGGGGTCTCACCGATGCCTTTTCTCCCGCAGGAGTCTTCGTGTATTTCCTACGCTAGTGAAGTAGTAACACTTTTCTTTAAACAAGAAATCGGCATCAGCGGAGGCAGAATACGAAGACTCCTGTGGGAGCAGCACGTGTCCGAAGTCCCCGGAGATGCGCCTGCGTCTTCCAGTTACGCTCCGAAGCATGCTTCCTCGGCGCAAGGGAACGAAGAAGCGTATTCAAGAAGTTCCCTGGCTGAGGCCGTGCCCACGGAAAGCGAAGTATTCTGACGGAGCGGTTTTGTAGCACACTATTGAATTAGACTGTCAAAGTAATTCTATGCATAAGTTATGTCGCAGTTTATATAAAAATAACAATAAACTATGCGAAAAGAGCCTTCTGAAACAGCATCACTCTTTTAGAACACAGTGATAATAAGGAGATTGTACTCGTGAAAATCGGCTATCGTACAATTAAGACTGCTATTGGAACTCCAGTTGCTGTTTTAATTGCTCAACTTCTCGGAATAAGTAATTTCATCTCTGCAGGTATTTTAACAATTTTAAGTATACAACCATCTAGAAAAAGATCTGTATTAAGTGCATGGCATCGATTTTTTGCGTGTATTATAGCGAGTGTGTATTCCTTTTTGTTATTTGAACTGTTTGGCTATAATCCATTCGTTTTAGGAATAATGCTTATAGTCTTTATTCCTACCACCGTGTTCTTTAAAATCACACCCGGAATTGCAACGAGTTCCGTAATAACTCTAAACCTATTTAGTACGGGGAGTATATCCTATTCCTTTTTGTTCGAGCAATATTTACTTATTATTGTTGGGCTTGGGGTTGGACTATTAGTTAATTTATACATGCCTAGCTATGATAAGGAATTAAAGGTTAGTCAACAGAAAGTGGAGCATTGCTTTCAGGTGATTTTAAATGAAATAGCTTTATACATAAGAGATAACAACTCAAATTGGGATGGCAAAGAAATTGCGCAATCGGAAGTTATTTTAGATGAAGCTAGTGATTTAGTAAAGTTAGATAGAGAAAATCATATGTTAAGGTCGAAGCATCCTTATTATGATTACTTTGTGATGCGTACCAAACAATTAGAGCAGCTACGCAAAATGTTACCTCTGGTCACAAAGCTACCTAAAACCAATAGCATATCACTTCGAATAGCATCCTTTTTTGAAAAGTTGGCAGATGTCGTACATCCAGGGAATACAGCTGCTCTATATTTACAGGAATTACATCAATTAAAAGAGGATTTTAATCAAGTAGAGTTACCTAGAACACGTGAAGAATTTGAAACAAGAGCAAATATGTTTCGGTTATTATTAGAAATCGAAAATTATCTATTAATTAAGAAAAAGTTTAAAAAAAGTGATGTATCTAAAAAATAAAATAAAAGACTGGCACTACCTAAGCAGTATCCAGTCTTTTGCTTTTTACTATATATTTTCTGATATTTACAAAAACATAACTAAGCCAGCAGTTAATGAAGAAAGTAGCATCGCTATAATCATAATATATACGATGAATTTCACTCTACGCTCGCGTTTTGATTTTTTTCTCGGCATAGGTTTGCTTGATTGATTTGTAGCCATTTATAAGTCCTCCTTAAAATCCCGTTGCTAATTGTATTTTAACGTTAAAATTAATATTGGACAAGTATAAAAATATAATTAAGAATAGAGATATAGTATTTTCTAAATTGTATACCTATTTATGGCAAAGAAATGGAGATGAGATAATGGATGATAACAAAAATAACTTGAGGGAAAAGTGGGAGAATGAGGTCCATTCAACATTAAAGCGCTTTCCTGAAAGAAAAGAAAGCTTCATGACATCCTCAAATATAAATGTAGAGCGGTTATACGAATCTGATCAGGATTCAAATTATGTGGAAAAACTCGGATATCCTGGAGAGTATCCATATACTAGAGGAATTCAACCGACGATGTACCGAAGTCGATTTTGGACGATGCGACAATACGCTGGTTTTGGGTCGGCGGAAGAAACGAATAAACGATTTCGTTATCTCCTGGATCAAGGACAAACGGGATTATCGGTTGCATTCGACTTGCCAACACAAATTGGGTATGATTCAGATGATCCAATGTCTGAAGGTGAAGTCGGGAAAGTAGGAGTTGCCATAGATTCTTTACATGATATGGAAAAATTATTTGATCAAATACCACTAGATCAAGTTAGTACTTCGATGACCATTAATGCTCCAGCGTCTGTGTTACTTTGTATGTATATCGCTGTAGGTGAGAAGCAAGGGGTACCATTAGATAAACTTACGGGAACGATTCAAAATGATATTTTAAAAGAGTATATTGCTAGAGGGACCTATATTTATCCACCAAAGCCATCGATGCGTTTAATAACAAATATATTTGCATACTGTCAGCAGTTTGTACCTAAATTTAATACAATTAGTATTTCTGGTTATCATATCCGAGAAGCAGGTTCTACAGCGGTACAAGAAGCAGCCTTCACTATTGCCAATGGCATGGCGTACGTTGATGCAGCATTGGAATCTGGACTTGCCATCGATGATTTTGCACCGAGACTTGCGTTTTTCTTTAATGCTCATAACAACTTCTTTGAAGAAGTTGCAAAATTTAGAGCAGCTAGACGGGTTTGGGCAAAAATTATGAAGGAACATTACCAAGCTAAAAATCCGAAAAGTTGGAAAATGCGTTTTCATACACAAACAGGCGGATCTACACTAACTGCGCAGCAACCAGATAATAATATAGTCCGGGTAACATTGCAAGCACTTGCTGCTGTCATGGGAGGTACACAAAGTTTACATACGAATTCTCGTGATGAAGCGCTATCCTTACCTACAGAAGACTCTGCGCGAATTGCGCTTAGAACACAGCAAATTATTGCAAATGAAAGCGGTGTAGCAGATACAATAGACCCATTAGGGGGTTCATTTTATGTGGAAGAGCTCACCGACAAAATGGAAGCTGAAATAGGAAAATATCTAGATCGTATTAAAGATATTGGCGGTGCAGTTAAGGCAGTGGAAGAAGGATTTATGCAACGGGAAATTCAACATAATGCTTACGAAACGCAAAAGCGAATTGAAAAAGAAGAAGAAATAATTGTTGGGTTAAATAAGTTTACATTAGATGAAGAAGTGAATCCTGACTTATTAAAAGTGGATGAGGAATTAGAAAAGAGTCAGATTGGAGAAGTAAAACGGGTAAGAGAACAACGGGAAGACGATAAAGTAGATCAAGCACTCAGTGCCATTCGAGTAGCGGCAAAAAATGATGGGGATAATTTAATCCCACATATTTTGGAAGCGGTTAAAGCATATGCAACAATAGGGGAAATTTGTAATGTGCTTCGTGATGAATTTGGGGAATATACCGGCTAAAATTCTAGTTTTTCGTGACTAGTTGCTAGAAAAAGAGAAATGAAAGAAAAGGGGAGAGACTATGGGTAAAATTCGTGTATTAATCGCAAAGCCTGGTTTAGATGGACATGACCGAGGTGCACTAGTCATTGCTCAAGCATTAAGGGATCATGGTATGGAAGTAATTTATACAGGTTTACGGCAATCACCATTACAAATTGCTCAAGCAGCTATTCAGGAAGATGTGGATGTAATTGGGCTTTCATCTTTATCAGGTGCTCACAAAACTTTATTTCCTAAAATAATGGAAGAGTTAACTAAACGTGACGCAGATGATATACCTGTTGTGGCTGGCGGAGTTATTCCGAATGAAGATATTCCTTTTTTACTCGAGAAAGGAATTAATAAGATTTTCACAAGTGGATCATCTACAGAAAGTCTAGCAAAATATATCAAACAATTGGTTAAACCTAAGGTCGATCCGCCTAAAAAAATCGCGCATATAGGTATAGCAGTGAAATCAATAGATGAAGCTCTTTCCTTTTATACAGATTCTTTAGGCTTAGTACTAGAAGCTATAGAAGAAGTTGAGTCAGAGGGTGTTAATGTAGCCTTTTTAAGAATTGGTGAAAGTCGTATTGAACTATTAGAACCGTTACATCATACGTCACCAATCCATTCCTTTATTGAGAAAAAAGGAGAAGGAATTCATCACATTGCTCTAGAGGTGGAAGATATACAGAAACGAGTTAGTCAATTTAAGGAATCGGGTGTGCATTTGATCCATGATGAGCCCAAAATAGGTGCCCATAATAGTCAAATAGCATTTCTTCATCCAAAATCTGCATATGGTGTTCTATTTGAGGTCTGTCAACAAGAAAAGGGTAGGGATTCATAATGGATATTTTTGATAAAATTAATGAATTATATGATAAGCGTAGGTTAGCAGAACTTGGTGGCGGAGACGAACGAATTGAAAAGCAGCATGCTAAAGGGAAACTAACTGCAAGAGAGAGAATTGATTATCTTCTAGATGAAGGGTCTTTTGTAGAATTAAATACGTTTATTGAGCACCGTGGGACTGACTTTGGAATGAATAATTCATCTGCAAAGGGTGAGGGAGTTGTCACGGGTTACGGTAAAGTAAATGGGAGACCAGTTTATTTATTTGCACAGGATTTCACTGTTTATGGTGGAGCACTTGGTGAGATGCACGGGAAAAAGATTGCTTCTGTAATGGATTTAGCAGCTAAAAATGGTGTTCCATTTATTGGATTAAATGACTCAGGAGGAGCAAGAATTCAAGAGGGAGTATCATCACTTGATGGATATGGACATGTATTTTACCGTAATTCCATTTATTCTGGTGTTATTCCACAAATATCAGTTATCATGGGTCCGAGTGCAGGTGGAGCAGTTTATTCTCCAGCGATTACGGATTTTGTTATTATGGTGGAAAAGACTTCACAAATGTTCATAACAGGCCCAAAGGTAATTGAAACAGTTACTGGGGAAAAGATATCTTCTGAAGATTTAGGTGGAGCATATATTCATAATACAAAAAGTGGTAATGCACATTTAAAAGCAAACACCGAATATGAGGCACTGGATGCTGTAAAACAATTGCTGGCATATTTGCCAAATAATAATAATGAAAAGCCACCTGTCGAACAAATGGAACAACAAGACCAGCTCCGACCTAGATTAACCGACATCGTACCATTTGATTCTACAAAACCATATGATGTGAAAAATGTTATTTCAGAAATAGTAGATTCAAATAGCTTTTTTGAAATACACCCTGATTTCGCCAAAAATATTGTAGTTGGATTTGCACGAATAGACGGAAAGGTCGTTGGTTTAGTATGTAATCAACCCAAATATTTAGCTGGTGGACTTGATATTGACTCAAGTGATAAAGCCGCTAGATTTATTCGTTTTTGTGATTCGTTTCATATTCCCTTGATCACGTTTGAAGATGTTACAGGCTTTTTTCCTGGTATTAAGCAAGAGCATGGTGGTATTATACGACATGGAGCAAAGATCTTATATGCATACTCAGAAGCAACTGTACCTAAAATAACAGTTATTACTAGAAAAGCATATGGCGGGGCGTATGTTGCACTGAACAGCAAATCAATTGGTGCGGATTTAGTTTACGCCTGGCCAAATGCAGAAATAGCAGTTATGGGTCCTGAAGGTGCTGCTAACATAATTTTTGCTAAAGACATTGCGGAAAGTGATAACCCGGAGATAACGAGACAAGAAAAGATTGATACGTATCGTGAAAAATTTGCCAATCCTTATATTGCGGCAGGATTAGGAATGGTTGATGATGTTATTGATCCTAGAGAGACGAGGGTGAAGCTGATACAAGCACTTGAAATGCTGGAGAATAAGAATGAACAACGGCCGCAAAAGAAGCATGGAAATATTCCATTATAAACGTACATAGGAGGATATACAACATGACAAGTATTAATACGGACAGATTAATTAATGAATTTATGGAACTCGTACAAATTGATTCGGAAACAAAGTATGAAACAGAAATTGCTGCGGTCCTAAAAGAAAAATTTACAGCCTTGGGATTAGAAGTAATGGAAGATGATAGTAAAGAAAAGACTGGGCATGGAGCTGGCAACTTAATTTGCACATTAAAAGGGAACAAAGATGGCGTTTCTCCGATTTATTTTACATCTCACATGGATACCGTTGTACCAGGAAAAGGTGTTAAACCATCAATCAAGGATGATTATATTGTCTCAGATGGGACAACAATATTAGGAGCAGATGATAAAGCTGGGCTTGCCGCTATTTTAGAAGCTATACGTTCTTTACAAGAAAATAATGTACAGCATGGGGATATTCAATTTGTAATTACGGTAGGAGAAGAATCCGGATTAGTAGGTGCAAAATCATTAGATGGTTCCTTATTACATGCTAAATTTGGGTATGCGTTAGATAGTAACGGTGATGTTGGAGACATAATTGTTGCTGCACCTACTCAAGCCAAAATTTTTGCTATTATCAAAGGTAAAACGGCACATGCAGGTGTTGCTCCCGAAAAAGGGGTATCGGCCATTACGCTAGCTGCAAAAGCTATTTCTAAAATGCCACTTGGTCGAATTGATGAGGAGACGACGGCTAATATTGGTCGCTTTGAAGGTGGAAAACAGACGAATATTGTCGTTGATCATGTAGAAATTCTGGCAGAAGCACGATCGTTAGTTCCAGAAAAAATGGAAGCACAAGTTTCCAAAATGAAGGAAGCGTTTGAAACGACTGCTAAAGAATATGGTGGGGAAGCGGAAGTAGAAATTAAAGTAATGTATCCTGGCTTTAAGCAAGAAGCCGGTGATGAAGTTGTAGAGGTTGCTAGAAATGCTGCGAAAGCAATCGGTCGGGAAAGCAAGCTACTAAAAAGTGGTGGTGGCAGTGATGCAAATGTCATTGCTGGGTTCGGCATCCCGACTGTTAATTTAGCTGTCGGATATGAAGAAATTCATACAACTAATGAACGAATACCAGTAAGTGAACTTGTTAAAATTACAGAGTTAGTAGATGCGATTATTAAAGAAGTGGCGAAGTAATCAATGGGAGCCTTTAGAACTCGATTCTAAGGGTTCTTTTTTCTTAATTATGTAACCCTACTGTAGCCCTCCTCGGCGTGTTAGCTAGCTTGAACGTATGATATAATACAAATATAATCAATTGTTTAAGGATGTATTTCATGGTACAAGAAACTAATAAAAGAAGAATTATATTTCACATGGATATGAATTGCTTTTATGCTTCGGTTGAAATGGCTTTTAACCCGAAGTTAAAAGGTAAACCAGTAGCGATCGCAGGTAACCCTGAAGAACGTAGAGGGATCATTGTAACTAGTAGTTATGAAGCACGAGCAAAAGGTGTCAAGACCACTATGCCTTTATGGCAGGCTAGAAAGCTTTGTCCCAACCTGATTGTGCTACGTCCTAATTTTGAACGTTATCGTACGGCATCACGAGAAATATTTAAGATGATGTCTGAGATAACGCCTTATGTCCAACCGGTGTCAATTGATGAAGGTTATATGGATGTTACTGATGTAAAACATTTAGATTCTCCAATGAAGATAGCTGAAAACCTGCAAAAACAAATATTAGAAAAACTTGATTTACCATGTAGTATAGGAATAGCGCCCAACAAATTTCTAGCTAAAATGGCATCTGATATGAAAAAGCCTCTCGGTATAACGGTATTAAGAAAGAGGGAAATCTCTAAAATGCTTTGGCCATTACCCGTAGGTGAAATGTATGGAGTTGGGGAAAAAACAGCAGAGAAGTTAAACCAAATGGACATCACAACAATAGAGGATCTGGCACATAAGGATGTTTATCAGCTAAAACAGGTTTTAGGTATTAATGGAGAGAGATTGAAAAACAGAGCGAACGGAATTGATTTAAGTCCAGTAGATCCCGATGCGGTTAATGACTTCAAAAGTATAGGAAGTTCACAGACGTTACCTCATGATACTACGAATGAAAATGAAATTAATAGTTTAATGGATTCACTGGCGGATAATATTGAAAGAAGGTTAAAACGTAAACATGTTGCTGGCAGGACCGTCCAAATCATGATTCGTTACTATGACCGAAGAACGATTACACGAAGTAAAAAACTTCAAGCATTTATCGAGGATAAAAAGGATATTGTTGAGGTTGCTTCAGAATTATGGAAAAAACATTGGAATCAAGCCCCTATAAGGTTGTTGGGTATCACTGTTCAAGATATTCATGATAAACAAGATATTGCACAGCAACTTGATCTTTTTACTTACGAAAAAGAGGCAAGTAAAGAAAAGCTATACTCTACTATTGATATGTTGACTGATAAATATGGAAAAAATCCGTTTAAGCAATTAATAAATCAAGAACCAGATGACCAACCGCGTACAAGTTTTCAGAAGGATTTTCTGGATGATTTTAAACAATAGAAGCCCACATTCTACAAAAAAATGTGTGCTTCTATTTTTAATTTCCTACTTCATAAGTTTCTTTACAATGGAATGAGATAGTTTACTGCCAGGGTAGCGGAATGGTATATCAAATTTAGTAGTTTGTTTCAGGATACTTTTTCTGTGTGAGAACGTATCAAAACTGAATTTACCATGATAAGCACCAATGCCACTTGATCCGACTCCTCCAAATGGTAAATGAGGGTTGGCCAAGTGATATAGTGTGTCATTGATACATCCACCACCAAAGGATAGGTTATCAAAGACATATTGTTGTTTCTTCTCTTTTTCTCCAAAAAAATAAAGTGCTAATGGTTTTTCCATTCGTTTTAATTTCTCCACAATGTGATGTAAATCAGAGAATTTCAAAATTGGTAATAGAGGTCCAAATATTTCATCTTGCATAATGGAATCTTCCCAATTTACTTCATCAAAAATAGTTGGTTCAATCAATAATTTCTCTGGATTTATTCTTCCTCCACTTATGATTTTGCCATTTGATAAGAACTCCTTTAATCGATTGAAATGTTTTTCATTTACAATTTTGACGTAATCATTGTTTTCAAGTGGCTTATTACCATATAGTACCTTAATTTGTTTAATCATTGACGAAATTAGCTTTGACTTTACTTTCTCATGAACAAGGACATAGTCTGGAGCGACACAAGTTTGACCTGCATTTGTAAACTTACCCCAAACAATTCGTTTAGCAGCTAAATGAATATTGGCATCTTTATCCACGATAACCGGACTTTTTCCTCCTAGCTCCAATGTTACCGGAGTAAGATTTTTACTTGCTTTTTCCATAATTATCTTTCCAACGGGAGTACTGCCTGTAAAGAAGATATAATCAATTTTTTGCTCCAATAATTTATTACTTACATCAGCATCCCCTTCTACAACAGTAATAAATGATGGGGAAAATGTTTCTTTGATCATTTTAGCAAGTATTGCGGATGTCTCTGATGTGTATTCAGATGGTTTTACGATAACTGTGTTTCCTGCAGCAATGGCACCTATTGTTGGTGCTAATGATAGTTGTAACGGATAATTCCACGGTGCAATAACTAGCGTTACTCCATAGGGTTCCTTTTGAATCAAACTTTTTGAACCTTTATGTGTGATGGGAGTATCAACTTTTTCCGGTTTCATCCATTCTTTTAAATGTTTAATCGTAAAATCTATTTCCATATGAGGAAAGCCAATTTCGGTTGTAAGTGCTTCATAGCTTGATTTATTTAAATCTTTTTTTAGCGCTCGATAGACGCTTTTTTCATACTTTTGGAGCATGTGTTTTAATTCTTTAAGCTGTTTGATACGAAAATCGTACTTTAATGTTTGTCCACTATAAAAGTAAGAACGTTGTAATTCAACTAAATTATCTATTTCTAGCAACTTACTCACTCCTCGCGATTTTTCGTTCATAAAAATCACTAGCAATATGCGTATTCGGAAAAATATCTTGTGCTTCTTGCAATAGTTTATAAGAATCATCCTGTTGGAATCGTGATGAAATATGAGTTAACACCAGCTCTTTAATTGAACTTTCCTTCGCAAGTAGTGCAGCTTGCGTCGTTGTTGAGTGATAATACTTTTTAGCTAGATCTGATTTATCATGATCAAAAGTTGCCTCATGAACTAGTAGATCAGAATTTTTTACAAAGGTGCTATTTTTTTCTGTTGAGCGTGTATCACCTAATATAGAAATAATTCTTCCAGGTTTATTCGGTCCGATAAAGTCTTTTCTCATAATCTGTTCTCCGTCACTGGTTACTACATAGTCATTCTCTTTTATTTGTTGGTAGAGTGGACCTGGTTTAATACCTTTAGCAAGTAGCTTTTCTACTAACAGTTCACCAGGTTTATCTTTCTCTTCGATTCGAAAGCCATAGCTTGGTAGACCATGTTCAAGCTTTTGGCAATATACCGTAAAATTGTCATCACTAAATAGCTTTCCTTCTTCTATTTCAACAATCGAAATAGGGTAGGTTAGGTGTGTTCCACTGATATCAAGGCTTGTCTCTATATATTTTTTTATTCCTAGTGGACCATAAATGGTTAATAAATCATCCCCTCCTTGAAAGGAACGACTACTTAAAAGTCCTGGTATTCCAAATATATGGTCTCCATGAAGATGGGTAATAAAAATTTTATTTATTTTTCTAGGTTTTATAGAAGTATGAAGAATTTGATGTTGTGTTGCTTCTCCACAATCAAATAACCAAATGCTATTTATTTCATGTAGTAGCTTTAATGCGATTGCTGATACATTTCTCTCTTTTGAGGGAACTCCTGAACCAGTTCCTAGGAATAATAATTCCATGATATCCTCCTAAACTAATTCCAACCTCTTGTATATTGCTTTGGTGCAGCAAGCTGATAATTTAATTCATCTGCAGCTTGTTTTGCCCAATATGGATTTCTAAGTAGAGCTCTTGCAATAAATATGAGGTCAGCACGATCATTTTGTAATATCTCTTCTGCTTGAACACCAGAAGTAATTAATCCAACAGCACCCGTTCGGATACCTGTTTCCTGTTTAATTGTTTCTGCCCGTTTTACCTGATATCCAGGATATGTATGAATGGATGCAGGTACTACTCCACCAGAACTACAATCTATAAGCTGTATACCTTGTTGTTTCATTTCATGTACAAAATAGATAAAGTCTTGTAATTCATTTCCATTTTCCTGATATTCATCCGTAGAAATTCGAACAAAAATAGGACCGGCCCATTCTGTTTTTACAGCATCAATGATTTCTTTTAGAAAACGGTATCGATTCTCACGATTACCACCATATTGATCCGTACGTTTGTTGGTAAGTGGCGATAGAAATTGGTTAATTAAGTAACCGTGCGCAGCATGTAGTTCGATAATGTCAAACCCAGCTTCTTTCGAACGAATTGCTCCGTCTTTAAATGCCTCAACAGATTTTTTTATATCCATCGATGTCATTTCCACTGGTGTTTGAAACGATTCATTAAATGAGATTGCAGATGGTGCGTATATTGGTGAATCGAGTTGTGTTTTTCTTCCAGCATGTGCTAATTGAATAGCAGATTTAGCGCCAAAGCTGTGTAATTGTTCATTGAGTTCTGTAAAACCAGAAGTATGATCATCATCCCATATGCCTAAATCTTGTGGAGAAATCCTTCCTTCCGGTTGAACAGCTGTAGCTTCAACCATAATTAATCCAACTTGACCTGCTGCACGAGAAACATAATGTGTCATATGAAAAGGTGTAAGCTTCCCATCTTCATTCATAGAAGAGTACATACACATTGGTGACATGACGATACGGTTTTTTAGAGTTATATCTTGAAAAGTTATTGGTGAAAAAAGTTTTGCCACGATTATTACCTCCTAATTGGTATATAAATTTCGAACGTGTAGAGCCTTGTCAGGAACATCGGTAAATATACCATCACAACCATATTTATAACAATTAAACATACGAACTGTTTTATTAATCGTATACACTCGAATTGGCATGTTTTTTTGGTGACATTGCTCAACAAGATTTGCATGTAATAATCGGTACTTTACATGCAAAGCATTACCACCAAGGTCCTTTGTTAGTTGTGCAAGGTTCCGATTTCTTCTTGAAGTTAAAAAGGCTACCTCAACATGTTTTCGGTATCTTCTCATCCGTTTAATACTATTTGGATTAAATGTAGAGATTGTGCTACGATTTAATAGTTGGAAATGTTCAAGCATTTCATACACAATTGATTCCAAGTTCTTATATTCTATTTTATTATTTTTTAGTTCAATATTTAAATATAAAGGCTTATGAACGAACCATTGTAAAAATTCCTCTAAAGAGAGGATAGTATTTCCAGCAAAAGATTGGTTAAACCATGCACCTGCATCAAGTTGCTTTATTTCCGTAAAAGTATAATTGTTTACTAGTCCGGTTCCATTGGTCGTACGCTTAACATTTTCATCATGTATTAATACTGGAACATGATCTTTTGTTAATTGTACATCTGTTTCAATTCCTTCAGCACCCATTTCGTAGGCGATCTTGAAAGCATCCATGGTATTTTCTGGTGCATATTTACTTGCGCCTCTATGTGCTATTATTTTCGTTTGCATTTTTTCACCTCTCTTTGATTCTGTTTTATTATTTTATAAAAGTCAATTCAGGCATTAGATAGCTATATAATTATCATGTATATTCGAGAATGCTTAAGTGTTGACGGGGTAAACAGATATCAATATGTGTGACAATACAAAGGATAAGGTGTAAAATGAAATAAAAATAATGAATGACTATTCATTTTTGGGGGATAAACACATGAAAGTTTTAGATGAAACGATTAGTCAGCTTACCATTCCTACTCCGTTTGCAGTAGGAGATACACATGTTTATGTGTTAAAAGGTGATACGTTATCATTAGTAGATGCAGGGGTAAAGACACCTGAAGCTTGGGAGGCATTTACGATCCAGTTAAAGGAACTAGGTTATTATCCTAATGATATAGAACAAATCATACTTACACACCACCACCCAGATCACATTGGGTTAGTGGAACAATTTCCACGTGCCAATCGAATTATAGCTCATGAAAACGTGAATCTTTGGTTAACTCGAAATGAGCCATTTTTTAAGCATTATGAAAATTTTTTTCGTGACCTGTTTCAGTCTTCTGGCGTTCCCGATCAATATCAAGCTCTATTAAATAAATTGCGTGCTCCACTTCGATATGCAGGACAAGGTGAAGTAACCGATGTTATTACAGAGGGCGATATTCTCCCGGGCCACCATGAATGGAGCGTTATTGAAACAAAAGGACATGCTCAAAGCCACTTATCTTTCCTACGGGAGCAAGATGGTGCTTTTATTGGAGGGGATCATATTTTATCGCATATTTCCTCTAATCCATTATTAGAACCACCTATAAATGAGTTGGACCGACCAAAACCAATGTTACAATACCGTGCCAATTTGGAAAAATGCCTAGCATTAGGAATTACCACTGTATTTCCTGGACATGGTAGTGTTTTTTCAAATGTTGAAGAGCTTGTTCCATTGCGGTTAACGAAACAGGAACAACGAGCCAATAAAGTACTTACGTTATTAAAGGAATATTCCCAAACACCATTCCAAATTTGCCAGCAGATTTTCCCGAGACAATATGAAAAACAATTAGATTTGACAATGTCTGAAACGATCGGGCAACTTGATTATTTAGAAGCTGAAGACTTGATAAGTAAAACATGTGAGGACGGTTTATTATATTACCATGCGAGATAAGATTGAAAACAAAAAAATAATTATTACGGGATCCTCAGGTGGACTTGGAGAAAAAATAGCTTGGCATATTGCAAAAAACGGCGGAATTCCGATCATGTTAGCAAGATCTATCGATAAACTTGAAAATGTACAACGAAAAATGAAACAGGAACTTGATGCAAATAGTTTTGTTTACCAGGTAGATTTAATGAATGAAAAACTGTTAGTTCATACATTTGATCGAATTCTCATAGAGCATGAAAAGGTGCATGGTTTAATTAATAATGCAGGATTAGGTATATTTGATTTTGTAAATGATTTGGATTGGAAAGATATTGATCGTATGTTTCAATTAAATGTTTATGCTTTAATTCAAGCAACAAAAATTGTCCTCCCGCATTTTGTGGACTTGAAGGGGAATTGCCATATTATTAATATTGCTTCTCAAGCTGGTAAAATCGCAACGCCAAAATCAGCTGTTTATGCTGCCACGAAGCATGCTGTGCTAGGTTTTACCAATTCATTACGTTTGGAGCTAGCAAATGAGAGGGTATTTGTAACAGCAGTAAATTTAGGTCCGGTGCAAACAGATTTTTTTAAACTAGCTGATCCTTTTGGAACTTATCAAGCAAACATTGGGAAATATATGTTGGACCCAGATGACGTTGCTAAAAAAATAGTAGCAAACTTATTTAGACAAAAACGTGAGATTAACCTGCCTTGGTGGATGGATATGGGAAGTAGGTTCTATCATTTATTTCCTAAAACCATGGAGGTATTGCTTCATAAGCAATTCAATAAAAAATGAACAACATAATTACATACAACAGGAGGACAACGAAATGGAATTAACCATTACCGAAATAGCTATGGAGAAAATCAATGAAATTGGTAACCCATCTTTGAAGCTATTATTATGGTATGAAACAGAAGGTTGCGGTTGTGGTGTTAATGGTGTTCCAACTTTTCAACTTATTAATGAACCTACAAGCTATGATAAAACCATTATTTGTAGGGAAATACCAACGTTTGTTCGTGACCAACAGGTAGTTTTCTTTGCAAAAGATATGAAGTTAGATTTTATAAATGGAGCTTTCAGGTTACTTAGTAGAGAAGGTATATTAAACCCATTTATATCTCCGGCAAGTATTCATATTAACGTAGCATAGCACTCTTTTAATATATAATCGAATTTTCCTAGTGAGAGGTGGCACCTGGATCATAAAAATCGATGCCACTTTATTACATTCCATTTCGATTGTAAATAAAAGATCTATTGTACCGATTGCTTCTTTTTTATGTAGTATACAAAGTAATTTAATATGTAAAACTTGGTGAAATTTGAGATTAAATGTACTGCACCAAATCTCGCTCCAGAAATACACTTCGCTTTCCGCGGGCGGCTGGTGAGCCTCCTCGAACTCCGTTCTGCGGGGTCTCACCGATGCCTTTTCTCCCGCCGGAGTCTACGTGTATTTCTTCCGCTAGAACAGTGTATGGACACTTCATAACATGAATTCCCTAGAAATAGCTTTCTGTACCATTGGGAAGAGCTCCACTAAGTGTTGAAATCATTGGCAAACACCATTCCATAATTAGAGAATATCCACTAGCGAAGTATTCTGCTGGAGCGGGTTTGTAGCACTCTTGATAAGATTAAGATAGAAAAACGTTTCAAAGTTACTGCGTAAATTCTATTAATTGCTCATTAAGGTTCGTTTCTTGTAAAAACTACAATTCAGAAACAATAAAAATGGGAGCTTACAAATGTTTCTCGTAATTGAATGCTTTGGTGATTTGTTGTAAATTTTGATAGGTTTCGTTACTTAGGTCTTGGGATGGTTCTATGTCAATATTTTCACGAACCTGGTCAATAGAACTTGCTCCAAAAACCGCGCTAGCTAATGCAGGATGTTTGATAACATATTTTAAAGCTATTGCATTCATTGAAGGTTCGCTACCTATATCCGTGGATATTTTTTCAATAACTTTCTGCAATTCATGATAGGAGTATGCTAGAAATCCATCTTTGCCTTTTTTATTAACCTGATACATTGCACGGTTGCTTAGCATTCCTTTGGCTAGAGGCCCGCGAGCGAGTACACTAATTTGGTTATCATGTAATAGGTCTAATATTTCTGATTCAGGACGTCGATCAAGTAGACTATATTGCATCATAACAGCATCTATATTAGAGCGTTTGACATACTCTCTTATTACATTTGGACGTATAGATGATATCCCATATGCTCGAACTACCCCTTCTTCTTTTAGTCGCTCAAATGCTTCAATAGATTCATCAATAGGGTCGTCGATGGTCCCACCGTGAAGCATATAAAAATCAATATAATCAGTTTGTAATCTACGAAGACTATCTTTCAAGCCATTCATTATATGTTCTTTTGAGGGATCCCAAAACCAATCTTTACCTTCTTTTGAAAAATGATTTCCAACTTTGGAAGTTAAAACTATCTCATTTCGCTTTCCTTTCATAGCATTACCAATTATTTCTTCATTTTTACCAAAATCATATAAATCTGCTGTATCAAGATGATTTATTCCTTTATCTAGTGCGTAATCAATAATGTTAGATGCGTGTGCCTGATCTGTACCAAGAGACATACATCCGAGTGTTAATGTTGAAACGGATATTTCGGATTTACCTAAACGATTTTTTATCATAAAGTTAGATACCCTCCTAATTGTTCTAATTTTATTGTAAAAACACTTGAAGTGAATTACAACTAATATACAATGCTGGAGAAAAGTACTTATGCTAAAATATAATTATCTATATTTACATGAGGGAATGAACAGAATGAAAAAGTTTGAGGAAAAAACAATTCGTACGGAAGAAATATTTGATGGCAAAGTAGTAAAACTGCAAGTGGATGAGGTGCTTCTGCCAAATGGTAAGAGATCTACACGGGAGTTAATTAAACATCCTGGCGCAGTAGCTGTTATCCCCATTACAAAGGATAATAAAATCGTCTTCGTAGAGCAGTTTCGAAAACCACTAGAAAAATCACTGATTGAAATCCCTGCTGGGAAGTTAGAGCCTGGGGAGAAACCAGAAATAACAGCAATTCGAGAATTAGAAGAAGAGACAGGGTACACAACCAGTCAGCTTACATTTGTAACATCATTTTACACTTCACCTGGATTTGCAGACGAATTAATGTATTTGTATCTATCAAGAGATTTGGAAAAAGTAGATCAACCATTAGCCCCTGATGAGGATGAATTTGTTGAAATCATAGAGCTAACTTTAGCAGAAGCGAAAGAATATGTTAGTAAAGAAAGAATTCACGATGCTAAAACAAACTATGCCATTGTATACCTGGAATTACTTGAAAGGATGTTATAATGCTTAACTCTTACTTTGCAGATATGCATATTCATATAGGAAGAGATATGTATGATAAACCGGTGAAAATTACAGCTTCCAAAAGTTTAACGCTGACAAATATTTTAAAAGAATCTAGTCGGAACAAAGGGATACATATGGTAGGTGTAATAGATAGTCAATCACCTGCAGTACAACAAGAACTGAAAAGATTAATTGAATGTGGAGAAGCGTTTGAATTGGATGGTGGTGGTATTCAGTTTGAAGAAGTCACCTTAATTCTCGGCTCAGAAATTGAAATATATGATAACAATTGCCAAGGACCAATACATGTATTGTGCTACTTTCCCACTTTGGAAAAGATCGAACAGTTCTCAGAATGGCTCGTAACGAAAATGAAAAATATTACGTTAAGCTCGCAGCGCTACTACGGTACGGCAAAAGAATTACAATATAAGGTGAAAGAACTGTCGGGCTTATTTATTCCTGCTCATGTTTTCACACCTTTTAAAAGTCTGTACGGAAAAGGAGTTCACAAATCACTAACGGAAGTTTTTGATCCAGATTTAATAGATGGAATAGAACTTGGTCTAAGTTCAGATACAGAAATGGCTGATCAAATCAAAGAACTTCATCATTATACTTTTGTTACAAATTCTGATGCCCATTCATTAGCTAAAATAGCTCGTGAATATCAAGAAGTATTAATGGATGAACCGTCGTTTCAAGAATTTGAGTTGGCATTACATGAAGTGAATGGTCGAAAAATCAGTCGAAACTTTGGTATGAATCCAAAGTTGGGAAAATATCATACTACAGTTTGTGATCATTGCCTCGAATTATTACAATCCGATAGTAAGGAATGTCCAACATGTGGCTCACACAAAGTTATTAAAGGTGTATTTGATCGGATAAGAGAAATTTCTGATACGGATGTAGAGCATAAACGTCCCCCATATATATATCAAGTACCGTTAGAATATTTACCTAAATTAGGTCCTAAAACGTTTGAAAATTTATTAAGGCATTTTCAAACAGAGATGAACATCATCCATCACGTTTCAGTCGAAGAATTAAAGGAAGTTATACCAGAGAAACTAGCAAAGGCAATTATAGAGATGAGAGAAGGTAATCTGGTCATAAAATCCGGAGGTGGCGGAAAATACGGTAGTATACACACTAGTTAAATTTTATAGGTTTTCGAAGAAAAGATAGAATTATTGGTATTTTTATGTGGAATTCTTCATAGTTTTTAAATATAAAAGCAACTATTGAATGGAGGATTCCAATGAACAAAAGAAGCATGCAATTAGTAGACCATATGAAGGAACATGCAACGATTTATATATTTATGATAATCTTATTTTTAACAGGAATAATCTTTGGTGCTATTATCGTTAATAGTATGAATTTTGATCAGAAACATGATTTATTCTTTTATTTGGAACGATTTTTTGGTCAAATTTCTAACGGTCAAACGATTGAGAGCAAAGATATATTAAAAGAAAGTTTTTTCTATCATGCAAAGTATTTGTTATTGCTATTTTTGTTAGGATTATCTGTCATTGGGCTGCCTATTGTATGGATACTTCTTTTTATTAAAGGATTAGTAATCGGATTCTCTGTAGGATTTATTGTGAACCAATTAGGGGTGCAAGGTTTTTTATTAGCCACATTGTCGATTGCGCCTCAAAATATCTTAATTATTCCGGTCTACATCATCGCTGGAAGTCTATCGATGATTTTTTCGTTATCATTATTAAATAAATTATTTAGTCGAAAAATGTCACAATCAGTGTTTCAACCATTTGCAAGATACGTAATTGTGTTTATCGTATTGCTAGGTGCTTCTTCCATTGCTGCCATATTAGAGGCTTTTGTGGCAAATGGAGCAATGGAATCTCTAATTCAGTCACTCTACACAAAGAGTTAAACAGAAGACAAATAATAATTATTCTATTATAATAATTATTATTGTATGCAAATTATACTCATTATACTTTGACACTGCGTTTCACAGTGCATATAATAAAGGTGGGATATGAGGGAGGGAATCTGCTATGGAACATCGAATTGATCGGATTAAAAAACAACTCCATGCACAAAGCTATAAGCTAACTCCACAAAGAGAAGCAACTGTTCGAGTACTTTTGGAACGTGAAGAAGATCATTTAAGTGCAGAGGATATATACCTTTTAGTGAAAGAAAAAGCGCCCGAAATTGGTTTAGCTACTGTATACCGAACATTAGAATTATTATCTGAATTAAAAATTGTTGATAAAATAAACTTTGGTGATGGTGTGTCTAGGTATGATCTAAGAAAAGAAGGCGCAGAACACTTCCACCATCATTTGGTATGTATTGAATGTGGTTCCGTTGAAGAAATTATGGATGATTTACTTGGAGATGTTGAAAAAATTGTTGAGAATGAATGGGGCTTTAAAGTAAAGGACCATCGATTAACTTTTCATGGGCTCTGTAAAAAATGTCAAAAAGCTATTACAGTTGAAGCTTGATGATTTATGGTGGTGATGTCTTTTTTCTAAGGAGAAAAGGCATTTTTAATTTGTTTACAACTAACACTGGTAAGTTATTATTTTACAAAGGTACATAAATACGTTATTTTGAAATAGATGGAATTATAGATGGATTATCTTCATTAGCTGACATGTAAGCACATTTTTCCAAAACGAAGAAAGAGGATTTAGGTAACAGGTGACCACCTTTCTAATAATTTACTATTTTTATGGACTAGTTTTATAGTTATATGTATAAACCTAAACTTTTTTGGCATATCTTTTAATATTAACGTTTTTATTAAGAGGAGAAATGCCAAATGAAGCGAGCGGTATGGGATGCAATTAAAGTATTTGTCATTTTCATTGCATGCACGTTTTTATTTTATTTTGGATTGCAAATCATGCACTCTGAATATGAGCAATTTCATCGCTATGATCCACCTGAAGGCCCATCAGTTAAAGTATTTAATAGTGAGCAAAGTTTTATTGATCGATTGAATATATTTTTTCGATTAGGGGAGTAATGCTATGGTAATGCACGCCTTAGAAGATTTTCTTCATTACTTACAAGTTGAAAGAGGATCATCCGTCAATACAATAAATTCCTATAAAAGAGATTTAAAGAAATATGTACAGTTTCTCCAAAAAGAAGGAAACAAGCAAAATTGGGATATGGTTACTAGAGGAGATATTATTAGCTTTTTGCATAAGTTAAAAGATGATGGAAGATCGTCTGCAACAATTGCCAGAACCATTTCTTCGATTCGACTTTATCATCAGTTCTTAATACGTGAAGGTGTTGCCAAACAAGATGCTAGCTTACATATCGAGACACCAAAGATTGAGAGAAAGCTTCCAGCAATATTATCAATAGAAGATGTGGATAATCTACTAAATATACAAGTGAAAACTCCACTAGATATACGCAATAAAGCAATGCTAGAATTACTTTATGCTACTGGATTACGTGTTAGTGAACTTACGTCTTTAAAGGTAAGTGATCTTCATTTGACAATGGGATTTGTGCGCTGTTTTGGTAAAGGGTCAAAGGAACGAATCGTTCCCCTAGGAAATGCTGCACATCGAGCGGTTGAGAATTATATTCAACAGGCAAGAAAACATTTGATAAAAAAAAATAATGATGAAAACTTCTTATTTTTGAATCAACATGGTAAACCGTTAACAAGACAAGGTTTCTGGAAAATACTGAAAGCGATAGCAAAAAATGCGAATATAAAGAAAGATATTACACCACATACACTTAGACATTCATTTGCAACCCATTTATTGGAAAATGGTGCTGATTTACGTGCGGTCCAAGAGATGCTTGGCCATGCAGATATCTCAACAACTCAAATTTATACGCATGTGACAAAAGCTAGATTAAAAGATATGTATAAAACATATCATCCGAGAGCATAATTTTTTCGATTTAGTTGTCTGACATCATACAACGTTATTCGTTTATTATTGTTTTCAATCAGATTGTTGTTTTTCTCGAGTAATAAATAGTAATTAATAGTTGATGTAAACTGCGCAGTAACTTTGAAACGTTTTTCTCTCTTAATCTTAGCCTAAGATTATAAACATATATTTCGTACATATTAGGCAATATAATCAACAGGAGGTAAATATCATGAAAAATTTTAAACGAGTTTTCTTAGTTGTAATGGATTCGGTAGGAATCGGTGAAGCGCCAGATGCAGATAAATTTAATGACACAGGTGCTGATACATTAGGCCATATTGCAGAACATATGAATGGTCTTCACATGCCACATATGGGGCAATTGGGGCTAAGTAATATTCGAGAAATTAAAGGGATTGAAAAAGCAGAAAAACCATTAGCACATTATACGAAAATGCAAGAGGCATCTAATGGAAAAGACACCATGACAGGCCACTGGGAAATAATGGGTTTACATATTGAACAGCCGTTTCGAACATTTCCTGATGGATTTCCTCCTGAATTAATTGAAGCGTTGGAAGAGAAGACTGGACGAAAAATAATTGGAAATAAACCTGCTTCAGGAACTGAAATCTTAGATGAACTTGGTGAAGAGCATATGAATACTGGAGCACTTATTGTCTATACTTCTGCAGATTCCGTTTTGCAAATAGCTGCTCATGAAGAAATTATTTCGATAGAAGAGCAATATCGAATTTGTGAAATAGCAAGAGAGCTAACTTTAGATGAAAAATATATGGTTGGTCGAGTTATTGCGAGACCATTCATTGGAAAACCTGGTGCTTTCGAACGTACTTCTAATCGACATGATTACGCACTTAAACCATTTGGTCGTACTGTCATGAATACGTTGCAAGATGAAAAGTATGATGTCATTGCAATTGGCAAAATCTCTGATATCTATGATGGAGAAGGTGTAACAGAGGCAATTCGTACTACAGATAATGATGACGGTATGACGAAACTGGTGGAATCCATGGATAAAGATTTTAACGGTTTAAGCTTCTTAAACTTAGTTGATTTCGATGCTAAGTATGGACACCGTCGCGACCCACAAGGTTATGGAGAAGCATTAGAAGCTTTTGATAAGAGACTACCTGAAGTATTAGAAAAGCTTCAATCTGACGACTTACTAATTATTACAGCTGATCATGGAAATGATCCTGTTCATCATGGTACAGATCATACCCGTGAGTTTGTTCCGTTAGTTGTCTATCATACTTCTATTAATGATGGAACGGAGATTCCTTTGCGAAATACATTTGCTGACATTGGAGCAACCATTGCAGAGAACTTTCAAGTAACAAAACCTGAGTTTGGAAAAAGCTTTTTAAATGAGATAAGAAAATAAAAGGGATGGATGTAAAAATGGATCAAGTATCAATTAAAGAAGCAAGTCAATTTATAAAAGAAAAGTTATCTAAAACACCAACTCTAGGATTAATTCTTGGGTCTGGTTTGGGTGTATTAGGAGAAGAAATTGAAAATAAAACTTTCATTTCATATAAAGATATTCCCCATTTTCCAGAATCAACAGTGTCCGGACATAAAGGACAGTTAGTAATAGGAACATTAGAAGGAAAACAGGTTATTGCAATGCAGGGTAGGTTTCATTTTTATGAAGGCTATTCTATGCAACAAGTTACATTTCCTGTTCGAGTAATGAAACAATTAGGCATTGAATCCATTATCGTGACAAATGCTGCTGGGGGAATAAATGAATCCTTCGAGCCTGGGGACTTAATGATTATTACAGATCATATTAATAACATGGGTACGAATCCATTAATTGGCCCTAATGATGATGAATTAGGGGCACGTTTTCCTGACATGTCGAAAGTATATGATCCGGAATATATACAGTTTGCAAAGAATTGTGCAAATGAAATCGGAATTACAGTTCGTGAAGGTGTTTATGTTGGTAATACTGGACCGGTGTATGAGACTCCGGCAGAGGTAAGAATGTTAAGAACAGTAGGTGGAGATGCAGTTGGAATGTCTACCGTTCCTGAAGTAACTGTTGCGGGTCATGCTGGATTACGAGTTTTAGGTATTTCTTGTATTTCTAATATGGCAGCAGGAATTTTAGACCAACCTCTCACACACCAAGAAGTTATAGAAACAACTGAAAAAGTAAGAGAAGATTTCTTACGTTTCGTGAAAAAGATAATTAGTGACTTACCAAATTCATAACAGAGGATGATACACATGAGAATGTACGACATCATCGAAAATAAACGTGATGGAAAAGAATTAACTGACGAAGAAATACAGTTTTTTATTAATGGCTATACGAAGGGAGATATCCCTGATTATCAGGTTAGTGCACTATTAATGGCTATTTACTTTCAAGACATGACGGAAAAAGAAAGAGCTATATTAACAACTGTAATGGTTCAGTCAGGTGACCAAATCGACCTGTCCGAAATATCAGGGATTAAAGTTGATAAGCACTCTACAGGTGGAGTGGGCGATACAACAACATTAATTTTGGCACCATTAGTAGCATCCTTAGGTGTTCCAGTTGCTAAAATGAGTGGGAGAGGGTTAGGACATACTGGTGGTACGATTGATAAATTAGAATCCGTCCCAGGATTTCATGTGGAGATTACAAATGATGAATTTATATCCCTTGTAAATCAAAACAAAGTTGCCGTAATTGGCCAATCAGGTAACTTAACTCCTGCCGATAAAAAATTATATAGTTTAAGGGATGTCACAGCTACAGTAAATTCTATCCCATTAATAGCTAGTTCTATTATGAGTAAAAAAATTGCTGCCGGTGCGGATGCGATAGTTCTAGATGTAAAAACAGGTGCTGGAGCATTCATGAAGGATTTAAATGATGCGAAGGAATTAGCAAAAGCAATGGTTTCTATCGGTAATCATGTGGGAAGAAAAACGATGGCTGTCATTTCTGATATGAGTCAACCTTTAGGTAATGCGATTGGCAATGCATTAGAAGTGAAAGAAGCCATTGAAACATTGCAAGGCAAGGGGCCAGAGGATTTGACAGAATTATGTTTAACCTTAGGTAGTCAGATGGTAGTATTAGGAAATAAAGCCAATAGCCTTGATGAAGCAAAAGCTAGATTAGAAGAAAACTTACACAATGGAAAAGCGTTTGAGCAATTTAAAACATTCTTACGTTCCCAAGGTGGAGATATTAGTGTTGCAGAAGATCCAACCTTACTTCCCAAAGCTTCGAAAATGGTTGAATTACCAGCTAAAAAAGGTGGAACTGTTGCATCTATCATTGCAGACCAAATCGGATCTGCAGCAATGATGTTAGGTGCTGGAAGAGCAACGAAAGAGTCTGAAATTGATTTAGCAGTTGGGATTGTTTTACACAAAAAAGTTGGCGATAAAGTTGAAATTGGTGAACCGCTCCTAACGATCCACGCTAATCAATCGGATATTCAAGAGGTACAGAACAAACTATATGAGAGTATTGAAATAGTGGAATCATCCGTAAAAGCACCGTTACTCGTTCATGAAATTATAACCGAATAAACACAAATGTTACAGGAGTTTGAAAGCACATGAATATTCATGTGCTTTTTCTTGCTTATAGTTATAAAATTATTGAATCATGGCAATCCTAAATGTATATTGATTGCTGGAGGTATAACAATGAAAAAATATGCTCTAATGATTTGTGTTTCATTACTTGCAATATGTTCATTAAATGTATCTGTGTATGCAGAAGAGGGTAATGCAAGTGAGACGAATGATTCTTTAGATCTTGCTCCAGATGCTAAATCTGCTATATTGATTGAGCGAGACACGGGCAAGGTACTGTTTGATAAAAATGCAAATGAAAAATTACCACCTGCTAGTATGACCAAAATTATGACCCTTTTATTAATCATGGAAGAGTTAGAAAAAGGAAATTTGAAAAAAGACGAAATGATCAGAATTAGTGAAAATGCAGCCTCTATGGGAGGATCCCAAATTTTTCTAGAAGCTGGAGAAGAAATGTCTGTAAATGATCTATTAAAAGGGATTGCAATTGCATCTGGAAATGACGCTAGTGTTGCTTTAGCTGAAAGAATAGCTGGAAGTGAAGAAGCTTTTGTTGGAAGAATGAATGATAAATTAAAAGAACTAAATTTAAAGAACACGAAATTTCAGAATGTATCTGGATTGCCAGCTGATGACCACTATAGTACGTCACACGATATGGCCGTTATCGCCAAGGAATTATTAAAGTATGAATCAATAACGGAGTATACATCTATATATGAAGACTATTTACGTAAAGGTAAAGAAGATGAATTTTGGCTAGTGAATACCAATAAATTGGTAAGGTTTTATCCTGGAGTTGATGGCTTAAAAACAGGATTTACAAATGAAGCCAAGTATTGCTTAACAGCTACAGCAAAGAAAAATGATATGCGTGTTATTGCAGTAGTGATGGGGGTGGAAACACCAAAAGAACGTAATGCTACTGTTTCAAATATGTTAGACTTTGCTTTTAATCACTTTGATACAAAAAAATTATTTGATAAAGGGCAAGTAATTACAAATTTGGAATTATTAAAGGCTGAGCAAAAAAGTATTGATATTGTTGCATCACAATCGATAAGTACCATATATAAAAAAGGTGAGTCTATCGAAAATATCACGACATCTGTAGATATAGATGAAAACCTGCAAGCTCCACTTCAAAAAGGTGACCAGGTAGGTATTTTAACGGTGAAAAATGAAGATAAAATATTGTCAGAAACCCCTTTGATCGTTGAAGTCGATGTTGAAAAAGCATCCTTTATGACTTTATTTAAACGATCCTTGCAACGATTGTCGAAATTTCAGTAATTTATACGTTAAAACACGATTTTCTTCTACTTTTGTCAACAGGCAGGAAATTGCCCATTTAATCAAGAATCAATACTTACAAGGATTTGTAAGGAGGAAATTAAATGGGTTTAACGTATACGTTTAATGTTAAAGAAGATGTGCTTATTGTAAGGTTAGCCGGTGAATTGGATCACCATGAGTCAGAGAACTTGCGGGATAAATGGAAGGAAACGTTATATACGAATTCAGTAAAACACGTCATACTTAACTTGGAATCCGTTTCTTTTATGGATAGTTCAGGTTTAGGTGTTGTTCTTGGAAGATACAAGGAAGTTTTGCAATTGGGTGGAGAAATGGTAGTATGTTCTGTCCCACCAACAATCAAACGTTTGTTTGAAATGTCGGGGTTATTTAAGATCGTTCGTTTAGAGGAGAGCGAGGAATTTGCATTAGAAACGTTGGGGGTGGCTTCATGAAAAATGAAATGTTTATTGAGTTTTCAAGTGTAAGTCAAAATGAGTCGTTTGCGAGGGTGACTGTCGCAGCATTCGTTACACAACTTGATCCTACAATGGATGAACTGACTGAGATTAAAACCGTTGTGTCAGAAGCAGTAACGAATGCTGTCATCCACGGCTATAATAATGAGCCGGATCATAAAATTGAAATTTCATGTATATTGTACGAAGGAGAAATTGAGCTAACGATTAAAGATTATGGGATTGGGATTAAGGATATAAATGAAGCAAGACAACCATTATTTACATCCAAGCCAGATTTGGAAAGATCTGGAATGGGTTTTACGATCATCGAAAATTTTATGGATTCTGTTGAGGTTATATCTAAGCCGGACGAAGGAACGGTCGTTCGAATGAAGAAGCAGCTCACTAATAGCAAAACGGTTTATAATTAGGGGCCGCGCCTATGGACGTTAATGTGAAAAATAATAAGCAAAAAGAGTCCTTAACAGATGACCAAGTAAAAGATTATATAGCTAGAAGTCAACAAGGAGATAAACATGCTAGAGACATATTAGTTGAACGAAATATCCGTTTAGTTTGGTCTGTTGTTCAACGGTTCATGAATAGAGGATATGACCCAGATGATCTATTTCAAATCGGAAGTATTGGTTTGATAAAATCTATCGATAAATTTGATTTATCATATGATGTTCGATTCTCTACTTATGCTGTACCAATGATTATTGGAGAAATTCAACGATTCTTACGAGACGATGGTAGTGTAAAGGTAAGTAGATCACTAAAAGAAGTTGGTAATAAAATACGTAAAAAGAAAGATGAATTAACCAAACAGCATGGAAGGTCACCTACGGTAAATGAAATTGCGGACGCGCTAGAAATTAGCCCAGAAGAAGTAGTACATGCACAAGAAGCTGCTAAGGCACCTCATTCCATACATGAAACAGTATTTGAAAATGACGGGGATCCCATTACGCTTTTAGATCAAATTGCAGACCAAGATTCCAATTGGTTTGATAAACTGACATTACAAGAAGCAATAAGAGGGTTAAACGAGCGAGAACGGTTAATATTATATTTACGGTATTACAAAGATAAAACCCAATCAGAGGTTGCCGAAAGATTAGGTATCTCACAGGTGCAAGTTTCTCGTTTAGAAAAGAAAATACTATTTGAAATGAAAAATAAAATGGATCCATAAAAATCACCACTAATTGTGGTGGTTTTTTTATGATAATTATTCTCTTTTATACAAATACTATGTAGTATCGAACGAGAAAAGGTGGAATAATCTGTGGCTGACATTGTTTATTTAAGGATGAAAAAAAATCTTGAACTAGAAAAGATGCAAGAGCTTCAGTTAAAAGATATCGCCTTCATTATTACGCAAACAAAGCATAAAAAGGCATTGGAGAATATGAGGATCTATCGCATTACGGAAAAGGACCAAGATTTGGTTGTTATTGACAGTTTTTTAATTATTGAACATCTACATCGTTTATTCCCTGATATAGAAATTCAAATAGTTGGTCCAACACAGACAATTGTACGGATATACAAGCAAAGGAAATTACCTTCTACATTAATAATTAGCTTTGTATGGATCCTATTATTTATAGGAACTGCGATGACAATCATGAATTTTCATTATGATGTCAGTATGCAAGAAGTCCATCAAAAATTACATTTTTTATTAACAGGCAGAGAGAATAAGTTTCCATTATGGATTCAAATTCCTTATTCCATTGGCCTTGGTGTTGGGATGCTGCTATTTTTTAATCATTGGTTTAATAAACGATTTAATGAAGAGCCAAGTCCTCTTGAAGTTGAAATTTTTAACTACCAGCAAGCCCTAGATCATTACATTATTCATCATGAAAACAAGTTAAATGATACAGACTATTCTCGTTAATACGATACAAATTTTTATTGGATTTGCTGGGGGGCTTGCTGTAGGTAGTGGTTTTGTAGCTTTTTTAACAGTGTTAGGCATTATTCCTCGCTTAATTCAGTTAACCAAGGGAAATCGTTTAATTAAAGTGCTAATTGGTTGTGTTATTGGTGGCTCCATTTTTGGTACTTATTTATCATTTACCGATGTTTCCTGGAATCAACCGTTCGTTACACTATTAATTTGGGGAGTATTTCATGGCGTGTTTAATGGCATGCTAGCAGCTGCATTAACCGAAGTATTAAATGTATTCCCGATAATAACCAAACGAATAGGACTGGAGCGGCAATTATTATGGTTATTAATGGCTGTCGTTTTCGGTAAGATTGCTGGATCTTTGTTTCAATGGCTAATATTAGTAAGGTAAGACAGATTGCGATTACCAATTCATTGCCTCGTATAAATTGCACAAGGTATTAGGAGTGAGTAAACTTGAGTAAAAGTCCAATATCTCCGAAAATCAATGATAACTTAGCATATATGAAAGAAAGAGTTGGTGTCGGTACTTCATATGATGTTGGTTTTCGAGAAGTATTCTTATTAAAGAAAAGTATTCAGCTTTATTATCTCACAGGGTTAGTAGATAGTCTTATTGTTCAAGAGCTAATTAAAGAGCTTGTGAATATGAATGATCATGAGACAAATAAACGAAAAGTACCTGAAATCGTAGAAAACAGATTAATTCATCAACAAGTTGAAACGATTAAGTCCATGGATGATGCTGTAGATCAAATCCTATCAGGTTTAATCGTAGTATTTATTGATGGAGAGAAGTATGCGTTTGTTGTAGATACGCGTAGTTATCCTGGACGTACCCCGGAAGAGCCTGATACAGAACGCGTGGTTAGGGGATCTCGAGATGGATTTACAGAAAATATAGTAGAGAATACAGCACTCACCAGAAGAAGAATACGTGATACACGATTACGTCACGAAATGTTAAAGGTTGGAGAACGGTCGAAAACAGATGTTTGTGTTAGTTATATTAAGGATATCGCGGATCCAGGATTGGTTAAATTAATCAAAGATAAAATTGATAAGATAGAAATTGATGGAATATCGATGGCTGAAAAAACGTTGGAAGAATATATCGTTGGTCGCAATTGGAATCCATATCCGCTAGTGAGGTACACGGAAAGACCAGATGTGGCTGCAAGTCATTTATTAGAAGGTCATGTACTCATTCTAGTTGATACCTCCCCAAGTGTGATTATTCTACCAACAACATTTTTTCACCATGTGCAACACGCTGAGGAACATAGACAAGTTCCTATGGTTGGAACATTTATAAGATGGGCACGATTTCTAGCTATCTTTGCATCGCTATTTTTGTTACCTGTGTGGTTGCTATTTGTCATTGATCCTTCACTACTACCAAAGGCATTAACTTTTATTGGCCCTAATGATGTAGGAAATGTACCGATTGTTATGCAAATTGTTTTAGGGATAATTGGCATTGAATTTTTAAGGATGGCAGCAATTCATACGCCAACTGCATTATCAACTGCTATGGGCTTGATTGCTGCTGTGTTAATTGGACAAATTGCTATTGATGTCGGGATGTTCAGCCCAGAAGTAATTTTATATATATCCATCAGTGCGATTGGTTCGTACGTAACACCTAGCTATGAATTAAGCGTAGCAAATAAGATTGCAAATGTATTTTTAGTGCTATCAACTGCAATATTCGGTCTAATAGGGTTTTTAATAAGTTTTACGCTATTTATAGTCTATTTAGCCAATTTGCGTTCTATTCGCACACCTTACATGTGGCCGCTAATTCCATTTAATGCGACGGCGTTGCTACACATTCTGATACGAATTCCTGTACCAAGGACAAATAGCCGACCTAGTATAGTTCACCCTAAAAATAATTATCGTCAACCTGTAAAATAATCAAATTTATCATAAATATCAAATGTTGATCCCCGTAATGCCTTTACATTGCGGGGTTATTTCTTTCGTTTTTGTACCGATTATGATAAAGTATGTATTATTTAAACAACTTACGAAATTTACTATATGGAGGAAAATAGGAATGAAATTAGCGGGTCATCCTTTTCAAGTTAATAAGGAAGGACATCTAGTAATAGGTGGACTAGATACGGTTGGACTAGCAAAGAAATACGGAACACCTCTTTATGTATATGATGTTTCCATTATTCGCGAAAATTGCCGTGCATTTGTCAATACGTTTAAGGAACTAGGAGTTTCTGCGCAAGTGGCATATGCTAGTAAAGCATTTTCATCCATTGCTATCTTACAAGTAATGAAACAGGAAGGACTATCCATAGATGTTGTTTCTGAGGGAGAGCTGTATACAGCATTAAAGGCCGATTTTCCAACAGAAAAGATCCATTTACATGGGAATAACAAAAGTATTGACGAATTGACTTTAGCTATTGAAAATAATATTGGCTGTATTGTTATCGATAATTTCTATGAAATTGAGCTGTTGAACCGATTGTTAGATGAGCATGACAAAAATATGAATGTGTTATTAAGGGTAACTCCAGGTATTCAATCAAAGACTCACCAATATATTATGACCGGAAATGAAGATTCTAAGTTTGGGTTTAATTTAGCTAATGGACAGGCCGAAAAAGCCTTTACACAATTAGATAACCATGATCGTATACACTTTAAAGGGTTACATTGTCACATTGGTTCACAAATTTTTGAAACGGATAGCTTTACGAAAGCTGCTGAAATATTATTTGACGAACTAGCTAAATGGCATAGTGTGTATAATTACACTCCAGAAGTATTAAACTTCGGTGGTGGTTTTGGAATTAGATATACGAAAGAGGATTCTCCTTTACCATTAGCCCAATATGTAGATGAATTAGTATTAACGGTAAAAAAACATATTAGTCATTTACAATTCCCAATGCCCGAAATTTGGATCGAGCCGGGACGGTCAATTGTCGGGAATGCCGGAATTACACTTTACACTATAGGGTCAACAAAAGAAATTCCTGGAGTTCGAAACTATATTGCGGTTGATGGTGGTATGACGGATAATTTAAGACCTGCTTTGTATCAAGCAAAATATGAAGGTGTAATCGCAAATAGAGCTGATCAACCGAATACGACAGAAGTTTCTGTTGCTGGGAAGTGCTGTGAATCAGGAGATATGTTGATTTGGGATCTACCACTTCCAGAGGTAAATAATGGAGATATTTTGGCTGTTTTTTCTACTGGAGCATATGGATATTCCATGGCAAATAATTATAATCGCTTCTCTAAAGCTGCCGTGGTTTTTGTTGAGAATGGTCAGGATAAATTGATCATTAAACGAGAAACATATGATGATATCATTCGCAATGATCTATCATATGAGTAACGTAAACACATTTTATCAGCTTTGCATTTTTTTATTTACGTGATACCATGATATGTAAATAGTATTATAAGTTTAGATAGGAGATTTTGTGATGACTAAAAAAGGATATTTTGTAATGGAAGATGGAAATAAAATTGAATTTGAACTTTATCCAAATGAGGCACCGAATACGGTAGCTAATTTTGAAAATCTTGTAAATGAGAAGTTTTATGATGGTTTAACATTTCATAGAGTAATTGATGGTTTTGTTAGCCAAGGTGGGTGCCCAATTGGAAACGGGACAGGATCAGCTGGTTATACGATTAATTGTGAAACAGAAGGTAATCCACATAAACATGTCGAAGGTACATTATCTATGGCTCACGCAGGAAGAGATACAGGTAGTTGTCAATTTTTTATTGTACATGAGCCACAACCACATTTAAATGGTGTCCATACCGTTTTTGGACAAGTTACTTCGGGAATGGAACATGTGAAAGCCATGAAAAATGGCGATGTTATGAAGGAAGTTAACGTATTTTCAGAGTAGATTGTGTTGAGGTAAATTGATGGATATATACATTTTGTTATATTTATTTTTAATAGCTGGTCCATTAAGCACACTCATACATGAAGCTGGTCATTTGGTCGGTGCGAGTTTATTAAAAGCCGACCAAATAACTTTGTCGTTTGGATCTGGAAGAAAAATGTATTCCATTAATATGAACAAGGTTCATATATTTTTCCAACCAAGCCTTTTTATAAGTGGAGCAACTATGAGTGAACGAAATAGACCATATAATTCGGTAGAAGTTGCCTTTATCTCGCTATGTGGTCCACTATGTAATATCCTTTTCTTTACGATCTTCACTGTTTTATATCAATACTTTACAAACGATTATTTGTTTTTGCTAATTTTTTTAAATGGTTGGTTTGCTATCATAAACATCATTCCCTTTAAGGTAAAGGAAAAGGAATCGGATGGGTATATAGTTATGAAACAACTATTTAAAAAGAAGTTTTAGAGTATATGAATGTATGTTTTCAATTTAATTAGTTTATACTTACTAAGGATGATTATACTTGAATAAAAGAAATAAGAATCTCTTGTTATTTATTATTTTGGCGGTGCTAAGTATAATTTGGGGCTTTGTATATTGGTTTTGGTTTGTATTTTAATACGTATTTGACAAATCTGACATAATAGGGCATAAATATATATACAATCTCTTACAGTTGTATCGTAAGTAACTCGTACTACATAATATATTTATAGATAAGTTTTTTAATGAGGGATACCTATGTTGACACGTTATAAAAAAAATTTAGAGAAAATTGCAATGGGCTTACTATCTTTTATGCCTGAAGAAAAAGATGTGAAAAAATTGCAACAAACGATTAAAGAATATGAAACCAACCCGGATTGGCATCTTTATCTTTGGAAAGAAGATGATGTTTTAGGAGCAATTGGAGTTAGGTTAGAAGATGAAATCAATGCAATTATTCAGCATATATCAGTTAATCCATCCCATCGAAATTTGGGAATTGGCAAAAAAATGGTTAATGAAGTTACAAGATTATATGAAGATAAGTATTCCGTTTGTGCAGACGATATGACGGAACGTTTTTTTACAAAATGCGGAGATAACACCACAGATAAAGACAATGACTGATAAACAAAAACCAGCCCTACAAGGATAGGGCTGATTTTTGTTCTACTTTATGGCCATTTGTAATCGTAGCTACTTTATCTGACTATCTTATAACCAAGCAGCACCAACGATAATTAAAAGAATAAACAATACTACGATTAACGCAAAGCCTCCACCATAACCATAGCCTGCACCCATGATTAAATTCCTCCTTTTTCTTCTTCCGATAAATGTTTTATGATAACATTTATCTTACGTTAATAACTTATGTCAATAGTAATTATCGTGTATAGGCGTTTATGACAAATGAGACGTATTTTTTAAAATTTAATTGGGTATTTGAAAGGAAGACGACAATGAATCAAGCATATAAAGTTAAATTAGATACATTTGAAGGACCGCTTGATTTGTTATTGCATTTAATCAATCGTTATGAAATTGATATTTACGATATACCTGTAGCGCAAATAACGGAACAGTATATGCATTATATTCACACGATGCAGCGATTAGAATTAAATATTGCGAGTGAATATCTAGTGATGGCAGCAACACTACTAGCTATAAAAAGCCAAATGCTTTTACCGAAGCAAGAAATCACCGATGATACAGAGGAATACGTTGAAGATCCACGTGAAGAATTAATGCAACGGTTAATTGAGTACAGGAAGTATAAAGCTGCTGCTGAACAACTGAAAGAAAAAGAAGTCGACTCTAACCAAATATTCACTAGAGCCCCTTTAGCTTTCGACCCGAAAGAGTACACCAATGTGCCTATTGTACAACAAGGGGATGTATCGATATATGATATGTTAGGTGCATTAGGTAAAATGCTTGAACGAAAGAAATGGAAAGCTCCGTTAGAGACAAGTGTTCAACGTTCGGATATTCCGATTGAACAGAGAATGGAAGAAGTATTACAACTAGTTAAAAAGTCACGTGATGGTATTAGTTTCGACCAGATGTTTACAGATCGGACGCGATCACATGTTGTAGTTACCTTCATGGCTTTATTAGAATTAATGAAGAAGAATGAAGTAACTTGTAAACAAAAGAGTCATTTTGATTCATTATTTGTATATTATTTGGGGGATTAATGTTGGAAATGAAAGAACTTAAAGCTGTTTTAGAAGGGTTATTGTTTGCTAATGGGGATGAAGGTATTACTGTAAAACAATTATCAAACATTATGGATATCTCAACAGATTCAGTTGAGCATTTGTTGGAAGAGTTAAAATATGATTATGAACATGTTACACGTGGTATTATGATCATGAAGTCACATCAAGTGTATCATCTAACTACGAAACCGGAGCATAGTGAATATTTTAAAAAACTATTGGAAACTCCTCAAGCCAGCAGAATGTCTCAAGCTGCACTTGAAACGCTTGCAATTATTGCTTACAAGCAGCCAATAACAAGAACTGAAATTGAAGAAATTAGAGGCGTTAAAAGTGATCGACCAGTACAAACCTTAATTGCGAGGTCTTTGATTGAAGAAGTTGGTAGAAGAGAGGGTGCCGGTAGACCAATTTTATTCGGGACAAGTATAGACTTCTTAACTTACTTTGGATTAACTTCACTAGATGAACTCCCACCATTACAGGAAAATATGGATACGAATGAAATTGAGCAAGAAGCAGATTTATTTTTTGAGAGGTTTAATCAAATAGAAGAAGGTACAACAAAAGATTAATACATATGAAATAATGAAGATGAAAATCCGTATCACGTAAGAGTGATACGGATTTTTTTATGGTGGGTGGAAAATATTCATATCACAAGTAGACGAGCATAAAATATATTCAGATACATAAAAACAGTAGGAGGAAATAAAATGCGGTTTTTTGCAGTGCTTTTGATCACGCTATTAATCTTTACCCTGTCGTTTCCTATCATTGGACATGCAAGTCCGAGTGTATCTGCCAACAATGCTATTTTAATTGAAAAAGATACTGGTAGAGTACTATATGAAAAGCAGGCTCATGAAAAGAAATTGATTGCAAGTATAACGAAGATAATGACTGCCCTGATCGCAGTGGAATCTGGAAAGCTAAATGAAATGACAAGTGTCAGTAAACGAGCGGTGTACACGGAAGGATCCTCTATTTATTTAGAACAAGGTGAAAAAATTAAATTAGAAGATCTTGTTTATGGTTTAATGCTTCGTTCTGGTAATGATGCCGCAGTAGCGATAAGTGAACATGTAGGTGGGAGTGTCGAAGGGTTTGTACATGTAATGAACGATAAGGCAAAGTGGTTGGGAATGACTAATACAAATTTTGAAAACCCCCATGGTCTAGATGGGGAACATCATTATTCGACCGCATATGATATGGCACTGTTAATGCGCTATGCAATAAGTAATGAGAAGTTTCAAAAAATCACTGAGACAACAACTTATAAATCAGATAACAGAACATATAGTTGGAAAAATAAAAATAAGCTGCTCACGATGTTTTATGAATATTGTACGGGTGGTAAAACTGGATTCACTAAAGCTGCTGGAAGAACGTTAGTTTCTAGTGCGGAAAAAGATGGTATGGAACTAATTGCCGTTACTTTAGATGCCCCAGATGATTGGCGCGACCATATGAAACTATTTGATTGGGGATTTGAGAATTATAATATGGAATCAATCGCGTCGAAAGGGATGGTTGAGTATAATCTAAAAGACTCCGACGAGAGTGTCATAGGATATATTCAGTCAGATATATTGTTCCCTTTAACCAATACAGAAAAGGAACATTTGGACAAAAAAAACTTTCTTAGAAAAGATGCTATAAAAACTAATGAGGAAATTATCGGAAAGTCGATAATATATCTTAACACAGAGCCTATTACCGAAGTGCCTATATTTACTTTAGAAAAATTTAAAGAACCAAAAGAAGGGTTATTTAGTGATCTTATTTCAATCGTAAAAAATGTAGTTGGGTTGAGTTAATTATGGTAAATGTTATTTGGGCTTTTATGGCCATTATTGGAATCATTTATGCAATGATTAACGGTACGATGGATCGTGTAAACGAAGCTATTTTTGAAAGTGCCAATAGTGCGGTTACACTCTCTATTGGTCTAATCAGTGTGCTAGTATTTTGGCTAGGTATTATGAAGGTTGCTGAAAAAGCAGGAATTCTCCGTGCATTATCAAGATTATTTCGGCCGATCATTGTAAAGTTATTTCCTGACATTCCGAAAGACCATCCTGCAATAGGGTACATTTTATCCAATATAACTGCCAATATATTTGGATTAGGTAATGCAGCAACTCCGATGGGAATTAAAGCTATGGAACAAATGAAGAAGTTAAGCGGATCAGATACTGCCTCTAGATCCATGATTACATTTTTGGCGATGAATACTTCCAGTCTCACAATTATTCCTACTACTGTAATTGCTATCAGAATGCAATACAATTCATTATCACCAACAGAGATTGTTGGAACAACAATTATTGCAACAACTATTTCCACTATTAGTGCATTATTAATTGATCGTTTCTTTTACTATAAAAGTTTGTGGAGGAAATAATAATGGGTATAATTACAATGATCAGTACATGGATCATACCTTGCTTTATTTTATGTGTACTACTAATTGCAACCTGGAAAAAAATACCTGCTTATGAATTATTCGTTGAGGGAGGAAAAGAGGGTGTAAAGATGGCATTCTCTTTGCTTCCTTTTTTAGTAGGCATGATAGTCTCCATTTCGATTTTGCGAAGTTCTGGAGCTTTGGAGGCGTTCATTAACCTTAGCACCCCATTACTAGCTATCGTTGGAATACCACCTGATATTATTCCACTTGCATTAGTACGACCGATTTCAGGAACTGCCGCTCTTGGGATGACAACAGAATTAATAGAAACACATGGTCCCGACTCCTTTATGGGAAGATTAGCATCCACTATGCAAGGCAGTACAGATACAACATTATATATTATAACCATATATTTTGGGGCTGTAGGTATTAGAAAGATGGGTTATGCACTAAAGGTTGGACTATTGGCTGATTTAATTGGTATAATAGCATCGATAATAGTCGTTACAATTGTATTTGGATAAAAACAGTTAAGTAGCGTTAACATAAAGTTAACGCTATTATTGTGTAAGTAAATAATAAATAAAATAATAAAGGTTGAATGGTGATAATATGACAAATGCATTAGAAAGATTACAAAAAGTAATAGCACAAAGTGGTGTTACCTCTAGAAGAAAAGCAGAACAATTAATATTGGATGGAAAAGTAAAGGTAAATGATAAAGTAGTTACAGAGTTGGGGACGAAGGTTTCTTCCAATGACAAGATTGAAGTTAACGGTGTGCAGTTAGAAAAGGAATTACCTGTTTACTTTATGTTATACAAACCACGCGGTGTGATTTCCAGTGTTAGTGATGATAAGGGAAGGAAAGTTGTTACAGATTTTTTCCCGGAGGTAAGTGAACGTATTTTTCCAATAGGTAGACTAGATTACGATACATCCGGAATATTACTTCTAACTAATGATGGTGAATTTGCTAATTTGTTAATGCACCCGAAACACGGTGTAGAGAAGGTTTACATTGCAAAGATTAAAGGTATACCAAGTAAGGAAGATCTTCGAATGCTTTTAAAAGGAGTAAAAGATAAAAAGGATGTCCTAAAAGTAATTCGCTACAAAATAATCTCGACGGAGAAGAAAAAGAATACTATGATTTTAGAGCTAACACTTAAGGAAGGTAAAAATAGGCATGTTAGACGAATGATGGAACAAATAGGTTATCCTGTACTGAAGTTAAAGCGGGAACGATATGGTCTCCTAACCCCTGAAGGTATGCAACCAGGTGATTTTCGCCCACTCACACCAAAAGAAGTAAACCAAATGCGTAACAACGCTCAAAAATTGTAAAACAATAGACAAATTTTACACCATGCCTTAATGATATAATAGGGCGAGGAGTGATTTCATGAGTTTACAGCAAATGAAAGCAAACAAAAGAAATAAAAAACGAAGCCGCTTGATTTTTAGAACGGTTATTTTAGGTATCATGATCGTTGCTGTAGTATTTGCTGTTGTTTCTAATATAAACAAGGACAAGACCATTTATAAGGTTGGAGATCAGGCTCCAGATTTTAAACTACAGCAGATTAATAAAAATAATGAGTTAGAATCTGTACAATTGAGTGATTACAAAGGTAAAGGTGTCATGCTGAACTTCTGGGGGACATGGTGTGAACCATGTAAGGATGAAATGCCGTATATGGAACAACTCTATCCTGAATATAAAGAAAAAGGAGTAGAGATTGTTGCGGTTAGTTTAGATGCTACCGAATTAGTAGTTGATCGCTTTATTGATACATATAACCTAAGCTTTCCTGTTCCACATGATAAAAAGAACCAAGTAAGAGACGTATATAAAATTGGTCCAATACCTACCACTTACTTTATTAATTCGGAAGGTGAAATTGTGGAAAAAATAGAGGGGGCTTTATCTCTACAACGATTAGAAGGATATTTGAATGATATACAGCCTTAAGCAGAGAGGGATATAAATGAAAAACATTAAATGTGAATGTGGTCATGTGAATCCAGAAGGCACAGTTCTTTGTGAAGCATGCGGAAAACCGATTGAAGGTAATCAGCATATTGATGGAAATGAAAATAAAAAACTATTAAATATGCGGTACGACGGAACTGCTAGAAGGTCTCAAACATATAATCGTTCCATCATTGACAAGACGTGGAGTTTTTTCTCGTCTGTTAAAGTTGGGGTATGGTTAATCGTTTTAGCGTTGATCGCTTCTGCGTTAGGGACCATTTATCCACAAGAACAGTACATACCTGCTGAAGCAGTCTCACGTGATCCGGCAATATTTTATGAAGCGCAATATGGAATTTTAGGGAAAATATTTTATCAACTAGGTTTTCATAATCTATATAATTCATGGTGGTATTTAATTTTAATAGCATTAATAGGTGTATCTTTAGTAATTTGTAGTCTTGATAGATTTGTCCCATTGTATAAGGCATTAAAACTTCAAAAAGCAAAACGTCATAATTCTTTCCTAACAAGGCAAAGATTGTATAGTGAAACAGATGTGGTTACTGCTGAAGAGAAGCAGCGTGTCATTGATCGCCTAAAAGCTAATCGATACAAAGTTACCGAGGAAGATGGTCATATATTAGCTGAAAAAGGTAGATTTTCACGTTGGGGACCATATGTTAATCATATTGGTTTAATCATAATCTTGCTCGCAGCACTACTACGTTCTACACCTTTATTCTATACAAATGAATATGTTTGGGTTAGAGAAGGAGAACAAATAGTCGTTCCAGGTACAGATGGAGAGTATTATATCGAAAATAAGCGATTCATTATTGATATGTATGATAGCAATGATGAGCGATTCAAAGATGCTATAGCAAAAGAAGGTGGGATGATTGCAAGTAATTATCAAACCAATGCAGTGATTTATCAACGTAAAGAAGAAGCTGTTGTAGGCTCTGAGTCAGATCTCGATAAAATAGTCGAAGATGAAATTCGCATGAATCATCCGTTAGAATTTGATGGGTATAAGGTGTATCAGTCAGGGTATCAATTAAATGAGTTTAAGAGTATGACATTTAAAATTCATGAAACAAATGATGATGAAGAGGTTGCGCTTGATTCATTTACGATTGACTTAGCCTCGCCAAAAGCAGAGTATGAATTAGATAATGGTTTTCGTGTGAAGGTAGACCAATATTTTCCCGATTATTATCTAGATGATGATGGTATCCCTAAGTCTGAAACAAATTACCCAAGAAACCCAGCCTATGTGTTTCTTGTTTATCCTCCAAATGAAGATAAAGCAGAAGTGAGTTTTGTGGGAATAGGTAGAAATATTGATGCTACTGGTGCCAATCAATATAAACTAGGGATTGAAGATTTTGAAATGACCAATGTGAGTGGATTATCTATACGAAAAGATCATTCACTACCATTCTTTGGATTAGGTGCACTCATCTTTATGATTGGTGTTATTCAAGGAATGTACTGGCAACATAGAAGAATATGGATCCGTCCTACTCAAACTGGTATTATGCTTGCTGCTCATACAAATAAAAATTGGTTTGGTATTAAAAAAGATATTGAAAAAGCAATTGAGAATACAAATATTGGCATAGTCGATGACCAGCAAGAGTTGGATAAATAAGGAGGATGTTTTATGGGAGATCTACTGAGTATCAGTAGCACAATGCTATATACGGCATTTATACTATATTTAATTGCGACCTTTTTCTTCGGTTTTACAATTAGGGATAAACATACAACTAACGGTCAACCAAAAGGATTAGCAAGCAAGTTAGGCATTACCTTAACCATTATTGGTTTTATAGCTCAAATATGCTATTTTATTACGAGATGGATCGCTAGTGGTCATGCACCAGTAAGTAATTTATTTGAGTTTATGACCTTCTTTGGTATGACGATTGTATTTGCATTTGTTATTTTATACTTTATTTATAGAGTTACTGTGCTCGGGTTATTCGCTTTACCCGTGGCAATGATTATCATTGCCTATGCAAGTATGTTCCCAACAGATATAGCACCTTTAGTTCCTTCCTTACAAAGTCATTGGTTATATATTCATGTAACTACGGTATCATTGGGACAAGGGATTTTAGCGATTAGTTTTGTAACGGGTGTTATCTATTTAATCAAACATATCGATCAATCATCAATTAATCTAAAGAATGTTAGTCTGGAGCTTGTCTTATATTCCTTAGTATTATTTATAGGATTTATTGTTATAACAACGACATTCAATGCAATGGATTATAATGCTACATTTGAATATAAAAACGGTAGTCGAACACTTACGGCAGAATATCACTTACCAGCTATAGCCTCGCCTAACGATAGTACGTTAATTAGTGAAGGTGTCATGACTCCATGGTTTGAAACGCCTGGATGGATGCATGGCGCAGATGCAGGAAGAAAGTTCAATACGTTAATTTGGTCATTTATAACCGGAACGGTAATCTACGGCCTTCTGTTATTAATATTGAGAAAGCGAATTGGTGCAGCAATACAACCTTTATTAAATAATGCTAAACTTGATTTACTAGATGAAATAACCTATCGATCTGTAGCTATTGGATTCCCGGTGTTTACATTAGGAGGACTAATTTTTGCATCAATATGGGCCCAAGAAGCATGGGGAAGATTTTGGGGTTGGGATCCAAAAGAAGTATGGGCTTTAATTACGTGGTTCTTCTATGCAGCCTTCTTACATTTACGACTTTCACGTGGTTGGCATGGTGAAAAATCTTCTTGGCTTGCAGTTGGGGGATTTGCGATTATTATGTTTAATCTTATCGCAGTAAACCTTATTCTAGCTGGTCTTCACTCATACGCTTAGAAATAATGGAAAACATGGCATTTTAATAGAGAAGGTGTCGTGTTTTTCTTATACTTATACCTTTGATTTGTTTATACTATACCTAGGATTTATGAAGGGGGATCTGACATGGAAGTGAAAGCGAAAGTGTTAGTAGTTGATGATGAGGAAAGAATTCGTCGGTTAATACGGATGTATTTAGAGCGTGAGGATTTTATCGTTGAAGAGGCAGATAATGGAACGGATGCATTGGAGCTAGCTTTGAATAATGACTATGATGTCATTTTACTAGACATTATGATGCCTGAAATGGATGGTATTGAAGTGTGTCAAGAATTAAGAAAAGAAAAAAACACGCCAGTCATAATGCTAACTGCAAAAGGTGAAGAGGCTAATCGTGTGCAAGGATTTGAGGTAGGTACAGATGATTATATTGTAAAGCCTTTTAGTCCAAGGGAAGTTGTGTTACGGGTGAAGGCAATACTTAGAAGGTCAACTGCAACATCTTATAATGAAGCAGATGCACAAACGAAGAATTTACTTGTATTTCCTCATCTAACAATTGACCATGATGCACACCGTGTCACTGCAGATGGCGTTGAGGTGAGTCTAACACCGAAGGAGTACGAATTGCTTTGCTTCTTAGCAAAGGCTCCTGATAAAGTATTTAACCGTGAGCATTTGTTAAAAGAAGTATGGCAATATGAATTTTTTGGGGATTTACGTACTGTGGATACACATGTGAAACGGTTACGTGAAAAGCTTAATAATGTGTCCAAACAAGCCGCAAAAATGATCGTAACTGTTTGGGGAGTAGGATATAAATTTGAGGTAGATGATGTATAATGTTTTGGCGTAGTGTAGTAGGGAAACTAGCAATAACAATTCTTTTGCTAGTTTCTTTTGTATTATTTATATTAACAGTTTTACTATTAGAGTTTTTTGAGAACTTTCATATTCAAGAAGCCGAGAATGATATGATGCAAACTGCAACAAAGGTTTCGGTTATGGTTGAAAATCATGAGGATAAATCATTGATATATGAGACGACAGAAAGGGTAAAAGATACAGCAAGTCAGGTTGTAATTGCCTTTCCAGATGGCTCAATTTGGTTTTCATCAAGTAGTGAAGCGAGTTTAGCTTATTTGAATGAAAAATGGTTAAACGAAGAAGGGTATATACAGCAAGTTTTATCAAACAAACAAAAAGTTCAGGAACAAATTGATATACCTGAAAGTGAACAAGGAGCCATTGTAGTTGGTCATCCGATTGATAATGAGAATGCAGCAGTATTCGTTTATCAGTCTTTAGAGGTTGTGGATCAGACAAAAGCGGAAACAACTAAAATCATCTTTTTAGCAGCTGGAATAGCCATTGTCTTAACTACTATATTTGCTTTTTTCCTGTCAACAAGAATAACTTCTCCTTTAATAAAAATGCGAGAAGCTGCACTAGATTTAACAAGAGGAGAATTCAATACAAAGGTTCCAATATTAACTTATGATGAAATAGGCGAGTTAGCGATGGCATTCAATCGTATGGGTAGACAATTGAAATTCCATATTAACGCACTACATCAGGAAAAGGAACAGTTATCTAGTATAGTTCGTTCCATGGCAGATGGTGTTGTAACCTTAAGTCGTAATGGCGAAATGATTGTAATTAACCCTCCAGCTGAACGATTTTTAGAAGATTGGTATTTCGAGAAGAATGAAGCGGGTAATGGGAAGGATCGAAAGTTACCGTCTGAATTAAATAGTATTCTGCAAGATGTAATACAAGGTGAAAAAGAAATTTTAGAAGAGATTAGTCTCCAAGGTAGAAGTTATGTCATGATAATGACTCCACTCTACGATCAATCTTATGTACGAGGGGCAGTTGCGGTTATTCGTGACATGACAGAAGAGCGTCGATTGGATAAGTTGAGAAAAGATTTTATTGCAAACGTTTCTCATGAGCTGAGAACACCGATTTCGATGCTTCAAGGATACAGTGAGGCAATTGTTGATGATATTGCTGAGAGCAAGGAAGAGAAAAATGAACTGGCACAAATCATATACGAGGAGTCATTGCGATTAAGTCGACTTGTTAATGAACTATTAGATCTTGCGCGAATGGAAGCTGGTCATATTCAATTAAGTAAAACAACCGTAGATGTGGAACCATACGTTTCTCGGATTATTAGAAAATTTAAAGGAATAGCAGAAGATAATAATGTAAGACTTGAACTGGATAAGAATATTCAATTCTCTACTGTCGTTTGTGACCCAGATAGAATAGAGCAGGTTTTTACTAACTTAATCGACAATGCAATCCGTCATACAGATGAAGGAGGATTTGTGAAAGTATCCATCGATATTACAAGTTCTGAATGTAGTGTATCTGTAAATGATAGTGGAAGTGGTATTCCGGAAGAGGATTTACCATTTGTATTTGAAAGGTTTTATAAAGCCGATAAATCTCGTACAAGGAATAAAAAGCAAAAAGGAACGGGACTCGGTTTAGCAATAGCAAAGAATATTATCGATGCGCATCACGGTAAAATTACGGTAAATAGTAAATTAAATGTAGGTACAACCTTTAATTTCAAATTGCCAAATGATGCAAGCTAATTTGTGTTTTGTGTTAAGTATGATAAGATAATTTATAGAATTGAATACAGTATTAGATAATGGTGATTTACTTAATAGGGAATCTAGTGAAAATCTAGAACTGTCCTCGCAACTGTAAGTGAATACGAAATAAGCAATACCACTATATGTTACATATGGGAAGGGCTTAGAGTAGGTTAAGTTCATAAGTCAGTAGACCTGCCAATATCTAAATGTGTCAATGATCCCGGGGATAGGACTATTGAGGCGACCGAACAACATTATATTTGTGTCGATTGTCTAATGCTAACTCTATCATTGAGTTAGCTTTTTTAGTACTTGAATCCTTAATCGAAATATATAGGAGGATGGAATATGAGTAAGTGGGTTTTACGAATTGCTACATTACTTTTCGTGCTTGGTTTTGTAGCTGGATGTGGAAATGAGAATCCCAGTGGAGACAACGGAGATGCTAATGTCGCTGACGGAGAAGAGTCAGTTGAAATTTTAATTTCCAAAGATGAAGGTGCAGAAGTCATTACTAAGGAAGAAATATCCATTGAGGAAGGTGATATTCTTATGGAAGTAATGAAAGAACACTTTGATGTTGAGGAAGATGGTGGATTTATAACTTCGATTGAAGGTATCTCACCTGAAGAAGGCGAACAAAAAGCTTGGATGTATTTTATTAATGGTGAGAGTGCATCAGTTGGTGCAAATGAGTATGAATTAACACCAGGAGAAGAAATTAATTTTGATTTGCAAGCGTGGTAATTTGAAGTGAACACATACAAGTTAACATTACTTGCTTTGTTAGCTGCAATCGCGGTTGTTGGGAGAATTACCCTATCATTTGTTCCAAATATTCAACCAGTTACATCCATGGTTATTATATGCGGTATAATACTTGGTCCTGTTGCAGCAGTACTATTAGGGTTACTTACTACTTTTTTATCAAATATGTTACTTGGTATGGGAATTTGGACAATTTGGCAAATTGTATCATGGGCGATCATTGGGATTGTTAGTGGGTTAATAGGTAAAACGAAAAAAAGTATTCCATTATATGGTATCGTGTTATTTTCAATACTAAGTGGTTATTTTTACGGTTTCGTCATATCTTTGACCCAATATCAAATTACAGGTAAGTTTTTACCTTATTATCTAGCAGGGTTACCATATGATACATATCATGCTATTGGAAATGCATTTTTTATTACGATGATTTATCCAGTCTTAACTTATTTCATGAAAAAATATGCTAATGATCATTTTTGAACACAATGATGCTAGAACATAACTAAAACTTTCCACAGGGAACGCGAAGAGGCAAAGAGGATACATGGATAGGAGAAGTATGGAAACGGACAATGCTTCCCTTATTTGTGACCAAATTGGGTAATAAAGGGGGGGAAGGACATCTGTTCCGTTATTAACCGGAATGACAGATATTCTGGTACGAATTAGAGCAAATAACGTACTTGATGTCCGATTACATTGTCAAATGAGATTATTTTACGAAATAACGTACGCCATGTCCGCTCCGCTAAACCCCTACTCCAAGCGAAGACGATAAGACCCAAAGAAGCGAGGGAACTACTTGCGTAAACCTCTTTTTCCCTTGCGTCGTGGAATCCTAGTGCGAAGCATTACTAGAAGATGCAGGCGCAATTGTTTAGCACTATGCTTCGCATTTTATATATGATTAGCAACAAAGTATACGAAAACACTCTCAAAGAAAAATCCTAACTAATTCGAATTGAATTAGTTAGGATTTTTCTTTGACTAAAACACTTTTGTCACAGCCTCTTTGTGTTATAATTTAATTATTATTTTTCTTCAAATTTCAATGGATCACCATGAAATGGTTTTTCTGATATTTTTAGAGAATCACTGGGACATCCTTCAAAAGCATCTATCACATCTTCTTGAAGAGATTCTGGAATATTTTTATTTCCTTGGTTATTATCAATAACAACGTATGCGAGACCCTCATCATCGTAATCATATATTTCTGGTGCTGCTGCACCACATGCACCACATGCAATACAAGTATCTTTATCGATAATCGTATAGTTAACAGTCAACGAAAAGCCTCCTAGTAAATAAATTCCTCATAGTTATTGTAAATCGGTATGATTAACATTTCAATAGACAATATCATGGTATCATATAATTAAGTTATTTAGAGAGTTAGAGGTGATATTAATTGTGTATATAGAATTTTTTATTCTAAAAAGTGGATTACATTTGCAAGGGGAACGCACAATCTCTGGAATCTATCATTTGTTGAAAGGAAAAAAATCGATACAGTCTATACACGATGCAAGGATGTTCCAAATAGAGAAAGTATATGGTTTATATCCTAACTTACATAAAGAATTTTTTGATAAGAAAGTCAAAGAGTTAAATAAAAACGAATTGATATCATTTGAGACAAATTCGGAAGAAATATTTCGCCTTACAAATGCTGGAAAACAATGGTTAAATCAACATGACAACATAATACCTTATTCTTACTTTAATGGTCTGAAATACAGTAGCATAAGTCCCATCTTTTATGAACGCTTATTATTACTAATTCAAACTTTAACGAATAGTAATAAGAAAAACTTTTCATTTATTCCCATCGTTGATAAAGTAGCAGTTACAAGTTGGGTAAAAAATTATTATCGAAAAACGAAGAGGGATAATCAAACATTGTTGCATCATTTATACCATGATATTTCTTCTATTTTACAACAAATAAAACCGACAGAAGCAGCCATATTTGTTGATCGTTTAACTGGGTACAAATATTACGGAATGAGTATTGATCAGCTTGCCAATAAGTATAGCCTAGAGCCTGAAGATATTAGACTTTTGCTAGTAGGTATTATACATCAGATGTTACAAAGAATTGACAATAATAAAGATAACTACCGTATTTTACCGTTGTTGCTTACTGATTTGTCAGGAAATCATCTCATTACAAATACAGCAAAAAGAACGAAACAACTTTTAGATAGAAATTACAGCATTGACCATATAGCAAGGATACGAGGCTTGAAGGAAAATACCATACAGGATCATATCGTCGAAATTGCACTATATGATACTGATTTTCCAATTTATAATTATGTAGATAAGAAGGTCGAGAAAGAGATCGTAGCAGCTATAACACAATTAAAGTCATTTAAATTAAGAGAAATTAAACATGCGGTTCACGAAAATATAAGCTATTTTCAAATTCGGCTTGTATTATCGCAAACCGAATACCAACTAAAATAGGGGTATAAAATGATTGAAGAAATGAATTTAGAGCAGCAATTACTAAGGTATTTTAACTATTCATCATTTCGAAGTGGCCAAAAAGAAATAATTAAAGATGTCCTTAGCCAGAAAGATATATTAGGTGTATTGCCTACAGGATCTGGCAAATCAATATGTTATCAACTACCTGCAACATTACTTGATGGAGTTACTATCGTTGTTTCACCTTTGATTTCATTAATGGAGGATCAAGTAAAACAACTAAGGGCAACAAATTTTAAAGAGGTAGTTGCCATTAATAGTTTTTTAGAGCCTACAATCAGAAATAAAGTTATCCAACATATTAATCAATATAAATTAGTATATGTTTCACCCGAACTATTACAGCAAAAAGAATTGATTAATCGATTGAAAAAAATTAATATAAGTTTATTTGTTATTGATGAAGCACATTGTATTTCACAATGGGGGCATGAGTTTCGTCCTGATTATTTGAAGTTAAAACAGGTTATAAAGGAATTAGGCAGTCCAACAATTTTAGCGCTAAGTGCTACAGCTACCAAAACGGTACAAGAGGATATTTTGAAAGTATTAGATAAACCAAATATTGTGAAGCATATCTATCCAATGGATCGTAATAATATTACCTTGACCGTAAAAGAGGTAGTGGATAACCAGGAAAAAATAGAAGTTATATTAAATGTCCTATCTACATATCGTGTGCCGACATTAATTTACTTTTCAAGTAGGCAAGTAGCAGAACAAGTCTCAAGTATTTTATCGCATAAGATTCCCACTCTTCGGATTGCTTTTTATCATGGTGGAATGGAACAAATCGATAGAATCACCATTCAACAACAATTTATGAGTGACCAACTTGATGTAATTTGTTGTACGAGCGCCTTTGGAATGGGTATTAATAAAAACAATATTCGTTTGATAATCCATTATCATTTCCCACCACAAATAGAATCTTATATTCAAGAGATTGGACGGGCTGGTAGAGATGGGGGTTCAAGTGTAAGTTTGTTATTATACGCGAAACGCGATGAATATATCCCTTGGCATATGATACAGAAGGAATTACCTTCTGAAGAGCAATTACGGTCATTTTTTGACTTGTTACGTAATCAACATATTACTATGGGAGAGCATGCAGATATTGATTATATAAGTGAACAAATAGAATTAAATGAAACACAGCGGAAATTTATACACTACCAACTAGAAAATCATGATATGATTGAAAATAACATAATAAAATTGGAAGAAAAATATTGGGAAGAATTATTTTATAAAATAAATTATTATCGAAAAGATCGCTCTTATGTAAAAGAAAATAAAATAAAAGAAATAGTTTCCTGGATGAACTCGAAGGAATGTTTACGAGAAAACTTATATCGTAAATTTCAAGATTCCTATTCTGAACCAATTGAACAGTGTTGTAGTAACTGTGGTTTTTCCTTTCAACACTGGAAGCCTGAACAAGTGAAAATAGTAACAGATGATAGTGGAAATTGGGAGAATAAATTGAGAAAGCTATTGTTATTAGGAGAAACGGATGAAACAGTCAGAAGTAATTCAACAGCTAACAAATAAGGATTTAAAAAAGTCTTTAGTCCTATCCCAAGTGTTATTCCTTTTATTAGCCTTAGTATTGAGTTTGTTTCTGTTTGAAAGCTTTTTCGATTGGTTTAGCTATTTTCATTGGAAGCCGAAGGAAATACTACTATATGGTGTTGCTTCCGGTATGATCGTTGTATTCATTGATATCATCCTTATACATGTATTTCCAAGTCGATATTATGATGATGGTGGGATTAATAAGCGAATATTTAGTAGTTTATCTTTCTATGAGATTGTTTATGTAACACTGATCATTGCTATCGCGGAGGAACTTCTATTCCGAGGTGTGATTCAGACAACTTTCGGTTATTTTATTGCAAGTACTATTTTTGCTATTGTTCATTTTCGTTATCTAAAAAAACCAATTTTATTGGTTTCTATTATACTTGTTAGTTTTTTTATCGGGTATTTATTCGAATTAACAGAAAATCTAGTTGTAACAATTACTTCACATTTTTTCATAGATTTTTTATTAGGACTATTCATTCGTTATAATGGGTGGAGGGAAGAGTAAAATGAGTAAGATTACTAATGATAAGCAAGATCAAGCTGAGCAGCTACGTGCAATACTGTCTGAAATGCAAGAACAAGCTAATGCATCCAATAAAGAAAAAGAATACCATTCACCAAACAGGAACACAGAAGAAGAAAAACAGGACGAAATAGATATATTAAATTTACCTCCACGAAAAGAGATACATAAAAATAAAAAAAGTGGTATACAATGGAAAGTAAGCAGACCACTTATTCGTTTTCTATTCGTTAGTTTGATTATTGCTGGAATCGTTGTCTGGGTAATTTGGAGCGAAGAAATCATATCCTTCTTTCATCTTTAACTGTATTATGTACATAACAAATAGCCACGCTACGTGTGGCTATTTATTTGGCTCTTTTTAAATAGCTTGTTACTATAGCTATCAATTACGAAGTAACAGCAACGGATTCAGCAAAGGAAGTATAATTGGCTAAGAAAAAGAAATGGATGGAAACTGACTATCGCTCCTTTTTTGTGACAAAGTAAGTTAAATAGGATACTAAAGCTAAAGGGCGTCTGTTCCGTTATAAACCGAAAAGACAGGTATTATCATACGAGTTATTCCGTTAAACGTACTTCTAGTCCAAACAGTTTCAAATGGAGTTACTTTATGAAATGATGTACTCCATATCTGCTCCGTTAACCCTTCATTGTACGAAGCCGATGAACTACACCTTCCTAGGTCACCTCGTCTTCTAGTTTTGTCTGGTTCATTGGGATACATAACAACTTATAAGAAAACAGCCTTTATTTATATTGGGGCTAGGGCTACACCATATGGATAAAGGGAGATGAATACTTTGATTTATATCTTTTTAATAATTATTATGGTGTTTAGTATCTTCTATATGATTTATAGGGCGCATCATGACCATGTTGATTATCGCTCCATTAATGATAGCAGATTACCGGATTCATTCAATGATTTAACCATTTTTTTTATAGCTGATATACATCGGCGAACGATTCGTCAGGAAACCTTGAACAGTATAGGTAGTCATATCGATTTTGTGTACATAGGTGGAGACCTCACAGAAAAAGGAGTCCCTTTAGCAAAAACAAGGGAAAACATTAAAAGATTGAAACAATGGGGAAGACCTATTTACTTTGTAACGGGAAACAATGATTATGAGGTCAATATAAATGAGCTTTCCAAACTATTATTGGATGAAGGAATAACGATTTTAAATAACTCAACAATATACATAGAGAAAGAGAAGCATGTACTTTGTTTGACAGGTCTGGAATATAATCCTCTTGATGAGCCAAATGATGCGATCATATCCGAAAATGTGCAGGGGGATTATCGCATTTTATTGACACATTGTCCTTCTGACTTTTATGATCTTGATATAACCTCTCAGGATAAAGTTCATATGGTTCTTGCAGGGCATACTCATGGTGGTCAGATTCGTATTGGTCGAATGGGTTTATATAGTAAAGGTGGGTTACGAAAGGTTAGAAATACCCATGTTTTTATTACGGAAGGATATGGATATACACTATTACCTTTTCGTTTTGGAACAAGTGCTGAGTGCCACGTAATAACTTGGCATTCAGAAAAGGATACATATAATAAAGATGCGTAACCAATACGAGAGAAGTTCGTAAAAATATCTAAACAATGAACTTAAAATTGCATATACTATTATAAATTAAAGAATCACACAAAATGTGCCGATTATTGGAAAGTATTGAATTATAGGTCCAATTACTCGAAGTTTCATATAAACGGCCATTACTAAGGAGGATGCTGTGTGCGTATAGAAAGAATGTCTGAAAACCAATTTACGATCTTTTTAACATTTGATGATCTGGTAGAACGTGGTTTTACACAAGAAGATTTATGGTACGATGCAACAGGTGTCCGTAATTTATTTAGTGATATGATGTATGAAGCTAGTTCAGAGTTAGGCTTGGAGTTAGAAGGAAGGCTCCTTGTACAAGTTCATTTGATGCAAGCACAAGGGTTACACGTGATCGTAACACAAAAATTCGATAACATAGATTGGGATGAGGATTTCATTGAAATGAAAGTTACGTTAAATGAAAGTAAAGAACTAATCTTTTCTTTTGATGACATTGAGAATGTAATTCAAGTCGCCACTTATTTAACATCTTTATCCATTGAAGGTGGCCGTTTATTTTATATGAATGAAAAATATTATATGCTGTTACAAGCTGGTGAATTGAAGCATAATAGTAAAGAAGATGTTATAGCAGTTATGTCTGAATTCTCTACTCCAAGCATTGTTACCTCTTACCGTTTGATTGAGTATGGTAAGGTAATTATGCAATCGAACGCAGTTCAGCAAATAATGAAAGTTTTTAATTAATGTGACTATTGAATTATTGAGCAAGTCCCTTCCTAACGATTATATTTTGTAATGTATTGATGGACAGGGTGTATAATCGCTACAAATAACACGTATACAGTAAACGCTTACATGCAATAAAAAATTTATTACGAAATTAGATTATTTTTTATTGCATATTTATATTGAAAGTGTATACTAATCTCTGAGTACAGCAATAATAAAATATTTATTAGGTATTTTAGGAGGTAAATTCATGGTAGCCGATAAAGCAGCAGATTCTACCGAAATGAAAAACACTAAAATGGATGTATTACATTCAACACAAACTGTTGTAAAAACTGCGTTGGAGAAACTGGGTTACCCTGATGAAGTTTTTGAATTATTAAAGGAACCTGTTCGTATGATGACTGTTCGAATTCCTGTTCGAATGGATGATGGTTCCATCAAAATCTTCACTGGATATCGTTCACAACATAATGATGCGGTTGGTCCTACAAAGGGAGGAGTTCGATTTCACCCGGATGTTACGGAAAAAGAAGTGAAAGCCTTATCTATTTGGATGAGTCTAAAAGCAGGAATTGTTGACTTACCATATGGTGGCGGTAAAGGTGGAATTGTTTGCGATCCAAGAGAGATGTCCTTTCGTGAATTAGAAGGGCTAAGTAGAGGGTATGTACGAGCAATAAGTCAAATTGTTGGACCTACAAAAGATATACCTGCCCCTGATGTTTTTACTAATTCACAAATTATGGCATGGATGATGGATGAGTACAGCCGTATTGATGAATTTAATAGTCCAGGATTTATTACAGGTAAACCAATTGTACTTGGTGGTTCACATGGTAGAGAATCTGCAACTGCAAAGGGTGTCACAATCGCTATTAATGAAGCGGCAAAGAAAAAAGGTATTAATGTGGAAGGCGCTAGAGTTGTTGTCCAAGGATTTGGGAATGCAGGAAGTTTCTTATCTAAATTTTTGCATGATGCTGGTGCAAAAGTAGTAGGTATTTCGGATGCTTATGGCGGATTGCATGACCCAGAAGGCTTAGACATTGATTATTTATTAGATCGTAGAGATAGCTTTGGAACGGTTACAAAACTATTTAATAACACAATTTCGAATAAAGAATTGCTTGAATTAGATTGTGATATTCTTGTTCCGGCGGCAGTTGAAAATCAAATTACAGAGGAAAATGCTCATAAGATAAAAGCAAGTATTGTCGTTGAGGCTGCTAATGGACCTACGACCATGGAAGCAACGAAGATTCTGAGTGAACGAGGAGTCTTATTAGTTCCTGATGTATTAGCATCTGCAGGTGGAGTTACAGTTTCCTATTTCGAATGGGTTCAAAATAACCAAGGGTATTATTGGACAGAAGAGGAAATTGAGGCAAAACTTCACGATAAAATGACAAAGGCATTTGATACGATTTATCATACTTCACAAACGAGAAGAATTGACATGCGACTAGCTGCTTACATTGTTGGCGTAAGAAAAATGGCAGAGGCATCGAGATTCCGTGGATGGGTATAATATAATCATAATTTAAGAACCAAAAATATATGACGAAAAAACTCTTATCATGTATAGTTTAGATAAGAGTTTTTTTATGTTATAGATTGAAATAAAGGAAGTGCTTTAGAATGCAAAGAGAGAAAGTCATCATTGTAGGTGCAGGACCATGTGGTATGTCCTGTGCAATTGAATTACAGAAATATGGAATAGATCCCCTTATTATTGAAAAACAAAATATTGTAAATACAGTACATAATTTTCCAACCCACCAAACATTTTTTAGCTCTAGTGAAAAGTTGGAGATTGGAGAAATTCCATTTATTACAGAGAAACAAAAACCTACTAGAAACCAAGCATTGGCCTACTATCGATCGGTTGCAGATAGAAAGCAATTAAGAATTAATTCTTTTGAAAAAGTACTAGGAGTAAAGAAAAGTGGACATCTTTTCGAAATTACTTCGGAACTCCCACATCATGAGAAAAAGCAATATTCAGCTGATCATGTTATCATTGCAACAGGTTATTATGATCAGCCGAACACAATTGAAGTTCCTGGTGAAGGTTTAAATAAAGTGATGCATTATTTTAAAGAAGCCCATCCTTATTTTAAGAAAGATATAGTTATTATTGGTGGCAAGAATTCGGCAATCGATGCCGCATTAGAACTAAATAAAGCTGGTGCTAATATTACGGTTTTATATCGTGGTGAGAATTATTCAACAAGTATTAAACCATGGATCCTACCTGATTTTGAATCATTAGTAAAAAAAGAAGTGATTCAAATGGAGTTTAATGCTCAAGTAGAAAAAATAACGGAGGACTACGTTTATTACAAAGTTAATGACGAACGCAAAAAAATTAACAATGATTTTGTTTTCGCGATGACTGGATATAAGCCAGATGTTACCTTTTTAAAAAGTATTGGGGTTACTATTGACCCTGAAAATGGTAAACCGTATTACAACGAGGATACGTTTGAAACAAATGTCAGTGAATTATATATAGCAGGTGTCATTGCTGCTGGATATAATAATAATAAGATATTTATTGAAAATGGCAGGTTTCATGCACATCATATTGCAAAGGCAATAGCTAAATAAAATATAAGGTAAAGTGTATTTAAAATACAACGTTATAAAAAATAAGATAGCAGCATTATACTGCTATCTTATTTTTATAGCTCTTCTTCAAAAACTTTTCTTAATGAATGAACAGATTCAGATTCCAGTGCAATGAGTAATTTCATTCGTGCTTTTGGACCTGTTAATCCATTAGTAAAGATTAATCCCATTTCTCTTAACTGTTTCCCTCCGCCATCATAACCATATGTTGGCTGAACAATCCCCTGATAACATCTTGACACGAGTACTACTGGTATTTCGTCTTGAAGTAATCTTCTTAAGGCTGGTAGCGTATTTTTGGGTAAATTCCCTTGCCCTAGCCCTTCAATCACTAATCCATCAGGTTTGCCTTGATGAATTGCATCCATTATCTTTTCATCCATCCCTGCATATGCTTTAAGTAAAAATACACTTTTAGTTATTTGATCTACTGGATAGGATATCCTCGATAGTACCGTGTGGTGAAATATCACCATATCCTTTGTTATGATACCAATTGGACCAAACGGTGGACTTTGGAAAGTGGCAACATTACTTGTTGATGTTTTCGTAACATTACGAGCCGAGTGGATTTCGTCATTCATCACAACTAACACACCCTTAGAAGAAGCGTTCTCGTTTATCGCAACTCGTATGGAACTAATTAAGTTATAAAGTGCATCAGAGCCTATCTCATTACTAGAGCGCATGGCACCAGTAATTATAATAGGAATTTTTTGATCTATTACTAGATCTAGAAAATATGCCGTTTCTTCTAAGGTATCTGTACCATGTGTAATTATTATTCCGTCGTATTTATGACTAGATTGATTAATTTTTTTGGCCAATGCAAGCATATGGCTCGGAGTTATTTGTGGTGAAGGTAGTGAAAACTCCAGGTGTTCCTCAATATTTGCAAACTTTCTAAAATGAAAAGATAAATCTGTTAATGGATGTTTATTCGTTGTATGTACTTCACCGGTATCTTTATTTTCGAGCATGGATATGGTTCCGCCAGTGTGGATAATTAAAATATTTTTCATTTGATATCACCTTTAATATTAGATTATAAATTTTTACTATATTTTAATTGAAACTAATTATTATGGTATTTTCAATTTTATTGCTTAATGTTACGATTAATGTAACAAATTGGAATGAGGACAGCATTATGTTAACTATACTATCTGCGGGAATAGCACCCGGATTAGCTTTATTATCATTTTTTTACTTAAAAGACCATATAACCGAACCAATTACACTAATAATTCGTACGTTTATTTTTGGATGTCTTCTTGTTTTTCCTATTATGTTTATACAATATGCTTTTTCTACGGATGGTATAGAGAATTATTTTATTCAATCCTTTTTCATCGTATCCTTGTCAGAGGAATTTTTTAAGTGGTTTATTTTTTTGTATGTCATTTATCACCATACAGAATTTGATGCACATTACGATGGTATCGTTTATGCGGTTTCCATCAGTCTTGGTTTTGCTACGGTGGAGAATATCTTATACCTGTTGAATAACGGAATAGAATATGCTTTCTCTAGGGCATTATTCCCTGTTTCTTCACATGCTTTATTCGGTGTAATTATGGGGTATCATTTTGGAAAAGCTAAAACTACCAATAGATTTGTTAAATGGAATATATTTTTAGCTTTATTACTCCCGTTGTTCTTACATGGAACATATAATTATATTTTAAAAGGAATACCGAATAATTGGATCTTTTTAATTGTACCATTTATGATTGTTTTGTGGTTTATTGGACTACGGAGAGTTCGATCAGCACACCAATTACAATTAGATCCACTGCTTCCTATGAATAAGAAAAACGCTTAGTAATCACTTGGAATTGAATTCAATCAAGTGGTTACTTTTTATTTTGTCTGATTGCTAAAGCTTGTTGCTTTATCTTAAGTATTAATCTTAATGAGTTATTGATCTAAAATGCGATGTAACTTTCGCTTGGATTTATTTTCACATTTCGAAGGGATTGCTATACAATCGCTCCGGCAGAATACTTCGCTTTCCGCGGGCACGGCCTCAGCCAGGGTACTTCTTGAATATGCTTCTTCGCCCCCTTGCGCCGAGGAAATATACTTCGGAGCTTAACTGGAAGACGCAGGCGCATCTGCGGGGTATTCGGACACGTGCTGTTCCCGCAGTAGTCTACGTATTCTGCCTACGCTGATGGTAGTAATCTGGTTATGGAGTGGTAGTAACCCATGCTATCAACATTCAGTGAGGCTCTTCTATCCAATACATGTCATGAAGTTGTAATCCACTATTATAGCGGAAGAAATACACGTAGACTCCAGCGGGAGGCTCACCAGCCGCCCGCGGCAAAGTAGACACTGTAAAAGCGACCTAAAGGAGCTTGAACAGATGTCGCACTTGTGCTGGAAGTGAAAGCGAAGTGTATTTCTGGAGCGAGGTTTGGAGCAGTACATTTAATCGCAAATTTCACCGCTTTTTTCATATTAAGTTAATACACATTCTATATAATTAACAACACACAATCTGAAAATCCATATTCTTAAGTACAGTATAAAACCTTCCTCAAAAACCTTCTATTAGTTATCCTATCTAATATTTTTCTTGCAATATTTTAATTGTATTTATAAAACATGCATAAAAACCCTTTTTAATCTAAAAATAGATATTACTAGATGATGATAAAACAGGAGGATTACTATGACTTATAAAAAAATGTTCCTTTTTATGATAATAATATGTTTTCTATCGATTGGCATTCAAACGACTTATCAACCAAAAGAGGTAGATGCATTTACTGAACAAGTTATTCAGCGAGGGGCAGTCGGAGATGATGTAATTGAATTACAAGCAAGGTTACAGTGGATTGGATTCTATCATGGAGAAATAGATGGAGTCTTTGGTTGGGGCACGTATTGGGCACTTCGAAACTTCCAAAAAGAATTTGGCTTGAAAAATGTGGACGGTTTAGCTGGAGCTAAAACAAAAGAAATGTTAGCAAAAGCAACCGAATACGATGAGCAATTTGTAAAAGAGCAAATCAGAAAAGGAAATCGATTTACCCATTATGGTGGTATGGATAAAGGGAAACAAACTGCCCCTCAAAAAAAGAAGGAACAAGAAAAGCAACAACAACAAAAAGAGCAAAACCAAAAAGAAAAACAGCAACAACAACAACAGCAACAAGAACAACAAGAACAACAAGAACAACAAGAACAACCAAATGATCAAGCTGGCGACACGGGAGATGCAGCAAATGAAACTGATCCAGGAGCAGAGGCTGAGGGAGAAGAAAGAACAACTGCGGCAGTTAATGTACCTCAGGGATTTTCTCAAAATGATATAAATCTTATGGCTAATGCAGTATATGGTGAAGCACGAGGTGAACCATATGAGGGACAAGTTGCAGTGGCATCAGTCATTTTAAATCGTGTAGAAAGTCCCACTTTTCCGAATACAGTTTCTGGAGTTATATTTGAGCCAAGAGCTTTTACAGCTGTTGCGGATGGGCAAATTTGGTTAACTCCAAATGACAAAGCGAAGGAAGCTGTTCTAGATGCGATCAATGGTTGGGACCCATCTTCAAATGCAATATACTATTTCAATCCGGATACAGCAACATCTGGTTGGATTTGGGGCAGACCACAAATCAAGCGAATAGGCAAACATATTTTCTGTAAATAGAGAGGTGTGATTACATGATTCGATGGATATTAATAGCCGTTTTAACCATTGGTGTAGTCGGTACGGCTGTTTGGGGCTACCAAGAACATCAAGAAAAAAATGCCATTTTAGTTCAAGCTGAAAACACATACCAACGATCTTTCCATGATCTTTCCTATCATGTGGATTTACTACATGATAAGATTGGAACCGCATTAGCAATGAATTCAAAAGAAAGATTATCACCACAATTTGTTGAAATTTGGAGGTTAACTTCGGAAGCACTTTCAGATGTTGGGCAGTTACCACTTACTTTAATGCCCTTTAACAAGACAGAGGAATTTCTTTCTAATATAGGTGATTTTACGTATCGTACAGCTGTAAGAGATTTGGAGAATGAACCGTTGTCAGAAGATGAAGCGGAGACGTTGAATCAACTATATAATCAATCAGCAGAAATTAAAGATGAATTAAGACAAGTGCAACATGAAGTTATTGAAAATAATTTACGCTGGATGGATGTGGAGTTAGCACTAGCTACACAAGATGAAAAAGCAGATAATACTATTATCGACGGGTTTGAAACCGTTGAGAAAAAAATAGAAGGTTACACAGAAAGTAATATGAATACAGCGTTAATTGGAACATCTTCTAATGAGCATAAGTTTCAGAACCTACAAGGGGATGAAATCAGTCAGTCAAAGGCAATAGATATTAGTAAAGAATTATTTAATGTAAAGAGCGAGGATAAGATCAGGGTAACTGAAAGCGGAGATGGTGCAGATATCCCTCTATACAGTGTATCTTATCGAGATGGAGATAAAAACGCTTATATGGATATGTCACAAAAAGGAGGTCATCCTTTATCACTATTAGTGGATCGACCAATTAATGAAAAAGAATTAAGTTTAAATGAAGGTCAGCAAATAGCAGAAAAATATGTTAAAGACCATGATTTTGATAATATGGAGATCTTTGAAACGACGGAATATAATAATTCAGGGCTATATTCTTTTTTATACAGTCAAGATGGAGTACGAGTGTATTCAGATGCGATAGAAGTAAAAGTAGGTTTAGATAACGGTGATATTTTAGGAGTTACAGCTAGAAATTACTTTATGAATCATAAAGACAGAGAAATTCCAGAACCAGATATTTCTGCAGAAGAAGCCAAGGAAATGGTCAATCCAAGTGTAGATATTCAAGAGGAATTTCTTGCTGTTATTGATAACGATTTAGGAGAAGAAGTGTTGGTATATGAATTTTTAGGTGTATTAGAAAATGACACCTATCGTATATTTATCAATGCAATGGATGGAACCGAAGAAAAGGTAGAAAGAATGGACGGAAAAGAAATAAACTTTGCTGGGTTGTCATAGGGAATGGTCAATAGACCTTTCCCTTTTTTCATTTTTCTGTAATAATAGAAAAAGAAGGAATCGAACATGCTATTGTAATAATATGGGGGAAAATAATGAATATAGGGACACTTCTTACGCTAGAATATATAAAATCTGAAAAAAAAGAAAAATATAAATGTAAGGTAATTGAAAAGAGTGATACATTATTAATTATTGATTATCCAATAAATATCGCAACAAAAAAAACAACCGTTTTAAGAAAGGGGACACAATTAGAAGTTTCCTATGTAGGGGAAGATAATTCGGTATATAGTTTTACTTCAATTATTAAAGGAAAACATAAACTCAATGTACCCGCACTTTCCTTAGAAATACCAGAGAAACATGATATTTCACGTGTTCAACGCAGACAATATGTAAGAGTTGATACAGCTGTTGATTTGGCAGTACATAGCCTTGACCAATCATTCCCTTCCTTTTCCACTGTAACAACGGATGTTAGTGGTGGTGGACTATCTTTTATTATTCCGAATGGAGTAAAGGTAAATGAAAATATGAAAGCTAGTGTATGGATGGTCTTACCAATGAACTCAGGAGAATACCAATATATTTGTGTAGAAGGAGAAGTTGTAAGACTTATTGACCATACCAATACTGCACAAACCGCATCATTAAAATTCAATGCTATTACAAAGCAATCACAGCAGAATATCATTCGTTATTGCTTTGAAGTTCAACGGGAGCAAAGGCAAAAAGAATTAGATTAACATTTGTCCTAAGATTAGACCAAATTTTTTAGGATATGTTATTATTAATAGGTATTTTTGAAAGAAACTTGGCTTTAGCTGCCAAGTTTTTTCAAATAACGCTAAATGCATGTTGAGAGGATTGAGGAATTTCTATGGAAAACAATAGAATTGCTATAGCAATTGATGGCCCTGCGGCTGCAGGTAAAAGTACAGTTGCAAAAATAGTTGCACAAAAACTTACCTATATTTACATAGATACAGGAGCAATGTACCGTGCACTTACATTAAAGGCGACCAACGAATCCGTTGCGTTAGATGATGAAACATCGCTTGCGAGATTGTTGAACAATACTACCATTGAATTAAAACAGAGTGACGAAGGACAACGTGTGTTATTAGACGGGGAGGACGTGACGTTAAGCATACGTTCACAACTAGTCACCAATAATGTCTCTTATGTTGCTAAACATCCGGAAATTCGCCAAGAGATGGTAGCACGGCAACAAGCCCTTGCAAATAAACGTGGAGTAGTAATGGATGGAAGAGACATTGGTACGCACGTACTACCTGACGCAGAAGTGAAAATATTTTTAATTGCTTCTGTTGAAGAAAGAGCCAAACGAAGACATGAAGAGAATATTCTAAAGGGTTTTTCTTCCGATTTAGAAGAATTAAAGAAAGAAATTGAACAACGAGACCTTATTGATTCTAAAAGAGATGTAGCTCCATTAATAAAAGCAGAGGATGCTATTGAAATTGATACAACATCATTATCCATTGACGAGGTAGCTCAAAAAATATTATCGGAGGTTTATCAAAAAATGGAATAGAGGGGAGTAGCAAATGAGCTTATATAAATTTGCCAAATTTGTCGTTTCGTTATTATTCTACCCTTTGTACCGTATTCAAGTAATAGGGAGAGAAAACATTCCTAAGGAAGGGCCAGTTATTATTTGTTCGAACCATATTTCCAATTTAGATCCCCCGGTAGTAGGTATTACTTCAACTAGAGACGTAAATTTCATGGCTAAGGGAGAATTATTCGAAAAAGGATTTTTACGTAAATTATTAATAAATATTAACGCTTTTCCAGTAAAACGGGGAATGAGAGATCGAAATGCACTTAGAAAAGGATTAGATATTCTGAATGATGGTAAAACGTTAGGGTTATTTCCTGAAGGTACGCGAAGCAAGTCAGGACAATTAGGAAAGCCATTAGCAGGTGTGGGATTTTTCGCATTACGGTCAAATGCTAAAATTGTACCTTGTGCAATTATTGGTCCATATAAACCACTGAAAAGACTGCAAGTTATTTATGGAAAACCTATTGATTTTGAATCATTACGAGGAAGTAAAATATCTCCACAAGATGCTGCGGATGTTATCATGAAAGAAATTGGAAAATTAATGAAATAGATTGACTTTACTTGACAAATAAAAGTAATTATTAGAAGTTATATAAGAAGGTTTTTATTTGATAGAATTGTACAGCAATTATATTAATTACCAATTTACTTGTTTTAACTTAAGGAGGAAGCAAATATGAGTGAATCAACAAACGAATTTCCTGAATTAAATGTAGGAGATACAGTACAAGGAACTGTTGTAAAAGTCGAAGATAATCAAGTTCTTGTGGATATAGGCTTTAAAACGGAAGGAATTGTACCACTTAACGAACTATCTAATCTTTCTATTGAGTCAGCCTCCAATGTTGTAAATGTAGGAGATGAGTTATCATTGGCAATAAAAAAGCTCAGTGATGATGAAGTTATTCTTTCCAAAAAAGCTGTTGATTCTAATAGAGCTTGGGAAGATCTAGAGGAAAAATATAGTAACGGTGAAGTGTTCCAAACAGAAGTGAAAGAAATTGTAAAAGGTGGACTAGTAGCCGATGTTGGAATACGAGGATTTATTCCTGCTTCATTAGTGGAAGCGCACTTTGTCGATGATTTTTCAGATTATCTTAATAAACAATTAGATGTTAAAATTGTTGAATTGGATAAAGAACAAAATCGAATTATTCTTTCCCATCGAGCAGTGGTTGAGGAAGAAGCGTCAGCTAAGAGAAGTAAAGTTTTACAATCTATTGAAGAAGGTCAAGTACTAGAAGGTACAGTACAGCGAATTACGAATTTTGGTGTTTTTGTTGATCTAGGTGGTATAGACGGATTGGTACATATATCACAACTTGCACATGAACATGTTAATAAAGCTTCGGATGTTGTATCTGAAGGTGAAACAGTAAAAGTGCAAGTACTATCAATTGATCGTGACAATGAGCGAATTTCATTATCACGTAAAAAAGTTCTTCCAGGACCTTGGGCAAACATTGAAGACAAAATTAAAATTGGTCAAGCTGTTGAGGGGACGGTTAAACGTTTAGTGAATTTTGGTGCTTTCATCGAAGTTCTTCCAAATGTAGAAGGTTTAGTTCATATATCACAAATTGCTAATCGTCATATTGGTAGCCCACAAGAAGTGTTAGAGGTTGGTCAGACCATAACAGTGAAGGTTTTAGATATTAATGAAGCAGACGAACGGATGTCTTTAAGTATTAAAGAAATAGAACAAGAGCAAGAAGAAAAGGAATATAAACAATACCAAAAAGACGAAGATCAACCAAGTTTTCAATTTGGAGATATTATTGGAGATAAATTGAATAAATTTAAATAAGGATTAATAAGTGGAATTTTAGAATGGGCTTGTCTACATTCATTCAACCTTTATGGTGGATGGATGTAGACAAGCCCTTTTATTATGTTTAATTTTAAGGTTTAAAAACAGCTTTGGTTAGTAATAATAGGAATGGTAGGTGGGAACATTGATCAATGGATTATACTTTTATTGGATTTCTTGGACGCTTTGGGTAATTGTAACTTTTTTTATGAAAAAGAATACAAAAAGAACCTTACTTTCGTACTGGATCTTAGTGTCTATTATCGTATCAAATGCTTACTTTACATTTGATTATTATGATATTTCATTAACATTTATCAGTATACTGATTGGGGGTTTTTTGCTTTTTCCACATATTTCAAGAATGGTTTATCATATGTTTTGTACGTTTACCATGATGATTGGTTATGCAAGTATATTAATCTGGGAAGGCCAGGCTCCTATTTGGTTGTTTATGCCAAGATTTGTATTAATACCGCTCATCTGCATTTTCATGATATGTATTCTTGTAAGAGGGCTGTATCCAAGAATTACAGTAGCATTAGTTGGTATATGTAGTGGAGAATTTTTATATAGCCATATGCTTTCCAATTATTATATTTCTTATGTAGTAGGTGAGATGATATTTTTTGATACGTTGTCACTCATCTTATTTATCATTATAGGGATAGAATGGATACGAAAATTAAAACGAAAACTATTTTTAATCCTACGAAATTATAAAACTAACGTTGAGGTGGCAAAATGAATGAATATCTCTATCCAATTGTATTTGGTGTTATTGCTGGAACGGTAGCACGTATGTTTATGCTAAGAACAGATTATCGTCAATATCCAACTTATTTACATGGTAAGGTGATTCATCTATCGTTAGGGTTTATCGCTGCCGGATTAGGATCCGTAGCTGTTCCGGCAATATTGGAAATGGAATTTACCGCTGTTACATTTTTAACTGTAGCAGCTACTCAATTTCGTGAAGTAAGAAATATGGAGAGAAATACACTTACAGAAATTGATGACTATGAATTAGTTCCAAGAGGAAAAACGTATATTGAAGGAATTGCTATTTCATTTGAAAGCCGAAATTATTTAGTAATTTTAACTGGATTTATTAGCACATTGTTTTACATATTATGGAATGTCTATGCAGCAATTATTGGAGCAATAATTAGCCTAATCATAGGCAAGATATTGCAAAGTGGTTCAACCATGAAGGAAATTGTTGATATTGATCATCATCCCGTTCATTTCGATGGAGCGGGTCTTTATGTAGATAACATTTATATTATGAATATCGGTTTGAAAGAACGACAGGAAGAAATTTTGAAATATGGAATGGGGTTTGTTTTAACACCAAAGAATATGAATTCCATTACGACAATAGCCAACTTAGGCCAAAGACAAGCTATATTACATGACATTTCAATTTCATTGGGTGTTATTCGTGATTCTGGAACACCTGCATTAACGCCGTTAATTAAAAGAGACCTTGATGATGGCAGAATTGGAATATTTATTTTGCCTCAAATAAGAGACGTAGATAGAGCGAAAAAAATAATTGGTGCAGTTCCAGTGTTGGAAAATGCTATAAGGATGCCCTCCCAATCCAAGGTGCATAATAAGGAGGCCAAGTAATTCATGAAACTAGAAAAGGCAATTTTGGCTGTCATTACTACAGATAGATCGAGAATCTCAGGCGGTGCTCCCATATTTATTTGTGATAATAACAATGAGCTTGAAAAGTTGGCGGCAAATTTAGAGGCCATTACAGATGGGATAGCACATGCGTTAAGTGATGAAGTATTTATTATCGTTAAACACTAAAACAATTGTTAATATCATTTACTTTTGCTAGAATAAGATGAAACTCCATTCAGCGGAAGGATGCTTTCCGGAATGGTAGTTTTAAGGATCGGGGTTAATGCCTTGTGGAACTTTTGTTTTCTTGGTATGTACACGCAATTAGAGTTCGTGACATCTGGGATATATGAAAGGTGTATAATATAATAAAATGTAAAGAAAAGTATGAGAAAGGATGTCCCTTTCATGAGGAAATCTGTAGTTGCAATTGTCGGGAGACCGAATGTAGGTAAATCAACCATTTTTAATCGGTTAGTAGGAGAAAGAATTTCAATCGTAGAGGATATACCAGGCGTTACCCGGGATAGAATTTATGCACAAGCTGAATGGCTAACAAAGTCATTCAATGTAATTGATACTGGTGGTATTGAAATTGGAGATGAACCTTTATTGGTACAAATGCGTCAGCAAGCGGAAATTGCTATTGATGAAGCTGATGTAATTATTTTTATATTGAATGGAAAAGAAGGAATAACAGCAGCCGACGAAGAGGTTGCGAAATTGTTGTTCAAATCTAATAAACCTATTGTTTTGGCAGTTAACAAAATCGATAATCCAGAGATGCGAAATGAAATATATGAGTACTATTCCTTAGGATTTGGTCAACCATTCCCAATTTCTGGTGCACATGGCTTAGGATTAGGCGATTTACTTGATGAGGTTGTTAAGCAATTCCCTCAATCCGAAATGGAGGAAATCGATGATGAAACGATCTCATTCAGTCTTATAGGTAGACCAAATGTCGGGAAGTCCTCATTAGTAAATGCATTGTTAAATGAGGAACGGGTTATTGTAAGTGAAATAGAAGGTACGACTAGAGATGCTATCGATACAAAATTACATAAAGATGACCAAGATTATATCATCATTGATACAGCTGGAATGCGTAAACGAGGAAAAGTCTATGAAACGACAGAGAAATATAGCGTTTTGCGAGCACTCCGAGCAATAGAACGATCCGATGTCGTTTTAGTTTTAATTGATGCGGATACAGGGATACGCGAACAAGATAAAAAAATTGCAGGTTATGCACATGATGCTGGAAGAGCAATAGTCATTGTTGTAAATAAGTGGGACACAGTCGAGACAAATGAAAAGATAATGAAGGAATTTGAAGGAAAGATCAGAGCACATTTTCAATACCTTGACTATGCACCGATTGTATTTTTATCTGCAAAAACCAAAAAGAGATTGCATACATTATTACCAGCAATAAAAGTGGCAAGTGAAAATCATGCCAAGCGAATTCCAACAAATGTATTAAATGATGTGATCATGGATGCGATTGCCATGAATCCTACTCCTACTTTGAAGGGGAGACGTTTAAAGGTACTTTATGCTACACAAGTAGCTGTAAAACCGCCTAGTTTTGTTGTTTTTGTCAATGAACCGGAGTTAATGCATTTTTCGTACCAACGATTTCTGGAAAATAAGATTAGGGATGCCTTTGGATTTGTTGGAACACCAATAAAAATCTTTGCACGAAAGCGTCAATAAGGGGGAAATAATAATGTCTAAAGTTGCAGTTTTAGGTGCCGGTAGTTGGGGGACTGCATTAAGTATAGTATTAGCTGATAATGGACATGATGTGCGTCTTTGGACACATTCCAAGGATCAAGCGGAGAAAATTAATTCCACTCATAAGAATGATAAGTATTTGGAAATTATGATTCCTGAAAAGATTAAAGCATATTCTGATCTAGAAGCAGCTTTAAACGGTGTTACAGATGTAGTTCTAGTTGTTCCAACGAAAGCAATTAGAGAAGTTTGTCATAATCTAAATCGTATCGTTAAGAACCCTGTGCGTATCATTCATGCATCAAAAGGAATAGAACCTGGTACTTTAAAAAGGGTTTCTCAGTTGATAGATGAAGAAATGGACAATTATAACTATGAGGATATTGTCGTATTATCTGGTCCAAGTCATGCAGAAGAAGTGGCAAAGCGTCAACCAACAACAGTAACAGTAGCATCGATAAATGAGGAATACGCGAAACTTGCTCAAGAGCTATTTTTTAATGAGTCATTTCGTGTGTATACAAGTAATGATGTTATTGGTATTGAATTAGGAGGCGCATTAAAAAATATTATTGCTTTAGGTGCCGGTATATCTGATGGATTGGGTTATGGTGATAATGCAAAAGCAGCCCTTATTACAAGGGGGCTTGCTGAGATAACTAGATTAGGTACCTATCTTGGAGCGAACCCATTAAGTTTCCTTGGACTGCCAGGTGTTGGCGATCTGATTGTAACGTGTACGAGTGTTCACAGTAGAAACTGGCGTGCAGGAAATCTATTAGGAAAAGGCAAAAACCTGGATGAAGTATTGGATCAAATGGGGATGGTAGTTGAGGGTGTACGTACTGCTGAAGCAGCTTATCAATTTGCAGCAGAAGAAGATGTAGAGATGCCTATAACTACCGGTATATATCAGATTTTATATAATAACCAAAAACCGAAAGATGTTGTTGAACAATTAATGAATCGTGATAAACGAGAAGAAATGGACGATTTGGCTACCTTATTACGTAATCGCTATACACGATAACAATAAATGCCATCCTTGCATATACTATTTTGAATTACTATAGCAAGGAGGCGAGCGCGTGAGCAATAAACACAAGAATGCTTTTGACAAAATACAGGCTGACACGAATATTAATCCAAAAGATATTTATAAAGTAGCAGACACAGTCAAGAATGCAGACTTTTCGGATGAAAGGACTGTTAGAAAATTGGTTCGTCATCTAGCGAAGATGGCCAATAAACCAATTTCCAAAGAGAAGGAAGACAAAATTGTACAATCTATTACAAGTAATAAAGTACCAATGGATATGAACGCATTAAATCAATTATTTAAAAAATAGACGTTTCTGGGCAAGTGAGGATACAACCTCGTGTCTACTCGCATAAAATGAAACGCACAAGCATTCATAGATAGGGTTGCTGTGGGTATTATTTAGTCAACCGGGATGGAGAATAGCCCCTCTTCATCCCGGATTTTTCTATGCTCTCTTGACAAAATTGTGTATTTCTTTGTTTTTGATGCCTAGTGCTGTAAGCATATGATATAATACCATGTGGAATAATATAGCACCATAAGGAGTGGAAACATGTCTCAATCGATGTTAAATATGTGGATTTCTTTTGCAGGTATGGGATTTTTAATAATCGCTATTGGGCTCATACTACTGAGTAGATATAAATTAAAAGGGGTACTGGCTGGCATTGTGGCTAGTATTGCATATATCTCATTATTTTTGGGAGCGATCATAATAATATTTATCGTTTTTAGTGGGCCAACTGGTTAACAGATCATAGGAGGCATATTCAATGAAGTTTACATATTTAAGGATAAGTTTTTTGTTCGTAATTCTAATACTTTTAAGCGGATGCCTGTATCCAAATGGAGAATTAGAAAAAAACCAAGTACCAAATGAAGCACAATTAAATACGATTCAACATGCAATCGAACAGTATCAAGAACAAACAAATGGTCTTCTTCCAATAAAAACAAAAGAAAATGATACACCAATCTTTGAAAAATATTTAATCGATTTTTCTGCATTAAAAGAACAAAACATAATTACTGAAATACCAGGAAACGCATATGAAAATGGTGGGGTATATCAATATGCGATCATTAATCCAGAGGATGATCCGCAAGTAAAATTAATTGACTTGCGAATCACGGAAGAAATAAGAAGAATTAACGTACAACTAGATATTTATCGAGACAAACATATTTATCCACCATTTGGCGAGGAAATCGCTGATGGGTTTTACAGTGTTAACTATAAAGTGCTGGGCTATGAAGAACCATTAACCATTTCGAGTCCTTATTCAGCTGAAAATCTTCCCATTATAATGGATACGGATGGAAAACTATATGTAGATTATCGAATAGAATTAAACAATGCACTAAATCAGTATGAACATCAATACACGGATGGAGATGATATTCGTTTTCTACTAGCAAATAATACACCGTTCGTCCCAGCATATTCCTTCCCTTACACTATACGTAATGGGGAACCTGTTTTTATGCAGGACTAACCACCTTTCCTATAAAATAACTATAATATTTTTTTATCATATAATCTCCCTTGAAACATATATTGTTGCAAGGGTTTTTTTAGGTCCTAGAACATAGTTGTAGGAGATTATAAACTACGAATGATAATTTTTTACCATTAAATTAATTTCTTTTACACATATTAAGTCATATTTTGATAGGACAACATCATAGACTTGTAATGTCAATTATTCGTAGTTTGTTTATTAATATTGTAGTTAGATCGGGAGGGGATCGTTTGGAGAAGATTGATATTTTTAAAGATATTTCGAAGCGGACGGACGGAGATATTTACTTAGGGATTGTAGGTGCTGTCCGTACGGGTAAATCAACGTTTATCAAAAAGTTTATGGAATTGGTTGTATTACCTAATATTGAAGATGAGAGTGAAAGAGTAAGAGCACATGATGAATTACCTCAAAGCGCTGCAGGAAAAACAATCATGACAACGGAGCCTAAGTTCATTCCTAATCAAGCCGTTTCAGTCAATGTAGAAGAAGGTCTGAATGTTAACGTGAGACTGGTAGACTGCGTAGGCTATGCGGTAGAGGGAGCAAAAGGATTTGAAGATGAAAATGGTCCAAGGATGATTAATACACCTTGGTATGAGGATCCAATTCCATTTCATGATGCAGCTGAAATTGGTACGAGAAAGGTAATTCAAGAACATTCAACAATAGGTGTTGTTGTTACTACGGATGGAACAATTGGTGAAATACCACGCAATGATTATGTTGAGGCAGAAGCAAGAGTTGTAGAAGAATTAAAAGAAGTCGGCAAGCCATTTATTATGGTTGTTAACTCCGTTAAGCCAACAAGTAAAGAAACGGAAATGTTGAGACAAGATCTTGCCGAAGAATACGATATCCCAGTGTTATCGATGAGTATTGAGTCGATGACGGAACATGATGTATATAATGTATTAAGGGAAGCACTATATGAATTCCCGGTATTAGAGGTTAATGTTAATCTACCTAGCTGGGTAATGGTCCTCCGTGAAGATCATTGGCTTCGTGAAAATTATCAAGAAGCAATTCAGTCAACTGTAAAAGATATCAAGCGTTTGCGTGATGTTGATCAAATAGTTGGACATTTTTCAGACTATGATTATATTGACAAGGCTAATTTAGCAGGCATGGAAATGGGAGATGGGGTTGCGGAAATCGATCTACATGCTCCAGATTACTTATACGATCAAATCTTAAAGGAAATTGTAGGTGAAGAAATCCGTGGGAAGGACCACCTACTCGAGTTAATGCAAGATTTCGCATTTGCAAAACGAGAATATGATCAAGTTGCTGGTGCTTTACAGATGGTAAAACAAACTGGTTATGGTATAGCAGCCCCAGCATTGGAAGATATGGAACTGGATGAGCCAGAAATAATTCGTCAAGGTTCTCGTTTCGGAGTCCGACTAAAAGCAGTTGCGCCATCCATTCATATGATCAAAGTAGAAGTAGAATCTGAATTTGCACCAATAATTGGTACGGAAAAGCAGAGTGAAGAGTTAGTTAGATACTTAATGCAAGACTTTGAAGAAGATCCGTTATCGATTTGGGAGTCAGATATTTTCGGTAGATCACTTAATTCCATCGTAAGAGAGGGGATCCAAGCTAAAATATCCCTCATGCCAGAAAACGCAAGATATAAATTAAAAGATACGCTAGAACGAATCATTAATGAGGGATCTGGAGGATTAATTGCGATCATCCTTTAAGTAAATAGAAAAACCTCTAAAATAGCGGCTGAAAAGCTGCTATTTTTGTTTTCTGGGGACTCAACAACTTTAGACCTTACGGAGCGGAAACAATGCTTGCTACCAATTTTCCCTCATCCATTTCTCCACCTGACCACATTTACCCACTAGGAAAGCGACTGCCATAAGCGAATATCATGTTGCTTTTACTTCGGGTTTTATATCAAAACCTATGTATTATGTACAGTCTATGAAGGGTAAAATAATAGGAAATAGGTTATAAAAATAGTTAAATATAAATAAAATCCTAAAAAAAAGTGATTTATTGTTGAATTTTGTATCAATCTCAGTTAATATTAGCCTTGTCACTACTTGATTTTAGTGACTTTTACGTATAAAAGTAGGTAAATTGGTAAACAAATGATGATAGAATTTGTTCCAATGTGACCCGAAACTTTTTGGGAGGAGGTGAATGTCATGAACAAAACAGACTTAGTCAATGCAGTTGCTGAGAAAAGCGAACTTTCAAAGAAAGATGCTACAAAAGCTGTTGATGCAGTTTTCGAAGCTGTCATGGATTCACTTAAAAATGGTGATAAAGTACAGTTAATCGGGTTTGGTAACTTCGAAGTACGTGAGCGTTCAGCACGTAAAGGTCGTAATCCACAAACTGGTGAAGAAATCGAAATTCCTGCAAGCAAAGTTCCTGCTTTCAAACCAGGAAAAGCCCTTAAAGATAGCGTAAAATAATACGTACATAGGGTAAAAGAGGGTGCGTTTTTCGCACCCTCTTTTCATTATCTGAACATATTCTACTTCATGATAAATAAATAATACTATATTAAGGAGGTCACTTAATGGAAAAGTCAGTTTCAAAGTCAGATTACTTTGTAATAAAGGCACTAGAAGATGGTGTGAATGTTATTGGACTTACAAGAGGATCAGATACAAGATTTCATCACTCGGAAAAACTTGATGAAGGGGAGATAATGATCGCTCAATTTACTGAACATACCTCTGCTGTAAAAGTTAGGGGGAAAGCTATTATTCAAACGAGTCACGGAGAAATGAAGAACGAATAAACAATTTATAAGAAAATCTATTAAGAATTAATTATTTTACTTACATAATTATGCTATAATAACTAATGCACGAAGGAATGCTTGAAAGGGCTAAGGTGATTACTTTGCATACTACGAGATCTGAAATACAGCAGCTTAAGATATTAATTAATGAAAAGTTACATCAAACATATCTTAAAAAGTACATACAAAAGCCCATGCTTGATGAAGACAAGTTACTTATCTTATATACAATTGTAAATAATTCTCCCATTTCTTCTGATAAAAAAGAGCGCTATATTATCACGACAATGCTTGTACAGATCGCCCTGGATACTCATGAACTCGTACCTGATAAATATGATTTAAATGAGAACTCATCAAATACGGTGCAAGGGCAATTATATGTATTAGCTGGTGATTATTATAGTGGACTATATTATTTATTACTGTCAGAAATAGAAGATTTCAGCTTCATTCAGACGCTTGCTTCTGCAATTAAAGAAATCAATGAATTAAAAATGAAAAATTATTATTTAGAGGTAGAATCAGTAGAGGAATTTATTTATAACAAGAACTATATAGATACATTACTAATTATTCGAGTAGCAGATGCACTCAATCAGAAAGAATTAATGCATCTCACAAAAGAATGGTTTTTAAGTAATACGCTAATTCATGAAATAGAAAGACTAGATGATGGGGCAGCTTCTTTATTTGAAAACTATATTCGATCTACAAATGCTGATATATCTTCTATCAAAGATTATTGCAACCAGTTACTATCCAGGCAAATAGAAAAACTTAAAACCAATACATTAGAGATTTCTAACCAACATAATGTGTTAAAGAAACATATTATGGCAACCTTAAAAAGGGAATTTGAATAATACATATGGAAGAAGGATTAGGATGACTGAACAATCAAAAGAAGAACGTGTACATCATGTTTTTGAAAAAATATATAACAAATATGATTCCATGAATTCCATAATATCCTTCCAAAGACACAAATCATGGCGTAAAGATGTGATGAAACGAATGGACGTATTTAAAGGCTCATCTGCTTTAGATGTTTGCTGTGGAACAGGTGATTGGTCCATTGCACTCGCAGAGTCCACAGGAAGAGACGGTCATGTAATTGGTCTTGATTTTAGTGAGAACATGTTGTCTGTCGCAAAGGATAAAAATATGAAACTCCAATATAATCAGCTTGCATTTACTCATGGTAATGCGATGGAACTTCCTTTTGATGATAACTCATTTGATTTTGTAACCATTGGCTTTGGCTTACGAAATGTTCCGGATTATATGACAGTTCTAAAAGAGATGTATCGAGTAGTAAAGCCGAATGGAAAAGTGGTTTGCCTGGAAACATCTCAGCCAACACTTTTTGGTTTTAGACAGTTGTATTATTTTTATTTTAAGTTTATTATGCCTTTATTTGGTAGATTATTTGCTAAAAGTTATAAGGAGTATGCTTGGTTACATGAGTCAGCCAAAAATTTTCCAGATAAAAATGAATTGAAGGATATGTTTTTAAAAGCGGGATTTTCTCGTGTAGAAATGAAAAGTTATACTGGTGGAGTAGCCGCCATGCACATGGGATATAAATAATATAAAAATAGTATTTTTAACTTAAAGGTGAATTACATGAAATTAGCTAAGACATATAGTTATTTAAAAAGGGATTTAGACATAATTGAAGAGGCATTAGCAGAAGTAATCCAAGCTGATCATCCTGTGTTACGAGAGGCTTCTACCCAATTACTAAAGGCAGGTGGAAAACGAATTCGACCTGTTTTTGTTTTGCTATCTGGAAAATTAGGGAATGACTTTCAAATTGAAAAAATCAAGACTGTTGCTATTTCTTTGGAATTAATTCATATGGCAACATTAGTTCACGATGATGTAATTGACGATGCAGAATTAAGACGTGGGAAACCAACAATTAAAAAGCAATATGGTAACCGAGTAGCAATGTATACTGGTGACTATATTTTAGCAAGAGCGTTAGAAAATATTACAACTCTTAGAAATGCCAACATACATCGTACACTTTCAAAAACGCTTGTGGAAGTTAGCTTGGGAGAAATAGAGCAAATAAAAGATAAGTTTAATTGGGATCAGAATTTACGGACCTATCTACGTCGTATTAAACGTAAAACAGCATTACTCATTGCAACAAGTTGTAAATTAGGGGCAATAACCGCAGGATTATCGGAAAAAGAAATTAATTATTTGTATCAGTATGGATATAATATCGGAATGTCTTACCAAATCATAGATGATATATTAGATTTCACATCTTCATCAGAAAAGCTAGGAAAACCGGCGGGAAATGATTTAATTCAAGGAAATATTACCTTGCCAGTATTACTCGGCATGAAGGACCAAACCTTTTCACAACTGTTACATCAAACGTTTACCGACGCCAATTCTCATGTAACAGAAAAGGATATGACACAGTTAATCACTGCTCTAAAGCAGACAGATGCTATTGACCTTTCTTATAAAGTAAGTGATATGTATTTAAATAAAGCGATAGACAACCTAAATAAATTACCAGATAATAAATCTAAACAAACGTTAGAGAGTATAGCTAAAATTATCGGTAAAAGAACGTCATAAGCTTATTGTTATTTTTCGGAAAGTTTGATAGAATTTAAAACGGTTACAAAATGAATTATACATAAAAAAAGAGGTGTAATTGTGGAAAAAACTTTTATAATGGTTAAACCAGACGGGGTACAACGCAATCTAGTAGGAGAAATTGTCAATCGTTTTGAAAAAAAGGGCTTTACATTAGTTGGTGCTAAACTCATGCAAATTACAGATGAGTTGGCCAAAGAACATTATGGTGAACATAAAGAAAGACCATTTTTTGGTGAATTAGTAGATTTTATTACTTCTGGACCAGTATTTGCAATGGTTTGGGAAGGTGAAAATGTTATTACATCTGCACGTGAAATGATGGGTAAAACAAATCCATCTGAAGCAGCTCTTGGAACTGTTCGTGGTGATTATGGTGTAACTGTAGGGAAAAATATCATTCATGGATCAGACTCTCCTGAAAGTGCAGAAAGAGAAATTAATTTGTTCTTCCATTCCAATGAACTTTTATCATACAATAAACAAGTTAATACTTGGATTTATTAATAAAGAAAGCGCCTCCGTTAAATTGCGGAGGCATTTTAATATTATAAGAAGCGAAGAGGCAGAAATATGAACGATGAGTATTTAGAATTTATAACAAACATCAAGAAAAGATTAGGGATTGATCTTAATTATTATAAAGAGGCACAAATGAAACGTAGACTTACTACGTTGAGAGATAAAAGAGGTTTTAGCAATTTTAACTCTTATTATTCTGAACTGGATAAAAACGAAGACTTACTTGCTGAATTTGTCGACCGTATTACGATCAATGTCTCTGAATTTTTCCGTAATCCTAAACGTTGGGAAGTATTAATCGAGAAAATATTGCCATTACTGGGTAGTACGAAAGCCAATATAAACATTTGGAGTGCGGCATGTTCAACTGGAGATGAACCATATAGTCTTGCAATAATCTTAAGAGAGTATTTTCCGAAATGGAATGTTAAGATTCTTGCTACGGATATTGATGAGAACGTTTTAACAAAGGCTAAACAAGGAATGTATTCATCTTCCGCATTAAAAGAGTTGCCTGAAAAAATTAGAGATAAATATTTTAATCAAGTAAACGGATTTTTTCAAATTGATGATTCCATAAAGAAACTTGTTCAATTTAAAAAACATAATCTATTGGAAGATCCTTATCCCAAAAATATGGACTTAATCGTTTGTCGAAATGTACTTATATATTTTACAGATGAAGCTAAAGACAAAATATATCGTGATTTTTCAAGTGCTTTGACCACAAATGGTGTACTATTTGTAGGGAGTACGGAACAAATATTTTCACCTGCAAAATATGGATTTCAATTAGCTGATACATTTTTCTATCAAAAAGTTTGAGAAACATACACTCTTATCCTGTTACGGGTAAGAGTATTTTGTTTTGTTTCAAATATAAGGCACTTGTCATATAGACGTTGATTTTGTAGTGATGATAGAATTTCTCTAACGGAAGTATCACTTTAACTTATCTGAAAGATATATTATGATTTCAGTATAGAAATGATCATATGATATAGTTTTATCAAAGTGTAATGGAGGGGGTTAGGTCATGCGGTATTTAACAGCAGGAGAATCACATGGTAAACAATTAACAACAATAATTGAAGGTCTCCCGGCACAGTTACCATTAACGAGGGACAATATAAATGAATCTTTACTACGTAGACAAAAAGGTCATGGTAGAGGAAAGAGAATGCAAATTGAGAAGGATTTAGTAGAAATTACGAGTGGTGTAAGACACGGATATACGCTAGGATCACCACTTTCGTTAGTAATACATAATGATGATTTTAAGCATTGGACAGATATTATGGGTGAAGATCCAATTCAAGGTAACAAGAAACTAAGACGAATCGTTACAAAGCCAAGACCGGGACATGCGGATTTAAATGGCGCACTGAAGTATGGTCATCGGGATATGCGAAATGTTTTGGAGCGTTCTTCGGCAAGGGAAACAGCTGCTCGAGTAGCTGCTGGTGCAGTTGCAAAAACACTATTACATCATTTAGGAATTGAAGTATGCGGATATGTAAAAGAAATTGCGGGACTCCAAGCCGACGATATGAGTGAATTATCAATGGTGGACAAGAAGGTAATATCTGAGGAATCGCCAGTTCGTACTTTAGATAAAAAGATAGAACAGCGAATGATGGATAAGATAGATCAAGCAAAAAGAGACGGTGATTCGATTGGTGGCATTACCGAAGTATGTGTCGAAGGAATGCCAGCTGGAATAGGATCTTATGTACATTATGACCGTAAATTGGATAGTAGAATAGCTGGTGCCGTTATTAGTATTAATGCATTTAAAGGCGTTGAATTCGGAATAGGCTTTGATGCCGCTCATAAATATGGTAGTGAAGTGCACGATGAAATTGCTTGGGATGAACAACGTGGCTACTACCGTAAGACCAATCGTTTAGGTGGTTTTGAGGGTGGTATGACTACTGGTATGCCTTTGATCATTAAAGGAGTGATGAAACCTATACCAACTCTATACAAACCGCTTCAAAGTGTTGATATAGAAACGAAGGAACCGTTTCATGCAAGTATTGAGCGCTCCGATTCTTGCGCTGTTCCAGCTGCAGCAGTTGTGATGGAGCATGTGGTTGCCTTTGAATTAGCTAAAATGATATTAGAACAATTTCCTCATGATCAATTTCCTAAGCTGAAACAGGCAATAGAAGATTATCGTGAAGAAATAAGGTGTTTTTAGTGGACAGTATTTTAATACATGCAAACACTCATACCTATCCAGTTTATATTGGTGAGAATATTCGCTTTCAATTACAGGAGCTTCTACCCAAAAGTTACGATTCTATCTTAATCATTACCGATGATCATGTGGCACGTTTGTATTTAGATGATTTATCGAATTCATTAGAGGGGAGTTCTGTACATACAGCAATTATACCTGCAGGTGAACAATCTAAAAGTATACATTCTTTCTATGAACTTCATTCTCAGGCAATTCGCTACGGCCTAGATAGATCTTCCTTAATCATCGCTTTAGGTGGTGGAGTCGTTGGTGATGTTGCAGGTTTTGTTGCGGCGACGTATATGCGCGGAATTGATTTTGTGCAAGTGCCTACAACTGTCCTGGCGCATGATAGTAGTGTGGGTGGTAAGGTTGCGATCAATCATGAGAGTGGTAAAAACTTAATTGGCAACTTTTATTCACCTATAATGGTACTTTATGATGTAAGTACTTTACATACATTACCCTTAAAAGAGCTACGTTCTGGCTATGCAGAAATTATGAAAGAGGCATTTCTGGCAGACGAAAAATTATTATGGGATGTAATGGAACTAGACCTGACACATAATGATAATTACGAGCGGATTAGACATTTGGAGAAAGGCATTCAAATCAAAGCGAATACCGTCGAGCAAGATGAAAAAGAAGCTGGCAAAAGAAAGTTTCTTAATTTAGGTCATACACTCGGCCATGCAATCGAAGCAGAATTAGGTTATGGCTCTATAACACATGGTGAAGCAGTAGCGATCGGACTATTATTTGCAATTGATGTAAGTGAAAAAGAATATGCTATTAATTTGCATGCAGATAAGTTGTTTACTTGGTTAACTAATAATCATTATCCTTTAAATATGGATAATGTTTGTATCGAAGCACTCCTGAAACGGATGAAAATGGATAAAAAAGCCACTAACCAACGAATTCAAATGGTATTATTAGAAGAAATGTCCAAACCGGTGTTGATCGAAATAGAAGATACGACATTAAGAAGTTATATAGAATCATTTTTTGCAAAACTGCAGAACTGGTATGGCCATTAGAAGGGTGAGTGAAGAAATATGGTGAATTATTTTCAGCCTGTCAATCAATCAATTCACGGCGAAATTGAAGTTCCTGGTGATAAATCTATATCACATAGAGCTGTAATACTAGCATCCCTGGCAGAAGGGACTTCACGTATTAGACATTTTTTAGATGGTGAGGACTGTATGCGAACAGTAGAGGCATTTCGTTCCATGGGGGTTTCTATAATCAAAAATAACAATGCATTAATTGTAAAAGGTGGTGGCTACTATTCTCTCAAAGAACCTATAAAACCACTTTATTTTGGGAATTCTGGTACAACGGCTAGATTAATGATCGGCGTTCTAGCTAGTTTGCCAATATTTTCAACAGTGTATGGTGATGAATCCTTATCTACTCGTCCTATGAAACGGGTAGTAAACCCATTAAAAGAAATGAATGCGCATATAATAGGCCGAGATACTGGTAATTTATTGCCTTTAGCCATACACGGTCAACGGCTTCAAGGTATACAATACGTAATGCCTGTGAAAAGTGCACAAGTAAAATCTGCCATTTTATTAGCCGCGCTACATGCAGATGGTCCGACACACATTATCGAGCAAACGCCTACACGGAATCATACGGAAAATATGTTAAACGCTTTCGGAATAAACGTTACTAAAAATGGGGATCAGATAACAGTAATACCAGGACAACCTTTACGGGCAACAGACATAAATGTTCCGGGTGACATATCTTCAGCAGCATTTTTCATGGTTGCCGCAGCTATAGTACCAAATAGTAAAATAACATTAAAAAGTATTGGACTAAATGAAACAAGATCTGGAATTATTGATATTCTTATAAAAATGGGGGCAAGCATTCAAATTTCTAATGAAAAGAAATTATATGGCGAGAGAATTGGTGACGTTACAGTATGTTCTCAACCTCTTCAGTCTACTATTATTGAAGGAGAAATAATTCCTAGATTAATTGATGAAATTCCAATAATCGCATTATTAGCCACCCAGGCAGAGGGCACCACTATTATCCGAGATGCTGAGGAGTTAAAAATTAAAGAGACTGATCGAATTAGTGCCATTGTGGAGGTCCTACAAAAGCTAGGAGCAAACATTGAAGGAACAAACGATGGGATGATTATACATGGAAAAACAACGTTAAAAGGTGGTCAAGTTTCCTCCTATGGTGACCATCGCATTGCCATGATGAGTGTTATTGCTTCACTTATGGCATCTGATCCAATTGCAATTGATGACACCGATTCAATTGCTATATCTTATCCTAGTTTTTTTGCAGACTATAAAAAACTAATTTCTTGACCGCATAGAGGATCTCAGCATATTGAGGTTCTCTTATTTTACATAAGTTAGTGGAAGGTTTAAACTTTAATTGAATCTTGTATTAGAAGAAAGGACTTTTTTACATGGATACGATAATGAGAGCTATTTCTTTAATGGAAAACAATCAAAATGAAGAAGCAATAGAACAATTAGAAAATTATCTTCCAAATGCAAATGAAGACGAAAAATATACGATTGCTGAACTTTTTATACAATGGGGATTACTTGATGAAGCGAAGGGTATTTTACAGGATTTGCTTATGCTATTCCCAGAAGAAAGTGATTTAAAATTAATGCTTGCCGATATATTCATTGAACAAGAGAATGATGTTGAAGCTATTAATTTACTAAGTGAGGTTAACGATCAAGACGACTCTTATACACAGGCCTTGGTCCAATTAGCGGATTTATACCAAGCACAAGGATTACATGAAGTTGCTGAGCAAAAACTATTACAAGCAAAACAAATTAGTCCGAATGAAGTTATAATTGATTTCGCACTTGGAGAATTATACTTTTACATCGGTGAAAGTAATAAATCTGTATCATATTATGAGCGAGTTGCTCAGAAAACGAATGAAATTGCATCCATTTCAATACGTGAGCGGTTAGCTGAAGTATATGCAGATGTTGGCGAATATGAGAAAGCATTAGAATTATACCAACAGGAAGAACCCGAAAATGTAGATGCATTATTTAAATATGGAATTACTGCATTTCAAGCGGATCGTAAAGATATTGCGATTCATGTGTGGGAGAAAGTAATTGAAAAAGATTCGTATTATCACTCAGCTTATTTTCAATTAGCCAAGGCATATGAAGCAGAGGAATTGATAAAACAAGCTTATGATACTGCTAAGAAAGGCATAAAAGTAGACGAATTCAATAAGGAGTTATTTCTATATGCCGGGAGGTTAGCCCATAAATTAGGGCTTGACACAGAATGTGAAGATTATGTACGGCAATCGATTGCACTTGATGTCGATTATAAAGAAGCTGTACTATTTTTAGTTGAATTATTAAAGGAAAATAATAAGCAAAGTGAAATCGTTGAACTTATACAAGAAACGAAGCATACAGGAGCGGATGATCCTATTTATGAATGGGAATTGGCACGTGCTTACAGAGAAATTGAATTATTTGATGATGCATTAAATCAGTACAATGAAGCATATAATAGCTTACAACATGATAGTGATTTCCTTAAAGAATATGGATATTTTCTAATCGAAGAAGGGAGGACAGATAAAGCTGTTAACGTTTTTGAATCATACTTAGTTCATCAACCTTTAGATGAAGAGATACGTGAATATGTTGAACGCATTAGAAAGTCATAAAAAGATATGTGCTGATAAATAATGGTTCGTTTAAAAATGGATGATAGAGGAGGGAATCGTCCGAGAATGCAAACTCCTATTTCCATCAAAGATAAAAAGAGTTTTATTCAATGGTTTTTAAATAATTATCAACTTAAAAAGAGAGAAAGTGTTTGGATATTAAATTATTTAATTAATCATCATGAAGTTTTAACAAATGTTCATTTTGTCCGTGATGCCAAATTTTGTCCTAGAAGTATTATTATTTCTACACATTGTTCGAAGGATGTACCGTTTCGTTTTTATAAGGATCACTTAGTAACAACAGATCCTGAAAAGTCTTTTCATGATATTCGCTTAAACCAAGATGAAACCCTCTATGTTCAACTTAATTTTCGCAATGCGAATCAAAATACAACTTATGCAGCTGTTTTGGAGGATAACCCATTTGTACCGGATGAATATTTTATTACACGTAAGGACAAGGATCTTGCAAAGCAAATAATGGACCACTCGATCCAAAGCTTCCGAAGAAAACATTTAATAAAGAAAATTGATCAAGCGTTGGATAAGAAGTGTGAGGATGAATTCCATAGATTAGTTGAGGAACTTAAAAAATTTGATAAAGATCATATGAATCAACCTAAATAAAATAGTAATAGGTTGATTTTTTTTGTTTAAATAAGATAAGATTTAGAAGGATTATCATACTTATACGAAAATTGGTTAACAATAACAGAAAGGTGAGTTCTTATGAAGTGGAACGAACACGATATGGAAAAGTATATGCAAGCAAAAGAGTATATTGATACTATTATTTTGCCTTTAATACCTTTTCACTTATCACAAGAAGCTAGTGTTAAGAAAAACGCTTTTGCATCAGAAGTACTTACGATTTTTTCAAGTGAGATTGAAAAAGAACTTACTGGTAGAATTGTATTGACTCCTAGTTATTATTACGTTAAAAATGCCGATAAAGAACCGGAGGTGGACAGGCTAAATGCCTGGGTTGATGATATGAAGGAACAACCATTTCAGCATATTTTCTTTATATCGTTTGATTCCAAGTGGAAAAAACATGAAAAAGATTTAAATGGAAATTTAATATGGTTACCAGGTTTTCAATCTGGAGATGTTCAATCAGTCGAGATGCAACAGGTAATTCGGGAGCAAGTTAAACAAATCGTAGAATTAATTCGATCTTATTGGTAAATAACTAAAATCTACATAATTAATAAAATTTTCTCTGTAAAATAAGAACTTTTTGTAACAAATAGCAATATTTATTGACCAAGCAGATAGTTTACGCTATCATGGTAATGTCCTAGTAATCTGAATAAAATATTGTCCGTGATTAATGTAAAGAGGGGGGAAAATCATGAGTGAAGAAAAGCAACAAGTGTCCCGTCGACAATTTCTCAATTACACTCTCACAGGTGTAGGTGGATTTATGGCAGCTGGACTATTAATTTCACCAATTCGAATGGCAATTGATCCTGTATTAAAACCATCAACTGCTGGTGAATATGCAAATGTTGGCTTAGCTGTGGAAGATATTACAACAGAACCGCAACGTGTTGATTGGAAAGTTGACCAGGTGGATGGATGGTATGAATCAAAGGTTAATAAGTCTGCATGGGTATTTAAAGATGATAATGATGAAATAATGGCATTGTCTCCAACATGTACACACCTTGGTTGTGTTGTATCATGGGAAGGAAATGAAGACCATCCAAACCAGTTTTTCTGCCCATGTCACGATGGACGGTACTATAAAGATGGTACAAATATTGCAGGTACACCACCTACAAGACCATTAGATTTATATGATCATAAAGTTGAAAATGGAATGTTATACCTTGGTAAAGCACATGTCAGAGGGGAGGCGTAATAATTTATGTTACAGAAAATTTATGACTGGATAGATGAACGTATAGATATTACGCCAATCTGGCGCGATATCGCTGATCACGAGGTACCTGAACATGTTAACCCTGCCCATCACTTTTCAGCTTTTGTTTATTGTTTCGGTGGTTTAACGTTCTTTGTCGTCGTGATTCAAATATTATCTGGAATGTTTTTAACCATGTACTACGTACCAGATATTGAAAATGCATGGAAATCTGTTTATTACTTACAAACAGAAGTTGCACATGGTCAAATTGTAAGAGGAATGCACCATTGGGGTGCGAGTGTTGTAATTGTAATGCTTTTACTACATACATTACGTGTGTTTTTCCAAGGTGCTTATAAAAAACCACGTGAATTAAACTGGATGGTCGGAGTATTATTGTTCTTTGTAATGCTTGGTCTAGGTTTCACAGGATACTTATTACCATGGGATAACAAAGCTTACTTCGCTACTCAGGTTGGACTTGAAATTGCGGAACAAGTTCCGTTTATTGGAGAATATTTGAAGACTCTGTTAGCTGGTGACGCTGAAATTGTAGGTGCACAAACGTTAACAAGATTCTTTGCAATCCATGTCTTCTTCTTGCCTGGAGCATTGTTTGCACTAATGGCAGCACACTTTGTTTTAATACGTAGACAAGGTATTTCAGGACCACTATAAAAAGGAGGGAAAGCTGTGCATAAGGGTAAAGGAATGAAGTTTGTCGGTGACTCTCGTGTCTCTGCCGAACGTAAATCACAAATTCCAAAAGACTATTCTGAGTATCCTGGTAGAACAGAAGCTTTCTGGCCTAACTTTTTATTAAAAGAGTGGTTGGCTGGTTCTGTATTCTTAGTTGGATTCTTATCATTAACATTAGCACATCCATCACCATTAGAGGGAGTAGCTGATCCAACGAATGCAGCTTATATACCTCTACCAGATTGGTACTTCTTGTTCTTATATGAACTTTTAAAATATGAATTTGCCAGTGGACCATATGTTATAATGGGAATCTTGGTATTGCCAGGACTAGCATTCGGTGCCTTATTATTAGCACCGTTCTTAGACAATGGGCCTGGACGAAGACCACACCAACGTCCTATAGCTAATATTATGATGATCTTAGGATTAGTTGCGACGATTTGGTTAACCTATACTTCGGCTGCACACGTTGATTGGGAAACACGTGCAGAACAAAATAAACCTGTTCCACCAAACGCTGTAGAAATTGACACAGAACATGAAGGTTATGCAGTTTATGAAGCCAATTGTATGTCTTGTCACGGTGGAGAGTTAGAAGGTGGGGGCGCTGCACCACCATTAGTAGGTATTGAATATTCAGCTGAAGAAGTTGCTGATATTGCACAGAACGGTATAAATACGATGCCACCTGATCAATTCACAGGTTCAGATGAAGAATTAGAACAACTTGTAGACTTTATTATGTCTGTTAATGAACAAGAGGAATAACGAATGATAATTGCACCTTTGCCATAATCAATGGTAAAGGTGTTTTTTATCATTAATTACTTATAGAAAGGATCAAACGTTCATGATCAAGTATCTTCTGATTGATAAGCGCTTTTTAATTTTGTTATTTATCATCAATTTAGTTGGAACAATATATGGTTACATGTGGTATGAACCCCAATTAGTGGATACACCAAAAGAATTTTTGTTATTTGTTCCAGATAGCCCCACTGCAAGTTTGTTCTTTACCATATTTTTATTATTCTTCATTTTCAATAAACATGTACCTTACATTGAGGCGTTAGGAATGGTCACTCTGTTTAAGTATGGTGTATGGGCAGTAGTCATGAATATGTTGACATTAATTATTAATGGCTCCTTACATCCATCTGGATACATGCTCATGATATCTCATGGTGCAATGGCCATTCAAGGGCTTCTCTATGCTCCTTATTACAAAATTAAAGTCCATCATATAGTTGTGGCGGCAATTTGGACACTTCACAATGACGTGATAGATTATGTATTTGGAATGATGCCTAGGTATTCTTCATTAAATGAATACATGAGTGAAATTGGATATTTTACATTTTGGTTAAGTATTATATCGATCTTTATTACATACCAATTAACAATTTGTAGAAAGAAAAAAACTCTATAATTTAGATTGTTATATAAATTGTTTCTCACACATACATTAGTATAAATATGTTGTGAGAGGTGATCTCTATGATAAACAAACATAAAAGAATAAATAGCCGATGGGCCATAGGGATTGTGTTTTTTTGGGTTGTATTATGTACTGCTCATCCTGTTTTAGCTAGTGAGGAAAGTTCTAAAGAAAATTCGGAAATGATACCGTTTTATTGGGGGGTCTTTATTGTAGGAGGATGTATCGCAATTACATTATCTTACGTTAGTTGGAGAAAATACAAAGGGGAGAAGAAAATAGAGCAAAAAAAGGATAAAATGATTGACTAAAACTCCATTTTTGACTAAAATTGACCTTAAGAACAATCATTATAACAGATGGAGGAATGACAGATGTTTGGTAGTATTGGTGGGTATTTAATCTACCTTGCATTAATTCTAATCATACCATTATGGGCACAGTCTAGAGTAAAAAGCACCTATCGCAAATACTCAAAAGTCCCAACGTCTTCCATGATGACAGGGGCACAAGTGGCTCGTAGTATATTGGATGATAATGGATTATACGATGTACAAATTGAAGAAACAAAAGGTGTATTATCAGATCATTATGATCCACGAAAAAAAGTTGTACGATTATCCAAAGGTATTTATCATGGAAATTCCATGGCATCATCAGCTGTTGCGGCACATGAAGTAGGACATGCTATCCAAGATGATCAGGCATATGCTTTTCTTCGCTTTCGCACAGCATTAGTCCCAGTAGCAAGTTTGGGGTCAAATATGTCGATATTCTTGATCATTGCTGGTTTTCTTTTAACCCAACCTAATTTAGTGCTATTCGGAATCATCTTCATGGCAGTGGCAGTTCTATTTCAACTGGTTACATTGCCGGTTGAATTTGACGCTTCTAGTCGAGCAATGACGCAAATGGTCTCAGCTGGAATCATTCGAAATAACGAAGAAAGAGAAACAAAGAAAGTTTTAAATGCAGCCGCTATGACATATGTTGCTGCTGCATTAGTAGCACTCGCTGAGTTAATCCGTTTTATCTTAATGTTTGCTGCGAGTAATAATGATTAAAAAAATGGGATGTCAATCATCCCATTTTTTTTAATCACGGATATAATGTGAAGCAAGACCTCGTTTCAAGACTTGAAGTTTAAGCCCAATAATGAGGGGATATAGAAAACCTGCTACTTACAGAAGTTTCTACTTATTTTTCAATAGGGTTTTTGTTTTCATCTAATGTAAAACCTTCCCCAATGACATCATGTACAGAACTTACTGCAACAAAAGCATGGGGATCTATTCCATTAATGATATTTTTTAAACGAACGATTTCGTTTCTTCCGATAACACAATAAAGTACATCTCGTTTTTCTCCAGTAAAACTTCCTCTGCCATTCAATACGGTTACACCACGATCCATATCTTTTAATATTTTTTTGGCAATATCATCACTTTGTGAAGAAATAATTGTTGCACCTCGTGCAGCATAAGCACCTTCTTGAATAAAATCAATGACCCTTGCCCCGATATAAACAGCTACTAAAGTATACATTCCTTCAACCAGCTCTAATATGGTAAATACGGATGTTGCAATGACTACAAAATCAAAAAGGAACATGGTCTTTCCCATACTCCATCCAGCATACTTGTGGACAAGCCTGGCAATAATATCCACGCCACCAGTCGTACCACCATAACGAAAAACAATTCCGAGACCTACCCCAATGAAGACCCCAGCAAATAATGCTGCAAGTGTCATATCAGATTGTAAATAGGTAGGAAATGGATTAATTTGAAAGATACTTAAAAATATTGAAACAGCTAATGTTCCAATAATCGTATAAATAAATGTGTTTCTTCCAAGAAACTTCCATCCAATAAACAATACAGGTATATTTAAAATTATATTTGAAATAGCTGGATCCCACTTAAAGGCAAAGTACAGTAATAAAGTAATACCTGTAAATCCACCTTCACCTAAATTATTTTGCATATTAAAATGAACGATTCCAAAAGAAAAGATTGCTGAGCCAATTAAGATAAATATAATGTTTTTTATTTTCAGTCCGAATATCACATCAAATTCCTCCATTCAACCTAAGATGTCGTTACTATTATTGGTCACTTTTTCCATTATAATCAATTTATGAGGGAAGGACAATAAATCATTACGCATAAGTTAGGTTTAAAAATTTGTCAAATTTAATCCGATTAGCTAACATAAAGGTAGAATATAATTGCAAAGGGGATAATTATCATTCAAAAGCAAATGTATACTACCGACGAAATTCAAAAACGAGTGGATGCGTATATTTCTCAATTTAAAGAAGGATATTTCTCACCACTCAGTTTAATGGCTAGACTTACAGAAGAAATCGGTGAATTAGCTAGAGAAGTGAATCATTATTATGGAGAAAAGCCTAAAAAGGCAAGTGAAAATGAGAAAACAATGGAAGAGGAACTTGGAGACATAATTTTTGTCTTAACTTGTTTCGCGAATTCATTACATATAGATCTCTCTGAAGCGTTTCAAATTGCTATTGATAAAATTGAAACCAGGGACAAAGATAGATGGACAAGAAAAGATTCACCTGACCGATCGGAGGAACATAACCATGGCGATTAATGTAATTATAGCGGGTCCACGGGGACGAATGGGTACTGAAGCAGTTGAAATGGTAACAAATGAACCAAATTTACAATTAGTTGCTTGTATAGACCGGAAGAATGATAAAGAAAAAATGAGAGAATATCCAACTTTATCACGCTTGAAAATTCCAGTATTTGAAGATCCTGAGGAATGTTTCCACACTGTTCAAGCAGATGTATTTATAGATCTTACCGTTCCAGAAGCATGTTTTGATCATGCTACCATCGCTATTCAACGTCATATTCGAACCGTAATAGGTACTTCAGGATTAACGAATTCGCAGATTGAGGAACTCAGCGCAATTTCCAAGGAGAATCAAACCGGTTGTATTATTGCCCCTAATTTCGCAATAGGAGCAGTATTAATGATGCAATTTTCTAAGATGGCCGCAAGGTATTTCCCTGATGTTGAGATTATTGAAAAGCACCATGATCAGAAATTAGACGCTCCTTCAGGGACTGCTGTAAAAACAGTTGATCTTATAAAACAAACAAGACTACCGAAAACACAGGGGCATCCAAATGAAGAAGAAATTATTCCAGGTGCTCGTGGAGCGGTGGATGATGGAATTCGGGTACATAGTGTTCGATTACCTGGATTGGTAGCTCATCAAGAAGTAATATTTGGAGGTAGTGGACAAACGTTATCCATAAAGCATGATTCTATAGATCGGAAATCATTTATGTCAGGTGTGAAATTTGCTGTAGAAAATGTTATCGATTTAAATGAACTGGTATATGGTTTGGAAAATATTTTAGACAAATAAGTTAAAGAGGATTCAAATATATGTTAGGTTTAGGGGGATGAATATGAAAATTGCTCTTATTGCCCACGACAAAAAGAAACAAGACATGATTCAGTTTAGTATTGCCTATAAAGGTATTCTAAAAAATCATGAGCTATATGCTACTGGAACGACAGGAAAAAGAATTACAGAGGCAACTGAACTACCAATTCATCGTTTTCAATCCGGCCCATTAGGTGGAGATCAACAAATTGGCGCCATGATTGCTAGTAATGAAATGGATATCGTTATATTTTTTCGAGACCCACTTACAGCCCAACCACATGAACCAGATGTTAGTGCATTAATGAGGTTATGTGATGTACATCTGATACCTCTTGCTACGAATATTGCAGCAGCAGAGCTAATCATCCACGGATTAAAACGAGGCGATCTTAAATGGCGTGAGAATGTAAAATAATAAAAAGGATAGTGACAAATGAAAATAGGAATTACATGCTACCCGACAGTGGGTGGCTCTGGTATTATTGCAACAGAGTTAGGTAAATTATTAGCCGAATCTGGACATGAAATTCATTTTATAACTTCAAGCTTACCATTTCGACTGAATCGTGTTTATCCTTCTATTTATTATCATGAAGTTGACGTTAATCATTATCCTGTTTTTCAATATCCGCCATATGACTTAGCATTAGCTACTAAAATGGCTGAGGTTATTGACCGAGAAGAGCTGGATGTATTACATGTTCACTATGCAATGCCTCATGCTATATGTGCCATATTGGCAAGAGACATTGCAGATAGAGATGTGAAAATTGTAACGACTTTACACGGTACCGATATAACAGTTTTAGGTATAGATGATACGTTCAAAAAAATGATCAAATATGGAATAGAGCGTTCTGATGCTGTTACAGCTGTCTCTTACAGTTTAGCGGAAGAAACAAGAGATCAATTAGGAGTAGAAGAAGATATTACGGTGATTCATAACTTTGTTAATGAGCAAGAATACTATAAAAAGGATCTAGAATCATTAAAACAGCAATACGGGATTCAACCTGGAGAAAAAGTTATTATACATATATCTAATTTTCGTAAAGTAAAACGCGTAGAAGACGTGGTACACACGTTTCATAAAATTAACCAACAAGTTAATGCTAAACTATTACTTGTTGGTGATGGTCCAGAGTATTCTTGTGTCTCAAACCTTGTTTCTAAACTTGATTTAAAAGATAAGGTATTGTTCTTAGGTAAACAAAAGAATATTAGTGATCTACTTTCTATTTCAGATTTAAAAGTACTTATGTCAGAGAAAGAAAGCTTTGGATTGGTATTATTAGAAGCAATGAATTGTGAAGTACCGTGCATCGGAACGAATATTGGTGGAATTCCAGAAGTTATCCAACATGATAAGACTGGATATATTGTAGATTTAGGAGATATTGACCAAGCTGCAAATTATGCTATTTACCTCTTAAAAGATGAAGATTTACTTCGTACTTTTTCAAAGAATGCATTAGCGTTTGCACAATCTAGCTTTCATTCATCCATGATAGTTAAGCAGTATGTTAATTTATATGATGAGATGTTACAAACAGAAGAAAAATGGTGATCGAATGTTAAAAGGTCCATTTATAGATGCGAAAGAAATCATTAATAAAATAGAAAAAAATGGACATCAAGCGTATTATGTAGGTGGCTGTGTACGCGATCTATTGCTTCAGCGACCAATAGGCGATATAGACATTGCTACTTCTGCTCCTCCTACAAAAATTCTTGAGATTTTTGACCACGTTATACCAGTTGGAATGGAACATGGTACGGTTATCGTAAGGCAAAAAGGGGTGTCGTATGAAGTAACTACTTTTCGAGTAGAAGGTAATTATTCGGATCATAGGCATCCTGATACGGTACAATTTATCGATCAAATTGATAAGGACTTAGAACGACGGGATTTTACTATTAATGCACTTGCAATGAATAGGGAAGGATGTATAATTGATTTATTTGATGGTAAAGCAGATTTATACAAAAAAGTAATCCGAACCGTGGGTAACGGAGTCGAACGTTTTTACGAGGACCCACTTCGAATCATTCGTGCATTACGCTTTTCTAGTCAATTGGGTTTTCAGATTGAAACGAACACGTTAACCGCAATGAACCAAGTGAAGCATCAAATCCTTACTATTGCTATCGAACGAATGACAACTGAAATGTCTAAACTTGTCCAAGGGAAATATGTCCATCATGGATTTGCATATTTACAGAAGACGAAAATATATGACTACCTACCGATATTAAAGAAACATCCATATATTATCGACAAAATTTCAACGAAAATAAAACCATTGGGATCCTTAAGTGAATTATTCGCACTATTTTATATGATAGAAACAAGCATAAGTATTTCAACATGGGTCAAATCATGGAAGTGCTCCAATAAGGTGAGAAGGGAAGCAAGCCATTTAGTTGATGCTTTAAAATATTATGAAAAGAATGGATTGAATCAGTGGTTAGTATATCAATTGCCGTCTGAATATCATGATGGTTTCGTAAGGTTAGTAAATTTAGTATTTGAAAATTTATCTGTCTCTAAGACAGAAGTAGCATCCTATGAACGAACACTTCCGATCAGATCTAAGAAAGAATTAGATATTGATGGAAATGATTTAGTCGAATTGTTTCCACATTTGAATCGCGGTCCGTGGATACAACATAAGCTTCAAGAATTGGAAAAAGAAGTTGTATTCGGTAAATTAAATAATAATAGAAATCTATTGAAGGAGTGGATAAAATGGAATCCACCCGAAATAAATTAATTCATTTGTTAGAGCAACATAAAGATACATATATATCGGGGCAGTTATTATCGGACAAGCTACAAATTTCACGTAGTGCTATATGGAAGCACATGAAAGAGCTACAAAAAGATGGCTATGAAATTGAAGGTATACCAAAAAAAGGATATCGTATTGTTAGTTCTCCTGACCGATTAAGTGAAAATACAATACAATGGGGACTAAGAACAAATTGGCTAGGGAAATCAATTATTCATAAAGAAGTAACTACATCTACCCAGCATATTGCACACCAAGTTGCGCAGGAAAACGCCGAACATGGTACGGTAATCATTGCAGATGAACAAACTAATGGAAAGGGAAGAATGAACCGTCATTGGTATTCTACACGTGGGAAAGGAATTTGGTTAAGTATTATCTTGCGCCCAACTATATTACCATATCTTGCGCCTCAGCTTACACTTTTAACCGCTTGCGTATTGGCAGATGTAATCAATAAAGAAACAAAAACGAATTCGAAAATAAAATGGCCGAATGATATTTTAATAAATGGAAGAAAAATAGCTGGAATATTAACTGAGATGCAAGCGGAACAAGATCAAATTCAGTATGTTGTTATCGGAATGGGAATAAACGTTAATCATACTGAAAATGACCTACCGGGTGACATTCAAGAAAAAGCTACTTCCTTATTATTAGAATCAAAAGAAAGGGTCAATTTAAAAAACTTAATTCAACAAATATTAGTTACTTTTGAGCAAGAGTATGATGCCTATATAAAAGATGGCTTCTCCAAAGTGAAAAAGAAATGGGAAAGTCACAGCTTTAAAATTGGTGAGAATGTTCAAATAACAACGTTGAAAAATCAGTGGACTGCAACGTTTTCAGGAATTGCAGAAGATGGTGCGCTACTAATAACCAATGATAATGGAGAAATTGAAAAATTATATTCAGCACAGATTGATTGGTTCCATTCGTGATGTATGTGATAAAAGTGATTAAGAACTACTCTTATCAAAAATTATGATAAGAGTTTTGATTATGTTAAAAATAAAGAGAGAAAATATATTTGGAAGGTGGGGGTGGAAATGGATAGGTATGTAGTTGTTGATTTAGAAACTACAGGAAATAGTACCAATATCGATCAGATTATCGAGGTTGGGATTGTTGTTATTGAAAACAACGAAATTGTTGATGAATTTTCAACATTACTCCGACCGAATAAGCCGATCCCACCATTTGTTTCTAAGCTTACTGGCATATCAGATAGTGATGTAGCATTTGCGCCATTATTTGAGGAAATGGCAAGTGATGTCGTAGAAATTTTTAAAAACAGTTATTTAATTGCTCATAATGTTCCTTTTGATTTAGGTTTTTTAAACGCAGAGTTACAATCTGTTGGTATGAATCAACTGAATAATCCAGTAATCGATACCGTCGAACTAACACGTATTATGTACCCACAAGCACCTAGTTATAAATTAGGTCAATTAGCAGAATATTTACATATAATTCATCATGATCCGCACCGTGCGTTATCAGATGCGATTGTTACAGCAAAACTTTTTATTCAACTGAGGAGAAAAATGGAATCTCTTCCACTTGAAACCGTGGAGCATTTATTAAAATTGGAGAAATCTTTTAAATCTGATATCTACGAATTACTCCATAACCAGAAAGAGCGATTAACTTATTCTGCAAACCAAGATAACCGGTTTTCCATATGCAAAGGATTAGCTTATAAAGCTTTTCACGAAATTAATGAAGGTGCTGAAAGTTCATGTCATTCGTTTGGTGGTTATTTAGATAGCATTTATGAGCAAAATGGTAAGATGGCTAATCTTTTACCAAATTATGAAAAGAGAACTGGTCAACGTCAAATGTCTGAATGTATATATGACACATTTCGTTCAAAGAATCATGCAATCATTGAAGCGGAAACAGGAACTGGAAAATCTGTAGCCTATTTATTACCAGCAGTTTTCGAAGCTGTAACGTATAAGCAGAGGATAGTTATTAGCACATTCACTACACAGTTACAGTCCCAACTGTTAGAAGAAGAGATTCCATTAATTACTGATATTGTTCCTTTTCCGTTTCAAGTTGCCTTGCTGAAAGGGAGGCAGCATTATCTCGATTTAGAGAAGTTTGCAATAGAGATTGCTAATGTTCAACAGGACAACTATGATATTACGTTAACAAAAGCAATGATATTAGTTTGGTTAACAGAAACGGAAACTGGAGATATTGATGAATTACATCTACCATCTAGTGGGTATTTGTTTTACCAAAAAGTATCAACTGATTCAGACGGTGATCTTGAATATTCCTTTTATCAAAGGGCACGAAAGAGAGCAAGTGATGCGGATATATTAATTACCAATCATGCTCTATTATGTACAGATATATTCCATGATTATCAATATCTTCCAACTTACAGTAAAGTAATTATTGATGAAGCACATCATTTTGAAGAGACGGCTACACGTCATTACGGACTAAAGTTAGATTATGTAAATTTACAATATACATTAAATCGTATTGGTGCTACAGCTAATGATATGGTAGGTAGTACCACATTAACAGAACAGGTATCCTTTGAAAGTTGGAAGGAATTAATCGCTAAAACAAAATATGAAGTAGATGAGTTATTTCGAACATTATTCCAATATGTTCTCAATAAACACCATGATAAATATGCCAGAAGTGACACTGGAAGAATTCAGTATCGTTTTACTAATGATTCAATAGCAGATAAGCAATGGAACATTATTACGGAAATGGCATCGAGAATTAATTATTTCCTAAGGGAACAAATACGTTTTCTAGAGACTATAGTTCCAAGAAACCAAGAAAATATTACTGTAAATGATATTAGAAATAAAATAGAAAAATTACGAAAATTAATTGATGATCTACAGCATTTGTTTGTTGAAAATAACTTGGAGCAATTTGTTAATTGGGTAGAAATAGAAGCAAGTGGAGCTAAAAATGCAGTATATTTATATAGTGAGCCTAGGGATATTTCTCATACTTTAGCAAATTTATTTTTTGATGAAAAAGAAAGTGTTATTTTAACCAGTGCAACGTTAACGATGAAAAATTCCTTTTCATTTATTACAAAAAGATTAGGGATTCCGAGTGAGCGTTTGACTACGAAACAAATTGGTTCACCCTTTTCATATGAAAATCAAGTTAGGTTAATGGTGCCAAATGATTTTCCGGATATAAATAAAGGAAATATGGATGATTTTATTTATGCTACTTGTGAAGCTATTCTGTCATTAGCTGAGATCACAAGTGGAAGAATGATGATACTTTTTACTTCTTATGATATGTTGAAACGTGCATATGAACTAATTAGGGAATTAATGGAATTGGATCAATACGTATTAATCGCCCAAGGTATAACAAGTGGAAGCAGGTCAAGGTTAAAGAAAAATTTTCAAACCTTCGATCAAGCAATTTTATTTGGGACGAGTTCATTTTGGGAAGGTGTAGATATCCCTGGTGATGATTTATCTTGTTTAATGATTGTACGGTTGCCATTTCAGCCGCCTAATCATCCAACATATGAAGCAAAGGCAAATTATTTACGAGAGCAACAAGGAAATCCTTTTTACGAACTAGCATTACCAAATGCGGTGATTCGATTTAAGCAAGGTTTTGGAAGGCTAATTCGTTCCTCGACTGATCGTGGAATTGTGTTTGTCTGTGATGCAAGAATAGTTAAAGCAAGATATGGCAAGTATTTTACAGATTCTATACCAAAAGTTCCTCTTGCATTTGAATCAACCCACGAATTAATGAAACGGGCTCAAGATTGGTTTTAGACAAGGAAATAAAAAATACTGATGCAGACATTGCATCAGTATTGTAAAATAAATGGTATGGGTTAGAAAAATTTTAGTTGAAATATAAACGAAGACTTAATACGTCTAATAATACTTTTTTATTAGTGTATTTTACCTTTCTTATGTTCAACGTTAGGTTTAGTATTAGCTTAGAATTGCAATATATGATTAACAATATATGATAAAAGAAACAGCATTTTTACTGGAGGGTAAAAAATGGTTACAATAAAAATGGTAAATAAAAAGCTCCAACATTCACAAGTCTCGTATCATAAGTTGTTTGTAAAACAATGAATTATCATTTTAGAAATGAACGCAAAACCGTACCTCGATGGTTAAAATGGAGCTTTTTAGTTGTAGGTGTTGCGATAATTTCTTGTATAATTTATAGTGTTTTCTTTTATCAAAGTATGTTAAATAACAAAACAGAGGGATTTGCAGAAACAAAAGAAAAGGTCATTGATTCCACAGATATAGTGGAAGTTAATGATATCATCCGTTTTCATGGTAACGAGTATTATCATATTGTTTCTGGAAAAACCAACAAGGATATCAAGCAATTTGTTTTTGTACCGATAACAGAAGATAAGGAAAAAAAAGATGAATATATAATTATTGATCAAGATGATATTCTTTCTCATGATTCCATTAAACGTGACTGGCAAAATAATTGCAATGATTGTAATCTGATCAAGATTATTCCAGCTATTATTGAAGAAAATCCGCTATGGGAAATTACATACACGGACGATTCGAATCGATACGTAATGGATTATGTATCCATTTATGACGGTTCGCAATATGAACAGTTACGCTTAAGAAAAACTTTTAAATAGAGGAGTAGATAGAAAATGGATATTTCAAACAGAGTAAAAACGTTGACTCCTTCAACAACATTAGCGATTACAGCAAAAGCCAAAGAACTGAAAAATGAGGGCTATGATGTTATTGGGTTAGGTGCTGGTGAACCAGATTTTAATACGCCAAATTACATATTAGAAGCTGCTAAAAATGCAATGATGAATGGCATGACAAAGTATACTCCGGCTGGAGGAGTTGCTGAGCTAAAACAAGCCATTCTGAATAAGTTTTCAAGGGATAATAATTTAATATATACCCCAAACGAAGTAATCGTAACAACAGGTGCCAAGCACGCTCTCTATTCGTTATTTCAGGTAATACTTAATGATGGCGATGAAGTTATTATTCCATCACCTTACTGGGTTAGTTATCCAGAACAAGTGAAGTTGGCTGGAGGTAATCCTGTAATTGTAGATGCGCTGGAAGAGAATAAGTTTAAAATTACTCCTGAGCAGCTAGAAACATCTATTACAAAGAACACGAAAGCACTAATTATAAACTCTCCGAGTAACCCTACAGGGATGATGTACGATGAAGATGAGTTAAAACGTTTAGGTGAAATTTGTTTAGAGTATGGACTTTTAATTATTTCAGATGAAATATATGAGAAGTTAATATATACGGATGATCAACATGTATCTATCGCTCAGCTTTCACCAGAATTAAAAGAACAGACAGTCGTTATTAATGGATTGTCGAAGTCTCATGCGATGACTGGCTGGCGTATTGGTTATGCAGCTGGACCTGAAAAAATTATTAAAGCGATGACTAATTTGGCATCTCATTCAACGTCCAATCCGACATCGATTGCACAGTATGCCGCTATAGCAGCATATGAGGAAGATGTCGATTCTACAATTGAAATGAGAAAAGTATTTACAGAAAGACTACATACATTATATGATTTACTTGAGGACATTCCAGGAATTACTTGTTTAAAACCTAAAGGTGCCTTCTATTTATTCCCAAATGCTACGGAAGCCGTAAAAAATAATGGTTTTTCATCAGTAGATGAGTGGGTAGCTGCTTTGTTAGCAGAGGAGAAGGTTGCTATAGTTCCCGGATCTGGATTTGGTGCACAAAATAATATACGCTTATCTTATGCCACTTCCATGGAACAACTCGTTGAAGCTGCAAAACGAATAAAAAGATTTGTACTTCACCATCAATCTTAAAATAGAATTAATAATGGATTTTGGAGGTAATTTTTTTGAAAACAACTATCGCAAAGGTATCAGAATATGAAGGTCAAGTAGTCACAATTGGTGCTTGGTTAGCCAATAAACGTTCTAGTGGGAAAATAGCTTTTTTACAACTACGTGATGGGACAGGCTTTATGCAAGGGGTAGTAGTAAAAAATGATGTTGAGGAAGAAACGTTTAATCTCGCTAAAAACATTACACAAGAAACTTCGATGTACATAACAGGTAAAATTGTTGAAGACACTAGATCTCCTCTAGGTTACGAGATGCAAGTCCAATCCATTGAAATCATTCATGAAGCAGTGGATTACCCAATTACACCGAAGGAGCACGGAACTGAATTTTTGATGGATCATCGTCACTTATGGCTAAGATCTAAAAGACAACATGCTGTAATGAAAATACGTAATGAAATAATTCGAGCTACCTATCAATTTTTTAATGATAATGGTTATGTGAAAGTAGATCCTCCAATCTTGACGGGTTCTTCCGCAGAGGGGACAACAGAGTTATTTCATACGAAGTATTTTGAAGAAGAAGCTTACTTATCTCAAAGTGGACAGTTATATATGGAAGCAGCAGCAATGGCATTCGGAAAAGTATTTTCATTCGGACCAACTTTCCGTGCTGAAAAGTCAAAAACTCGTCGCCATCTGATCGAATTCTGGATGATAGAACCAGAAATGGCATTTGTTGATCATGATGAAAGCTTGGAAATCCAGGAGCAATATGTTAGCTTTATTGTGCAATCCGTATTAGAAAATTGTAAATTGGAACTAGAAACATTAGGTAGAGACACATCAAAACTAGAAAATATTAAAGCTCCTTTCCCAAGAATTTCATATGATAAAGCGATTCAATTATTAAAGGATAAAGGATTTACCGATATTGAATGGGGCGAAGACTTTGGAGCTCCTCATGAAACGGCTATTGCAGAGAGTTTTGAAAAACCTGTATTTATTACAAATTATCCTGCTGAAATTAAAGCCTTTTATATGAAGCCAGATCCGGAGAGATCAGAAGTTGTATTATGTGCAGACCTAATAGCTCCTGAGGGCTATGGTGAAATCATTGGTGGATCACAACGCATTGATGATCTAGCATTAATGGAGAAACGCTATGAAGAACATGATTTAACTGGTGAAGCTTATAAATGGTATTTAGAATTAAGACAATACGGTAGTGTTCCTCATTCCGGATTTGGGTTGGGATTAGAACGAACTGTAGCTTGGTTATCAGGTGTTGATCATGTGAGGGAAACTATTCCATTCCCAAGATTGTTAAACCGTTTATACCCATAATAATTAACCTTTACGAATAAATCCCTTGCGTATTATGCAAGGGATTTTATTGTCGAATATTTGTTGGAACATGCTATACTATCTAAGAGGTGTAATATGATGACAAAACCAATTCCAATTCAACATATATTAACAAATCAATTACCAATTCCAGAAAAATTATTGACTTCGTATAACCAATTAGGTCTAAATGAAACCGACTTAGTGGTCATTTTACAATTATATCGTTTTCTATATGGTCATAATAATTTTCCTACACCATTTGAATTGGCTTCAATCTTAACAATTGATGAAAAAGAGTGCGCAAAGATTTTAAGAAAACTAATTCAAAAAAATATGTTATCGATCGAACAGTTGGAAAATGAAAATAAGCAATTGAGTGAAGCTTATTCATTGGAACCATTGTGGGAGAAGCTATATACCACTGTGGAAGAAAAAAAGGATGAACAACTAGAAGGTACACTCTTTATATTATTCGAACAAGAGTTTGGAAGACCCTTGTCTCCATTTGAGATCGAAACTATAAATACTTGGTTAGATGAAGACGAAATTTCTCCATCCTTAATAAAAGCAGGATTAAGAGAATCAGTGCTTATGGGAAAATTAAATTTCAAGTATATTGACCGTATCTTACGTGAATGGAAACGAAAGGGAATCCATACGGTTGAGCAAGCCCGTGATGCAAGCAAGAAGTTTCATGAAAACCAACAATCCAAAACACAGGATACAAGAAAAGAAAGGGATACTTCATTTTATTACAATTGGCTAGAGGGGGAAGAATAGCTATGCTAAATAAAAAAGAAATACGGTTTTGTTTAGATGAAATAGAGAAAATGTTTCCTAATGCTGACTGTGAATTAGATCATTCCAACCCATTTGAACTCGTCATTGCCGTTTTACTTTCCGCCCAGTGTACAGATGTATTGGTGAATAAAGTAACAAAAGAGTTGTTTGAGAAATATAAAACACCGGAAGATTATTTAGAAGTTTCATTAGAAGAACTTCAATCTGATATTCGTTCTATTGGTCTTTATCGAAACAAAGCCAAAAATATTCAGAAACTATGTCGCGTTTTAATTAATGAATACAATGGGGAAGTACCAAATACTAAAGAGGAGTTAGAAAAGCTTGCAGGGGTTGGAAGAAAGACAGCTAATGTTGTTGCTTCGGTTGCCTTTCACGAACCTGCTATCGCTGTTGATACGCATGTTGAGCGTGTGTCAAAAAGACTAGGAATTTGTAGATGGAAGGATTCTGTATTAGAAGTTGAAAAAACATTAATGAAAAAAGTACCTATGGATGAGTGGAGTGCCACTCACCATAGAATGATTTTTTTTGGTCGTTATCATTGTAAAGCAAGAAATCCCAATTGTTCTGAGTGCCCATTATTAGAAATGTGTAGGGAAGGGCAGAAACGCATGAAAATGAATTAATAAGTTAAAGAGCGGATATTCCAGTGGAATATCCGCTCTAACTGTATTATGTTTCTCCGTCTTCCACGTTTCCTTCTTCATCACTTACAGGATCTTCTGCAGGTATATCAATAGTTATACTTGAAGGTTCACCTGTAACGCCTTGGTTGGCCCCATTTTTACCTACTGGGGTGATTGTAACCGTGTACGTAATACCTGGTTCAATTCCGCTAATTTCAACACCAGTATTTTCAACAGTTAACGATTGATTGTTTGGTCCGACGACAACTTCAAAACTAGCCGGTGGACCATTATAACTCCACGTTACATCAATAAAGTTTTCATCCTCGTTGAACGATGCATCTAATCCATCAACAGAAGGAATATTTCCTTCTTCGGGTTCTTCTTCCTCTTCCTCTTCTTCACGTTGAACCGTAACAGAGGTAGTTTTTGCTTCACTAACATTTGATTCATCTTCTTTACTTACGACAACGACTTGAATTTCATAGTTTCCACCATCTTCTAGTTCAGAGATTTCCATAAACGTATCTTCTGTAGAAGAAAGATTTTGCATTTGGCCACCATCGATACTGGCGCTTACTTCAAACATTACATCTTCATCCGAATCATACTTCCATTCAACTCGAATGGAGTCAGATTCTCCGTCATATTCAGCTTTAAGACCTTCGACAGGATCTAATTGATCAAATTTCTCGGATTCCTTTTTCGGCTCGGTTCCTTTAACAAAGAGTTCTTTCACTATTTCAGATTTTGGCGTGTAATCACTTGGAAGTGCAGCAGGGTTGGAGCCTTTTTCAATGGCAACTTCCACTACTGAATCTGGTTTGACAAAATCAGGTGTATCAATGTCTTTAGATATCTCGGTCATGGTGTGTTTGAATAATTGTTGTGCAACTGTAGAATAACCTTCAATTGCTCTATTATCATCGTATCCAGTCCAGATTGCCATTGTATAATTTGTGCTATAGCCACTAAACCAAGAATCTTTCGCTCTACCATCCTCACGAGTAGAGGTACCGGTTTTACCTGCTACAGGTACTCCAGGTACATTGGCTGCAGTACCACCACCATCTGTAACAACGGATTTTAGCATATCTGTTATCATATATGCGGTATACTCAGACATGACTACCTCTGGTTCCGGGTTAAACTCATATGTTTGCCCTTCAGGGTAAACAACCTTTGTAATGGCATATGGCTCATTATAGATACCTTCATTGGCGAATGGGCGATAAGCAGCAGCAAGTTGTAGCGGATTAACTTCTGTTTCTGTTCCCCCAATACCTTCACCAATCTGTCTAGTTTTAAGTGAAATACCTAATTTTTCAGCAAAAGGCGTAGCAAGGTCAAATCCAGTTTCTTCTAACGTCTTTAATGCCGGAACATTATAGGAGTGAGCAATAGCTGTTCTCATTGAAACCCAGCCGTGAAAACGATTATCGAAATTATTAACAGTACGTCCGCCGCCTATTTCATACGGCTTATCATCGTTGATTTGGTGGTATGTTGATAATTTATTATGCTCTATAGCCGGACCATAAACAACGATTGGTTTGATCGTTGATCCTGGTTGGCGACTACCTTGAATGGCATAGTTCCAGCCACCTTCACCTGTTTTATTCCTACCGCCACCAATTGCCCTAATCGCTCCAGTTTTCGTGTCAAGAACAGATAAACCAGCTTGAAATTCATCATCTGGATACTGAATAGGGTTTTCCTCACTATCTGTTAATAAAAATTCAACGTATTCTTGCATGTCACTATCTAATGTTGTATGAATTTCTAAACCATCTGAAAAAATATCAGCACCGTCTAATTTTTCTTCTACTTCTTTTTTCACTTGTTGGATAAATGCTTCATATTTATCTGATTCAGGTCTTTCTTCTCGTAATAGAGAAGGAATATCAACTTCTAATGCCTCATCCGCTTCTTCCTGTGTTATTTTTTCATGACGAACCATTAATTTTAATACTGTTTCCATTCGATATCTAGTTAAATCAGGGTTATCAAACGGATTATATGCAGAAGGGCGCTGTGGTAATCCCGCCAAAATTGCTGCTTCTGGTAAAGTTAATTCGTGTAAATCCGTTTTACCAAAATAAGTCTCTGCTGCTTGAGCAACTCCCCAGGCTCTACTACCGTAAAAGATTTTGTTTAAGTACATTTCCAAAATTTCTTCTTTCTCATATTCTCGTTCTAACTTTAATGCTAACCATTGTTCCTGTACTTTGATGCTTATTTTTTTCTCAGGACTTAGAAAAGACTTCTCAACTACTTGTTGGGTTATGGTACTAGCACCTTCAGAGCCAAAACCATGACGAATATTGGCAATGACTGCACCACCGATCCGTTTTAAGTCGATACCAGAATGTTCAAAGAATCGAGCATCTTCAGTTGCCACTACAGCATCGATAAGAATATCTGGTAATTCTTCATACTCAATTTTTGTACGCTTTTCTTCACCGGCTAAGTCTGCAATAACTTCACCATCTTTATCATACACTTTGGAAGATAGTGGAACATCCAATTTGGATGCATCAATTTCTGGTGCTGTGGCAATATAATAAGTGAATAGTCCTGCTACACCAATTCCTATAGCTATAAACAATATGAGTACCAATAAAAGTATTTTTTTCCAAATTGGTTTCTTTTTTGATTTCTTTTGTTTTCTTCGCGCAGTACGAGTTTGGCCTTTATCTGCCATAGCTCACTACCTCCATTCTAAAAATAAAGCTTATCTATAATTGATAAATAGTCTACTCTTTTTTGATAGTGAAAAGGGATAATTGTTCCATTTTCTTTTATTTTAGGGTATGGTATAGATTTTCTACCATCTTTTTGCTTTTCATACCAATATGGAAACAAGTTTTCTGCTGGGAAGTAATATGTTTCCTCAAATGGAGAAAAACGAATAAGAAAAAAACAGATACCTCCATGTCTTATAATTGATTCCATATGTTTTATTTGATGCTCATGGATATTTGCCAATGGAAATAATGTTTTGTTTTTTGTCTCCTTTGCTTCGAAATCAATATACTTGTTTCGATATATACCATTATAATCAGTTGTAGAAGCTTGCTTAAAATATGCCTCTGTTATAACGGCAGCACTTCGTTTTGGATATTTGACGTTTACAATTTGTACAGGTGTAGGTTTCTTATGAATGATTGCTTGATCTGTTTCCAGATAATACGTATTTGTTACGTTAATATCCGATTCAAGTGACATACCCCGATTACTATACCCTTGATTAGTTTGTTTAAACTTGTTTTGATTAAGACTTTTTCTCTTCCCATTTGGATAGTTCACGCTGTATCCCCCTAGTTATTACAGTATCATATCAGAAAAAACCTACCTTGTAATTTCTAAACTACTCATTCACTTTACGAAGTAAAAGATAGCTTAATTGGAAAGTAGGTATTCCTATGGATATAGAATGGAGTAAACAGTACTGTTTATATTATATAACAAAAATGACCAAGAAGCATAATTTGGATAACATATCACGTACGAAAGCATACCAACATTTTTACTTACAATACCCGGAAATTAAATGGGCTTTGGTTGCGAGTATTGTTTCCAGAAATGCAGGATGGAATATGACAGATTTATACTTACCAGCATATCAGTCTTTGTTAAGTAAAAAAGAAAGAACACAGTTGTTTATGACATATGAGAGAGCAAATTGGCTAATATTTTCAGATGCATTCCCACAGCTACTAGTTTATAAATTATCCAGAAAGTACAACAGACCATTATTTTATTTGTTAAAAAAATATAATGTTTCCACTTATATGATTAACGAGTGGAACCATTTTTGGAAGACAAACGATACGGAACGATTAATGGTTGCTTTAATTATTAACGAACAGAATGTAATTCAAACTCCTGTAATTAATCAATCTTACTTTAAACATCACGTATTTATGCGATTACCATACTTAGTCCAAGACTTCTTGTTAATGAATGCAGTATTACTTCCTACAAGGTCAGGAATAATTTACGGAGAATTTGTCCAAGGTTTCACAAAGATAAAAAATCGAATTTCAATAGGTAAACAAATTGCCGCAACTATATTTTCCGAAAATATCTATCAGGAGATTATTCGTTTTGTTAAATCTGTTGAGCATACGGGATCTAGAATGGATTATGAACAATTTCTCCCAGTTCCACCTTCTAGAAATCCGTTTTTAAGGATAGTTTATCCAGTTATAACCCATCAAGATAAAATTCGAAATGACTGGTATAAATTAGGGGGGATAAAAAAAGATTGGGTAATTCCTGCTCAGACAGTACCAAATGAAAGAATAGGATCAATATTTTATAAAAAAAGAAATCTTTTACAAGCGTATTACCATTTTAAACAAGTGATTAAAAAATAGGCTCTTTTCGCAAGTTTATTGCAAAATTTATATAAACTGCGACATAACTTATGCATAGATTTACTTTGACAGTCTAATTCAATAGTGTGCTACAAAACCGCTCCGTCAGAATACTTCGCTTTCCGTGGGCACGGCCTCAGCCAGGGAACTTCTTGAATACGCTTCTTCGTTCCCTTGCGCCGAGGAAGCATGCTTCGGAGCGTAACTGGAAGACGCAGGCGCATCTCCGGGGTCTTCGGACACGTGCTGTTCCCACAGGAGGCTCACCAGCCGCCCGCGGAAAGCGAAGTGTATTTCCGAAGAGGTGTAGGGAGCGTTATATTAATTTACAATTTGTAATCAGAGCAATTTTTGATATGTTACTGCGCATTTTACATCAATTAATTATTAAGATTCATACTCGGATAAAGCAACTATGTTTAGATAACAGCAAAAAAAGGATTTGCATCAAAGCAAATCCTTTTGTTTTACGTTGAGAAAGTTAAATAGTAACCCATATACAAATACAACCACTTCCAGCCTTAACAGACAGGACTTCCTAGTGTTGATGACTTCACAGGATAAGAAAAGCCTCTGAGAAACACATCTCACGTAGAAAAATGCTTTCCTTTGTCAAGGACGTGACTGTTTAGCTTGTAAGGGCGCTTGCGTTTTGTTTATCTCTTAAGTAGAAGGGCGGTTTGGACCATTTAATTTCTTGTCCCCTTGTTTTAGTGATTTACCGTTTAATTCTTCTTTACTTTTATTTTTTTGCTTATCCTTCATTGTAAAACCTCCTTTCCGATTAGTTTGTCTTATTTACGTGAATTAATGAGTTTTAACACTAGTTTTGTACTATCTCTTCTTCTTTTGTCGAACAGGAAGGAGATGAAGTTCCGTTATCGAACATATTACTTAACAAGTAAAAATATAGGGGTGGAAATAGATGGCGTTAGCGAAAGAAAATAAACAAGTTCACGGAGTTGCTAAAAAAGATTTTGAAGGTTCCTTATTGTATTTAAGCGATCAAGTCAGGATCATTGAGCAAAAGTTAGCATTAAAGATAGATCATGAAATTGCTATTGATTTTAAAAAACAACAGCAATCCGCTTACTTAACTCGTAGCTTATTTATGGAAGTTAATGACAATATGAAGGGAATAAAAATACCCTCTTTCACATTTCCGAGCAAAAAACTTTCTTAGTCAAATTAAATTTGTGCCTTATTCAGTATAACGTGATAAAGTTATATATGAACAAATGAAAAGGCGGTTTTAGGAAATGTCTAACATTAAACTTACAGAGCAATTAAAGCAACATTTAAATACATTGAAAGATGTTTATGAAAAAAATCAACCACCGGAAAGTAGAAAAGATAAAGATTTTTTTAATATGGTCAAAGAAAGAACTACACCTATTTACGAATTACTGGGTCAATGGGAAGAAGAATCTTTAGCTATTATTAAAGATAAAAAAATCAACGTACATCCTCATCAAATTACTTCGACTAGAGAAAATATGGAGCTTTTATTAATGCATAGTTACTATGTTGACGTGAAGCGTAAGCGATACATGGAATTACACAATTCTGTTCTTTATATATTTGATCAATTGTTACGTGAATTATCATAGTTGTAATACAGGATAATTGTAATCGCTTTACAATTATCCTGTATTTGTATATAATTACATTCCACTGAAAATAGGAAAGGGGAAGTGGAATTGTCTTATACAACACTAATAGATGAAGCAAAGAAAATAAGAGAAAAGGCATATGTTCCATACTCGAAATTCCCAGTAGGAGCCGCTTTACTCACTAAATCTGGAAAATTATATACAGGTTGTAATATCGAGAATGCAGCATATCCTGTTACTTGCTGTGCGGAACGTGTTGCAATTTTCAAAGCGATTGCAGATGGTGAGAAAGATTTTGAAGAGATGGCTGTAGTTGCCAATACAGAAAGACCTGTACCGCCATGTGGTTCTTGTAGACAAGTGATGAGTGAATTTTTTAATAGTGACATGATGATACATTTAACAAACCTTCATGATGATGTAAAATCAGTAAAGATGAAGGATTTATTACCATTCTCATTTCAGCCAAAAGATTTACAGTAAAAATACATAAACTAGCATGTAATCGGTTAAAATGATGATCCTTAAAGTGATTTTCACTATGGTTAAATAAGAAGCTGTTTTCCAGCTTCTTATTTTTTTGATATAATAAATAATAGGCTATGTACATATAGTATAATAACATTGTTAATAGGAAACTTGACATCTGGAAAAAATAATTATATTTAAAATATGAGGTGAAGAATATCATGAGTCCAAGTCGTGTTCAGCTAACAGGGAAAGATATTTTAGAAAAAGATTTTAAAACAGCTATGAGAGGTTATAATCAAGAAGAAGTAGATGAATTTTTAGATGCCGTTATTCAGGATTATGAGGCTTTCCAACAGGAAATAGAAAGACTTAAGAAAGAGAATGACCAGCTAAAAAAACACTCTACGGAACAAACAAGAACGAGATCAGGGAATACAAATCATCAAGTAAATTATGATATATTAAAACGTCTATCGAATTTAGAGAAGGCTGTATTTGGAAATAAATTTGCTAATGCTGAGTCTTAAACTTACTTAATTTACCAGTGAAAATTCCATCTGAATATGCTATACTAAATTCTAGATAATAATTGAATACTCATGTAATCGCTGTTTGTTTATTCAAGCAGAGGAAAGTCCATGCTCACACAAACTGAGATGTTTGTAGTGTTCGTGCTTGACGAATTCATAAGTCAAGGTAACCAATTTTGGTTAACGGCAGGGGAAATTCCTAAGTCCATTGGATATGGAACACGATCCTTGAAAGTGCCACAGTGACGTAGCTAAATTGGAAACATTTTAGGTGGAACGAGGTAAACCCCACGAGTGAGCAACCCAAATTATGGTAGGGGCATCCTTTAGTAGGGAATTCAACCGAACAAGGGACAAGGTAATACTTGTAGATAGATGATTACAACCTGCGTACGAGGTTGACCGCCGTTTGGAGTACAATGGTACAGAACATGGCTTATCGAGTATTCAATGGTCTAAACCGTAAAAAACCTTTTCATTAGCTATTAAGTTAATGAAAAGGTTTTTTTTATTTCTGTATGGTAAACTAATAAAAGCATAATTATTTATAGAAGGGATAATTTTTATGGCACAAAATATCACTTTAATAGCAACAGCTGCAATGGGATTAGAATCTATAGTAGCAGATGAGGTAAGAAACCTAGGGTATGACGTAAAAGTGGACAATGGTAAAGTAATTTTCGAGGCACCAATTTCAGCAATTCCACGTTGTAATTTATGGTTAAGGACGGCAGATCGAGTAAAAATATTAGTTGGTGAGTTTAAAGCAACTAGTTTTGATGAACTTTTTGAAGGAACAAAAGCTCTTCCATGGGAAAACTTTATTCAAGAAGATGGAAAGTTCCCGGTATCTGGGAAATCGGTGAAGTCTAAATTATATAGTGTTCCCGACTGTCAGGCTATTGTAAAGAAAGCAATTGTAGAACGATTAAAATTAAAATATGGAATAGTTTCTGATATGCCAGAAACAGGACCAACATATAAAGCAGAAGTAGCAATTTTGAAAGATAATGTTCAATTAACATTGGATACATCTGGGGCAGGATTACATAAGCGGGGTTATCGAGTTGGACAAGGAGAAGCACCACTAAAAGAAACTTTAGCTGCCGCACTACTTCTGCTAACTAATTGGAGACCTGAATACACTTTAGTAGACCCTTTTTGTGGATCAGGAACGATTCCAATTGAAGCAGCGTTAATTGGACAAAACATAGCACCTGGTTTTAATCGAGAGTTTAGCTCCGAAGAATGGGGCTTTATCAAACAAAAATATTGGGACAATGCTTTTCAAGAGGCAGAAGACTATGCAAAATATGATCAGCCAATAGAAATCATTGGATCAGATATTGATCATAAAATGATAACAATCGCCAGTGATAATAGCAAAGAGGCTGGTTTAGGTGACTTGATTACTTGGAAACAAATGCAAGTGAGAGATTTAACTTTAAGGAATAATAATGGTTATATCATTAGTAATCCACCATATGGTCAACGAATAGGGGATAGAGAAGAAGTTATCCAAATGTACCGTGATTTAGGTAGTATAATGAAAAATCATCCTTCATGGAGCGTATATATATTAACCGCCTTGGAAGATTTTGAAAAACAATTCGGACAAAAAGCTACCAAAAAAAGAAAGCTATTTAATGGCTTTATTAAAACCGATTATTATCAATTTTTTGGGAAGAAGGAAGAGGAGATTTAATAATGGGGAAACAGTTAACAGTTGAACAACAATTTAAAAATGTATTAAAAGAACAAAATGCTTATCGAGAAGCAATATCGTTAGCACAATGGGACATGCGGACAAAAATCCCTAGAAAAGGGGTAGAGCAACGTTCTGAAGTAGTTGGATTTTTAGCTGAGAAATTACACTTATTAGAGACATCTGATCATGTGAAGGAATTAATGGATGAGTTGAAAAGCACAACATCTGATGAGGTATTAAGTAAAACAGTGGAAGTAAGTTTGGAGACATATGAAAAAAATCGTAAAATTCCTAATGAAGAGTTTAAAGAATATGTCATGCTACAATCAAAATCTGAATCAATCTGGCAGGAAGCAAGAGAAAAGGCAGATTTCTCTTTATTTCAGCCGTACTTAGAAAAACTTGTTGATTTTAACAAAAAATTTGCCAACTACTGGGGATATGAAGCAAATATATATGATGCATTGTTACATAATTTTGAACCAGGTGTAACAACAAAAACATTGGATAAGGTATTTCCTAAATTACGTAACTCTTTAACAGATTTGGTAGATCGGGTTAATCAAAGCGATGTAAAGCCAGACCCATCTATTTTAAAAACTCATTTCCCTAAACAAGAACAAGAAGCATTTAGTATTGAAATATTAAATAGTATGGGGTATGACTTTAATGCTGGAAGATTGGATGATACAATCCATCCTTTTGCTATTTCTTTAAACCAAAATGATGTACGAATTACAACAAGATATGATGAAGAAGATTTCCGTATGGCAGTTTTCGGCACTATTCATGAAGGTGGTCATGCCTTGTATGAACAAAACATTAGTGACAAATTATCGAATACACCATTAGCTACTGGTACGTCAATGGGAATCCATGAATCGCAATCATTATTCTGGGAGAATTTCGTTGGACGAAATGAAGCTTTTTGGGCATCTCATTATGAGTTATTTAAAAAATATGCACCAAAGCATTTTGAAAATGTTCCATTAGATTCGTTTTATCAAGCAGTAAATGAAGTAAAGCCATCCTTTATTCGTATTGAGGCTGATGAATTAACCTATCCATTGCATATCATGATACGTTATGAACTAGAAAAAGCATTAATGAACAGTGAGATAGAAGTGAAGGATTTACCACACTTATGGAATGAGAAAATGGTTGATTATTTAGGAATTGAGCCGAAGTCTGATCGTGAAGGAGTACTACAAGATATACATTGGGCAGGTGGAGATTTCGGCTACTTTCCATCCTATGCCTTAGGATATATGTATGCAGCTCAAATAAATAACGTAATGATGAAGGAATTAAATATGAATGATATTATTTCTTCTGGTAATTTTATTCCAATAAAAGAATGGCTGACAAAGCATATTCATCAATATGGTAAGATGAAAAAGCCGTTAGAAATTATTGAAAGCGTAACGAAAGAGCAGTTAAATCCAGATCACTTAGTAAAGTATTTAACGGATAAATACACAAGAGTTTACAATCTATAATTAAAGAGTCAGGGACAAAAATATTTTAGTCAAAGAAAAATCCGAACTATGATTCAATTAGAATTCGAATTAGTTTGGATTTTTCTTTTGGGTTGTTTTCGAACTTTATTGCTAATTATATATAGACTGCGAAGCATAGTGCTCACCGCGCCGGAAATACACTTCAATTCCTGCGGGTTTACGATAAGCCTCCTCGCTCGCAAAACAAGTGCGCCTGCATCTTCTAGTAATACTTCGCACTAGGATTCCACGACGCAAGGTAAAAAAAGTTAACTCAAGTAGTTCCCTCGCTCCTGTGGGGTCTTATCGTCTTCGCTTGGAGTGGGGGTTAACGGAGCTGACATGGCGTATGTTATTTCGTAAAATAATCTCATTTGAAAATGTAATCGGACATCAAGTACGTTATTTGCTCTAATTCGTACCAGAATACCTGTCATTTCGGTTAATAACGGAACAGATGTCCATTAAACCCTTTATTACCCAATATTGTCACAAATAAGGGAAGAATTGTCCGTTTCCATACTTCTCCTATCCATGTAATTTCTTTGCCCTCTACGCGTTCCCTGCGGAAAACACGTTGCAGGTACTTCGCATTTTACATCAACTAAGAATGAATGTCTTACTGTTGAAAAAGTAAATTCCTAAACTTTATAATCGATCGTATTTAGAGTCAAAGGTTTAAGTTATGTCCCATTCTCTTCATGTTTAATTGCCAATTGGCCAGTCAAATGGTACAGACCCTGGTGGTGAATTTTGAATAATATCTACAAATGGTATGGTATATGCAAACAATATTAATGCGATTGTTATCGCAATCCATAGCTTCCAATTCTCAAAGAATAGAGGGGTTGGTTGTGCGTCTTCCTCTTCTTCCGCAATAGGAAATTCTTGAACCCCTTTTGGAGCAAAAAATGTTAATTTAATAAATATATACACCATTAAAATAATACCAATGAAAAGGATTGTTCCACCAATAGCTTGAGCCATTTGATAACCTATCCATTCTGTAACTTGCTCACCACCTCCATATTCTGAATAAGAGGATCGACGAGGTGCACCAAGAAGCCCTTGTATATGCATAGCACCTGACATGATAGTCATTCCTACTGTCCAAAAAATCGTCTGAATGATCCCTAATCTATTTATCTTCGGGGTTAATGTCCTGCCAGTAAGATGTGGAATTAGCCAATATGAAATACCGAAAAATGTTAACATAACCGTTGTTGCTACTGTTAAATGAAAGTGTCCGGTAACCCATATGGTATTATGAACGACTGCATTCATTTGATGGGAAGCATTAATTAGACCGCCAGCTCCACCTGGAATAAATGCAAGCATACCTATAAAAGGAGCTAGAAAACGAACATCCTTCCAAGGTAAATGTTTGAACCAACCAAACAATCCACCGAAGCCTTTTCTCCGTCCGGTAATTTCAAATGTAGCAAACATAGAGAATGCTGTCATTAAACTCGGAATTACTACCATGAATGTTAGTGCAACTTGAATAAATTTCCAAGTTGCATCAATTCCTGGCTCAACTAATTGATGATGAAATCCAACCGGTATGGAGAAAAACAAAAATAAGATAAAAGACATTCTTGCTAGAGAATCACTAAAAATTTTTCCGCCGATTATTTTCGGGATAATCGCATACCATGCCATGTACGCAGGTAATAACCAGAAATATACTAACGGATGTCCAAAATACCAAAATAATGTTCTACTTACTAGTACATTAATTGTTTCAGCAAAACCTAATGACCAAGGAATAAATTGAATAAGTACCGTTGCTGCAACACCTAGTGAAGCGATAAACCATAGTAATGTATTAATTGTAACCATAAATGCTAATAAAGGTGATTTTTCTTTTGGGTGTGATTTCTTCCACACATATAGCTGACACCAGTTTACAAAGCCGGCAATCCAACTCCCTACTACAACAAGAGCCAATCCGATGTAAAAAGCGGGATGAGCCTTTAATGGAGCATAGAATGTATATAACACACTTGCTTTTCCTAGTAATATCGTAGTTGCTGTCATAATTGTACCGATTACCATGATTCCAAACGCTAACCATGCAACTTTCCGTTGCTTATCAGAAATCCCTACTGTTTTACCCAATAAAGAGAAATGGAAACCTATAATAAAGTAGGTTGTTAAAACAAGTCCAAGAATGACACCGTGTACAGTCAACACTTGGTAATAATCTATTCCCCACGGTAGTGTAAGTTTTCCAGACCTTACAAATACCTGTAGAAGACCCATCAATCCACCAATGAATAGTGAAATAAATGCTACATACATAAACGACATATATAATTTTGATTCAGATTTTGTAATAGGTAAATTTTCAACTTGATTTGAATTGGAGTTAACAAGCTTTCGTAATGCCATTATTCATACACCTCCACTGTGGCATACATCATGTGATGACCCATGCCACAATATTCATTACATACGATAGTAAATGTTCCGGCTTTTTTCATAACAGTTTCAAGACTACTAATATAACCAGGCTCTGCCATCATGTTTACATTTGTACCTGCTACATTAAATCCATGTACTACATCTGAAGTTGTAACTTGAAATAATACGGTAGCACCTTTAGGTATACGAATATTTTTTACTGGTGATCCGTTATCATCTGTTCCTAAATTATAATTAAATGCAGAAGCGACAATGTTTACAATGTATTTATCATCGTCAACTTTTGTTAAACCTAAATTATCTGGTTGAAATGCTTCATGTGCTTCAATATTGTTAGGATCAATCGTAACTCCGTGACTTTGCGGATGAGTACCTTTCCAAAAGGCTCCATAACCAAGAATAAGTAGAAAGGCTATTAAGGAACCGATACCAAATATAAGCCATATTTTTTCAAATTTGTGTATATGCATGTATTTCACTCCTCACTTCATACAGTTTATCTAGATAAAAATAATGTGAATGCTCCAACCCAAGTAAGAATTAAAAAAGCTCCTAATAACATGACCGATATAAAAGTACCTTTTAGACTAGGGTTCTCTTTTTTCCGGGTTGCTTCTTGCTGTTTGTTTTCTTGAAGCCTACCACTCATGGTTTTTCAACTCCTTTTAAAATAGATTCTGTATCTGCTTTCATCATACACAATTTGCAAACCAAAATTATTCTAATTTCATACGTTTCACAATTTGTTCAATTCCCTTTATACGACTGATTTTCTGGGTTTTTCTAACCTTTTTGTTAATTAAGTTTGTGAATACTACGTGAATAAAATCGTAATATTTAAGAAATTATCGGGCAAAATAAAACGTAAAAATGAATTAGGGTGAGGAAATGGCTTATATTTGTTCGGTTGGCTTAGGGATTCCTAAATATAATGTAATGCAGAATAAAATAAAAGGATTAGTTGAAAATATATTTACATATTCCAAAAGAGAAGTGGAGCGTTTGCTGCCAGTTTTTGATCATGCTGAAATTAAACAAAGGCAGTTTGTCGTAGATGAAGAATGGTTTATGAATGATCACAGTTTTGAAGAAAAGAATAGTCTTTATGCAACTCTAGCAGTTTCTTATGCCTTAGAAGCAATCGATCATTGTTTAATGAATAGGGAATTTTTAAGGCGGGATGTTCCTTATGAAGCAATCGATATGATTATTTACGTTTCTAGTACTGGTATCGCTACTCCATCGATAGATGTGCACATCATGAATGAACGTCCTTTTCGCTCGAATATTTCACGGATGCCATTATGGGGATTGGGCTGTGCAGGAGGAGCAATCGGATTATCACGTGCATACGATTGGATTGTTGCACATCCAGATAAAACAGTATTAGTTGTATGTTGTGAATTATGTAGCTTAACCTTCCAGAAACATGATATGAAAAAGAGTAACTTAGTGGGGACAGCGTTGTTCGGAGATGGAATAAGTGCTGTCTTATTAGCTGGGGAAGAATCACCATATCTTTCATCTCATTATAGAAATCTTCCAAAGATATTGGAAACCAGTTCATATACGAACAGAAACAGTACATCCATTATGGGGTGGAAAATAACAGATCATGGATTTGAAGTCGTTTTTTCTAAAAGTATTCCAGCTCAAGTAAAAACGATCTGGAAAAACCATGTGGAACAATTTTTAGAAGAAAATAATGTATCGCCTAACCAAATTAACTCCTTTATTGCTCATCCAGGGGGAAAAAAAGTATTAGATGCTATGGAACATGCATTGAAGATTCCCCAAAGTAAGTTAACATATTCACATAAAGTGTTAGCAAATCACGGTAATATGTCATCACCAACAGTGATTTACGTACTTCTTGAATGGATGAAGCAGAACATAAATGCGAAAGAAAAAAGCGTTATATCAGCTCTAGGACCGGGATTTAGTTCCGAATTATTATTGTTAGAATGGAATGGATAAACATGACTACTTGGATGTGGATTCTAATTATATGCATTATTTGTCAACGTATCGTTGAATTATTCATTGCGAAAAGTAATGAAAAATGGATGAAAGCAAGAGGAGGGGTTGAAAGAGGAGAAGAACACTACAAATGGTTTATATATTTACATGGTTTATTTTTTATCACTACGGTAGTTGAAGTCATGATTAATGGAAGACCGAGCCATCAACTCAACTATTTTCTATTTTTCATCTTTATCGTAGCTCAATTTGGGAGAATATGGTGCATCTATTCGCTCGGCAGATTTTGGAATACAAAAATAATAGTTCTTCCAAGAGTTGCGTTAATTCGGAAGGGACCGTATAAGTATGTAAAACACCCGAATTATATCATCGTTGCCATTGAGCTATTTACGATACCCATGTTACTAGGTGCTTATTTCTCTGCTATTATATTCCCAATACTTCACATCTTATTGCTGAAAATTAGGGTTCCAAGTGAAGAAAAGGCATTAACAAAAGCTACTTTATCAAAGCCTTAATTAGACAACAAAAAAAGCGGTAATCTGCTATGGATTACCGCTATTTATATTGCATCGTTATTTATCCCACATGTAGGGACAATAGGACCTCCACTGAATGAAGTTTCGCTTTAATTTTTCGTAACATTAGCTGCTTGTGGACCACGTTCACCTTCAACGATTTCAAAGGATACTTCTTGACCTTCTTCTAATGTTTTAAATCCTTCTCCTTGGATAGCAGAATAATGTACAAATACATCATTTCCTTCTTCCAATTGGATGAAGCCATAACCTTTTTCTGCGTTGAACCATTTTACTACTCCGTTTTCCATGTAAATTATTCCTCCTAAAAACTTTCACGTAAAACGTGTTAATACAAATCAGATAAAAAGAAATAAAAAAAGGCAACCTCTGATAGAAGGTTGGATCAATTTTCATCCACTTCTATAGAAGCTACCGCTTTTTCATGACCCAAATCTTCTTTGCTTGTGTTTAATATAGCTTATTTTATTGTGTCAGTCAAGATATATAAACGAAATTGCCTGAATTATCACATCAAGCTAAGTCTAAATAAATTAAGCCACTTTCTAATGAAAGCGCTTATTAAAAGTGTGCCAATAATATGTTCAAATTATGCATTATACGTTAAACTAATTATATCGAAATAGAAAAAGGAGGATTAACATTGCTGACAGATATCGAAATAGCGCAACAAGCGAAGTTAAAACCAATAAGGGAGATTGCAGAAGGTCTTGGTCTATCAGAAAACGATTGGGAACCCTATGGTCATACAAAGGCAAAACTTTCTGATCAATTAGTTGAGAAATTAGCTCATAAGCCAAATGGGAAGATTATTTTAGTAACATCAATTAATCCTACCCCAGCTGGAGAAGGAAAATCAACAGTCACTGTTGGTCTTGGACAAGCGTTGAATAATATAGGAAAGAAAGCGGTTATCGCTCTACGGGAACCGTCTTTAGGGCCAGTGATGGGGATTAAAGGAGGAGCGGCTGGTGGTGGTTATTCGCAAGTTCTCCCTATGGAAGACATCAATTTGCATTTCACTGGGGATTTGCATGCGATAACAAGTGCAAATAATGCGCTGGCAGCAATGATTGATAACCATATACACCGTGGTAATGAATTGAATATTGACCCTAGAAGAATTGAATGGAAGCGAGTAATGGACATGAACGATCGTGCGCTAAGGCAGATTGTTGTTGGTCTAGGTGGGCCGTTACGTGGTGTACCACGTGAGGATGGATTTAATATAACAGTGGCATCAGAAATCATGGCCATCCTTTGTTTAGCAAAAGATCTTAAAGATTTAAAAGCAAGAATATCAAATATTGTAATTGGCTATACATATGACGAAAAACCAGTTACAGTGAAGGATTTAAAAGTTGAAGGTGCTCTCGTTTTATTACTAAAAGATGCGATGAAGCCGAATCTTGTTCAGACGATGGAAAATACACCAGCCATTATTCATGGTGGACCGTTTGCTAATATCGCACATGGATGTAACAGTTTAATGGCAACTAAAACAGCAGCTAAATTAGGGGATTATGTTGTCACAGAGTCTGGATTTGGTGCTGATTTAGGAGCTGAAAAATTCCTTGACATTAAAACTCGTGCAGGTGATTTTGAACCAGATGCTGTCGTAATCGTAGCGACGGTAAGAGCGTTAAAAATGCACGGAGGAGTACCGAAAGATAATTTAACGAATGAGAATATCGATGCCCTTAAAAATGGGATGAAAAATTTAGAAAAGCATGTGGAAACGATTGAGTCATTTGGACTTCCATTTGTTATTGCAATTAATAAATTTCCTACCGATACGGAAGCTGAAACCGAAACGATTAAATCCTGGTGTGAATCACGTAATATTAACGTCGCACTTACGGAAGTATGGGCAAATGGTGGAGAAGGTGGGATAGAATTAGCTGAAAAAGTAATTCAGCAAACCGAATCCAAGGAGAGAAATTTTAACCGGATGTATGATTTACACGATTCGATCGATGTTAAAATACGAAAAATAGCTCAAAAAGTGTATGGTGCTGACGATATAGATATTTCTGCAAAAGCAAGAAAGCAAATATCATTCTATGAACAACAAGGCTGGGACCAATTCCCAATATGTATGGCGAAAACACAATATTCCTTATCTGATGACCCTTCTTTATTAGGAAGACCAAATGGATTTACCATTAGTATTAGGGAAATACGTCCTTCAGTAGGAGCTGGTTTTCTAGTTGTCTTGACTGGTGATGTTATGACAATGCCAGGCTTACCGAAAAAACCAGCAGCATTAAATATGGACGTTACAGAAGACGGAAAGGCAGTCGGATTATTTTAATGGACTCAAACGACCAATTGCAAAAAATCGAGCGCTATGTTTATCAACTTTTTTCGGATGATTCCACAGGACATGATTATTTTCATATGAAGAGAGTAGCTCGAATGACAAGGGAAATTTCTTTAAGTGAAGCGGCAGATGAATTCATTTGTGAAGCAGCAGCCTGGTTACATGATGTAGGCGATAAAAAGTTATTCGCAAATACAAATAAGGCAATAGATGAAATGAATCAATTTCTAAAGTCCATCCAATTAACGGAAATACAAATTGAAAAAATACATCAAGCAATCCAAGATGTCTCGTTTAGTAAAGGAAATATACCGAAAACATTGGAAGGAAAAATAGTGCAAGACGCCGATCGATTGGATGCTATCGGGGCTATTGGGATCGCAAGAACTTTTGCTTATGGAGGGGCTAATAAACAATTAATATATCATGATGAAATGAAAGACCATACTTCCATTCAACACTTTCATGATAAGCTACTGAAATTAAAAGGACTCATGCACACTCCAACAGCGATACGAATGGCAAAAGAAAGGCATGTTTTCCTCGAGAATTATTTACAACAATTTTTGAACGAATGGTAAAAAAGAAGCAGTATATGGTTATCCACCATTTACTGCTTTTCTTTATTCATGTACAGGTTCTTTACGTGCTCGTCCACTGCGTATTAACCAATTATGCTGAAATATTTCTGTGACCGCCAATAATGCTGCAGTTAATACTGCACCCCAAAACGTTACTTCAGCGTTAAAAAATAGCATTGCACCAAAGTATACGATTACAGCTGAGGCAATAAAATCCATAAACGTACTAAGCCAGTTTGTATCCTCCCGGAGCATTAAAACTTCCATAAAATATCCGATAAAGGCTAATACTACACCCAATACAATTGGCTGGTACCAGTATTCAAAATATACGTTTGGAAAGATCCATGATGCAACAATGACACCAATCGGACAGACCAGTAACTTAACAATTAACCCTGCCATATTCATCCCACCTTTAATCAAGATAGGATTATTATTCGTCACTTTCGCTTTTTTCATTCATAGCATATGTTGAGGTAGACTTACAAAAGTCTACCTCAACATATAATTTAATTAATATATACGCTTTGAACCTAAGTATCTTTGTTTCCAATAGGAACTATTAAGCTCATCAATCGTAACCCCGTTAGATAAACCGGAATGAATAAATTTTCCATCTCCTATATAAATACCAGCATGAGATGGCCCTGGTTTGTATGTCTCGAAAAATACGATATCACCTACAGAAGGTGAATCTACAGGGGTTCCGAAGTTCCATATATCACTAACAGTACGAGGGATTGAAATGTTTTCTTGATTAAAAATGTATTGTAAAAATCCACTACAATCAAAGCCGCTTGGTGTAGTACCACCCCATACATATGGGGTACCGATTAAATCCTGTGCAGCAGAAATTGCGCTTGTATAGTTAGTACTCTTCACTTCAACTTGCTGAACTTCCTTCTTCTCACTAGCTGATGACGAATTACTAATTTCTTCATCAACCTCTTGTTGCTCTGATTCGTATAATGTAGTAAGAGACTCTGCCGTAATTTCACTAGTTAAATCAATATCATGCTCATCCTCTGCCACTTCAATAGCTTTTTTTGTAAGCGGACCATACATTCCATCAATTTCACCCTCATAATAACCAAAAAACTGTAATGATTCCTGAACTATTTTCACATCCGCACTGTGCATTCCAGGATATATGGATTCAGTTAAATGTTCTAGTTTCTTTATATGTTCTTTTATTTCGACTTGAATAAGAGCATATATAGTTTCCTTATCTGCTTGACCAGAGATCGATATATTATGAGCCCTTTGAAACTTTTTGAGTGCATGTTCTGTTAAGATACCAAGTTCTCCGTCAATTTCATCATCGTAGTAGGATAAATTATTTAATTTTTGCTGTAATACTTTTACAGACTCACCATGATCTCCATATTGTATTTGCTCTGCTTCAAGTAATAATTTGTTTTGAAGGACTGGATAGGCATCTACATAAACTGCGAACGGCTGACTAACTACATAGCTGTATAGAAATGTATGCTTGGCGATGCGTTCTACAGTACCATTTAGCATGCTAATATCCCCTTTCTTTTATTGGATCTTCTTTAACTAGATTTATGGCTTAAAAATTGTTTTTATGAATTACGTTTATGTTACAATAAACGAAACAATAGGTTGGGGGAAGACACATGCATAAAGGTGAACAAGCTTACTTAGATTTATGTAGATCTATTTTAGATAATGGAACTAAAAAAGAAGATCGAACAGGGACTGGAACCTACTCCATATTTGCTCATCAAATGCGGTTTGATTTACAAGAAGGTTTTCCATTATTAACGACAAAAAAAGTACCTTTCCGTTTGGTAGCTAGTGAATTACTTTGGTTTATTAAAGGGGATACTAATATAAGATATTTACTTGCTAACAACAATAACATTTGGAACGAATGGGCATTTAAAAAATGGATTGAAAGCTCGGAATATAACGGACCTGATATGACCGATTTTGGTAATCGTAGCTTAAAAGATCCAGAATTTAAGAAGGTATATGACGTGCAGATGGAAGCATTCAAACAAAAAGTTCTGCAAGATAATACATTTGCCGAAAAATATGGCGAATTAGGATCTGTTTACGGGAAACAATGGCGTGACTGGAAGACGACACAAAATGAAACCATTGATCAATTAAAGGATGTAATTCATTCTATTCGTACGAATCCGGATTCTCGAAGACATATTGTTTCGGCGTGGAATCCAGAAGATATACCAAATATGGCTTTACCGCCTTGCCATACATTATTTCAATTTTATGTTGCGGATGGTAAATTATCATGTCAACTTTACCAACGAAGTGCGGATGTGTTTCTGGGAGTTCCGTTTAATATTGCGAGCTATGCATTATTAACGCATTTAATTGCTCATGAATGTAATTTAGATGTTGGAGAGTTTGTTCATACTTTTGGAGATACACATATTTATGCAAACCATGTGGAACAGGTAAAGACGCAATTACAAAGAGACGTTCGAGAAATGCCAGTATTAAAGTTCAATAAAGATAAAGAATCTATATTTGATTTTGAGTTAAGTGATTTTGAATTGATTGGATATGATCCACATCCAACAATTAAAGCTCCGATAGCTGTTTAATAAAGGGGGATTAGTTTATGATATCACTATTATTAGCCATGGATAGAAATAATGTTATTGGTGCCAATAATGATCTACCATGGCATTTGCCAAATGATCTTAAATTCTTTAAGGAAGTGACGACCGGTAACACGATTATCATGGGAAGAAAAACTTTTGAATCAATTGGGAGATCACTTCCTAATAGAAGAAATGTCGTGCTATCACAGAACCAAACAGCTTTTCCGGATGGCGTTGAAGTCATTCGTGATATCGACACTATTTTGCAATGGAATGAAAGTAATCCAACAGAGGAGTATTTTGTAATAGGTGGAGGAGCATTATTTGAACAGATTTTGCCTTTTTCAGATCGGATGTATATTACAGAAATTGATGAAGCGTTTGAAGGTGATACATACTTCCCTGCAATTTCAATGGATGAATGGATACAAACATCCAAAATAAAAGGCGAGAAAAATGAAAAAAACCCATATGATTATTATTTCATCCAATATGATCGAAATAAATAATTATGGGGAGAGTAAAATGAAAATTTGCAGTGTCGTATTGTCCGGGGGGAAGTCTTCACGAATGGGGACAAATAAAGCATTATTAGAACTCCATGACAAAAAGGTTATTGAACATATTATAGAACAGCTGAATGATTGTGGTGATCAGATTGTCGTTGTTGCAAATGAGAAATCTGACTATGATTTTCTTAACGTCCCTATACTTAGTGATCGCTACCAAAATAAAGGACCTTTAGCTGGAATGGAAACGGTTATGTATCATGTAGAAGCAGACCTTTATTTATTTTCCGCATGTGACATGCCATTTGTTGCCCCACAGATTTATCATTATTTAATGGATCATTTAGTGGATAAAGATGCGATAGTTCCAGTGTTTCAAGATCATATACATCCACTATCTGGGATATATAAACGAAGTTGTCTACCTTTCATTCAGGAGTTGATTCATAACAATCAATTAAGCGTTCGGAATCTATTTAAACATATGAATGTTACGTTTGTTGAAGACTACGCTGGAATTCCTAGTGATAAATTGAAAAAACATTTTTTTAATATGAATCATCCTTCTGATTATGAAAAAGCTAAGTTATTACAGTAGGTTGTGAATAATGAGACAAACGTGTTAAAATAAAATTTGACTATATTTGAACATTATATGTATTTTTTCATTTTACATAGATGATTCACTCGTTTTCCAGTATAATGAAGATAATTATTAAAAGAAGGTGTAATATATGTTTAGTGGTATTGGCTTTCCAGGTTTGATCTTAATATTAATTATTGCTCTGGTTATTTTCGGTCCTAAAAAATTACCGGAAATAGGGAAGGCAGCAGGTCAAACATTACGTGAATTTAAGAAGTCTACGAAAGACTTAACAGATGATGTTTCAGATGAAATTAAAGATGCAAGAGATATTGTGCAAGGTAAAGAAAAGTAAATCTTTGGGAGTGAAGTAAATGTTTAGTAGTATTGGTTTCCCAGGGTTAATTTTAATTCTTATTGTAGCATTAGTTATTTTTGGTCCTGCAAAACTCCCCGAAATAGGGAAGGCATTCGGGACTTCGCTTAAAGAGTTTAAAAACGCTACAAAAGATATTGTTTCAGATGATGAATCATCAGCTAAAAAGTAATGAAAAAGGTGTAAGGGGGTTAACCTTGCATCTTCTTTTATGTTTATATTAATATAAGCCCTTTATGTAAGTAGGAGTGTGGAGAATGGCTAGTAATGACACGCAATTTAATGATAAAGAAATGAATTTAACAGGGCATTTAACGGAGTTAAGGAATAGGTTGATTGTAACGATTTTGATCTTTATCGCATTTTTTATATTCGGATTTATTTATGTAGAAGAAATATACCATTTCTTTACATCTAATTTAGATTTTCAGCTAAATATACTTAGTCCAGGTGAAGCGGTGTGGCTGTATTTTACAATTGCTGGTTTAGTTGCTTTAGTTGGTACGCTGCCTATTTTAGCTTATCAAATATGGGCCTTTATTAAACCGGGACTAACTCCAAAAGAACAAAAAGCCTCACTTCCGTATATTCCAGCCATTTTCTTTCTATTTATTGCTGGTTTAGTATTTGGCTATATCATGTTTATCTATCTTATACTACCGTTTCTACTTAGCTTAAGTGAAGGTATGTTTAATGAGATGTTTACAACAGAAAAGTATTTCAAATTTGTACTGCGTGTGACGCTACCATTTGCAATTCTGTTTGAAATACCGATCATTTCTATGTTTTTAACAAGCTTAGGTTTACTAACGCCAGATTTTATGCGAAAAACAAGGAAGTACGCTTATTTTGTATTAATTATTATTGGGACAATGTTAACGCCACCAGATTTTATTCTCCCAATTATTATTGCAGTACCGTTAATTATTTTGTATGAAATAAGCATTTATTTATCTAAAATTGTTTACCGTAAAAAACAAGCAAAGCATGAAGAATTCATGAAACAAGACTCTGTTTGATCGTAAGGAGGGGATAAACTTGAGATCGTTTTATCATTTTATGATGTCTTATCGAGGAAAGAAAAAAACAGATGATCAAAGTCAACTTGCTGATTGGATGTTTCATGAACATAATTTTCCAAAACAAGCTACCTCCTATAATGAAGTTAGTAACTATTTAGAATTATACAGTCCTTTCTCAAATGCGATTACAGTGTTTGATGAATTATGGGATGTCTATCAAATGAAAGAGAATGCGTAACTGAGAAAAGCTGTCCTACCGTTTAGGACAGCTTTTCTACATTTATTATATTAACAAAATGAAACACTTGATTGTTTAAATGGACTTGATGTTGCTCTTTATTAATTTTAATTTTTCCGTTGTAATGATTGATATAGCCATCTTCAAAAATTGCTAGCCTAACTTCTTCTTCATGTATACAAGCATCGACTAATCGTTGATTAATCATTTCAACCTCTTGTTCATCTAAGATCGGTCTAATTATTTTCCGATCCTCTTTCTCCATATCTTTTAATATTTTCACGTGTTCCGGGAGCATTAAAGACGTCCATTTAATGGATCCTCGATCATGTACCATAATGCAACACCTCCATCACTATTATAACCAAACATTTGTTCTGTTATCAACAATTAATTGAAATGCTTTGAACGAAGTTGGAATTTAATCAAACGTTTGATTAATAAGTAACGGGATCACCGTATTGTTAAACTCCATTATTCGAACAATTTCGACTTTATTCTAGGTTATTTATTAAAAATATGTTAGTTTCTGCGGTTACCCGGGAAATATAATGGATTATTTTCAGCATTGGAAGGGATTATTTTTCATAACTGTTATTTTTGCCTACACTCATTATTGAATTGTACGTACAATAGACTAGAGTTTATTATGGAAAAGAGGGATAGCGATGGTATTTCCGCCACGAGGTCCGGGTAATTTTTTTCAAAGTGGTATGCAACCAAATAACTTTATGTTTCCGCAACAAGCTGTAAATCAAATGCCACAAGGAGGAATACAAGGGTTAATTCAGCGTTTCTTACAACCAGGTTCATCCATTACAGGTGGGGCTGCAAATAGTGTAGGAGGTATGGGAGGCATTACAAATACGCTTAATAATGTACAACAAGTATTAAAAATGGTTGAATCAACAGCTCCCGTAATTAAACAATATGGTCCAATGGTTAAAAACCTCCCAGCGATGTATAAAATGATGAAAGCCTTCAAGGATCTTGAGAGTACAGAAGGAGACGAGGAAGAAAGCTCTACAAAAGAAAGTAGTGCGAAAGAAAGTTCGAGTCAAGATGACTTGGATAGTATATTTGAAAGCACAGATGAGTCTCTAAGTTTAGAATCAAGTGTGCAACCAGTTAAAAGAAGGAGCGGGAATGGGCAATCAACACCAAAATTATTTATATAACTAAAAACACTCCACTTGATTTTTCATGCGAAAACAGGAAGAATAGTACTAGAACGTATTAATGGAGGTAGGATAATGGCGACAAGTGAAGTAGCAACTTTTGCAGGTGGGTGTTTTTGGTGTATGGTGGAACCATTTGATCAACGTCCGGGAATCATTCGTGTGATTTCTGGATATACAGGTGGAGAAGTTGAAAACCCAACATATGAACAAGTATGCTCCAATACAACTGGTCATGTTGAGGCGGTTCAAATTACATTCGATCCGGCTATTATGGCATACGAAGACCTAGTCGAAACCTTTTGGCAGCAAATTGATCCGACTGATCCAGGCGGTCAATTTAATGATAGAGGAGAATCCTATCAAACGGCTATTTTTTATCATAACGAGAAGCAAAAAGAAACTGCTGAACATTCGAAACAGGAATTAGAATTAAGTGGTAAGTTTTCTAAGCCAATTGCTACTAAAATTCTTCCAGCTATGCCGTTCTATAAAGCGGAGGAAAAGCATCAAGACTATTACAAAAAGCAATCTTTCCATTATCGTCTTTACAAAAAAGGCTCTGGCAGAGAAGATTTTATTAAAGATACATGGAGAATGGATAAAAGTGATTTAAAACAAAAGCTAACACCTATGCAATATCATGTTACACAAGAAAATGGGACAGAACAGCCGTTTCAGAACGAATACTGGGATAATCAAGAAGAGGGAATTTATGTAGATGTCGTTTCTGGAAAAGCTTTATTTTCTTCAACTGATCAATATGACGCGGGATGTGGATGGCCAAGCTTTACGAAGCCAATCGATCGTTATGAGGTTGAGGAGAATACAGATACTTCACATGGAATGGTTCGTACGGAAATTCGAAGTAAAACTGCCAACTCACACCTTGGCCATGTGTTTGAAGATGGTCCAAAAGAGAAAGGTGGATTAAGATATTGTATGAATTCTGCCGCCATGCGTTTTGTTCCAAAGGATAAGATGGAAGAAGAAGGATACGGAAAATATTTATTTATATTTGCTAACAAATAATGAGTTTTCGATAATATTATTATGTAAACTAGTTGGAGGAATACGTTTATGAATCACTATAATTGGGAGAACAAGGAAACAATCAAACAAATTGAATGTGTACATGCTAATGCGAAAAAATTTATTGTCCATAATAAATTAACACCAGGGAAAAGATACGATGTTAAAAATGAAACAGATGAATTTTATTTCATTATAGATAACAGTAATCGTATAGGTGGATTTTTAAAGGATTATTTCAAGGAAGTTAACTAACAGGTGATAACACCACCTGTTAGTTTTTTTGGTTGATTTTTAAATGCGGTTTTATAGCATTCAGTTCAAGAAGATTTGAAAAGTGAAAAACTCACTCAAAAGTTTTACTCACTGTTTCTTTCTACATCACAAAAGTAGACGCGGAATTTTACGATTGGTAAATAGTTAATCGTATGAGAAATTTACAAATAGGTGAATATATGAGTAAATACTTGAAAGATAAAGGGATGTTAGGTAGTATATAATTACTATATAATGGCATTATCTATGAATTTTTTATAATGTGGTATGAAGGAGGAGTCTTACATGGCTTTTATAATTACATCACCGTGTAAAACGGAAAAAGCCGGTGAATGTGTTGAAGTGTGTCCGGTAGATTGTATTGAAGAGGGAAAGGACATGTTCTACATCGACCCAGATATATGTATAGATTGTGGTGCATGTGAAGCAGTGTGTCCGGTTGAAGCGATCTATATGGAAGATGAAGTACCAGAAGAAGAAAATGAATATATTACCTTAAACCGTAAATTTTTTGAAGATAGATAATTGAGATCTCTCTCTACTTATACTAAACCGCTGCAATGACTTTTGTAGCGGTTTTATATATTTATTCCATATAATCTCTCCTTAATTGTTGATTCATCTTATTTCCTGAACTGGTAATACTATAACTAACATATGAAGGAGGAATAGCTATGAGTGATAACCAAATGCCGCAATTTCCCGAACCCTACTGGAGGGATTCAATACAACTTCCGGCATTTCCCAAATTAGAAGAATCCGTACAAACGGATGTTGGTATTGTTGGTGGTGGAATAACCGGTATAACCGCGGCGTATTTACTAGCTAAACAAAATATAAAGGTTACTTTATTGGATGCTGGGGTATTATTAAATGGTACAACCGGTCACACTACCGCTAAAATAACCGCACAGCATGGATTAATTTATGATGAGTTTATTCAGCATTTTGGAATGGAAAAAGCTTTACAATATTATAAAGCAACAACAGAGGCAAAAGAATTAATTGAAAACAACATATCCAAATACAAAATTGATTGTGATTACACCAAAGAAGATGCTTATATTTATACGAATTCGGAACAATATGTATCGCAATTGGAAACAGAGTTAAAAGCATATGAAAAACTCAAAATCGATGGACAACTACTTGAAGATATACCATTGGACTTAGATGTTAAATCAGCATTAGTTATGAAAAATCAAGCGCAATTTCACCCCTTGAAATATTTGAAAGCGTTGATAAATGAAGCTGAAAAAAATGGTGCTCAATTTTTTGAAAACACTACTGCTGTTGACGTAGAATATAACAAACATCCTGCCATTATTACAAGGGATGGTAAAAGAGTTGTTTGTCGATATGTTATAGTCGCATCCCATTTTCCGTTCTATGATAGACAAAGCTTCTATTTTGCAAGAATGTATCCAGATAGATCGTATGTTATGGCAATAAAAACAGATCAAACATTTCCAGGTGGTATGTATATAAATGCAGAATCGCCTACACGATCTATTCGGACAACTAAAATGAATGGGGAGAAACTTTGGTTAATAGGTGGAGAGCATCACAAGACAGGTCAAGGAAAAACAACTATTGAACACTACAACGCATTAAAGGATTTTGCCACTGATAATTTTGGAGTTACAGATATTCCATACAGATGGTCCGCACAAGACTATACAACATTAGATAAGATGCCGTTTATTGGAAAAATAACAGAAGATGAGGATTCGGTATTTGTTGCGACAGGTTTTAGGAAATGGGGTATAACTAACGGCACCATTGCCGCTAAACTTATAAGTGATAAAATCATTCATGGTGAGAATGAATATGAAGAATTATACTCTCCATCAAGGTTTCAAGCTGATCCTTCCCTTCGTAAATTTACGAGTATAAATGCTGATGTGGCCAGACATATGATTAAAGGTAAATTAGAATTTACCAATGATAACGTTAAAGAACTATCTCCTGATGACGCAATTATCACTAGAGTTAATGGGAAGCGCACAGGAGTATATAAAGATAAGGATAGCAAATTACATGCTTTGGATACGACATGTACACATATGGGATGTGAAGTTGAATGGAATTCTGGTGATAGAACATGGGATTGTCCTTGTCATGGTTCCCGATTTTCCTATACAGGTGATGTAGTAGAGGGTCCTGCCAAACGACCACTACCAAAGGTTGAATTGAACGGTAAAAAATAAGCAGTCATTAGGCTGCTTATTTTTTAACTATAATAAAACTGGGATATGAAATCGATAAAATCATGATCTGCTAAATGTTCATGCTTATATAAAATATACATGGATGCTTTCGGTGTTTCTATAAATTGTATTGGTACTTCTATTAGTCTACCTTCCATAATTTCTCGATGGATAATGGATTTCGGAAAGAAACTAACACCAATTCCCTCTAAAACAAATCTTTTTGTAATATACGATTGATTTACTTTCATTAACTGTAACGTAGAAACCTTCTCATTTAGTTGGTTTTTTATACTTTCCCAATAGGTAGGGTGATTATCTGTAAATAAGATATTTTCTTCTAATAACTCCTTAGCATCAATAATTGGTCCTGATTCCATATCATAACCATCATGCCTACATACAAGACTAATGGACTCTTCATGGAACTTAACAGAGGTAATGTTGGAATATCCTGGCATACAAGATAAACCTATATCAACCTCGCCATTCTCGACTACTTTAGGAATGTCAATAGATTCTTTAACGGTGATTGATAACTCAACGTGTGGATTAGAATCAATATATTTATGAATGATTGTAGGAAGAATCGTATCTGCTAGCATCGGCGAAATAGCAAGTCTGAATAATTTTTGATAACCTTGTTTAAACCGTTGTACTACTCCCATACTTTTTTCGTACTGTTCGACCATTTGTTTTGCTTCCGTGTAAAATAATCTGCCGAACTCTGTTATAATTATATTTCTACCCTGTTTCGCAAATAACTTTCCTCCAAGATCCTTTTCTAATTGCCTCATTTGGAATGTGATGGCTGGCTGTGTAAGATAAAGCTCCTCAGCTACCATACGGAAATTTTCATATTCAGCAGCCATTAAAAACATTCTCAATGCTTTGATATCCATATATATTCCCTCATTAATAAATTATATTAATCATTATACTAAAAATTATTAAATTTTAATAATTATTCACTTGGATTATACTGAAATAAAAGGGAAGGGGAGAATGTACAAATGTACCAACCAGGATTAAAGGGTATTATTGCAGCAGAAACGGAATTAAGTTATATCAATGGGGAAAAGGGAGAATTACTTTATCGTGGGATACCGGTTCACGATTTTGTTCATAATTATTCATGTGAAGAAACGGCTTTTTACTTGTTAAACGGAAGAACAGCACATGCTTCTGAATTAGCAAACTTAAGATCTAAATTAATAGCTTACAGAAATATTCCTTCATATGTGGAAGAGATTATTGATGTTTTACCACGTGATTTATCCATGATGGATGTCTTGAGAACAGCGATATCATCGTTAGAAATGTCGAGAAATATGAAAAACTATGAAATTGCATTGAATCTTATCGCTGTATTTCCAACGATTATCGCTTACCGTTACCGGAGTATAAATAATCTCCCTAGAATTCAACCAGCTTCAGACAACTTAAACCATGTTGAAAATTTCATGTATATGCTTACAGGTGAAGTAAGTAAAACGAAGGCTCAAATACTTGAAAAGTACTTGATATTAACGATGGAACATGGTTTAAATGCTTCTACTTTTGCAGCAAGAGTGACCATCTCGACGGAAAGTGACCTTGTTGCTGCGATTACAAGTGCATTGGGCACCATGAAAGGGCCATTACATGGTGGAGCACCAACAGGAGTAATCAATTTATTAGAAGAAATAAGTTCAAATGATCGAATACATGAGGTCATCACAACAAAACTTGCAAATAAACAACGGATAATGGGATTTGGTCACAGAGTTTACAAAACGGTTGATCCTCGTGCTGAAGCTTTAAAAGAAACAATTTTAAAACTAGACGATGTACCTAAATGGATTGAACTAGCGATGGAAACGGAACAAGAAACAATAAAAATACTGCAACAGCACAAACCAAATCAACAACTATACACAAATGTAGAATATTATGCAGCCGCTATCATGAAGACACTTGAATTAGATCCAGAGTTATTTACAGCAATTTTTAGTTCTAGTCGAATTGTTGGCTGGTGTGCACATGCAATAGAACAATTAGATAACAATATACTATATAGACCAGATGTAAAATATATTGGAAAAAAATAACGCTATTAAAATTGCGTTATTTTTTTCGTTTATCTCACTATCACAAGTATACTTTGTATTTGAGATAAGATATCTAGTTTTTAAGTTAAGTTCCTATAATATATATTATGTAAACTAGAAAAATATTTAAATAAACACTAATTATCGCCCTTTGACTAATAACATAAATCTGTTGCTTTTCATAACACAAAAGTGTTGCGTTTCCTCCCTCGCTAAATTTGCACACTTCTTTAAGTGCAGATTCACACTATTATGTACAGATTTTGAAACAAAAATGCCTAATTCCTCCGACCTTTTAGTGAGAAATTAGGCTTTTGATGTTCAGCAAATGCGCCCTTTTGCGGAAGAAAATTTCACGGTTTATTTGGTTAAATTAAAGGACTTTATTTGCCCAATACCTGCAGATCGTTCCATCATTATTATCAAAGAAAAAAGCCTAACCTTGTTCAATAAGATTAAAAAAGTCTGGATGTTGTGCTTTCTAAGTTTTTACTTCCCAAACATTTTTAACTAATATACAAAAAACATGCTTTGACATCGTCTAAAGCATGGAAATTTTTTAAACTAATATAATCTGCTAAGTTGATTTTTAGCTCATCCGTTTATTGAATTCATTAACTGAAAGAAGTATTCTGGTTTATGAGTTTTATTTAGGTTATACCATGAATGCAATGTATCTGGTGCAAATACATCTAATTTTTCCAGTACTTCCTTCGTAAATTCCAGAGGGGCTACTCCTGATGCAGTAACCAAATTCTCACCAGATACTGCAGGTCTCATTTCATAAAATTTTTCTCCTTTATAATTAGGACAAACCATTTTAAGATACTCTAAATCATTGCTTGTATGCTTTCTTGAATCTAGGTACCCAAAATTCGCTAGTCCCTCAGTTGCACCACAAATTGCAGTAACTATAGTCCCAAGCTTTAAAGCATCGCCTATTTTTTTCAAGATAGGTTGATGGATATTTTCTCCCCAAGTATTCCCTCCAGGTAAAACTAAAAGATCTTTATTCTCAAGAGTACACTCATTTAAGGAAATATCTGGTTTTACGTTCAGTCCTCCCATCGTAGTAATGATTTCTTTATTAGCGCCTACTGTAATTACTTTGAAAGGTGCTAAATCCCTTTTGAAATATCTTCCTGAGTTTAGTTCAGCAATTAAATATCCATATTCCCAGTCTGACATTGAATCAAATACATAAAGATAAACTTTTTTTGCTTGCATCCAATAACACTCCCATCACAATTGATATAGCCTATTATAATATAACTTCCCTGACAGCTAACGTCAGGGAAGTTATCATTTTTGATGAAATTTTATTAGATCTGACAGAACTTCAATAAGTCTTTTCTTAAGACTTATTGGCTCAACAATTTGAATTGATTTACCATACGGCAAAAGTAAATAAGGTACATATGTATACATCATATCTTTTTCAAGATGAATTACTGCTTGATTTGAAGTCCGTTTTTGTAAATAAATGTCCTAAAAACCAATGTTGGCAAATATCACCCAACGTCTACCCTTCTAATAGATAGTCCTTAAAATATTGTAAAGGTCTTGTTGCACCATCTTTAAAACTACTTGTGAAAACCGTTATCAATTGATAGTCAGGTGCGACAATAATATACTGTCCTTCATGTCCAATCGCCAAAAAAATCCTACCTACTTGATTGTCGGGTGTTATGTTCCACCAATGATATGCGTATGAATAATTATTATCTGTTTTGACCTTTGAACTTGTAGATTCCACAATCCAATGATATGGCACGATTTGTTTAGATTTCCATAATCCATTTTTTAAATATAGTGTACCGAATTTTAACATATCAACTGTTTTCATCGTTAATCCGAATCCACCAATGGCTATACCTTGAGCATCACGGTTCCAGTTATAATCTGTTATTCCTAGTGGTTTAAATAAATTCTCTTTAGCGAAGACTGCTGTATTTAATCCAGTAGTCTTTTGTAAGATTGCACTTAATAATTGTGAAGAACCACAACTGTAGACCATTTCATTTCCAGGAGGATGATCAATGTCCTGCTGCAATACAAAATTGACCCAATTTTTGCTTGGTATCATACCGTTATTACCCGGCCAGTGTAATCCTGAAGTCATTGTCAGCAGATGCTTAATTGTAATTCTCTCATTTTCTTTATCTTTATTAAATTCCGGAAAGTAATGAATTATTGGCGTGTTAACATTTTCGATGAACCCTTTGTCAATCGCAATTCCAATCAGTGCGGATAAGATGCTTTTTGTAACAGAATATATTTTATGCTGTTTTTCTTTCATTTTATTGTTTCGATAATATTCAACAATCACGGTATTATTCTTCTGTACAAGGACACTATCAATTTTATCTTTTTTTATTATTTTTTCAAAATCGGTTAAAGATTTCATTCTCTTGGGTCCCCCTTATATATTAATCCAAAATCTCTTTTCTTCTTTTTTAATTCAAATCCAATTGCTCTGGACGGGGTGTCATTTTTTCATAAGGTAAATTAGTAATCATTAGAGATAAGATGGTGCCCCCTCTAATAATAAATAGATATCCAGCTATAACGTAAAGAATAAAAGATAAAAGATTACCCTATAAACCCGTCTTTCTTTTCATTAACTAGCTTGTCAGTTTGAAAATAAAAGTCAGTTAAAACATGACTTAATATAAGTAGACTGATTAAAAGTACTGCAAACATTGCCTTACCTCACTTCTATTCCAATTGTATCAAACATGAACACTACAAAATATGACCTCTAGAAGTAATACGCACTAAACATGACCTATAGAGGTCATGTTTTTATATATGATTTCTATAGGTCATGCGTTGCCTTTCAAAGACCTTAGATGAAAATGTCTATTCCCAATTATCTTTTAGGTTTTGCTTTATAGCTTCTTTACATCTCTGTATTTCGTTATAGAAAGCTTTACTTAAATGCCTACTTACCGCTGCTAGATTTATATTTAGATTTTCTGCTACCTTCTTTTGTGAACGAAGCTTTTCATATAAATTAACAATTTCTTGTGTACTCTTCTTTTATATAATAATAAAAATTCCTTAAATATTTTTATATGACTTGTTGATTTTACTGAAAGCCCAAAAAACAGTTAATTGAACTCTCTACTTCTGGCGGCTGACCGAATCCATCATTTAAAATTTCACTTTGAAAAGCTATACCTGATACGGTGTCAATAAAGTATTTGCTTGTAACGATGCCCCTTTTTCTTTAGCTTCTACCAGTAATAGTTGGAAACCATCTTGAGTTATTGTAACTACAAGTGAGATATCATAACTAGCATCCATAATAATAGGACTAGTAACATCTGGTATGTTTTGGTTTTCCTTCCACTAAGTAGTTAAATATGATATTGTATAAATTGTGTGAATTTTAATAAAGCATTAGGTTGATAGCCTAATATTTAAGAAATTTGTACCAATATCTATTATAAGGGGAATAGTTGTAATGAGAAAAAAATCTATATTAATTCTAACTTTAGGAACTTCGTTATTATTTGGGTGTAGTCCATCAACATTGCTTCCGGTTGATTTGTCGTACGATAGTGAAAAAGTAGAAGCTTACTATAAAAATGGTGAATTTGAAGAGGCGTTAACATATATCGATGAAAGGATTGAAAAATATCCAAAAGATGCTAGTCTACATGGAGAACGCGGTTATCAACTACTCGAGCTTGGACGAGCTGATGAAGCATTAGATTCATTAGATAAGTCCTTGGAGTTAGACCCAGCCCTTGAATCTGCGTTAAGTAATAAATCATGGGCTTTATATGAGTTAGGCAGATTTGAAGAAGCTATTGACTTTGCAAAAGAAGCAATTAATTTAAAGCCAGACGGTGATATGGAATATATTAATATGGGAAATGCACTATCAGCTATGGATCGAAATCAAGAAGCATTAACATACTATGAAGAGGCGTTAAAAATTAACCCAAATAGTGAATATGCCTATTATGGAAAAGGTGTTGTGAATTATTATATCGGTGAATATGAAGCAGCATTAGAAGCGTTTAACAAATACAACGAATTGATTCCTGCAGATATTGATGCATTGTGGTATTTGATGTACACCCATGATGGGATTGGAAATTTTGAAGAAGTATTGGCGTATAGCAATCAAATTATTGCCTTAGACCCTTCGCAAATTGATGCATACTATTATAAAGGGTCAGTATTAGTTGATTTAAATAAGTTAGAGGAAGCTGTTAACGTGTACGACACGGTGATTGAAAAGTTTCCAGAGTCACCATCTGGATATTATGGGAAAAGTCGTACGCTAATGTACATGGAACAAAAAGAAGAAGCACTTAAGCTGTTAGCGAAAACGATAGAGATTGATTCAAACTATGGGAATTGGGCATATGAAGACCCAATGTTCTATAACTTAATCGAAGATGATGCATTTCTGGAGATTATCGGATACTAATGATGTCTAAGTGTAGTAAATAGGTTCATTTAAACAGGAAGAACCATCGTTTTCAGTGTGAAATGCAAGTACCTATTCCATAAGGAGTTGAAAACGATGGTTTATCCTTATTGAATCACATTCAATGTTTCACAATCATTTCAATGAAAAAACATAAAATATATTAATCTTCATATGAATTCTCCCCTACCACCTGTTCTGATCGCTTTTTTAACCATCTAAAAAGTATGTTCAACATAACATTTTTAATCTGCCTGTGGGAGCTCTCAGTCCAGTCATCACAGGAAATTATTTAGCAGTAGCGTAGTGTAGCAATACGTTGCCTGAAGCAAAGCTCTTTGCTTGGAGTAACGTGAGCTTGTTCTGATTAACCTGTTTGAAAAGTGGCTTTCCTCCTCCAGCGATAACTGGTGTCAGAATAAACACATACTCGTCTATTAGGCTAGCATTAGTAAGTTGCTGCACGACGGTGCCGCTGCCCATGATGAGAATGTCAGATCCATCCTCTTCCCTCAGTTTCTTCACAACTTCAGTGATATCGCCACTATAAAACTCAGTGTTCTCCCAGTCGGACATTTTCATCGTTTCCGAGAAGACAATTTTCCTCATGTCGGTCAGCTCTTGCGCCATTACCTTCATTTCTTTTGGGGCATTCGGGTCGCGAAGAACGGGCGGCCATGTAGCCTCGAACAACTCAAAAGTATCTTTGCCTGCTATGAGGGTATCTGCCTTCACCACATCGTGAGTAGTTTTATCGACGTCGTTGTCTGGAATGAACCAGTCCATCCCTCCAGTCATTTCGTTGAAGCTAGCAAAATAGCCATCTATAGAGACTCGGTTAATCATTTTGACTTTACGCATTGGTATTGCTCCTCCCTTTGTTTAATACATCCTCATTATAAGTGGTAAGAGTAATTTAAAATTGTAAAAAGCCGTCATTTTTGCTATAAATACGATGAACCGGCCTCATCGTTATGGAATTCACTTACCTTATTTGTGATGCTATTCGGCGTAACCCAAGAAAACGCTTTAATGTCGCGGATAAAATGCGATTGATCGTAAAAATTAAGTGCGTAAGCAATATCTGAAAATCGTTCGTACTGCCCCGTATTCATCATCCTCAGTGCCTCATTAACTCGCTTTACTCGAATGTACAACTTGGGTGGCATACCAACAACTCGAGCAAAACGCTTCTGGAATTGACGCTCCGAAATATGAAATGTCGACAATAAATTTTTCACATTGACATTTGAAATGTGCAAACTAATATAATCCAGCGCCTGCTCAATTAGTTCATCTCTTATATCGGTTTGCTCTAGCTTTGTAATGAGGAATTCGCCTAGCATAGTAATTCTCTCGGCGTTTGTTTTAGTGGCTAAAAGCTGATTCTCAAGCTCTTTTGCACCAAATTGGACCGGCATCAGGAAGCCTTGGTTAAGCGAAGATGCATCCATTCCAAACAGCGTATAAAGAGCATGAGACTTGAATACCACTTGTATTGTCGTGTACGGCTTGTTTTTGAAGTGCATGACACTTGGTTCCGAACCTAGTCCATGAAGAAACAATATTGGAATATTCGAGATTTGTGCAGAACGGGTCGTAATACTTTCTATAGCAGCTGTAGCATCGGTAGAAAGTTGGAATACAATACCAGGAAGGCCATTTGGACATACCTTAACTTCTAATTCTTCTCTACCCGTGTGCGAGGCAATTCGAATGCACTCTATATCGCTTCTTAATCCCTTTGGTGGCGGCAAAACTGTAAAATTTATGGTTCTCATAACACGGTAATACCTCCCGCTAAATGTAGTTGCTGAATCATGCTACATACCTCCAAAGGAAAAGTAATTGTATGCTTCACTCATGATATCCTTGCCTATGTATTCGACGAAACATAGGATTAACCGTTTGCTACTACCCTTGAGTTTTCCTTATTATAATAATCCTTACTACCCTATCTTGTCCTATAGCTTGATATTTTCGTAACTCAATACTAACATAATATTCCAAAATAATATCGGAATTTTAAGTTAAACAAGACGATCCATTAAGATCGCCTTGTTTAACTATTGCCGTTGCTCTTGCTGTCCTATCGCCCCAGTTAATGCATTACAGTTATCTATTTGGTTATCCATTCGTATTGAATGTCTGGTAAATTTTCTTCATTTTCATGCCCTCTACCAATAATTTTAAACCCATGTTTTTCATAAAATCGCTGTGCTTTTTTATTTACTTCAAAGGTGTATAATGTTAACCTCCCGTTTGAATGTTTCTTTGCTTTATCAAGCAGCTTTTGACCTATACCGATTCCTTGATAATCTAAATGAATATAAAGTTGGCTTATTTCCGTTTTGTTATAGGCAATCATTCCGACTACATTATCCCCGATTAACGCAACTTCAATTTGAAACTGTTCTGATAAAATATGATTTAGAAAATACACTTGATTTTCGAAGTTGTGAGCTTCTTTCTTACCAATAGCCTTTTCCTTGCTATCGCGCCACATTTTGACTGTTTGCTCAGCGTACTCGGGATTATACGTAATAATTTTGATTTTTTGTTGATTCACTAGGTTCTCCTCAATTTTATTTCATGGAATGTAATATGACCTAAAATGGAATGCGAATAATCGCAAAATGAGGTAATGTTTCAAAGTTTGATTAATTAATTCTTTCATCAACTAATCATTTAACCCTTTTCCATCGAGAATTTGCTGCATATATTTTTCAACTCTCGAAGTTCGAGTTTTGGATTGTTTAGCTTTAGAAAAATATAGAATGTATGCTCTTTGCCTTCCCGGTGTCAATGCTTCAAAAGCAGTTTTCAAGGCTGGAATTTCATCGAATTTACTTTGCAATTCTTCAGGAATATTGAATGCTCTATCCTTTTTAATATTCACTTCCAAACCTGCTTTTTCAACTTCAATTGCCTCTTTAATATAGCTTTTCAAGATGGTTTCCATTTCAACTATTTCTCGAACATTGGTGAAGCGAATCTGTCTCGCCGCTTGTACATTCTCCGTTTGTTGGATTAGAATTCCATGGGAATCCTTTAACAGGGCACCTTTGTGAAATAGAAGCGCACAATATTCTTTAAATCCATGAATTAAAACGATGTTTTTTTTCTCAAACGTGTAACATGGGTGCATCCACTTATAATCTTCCGTCAGCTCACATTCAAGAATGATATTTCTCAACTTCACAAATTCTTCCTTCCACTTTGTGGCTTTACTTAAATATTCATCAACCTTAGGATTCAATCTACTATTTGTCATCTAAGAGTACCCCTCTTCTATTTTCTTCGATCAGTCTAAAGAAAAGAGTGATCATTCACAATTTCTTCAATTCTTTCTTTTACATTTATATTGTAAGAACGAATGTTCCTTTGGTCAAGTGTTACAATTAATGATTATAAAGCTCTTTATAAACAATTACTTTCATTGCTGTTATTTCCTCTTCAGTTAGTTTTTCTTCGATTTCTTGAAGGATCTCATCTTTGGTGATTTTGCCTTGTTGAACCTTAGATTGTATGTCTTGAAGTCTTGTTATACCTACCTTTTTCACTATCAATCTTGTTGCTTCTTCTTTTGTGGTAAATGGTAATTTACTTTCATCAGCTGATGCGGCATCTTCTATTAATGCTTTTAACTCCGGATCACTTTCAATAGTTTGTTTGATGATTTCCATTTCACCACTATTCTCTAATTCAGATGACAAAGCACCCATTAGCTTTTCTGATGCTATTTTTGTTCCGAAAAAATATACCCCATAGCCTAGAATGGATAAAACAATTATGGCTATAATAACAAATTTTATAAACCTCATATAACAGTACACCCCTCTCAATATAAATATATAACATATCATTAAGGCAGGTATAGATAATATGTTATGTTGCTGATTTCCCGAAACAGTTGTCATGTGTCAGATATTAACTGGACGAATTTTTTCCGCCTCTTTACCTAATTCCATTTGAATACTTGTAATTCGTGTAAGTATTTCTATGGATTGCATCTTTTCTTTGTCGGACATCATAATAGAATCTGCTGTTTGCTTAATTAGTTTTGGCACCTCCCATGCACTTCGTAACGCAAAAGAGATACAAAATCCATATCTAGCTAATGTAGAATCCTTGTTCCAACCTGCATCTCTTAGTCCTTCAATATAATTTGTAAATAGCAAATCCTGATAATAATCTCCTTTTTCAATTGGAATATCTTGTTGGCTTAACGCAACACCATATAGTTTTCCTAAATCTTCACCAAGTCCAGAAATACTTAAAAACTGCCAGTCAATTAATGTTAACTTTTTAGTTCCTTTATGTAGTTTCGTATACATATTCTGTTTACTTAAATCTTGATGAGCAAGTACACGTGGTAAACTGGCCAAAGCGTTAAAATGTTTATCTAAGTTTTCATTTAAGTAATGATAGGAATTATATATGCTATTTATATTATTGAGATTTTGAACCTTTGAATAGTAAGTACTTGGATCTATGGAATATTTTTTACACCCATATACCCATGACTTTAGCCATTGACGGCAAATCCATGTATAATCTGGAGTAGTTTTATCTAATAAATAACCACCATTGAACATACCCAATTTTCGAGCAGCAAAAGCGAATTCATTTTCGGACCAGGGTTTCGTATTATCTTCTTGAATTTCTTCCATCCATATCCAGATTAATCCATTTTCCTGTTTTTCAACTTTATAGCATTGAGGAGTATATATAACATCAGAAAGATTCGTTAATAGTCCAGATTGGTTTACCAATGCTTCTCTTTTCCAATAGTTGTGGTGCTGTGCATTATTCTTTTCACCTTGTTCTGGTTTAATTATTTTTAATACAAGTGACCAATGTATTTCCTTTTCCAAGGTCGTTACAGATCCGTAAATTCGGAAAATACCTTCTGTAGTAAAATTTAATGATGCACACGATATCGATTCAAGAGTCCATTCTTGTATATGACTAACCCTCCTATTAATTATTTTAGAAACACATTCCTTTAAAGTGCTTATGTTTAAGGTTGATTGAATTTCCAGCAGTGATTGTTTCATTTTACACCTCAGTTAAGTAGAGAACTATTTTTTAGTGCCAACTTTACCGCAATAGTCGATATGTAATTCCTTCATATTATTTAACTGTGAAATTAATATCGATATAATTCCAACATCCATCCTCTTCATTAATTACTCGTATTTCAACCAACAATGTTGCTATCTTCCCCTACCCTGCATTAGTAAATAGAAGCTGAAACTAATAAAAGCAATATACTAATCTATGTTTTTCATTTTCAATACATTTACTTTAGCAGGGTTAGATTCTAAAATAATACCGTTGTGGTATACTTTTACTTTCTGCCCGTTTTTAATTTTTTTCAATGAAAAGGGTATTTTATCTAATATATATACCTGGTTATAGGTTGACAATATCTCGGAACCCGTTATTTTATTTGCAACCTCTGAATCAAACTTATCGTCGCTAACTAAATAGTTCGTTTCTTCTTTTATCAATAAGTAACCTTCTAGTGTCATCGAATCGCTAGCACTGAACGTATTAATTAGATCGGTAGCAATCACTAAAGTGATTAATAAAAATACTAAAAAGAGTATTTTTTTCATATTTACTCCCTTCCAATTTATTGTTCTGATACCATTATTTCATGTATACGCTGCATCATTCCACTTCCCAACAAAATACCACCCTTTGATAGTCAAAATTAAAGCCAAAAAGGATTATTAATACATCAACTATAAAAAGGTAACTTTTTTACTTCTGTTATCTCTAAAATAGTAATAATGGTACCAATTAAACCACCCAACTTATTCTGTTCTTCATCCCTTTAGATCCAACACCATTATCTTATTAACTTTGATTTCCTTAATGCTTCCTTAACTGCCCAGATTTGATGTTCGTGGAATAAAATTTCTGTTGATTGGGACGGTTCAATCCATTGAAGAAAATGATCATCTTCTATTGGTTTACTAACTTGCCTTCCCATCTCGCACAAATAAAAATAACCTTGACTAAGGTAATGTTTATTTTCATTTGAAGAATAAAAATATCTTCGGGCACACCCAATAAAAGAACCCACTTTAATATACATTCCCATTTCTTCAACGGACTCTCTTTTTAAACACTCTTCATGTGTTTCATTATTTTCTATTCCACCTCCTGGAAGAAAATACTCACCATCACTTGTTTGAATTATCGCTAGTCTATCTTTTTGACTATTGAACATTAAACCATAAACAGCTTGCCTCCATATGAATTCCTTACCTTCTTCTTTTTCACCAAATGTGATAGTTTCCACAATTAAATCTCCTCTGGTTTTTTATTTGTAAATAAGGGGGTTAAATAAAATCAGGAATCGCAATACTTCTTTAATGACAACTCCAAGTTACTTTAATTTAAATCATCTTTTTCCAGAAAATATTCTTCATTGGAATTTTTTATAACGGCATCAAAATGTTGATGGAAAGAATGCATAAATAATTCATATTGATTTCTACGCTCTTCATGTGATTTCCTTAAATAATTTATGTCTGTACCTCTTTCAGAAACATCACGAACAGACCTTCTCATTAACTCGGTTTCACCATCTGTATATAAGTAAACTTTAAAATCATACAAATTTGGATTTGTAAAAGCAACACTCATGCCTTCAACAATATTCACCCTGTTTCTTGAAGAAATTAATTGGCTCTTTTTATAAGGTGTATCTATTGTATAAAAATCTAAATCATCTCTTATCATTCTTATGTCTCTCTCTAGTGCTGTTACATAATGAGCAGCAGGATGGCAGGCTGTCATTTTATAATGATGATTTTCATTCTTATATTCATAATCTAATAAAGCGAACTTTCTGATGTTCGAACTTATAATATAAGGGTCGGTATTAATATAATTCACATCATTTTGTCGCAGAAGTTTTATTAGATTATTTGCAAAGGTGGTCTTTCCAGAAGCGCCATGACCCGATATTCCTATGATTACTTTTTTATTTTTACGGTTTATTAGATTAACTATCTTTTGTAATATCCTTTCCATAAATTCCTCCATTTTCTGTCTTGAAAGTGGATATTCTTTTACTATCAATACCTTTATTAAGCTATCCACCATCGTTAGTTCAAGATCTATATATGTTATATTAACATAATATTCCAAGCGGCATGTTATAAATTTCTGAACTAAATGACATTTAAAAAGATCGATCACATTGTCGATCCTCTTTTAACACTTGCCATAAGTTACCATTTACAAAACCAATAATGAACATCCAATCATCATCTCAACAGATGGTGATTGGATGTATACTTGATAGTATTTAGCAACTACGGTTTTTGGTCTCAGAATTATTTCCCTTTCCTATTTTTTGCATCTAACAACCTCTTCATCCGATCATTACTACCTTCAGTTGGATGATCCACTTCTTTTTGCTTCTTTTCTGTCTTCGGCTTCATTACTGGAGTAATGCTGGGCTCTTTTCCCCATTTGTTCTGCTCTACTTTATCTTCTTCTTTTAACGATTGATTAATATGTTTTGTTTTAGTCTGGTTTGTAGATTTCTTTAATCTATCATACGTTTGTTCCATGTTTTGTTTCTTATTATCAAATTTAGCTGCCTTTTCAGAACGTGAAGTACGTATCTTATGAAGTATCGACATGATACCGAAACGACGAATCGCTACTTCTATAAAAAAGATAAGAAAAGCTATGAAAAGTAGTACCATAGATATCGGTTGTCGTTCAAAACTATTTCTATCCAATGATCGAAACGCATCTTCCGGTGAATCGATAACTTTTCCTTCACCGACAGCTGCAATTTCATTTATCAATGTTTGATTGGTGTGAAGTAATTCAAATTCCTCGGAATATGGTACAACTATTCCTGCTTGAAAACTACCTATGATTTGATCTTCTTGCATTTTAGAAAGCTGTAAGTAATATACACCGGTTTCAGCAGAAAAAGTAACTTCATATGCACCAGGAGCGGTTGTACGGATCTGTGCTTCAACTTCATTTCCCTTCTCATCAACTACTTCCGCTTCCAGTGGTAGCAAATCAGCATCTTCTGATGTAATCGATAATATGACTTGCCTTCCATCTCTTGTTTGTTTGATATCATATACGTCTTGTTGATAGTTAGGAAGACTCCATGTTATCATTTCATTCCATAGAGTTGGCCAATTCTCCCAAGCTGGCCAAGCCCCTGACCATTCCCCGCGTACATCAGAAGTCCAAGCAATTGTATTACCTAAACCATATTTCCATCTTGCGAGTACTGGATCTTCCTTTTCACTCAATAATACAATTTCCGCTCTATCCTTTGGATCAGTTGCAACATATGCATTCATTTCTGGGACGCCATTTTGAAACAGATGACTCCACTCTGTTCCTTCCATATAACTTGGATAAAATGGCTCGTCCTCTATATAAGTTCTTGTTGTTAAGATCGTTTCCCTAGAAAGGATACTTGGTATAGTAGAAGCATCTTGTACATCATAAAATCTACCGGTACCTTCTTCAGCTAAATCCTCTAAAAGTGTGCGATCTGCATCACTTCCAATGGCCACTGTAGATAGTGTTACATTATGTTCGAGTCCTTGAGAGATCACTGCGGAATAATCTCCATTTGTTGCAGATTGACCGTCTGTTAATAAAATAATATGCTTACGTTTTAACTCGAGGGGCTCTAACTGTGAATACGCTTCTTGTAAGGAAGTAAAAATTTCCGTGCCGCCACCTTCAGTGATCGAACGTATTTTATCAATGGCCTCCTCTTTATCATGAAGTGGTTCCGTATCAATAATTTGCCAAGGTTGATCATCGAAAGCGATAAAACCTAATGTATCGGTGTTTCGAAGTAAATCAACTGATCTTGCAGCAGCTTCTTTGGCTAAATCAATTTTATGTCCAGACATACTCCCAGATCGATCCATTACAATAATCATTCCTAATGAAGGTAACTCCTTTTTTCCTTTTAGATCCATCTCAACAGGTAATAAATTTTCAATCGGAGTTTTGAAATAGCCACCTAATCCATAGCTTTTATTTCCACCTGTCATTACAAAACCCACACCAAAATCGCGAACGGCGCTTTCAATAATCTCCATTTGATCTTGGGTTATATCCGTGGCAGTAACATTACTAAAAATAATCGTTTCATAGTCTAATAATCCAGCAAGTTTCGTTGGCAATAACTTAGGTATCGTCTTATCTACCTGTAGATTAGAAGCTTGCAAGGCAGTAGATATATTATCTCCTTCCCCTTCATCCCCCTCAACTAAAAGTGCAGTAGGATTTCCCTTTACCGTAGTAATGGCATCTGCGATATTATTTTCGATTATTCCATCTTCATCTGTTGCGATTTCTGCATGAAATCTGTGGTTACCAGTAGATTCCACTGCGTAATTAAACGTATAGGCGTTTGTTCCTTGTTTGACCTGCACTTCTTCATCTATGACGGTTTCATTATCTTTCGTAATTCGTATCCTACTATTCGTATCGACAGTACTGGACAAACTAATAGATAAATCCGCATGCTCACCTAAATATAAGTTTGATGGTATATCAAACTGATCAATGGCAACATCATACGGAACAGAAGTTGTATATGGAATGACATCAACTGGTATTTGTTGTTGATTTAATAATGCTACTTGCTGTATAACATCTCCAATGTTTTCATTTCCATCTGTTAACAAAACGATGCGACCATTTTGATTCGATGATAGTAGACTTGAAGCTATTTGTAATCCTTCTTCAAGATTAGTAAAGGTAGTTTTATCTAGAACTTTGTTGGTAACGAGCCCTTTCTCACGGCTAGACCATGTTTGGCTAACTTTCCCTTCTTCACCAACGGTAACAATAGCATAATGGTCATCAGTGCTCATAGTACTAATTGCTTGTTCAATTTCCTCATACATATTCCCTTGTTGATTTTTAACACTTTCTGATTGGTCTACTACAAAAACGGTGTTTACGCCATTGACCGGAAACAATAAATGTGGAATCGTTAAAGCAAAAATAATACATATAAATATAATGGAACGTAAAGCTAGGATGGTGTATTTTTCAGGTTTTGGCGTTACGTTATTTTTTTTCCAATACAGGTAAAGTATTCCGATCACTGGTATGAGCAATATAAAGAATAGAGGTTGTTCAATTTGTAATTCCACGTCGATAAACCTCCCATTCTAGCAATAACACGATAAATGCGATTATGGTAATCCATGCCCATATTTCATTTGGCTTTTGTTCGTTGACACTTGAATCTTCCTGATCAAGCTCAATGGCAAAGCTTTCACTTGGGACAATGTGATGCTCCTCTTGGTCAAGAGTAACTGCTACTAGTCTTTCTTTTGTCCTGTCACCAATAATTTCTTGTATTCGATATAAACCTGGTTCGTTTGGTGCTTGAAATATTCCGTCATCAACATTTAAATCTATTAATTTATCATTGTTCTCATCAACAATTGAACCTTGTGTTGCATTTGCATTATATGCAATAGTTATTTGTTCATTCGGTTTTACATATCCAAGTATTTCTTGTTGTTCTGTCAAATATTGAATGGAGTTATATAAAAATATTGGAAAGCCAGTATGTAACGGCCAATCTGTGTCTATAATGTCAACTCCAAGTACAATAACAGGTCGTCCATCATGATATCCCTTACTAATGATAGGAGTGTCATCCGTTGAAACAAGCGTTTCAAGTTGAGAAGACTCATATGGGATACTTTTTTGTATATAAACTTCTTCCAAATCAACAAAATTTAAAAGAGGGTCTTCTTTTAGCACTCGCAAACCGCTCTGTAAATCTTGTTTTTCTTTCACATCAAACGGCCCTTCTTTCCTTGGATTTAAAAGAAATAACGGTCCATTTGGCCATTGGTCATCAGGAACATCTTCTAAAATAAAAATGCCAGTTGCATCATCTGGTACATCTGCACCATTTTCCACTTGAATAATGTCTGTCTTAAAATAATTTAATGCCCGAACAACAAACGGATTTACATCACCAACTAGATATAGGGAAGGGTTCACTGTTTTTTGTAAAAAAGAAATACTCGTATTATCAGCTTGATAATCATCATTAGTCGTAATTACTGCTTTATAATAAGGTTTAGTAGGCAAATCCTCTACGGAAAGTTGTGTAAGTTTATTTGGTTCTAGTAGTTCTTGAATTTGACGAAGTTCTTCTCCGTCACTTTCAATTGTAATCCGAACGAGTTGTTCTTCTGTATACTCACTATTGACCGTTAATATACCATTTACTTTGCCTTCCCGCTCGGATACACCAAACGTATGCAGAGAAAGATTGGCATGAGACGATCCAATATTATGAATAGTAAGATCGTAATTTAAAAAATTATCTCGTATCTGATCAGCCTCCACTCGATCCGAGAAAACATGAATTTCCCCAGTCGAACTCGCTAATATTTGATTAGCAAGTTGGACTGCTTTATTGACATCACTTACTTGATAAGAAGTGTCTAGATCCTCAATAGCATGAATCATCCTGTTTTTTATCGTCTCATTAGAATATAAAATACGTGGAGATTCTTCCGCCAATACGACCGTCATCATTTGGTTATCTAATTGATCTATAATGTCCTTCACTTCTTCTTTAGCCATTTGCAGCCGACTAGATTCTTCTTCTTCAGCAGTCATGGAAGCCGACGTATCCATGATTACTATAATATGTTCACCAGAATATTCGCTTAGTCCGATAAATGGTCGAGTCAAAGCTATCATTAGTAGTAATAGTATGATTAACTGAAGATACATCAATAGATGTCGTTGTAATTTCCTCCACCATTTTGTTGCTTGCCATTCTTGCATTACTTGGTGCCATAATAAGGTAGATGAGATCACATGTTTATCATATTGTTTACGAAATAAATAGAATAGAATTATTCCAACTAAAAATATCGATAATCCAAAATAATTAGGCGTTAAAAATTGCAAAGGTATCACCTCAATGTATCCAACCAATAGATGTTAATCTATTAAAAATGATTTCTTCTATGGAATGGTTTGCCTGACATGTAATAAAGTTAATTCCCCGTTCATGGCAAAACTTTAGAATTTCTTCCTTATGTTTTTGTATGCTTTGTTGGTAATGTCTTTTTACTGTACTATTCATGGAGACATTGGTGATGTCATTTGTCTCGCTATCAACTAGCTCTAGATCACCTTGATAATTTGGCGAAACTTCTTCCGCTGATAATATTTGTATGACATACAGTTCTTGTTTATATGCTTGCATTTTTTTAAATGCGCTCTTCACCATTTCTACTGGCTCCAATAAATCACTTATTACAATGGAGAAACTAGATTTTGGTTGAATCAACTGTTGAACAGACTCTGAAAAAGTTTCTGGACCATTATTTGGCTTTACATTTTCCACATACTGCACAAGACGATTAGAAAAAGCACGTCCTTTTTTATAGCTAAATGGATGGGTTTCCGAACCAATCGGAAAAATTCCTACTCGGTCATCACTTGTTAACGATAGATATCCTAGGGAAGCTGCTAAGCCACTCGCCATTTTCCATTTTTGCGGTGGAATGGTCATCGAATTGGTACAATCTAGATAAACGGAAACAACTAATTCCTGTTCATCTAAAAATCGTTTAATATAATGCTTGTTTGTTCTGGCATAAACATTCCAATCAATTTGTCGCAAATCATCACCAGGCTGATAACTGCGATAATCTGAAAAATCAAGAGAAGTACCTGATTTCGTGGATCGGTGTCCCCCTTTATGGTGACCTCTTTTTAACTTTTTGGATTGGAAGGTATACTTTGATAACTGAAACATGAGAGAATTTGATAGCATTTCATTCATCATGTAGTTTCACCAATTGAAACAATAATTTCATCAACAATCTCATCGCTTGTAATTCCGGATGCTTCCCCTTCAAAGTTTAAAAAGAGTCGATGACGTAGGACGGGCTTTACCGCTTGTTTCACATCCCCTTTAGAGATATGAAAACGTCCGGCACTAATAGCACGAACCTTTGCAATACGTATTAAAGCTTGTAAACCTCGTGGACCTGAGCCATATCGGACATATTTTTTTACTAATTCTGTTGCGTTTTCATTGTCTGGATGTGTTGCCATAATAAGATGAACAGCATAGTCTAGCATTTCTTCGGAAACAAGAATTTCATTTGCTAGATTTTGTATATCTATAATCATGCTTTTATCTATGATTTTGGATACTTTAGGTGTTAAGTTACCAGTAGTATGGATGACAATTTGTTTTAGTTCCTCCTTAGAAGGATAGGCTACATTAATTTTCATTAAAAATCGATCCATCTGTGCTTCAGGTAATGGATATGTTCCTTCAAGGTCAAGTGGGTTCTGTGTTGCTAACACGAAGAATGGTTGTGGCAAGTCTTTCGTATCGCCCATAACAGTTACCGTCTTTTCACCCATCGCTTCTAGTAATGAGCTTTGTGTCTTCGGTGTTGATCTGTTAATTTCATCTGCTAATAAAATATTTGCAAAAACAGGCCCTTGATGAAAGACAAAGGATTGACGGTTCCCTTCCTCGCTTGGTTCAATCATCATTGTACCCGTAATATCGGATGGCATTAGATCCGGCGTAAATTGTATGCGAGAAAAATCTAAATCCATGACATTTGAAATGGTTCGAACTAACATCGTTTTCCCAAGACCAGGTAACCCTTCAAGCAAGGCATGTCCCCCTGCAAAAATCGTCCATAATACTTGATCTATAACGTTCGATTGTCCCACAATATATTTTTCTATTTCTATTTTTGTTTTTGCAATCTGCTCTGTTACATCCTGTAATTGTTTTTCTTTCTTTTCCATATCTAACACATTTATTCTCCTCTCGGGTCCAGATCACTAAAGTAACCTTTTACGACATCTTCTAAATAGGTAGGTAAGTCCATTCGTTCGATTCCATTTCGGTATGCTTTTTCATAATTACCGTAAACTTCATCATAGGATCGAATAGAACCCTTTAATATAGGTGCATTTGGAGCAGTTTGTTGTTCACTATTTCCTTCACCTAATTCACCGTTATCCGTTTCTATAGTGTTTTCTCCTTCGATTTCTTCAGGAATTGTTAATTCTCGTGACCCTTGGCCAAAGCCAGCTCCATTACCATTGCTTCCACTCCCGTTACCTGATCCATTCCCACTTCCGCTTCCATTTCCATTACCTGATCCATTTCCCGAACCGTTTCCATCTCCGTTGCCTGATCCAGATCCATTACCATCTCCTGAGCTTTGCCCTTGCCCTTGGCTACTTGATCCATTATTATCTGATGGATTCTCGGAATGCTGATTATTCGATTGACTAGATGAACCAAAAGCGAGTTCATTGGAATTGGATAGTCCATTTGCATTTCTATTTTCGTTAAGTGTGGATGCGATATTCTGTACTTGTTCTTGAAGATTAGTCAGTTGGGGAATCGAATTCGCATTTTCAATCATTGCACCAAGCTGATTTCCTAATGCACTCATGATTTCATTTAATTGTTCTTGTGATAGTTCTGATAAGTTACCTATTTCTTGATTAGTCACAGCAGAAATCAATTCTTCCAAAGCTTTTTGTTGTTGCTCGGACAAAGCTGATAACTCATTTTCCATTAATTTATTTAAGGCATCATTTAATTTTTCCGTATCAAGTTGTTCAAGAGCACTAGAAAGTTCTTGAAGTTCATTAACTCCATTAGCAAGTTCCTTTAATTTATTTTCTTCGTTTAAAGCATTTACTTTCTCTTTCACTAGTTTTTCTTCTTGTTTTAATAATTTTTCTAGTAATTCTTCACTTTCTTTAACATCTTGTGTTTCCTCTAACAATTCCTTCTGTATTTCATCTACTTTATTGTCTTCCTCTACTAATTTCTCGATTTCCCCTTTTGCTTTTTCTACAATCTCTTCATCTAATTCCAGTTGTTCTGCCGTTTGCATAACTTCATTAGGTAGTAACAATGAACCTATAGATACAGAGAATAAAAATAACACGAAAATCAGTTGTTTCCAGTAAAAAACTTTGCTCTTTTCATGTTCTATTGTTATTTTAACTTTATTCATATGCACAATTGCATCACGACGTTGTAAGTGACTGATAGCGGATTCGTCGTATAAATAATTTAAAGCGGTTATTACCCGATCATCCCTTACATATTCGTCAAATAAGTTCGCAGCTGATCGATTAGTAGGTCGCTTGATGATTATATAAACGATCGTTATAAGTAGTATGAAGGTACTTAGAAATAACATTTTCTCAAGTAAATGTACGATAACAACCATTCTTGCAAGTAATGTCATGAGTACTATTGCTATAGCCATGATTAGTAATCCGACATGAATGGATCGTATAGCTTGATTCATAATTAATTTACGTTTGGTTACCTTCAACAATCTTATAAACTGTTGTTTTTCATCCATCTTTCACCGTTCCTTTTTTGGCCTTCCTGTTTGGCCGGAGTTTCATAATGCTAATTGTTAATACAAGAACGCTAATAATGATATAAGTAATAATAAAACTAGCCATTAGAGGAAAATCAATACCTGTTGTGTTGGAAATTTCATTCGCAAGATATTCCTCAAATTTTGAAAGCAGAATAATAATTGGATTAACCATCGCAGTAAAATACGGAAAAGCTGTTTGATTCGTACCATTAAAGGCAAATATTTGTGATCCAATAATCGTTAAAAATGCTGTGCCTGCCGTTAAGAATAATGTTATTCCATACGTAACAATGGTGGCGATAATCGTTTTTCGAATTAGCGTCGAAAAAAACACACCAATGCTACCAATTGTTACCATTGTAATTACATATAAACTAAATGTTGTAAGTAAAAGCTTTGGTGATACTCCACCAAATAAAAAGACAATACTATATAGTGGTAATGAAGATACCATCATTAGCATTAAATAAGCGAGGGAAGAGATTAGCTTACTAAAAATGATACTAAAAGACGACTGTGGAGTTGTTAGTAAGATATTTAATGTTTGCCGCTCTCGTTCCCCGCTAATGACACCTGAAGTTAAACCTGGTGTCATAAATAATATTAATGCCATTTGTACAAAAGATAGAACCATAAACATAGCTCTGCTCTGTTCCGGGCGAAACATAACAGAAGATGAATATACCGTATTCACGATAATAAAGCCTATAGCTACTACACCTAATGCAAATAAGTAAAAAAACACACCTAAAAATCCTTTAAAGGACCGGAAACGGAGTTTTATTTCTTTATTTAAAACAGGGTTAATTAGTAATGATTTCAAGAAAAATCAACTCCTTTCGTGATTTCTAAGAATACATCTTCTAAGTCAACTTCCTCCTGGCTAAAACTAATAATTAATAAATCTGCAAGTAATGCTCTCTTTAGTAATTGAACTTGTTCTTCATCACTACCTGCATAAGAAAAGATTATGATATCGTCATATTTGTCATGCTTGGTAAGAGCAGATATTTTTGGCTCATCCTCAAAAAAAGCTATTGCTTCATCGCGATCGGAAGCAAGTTTAACATGAATTTCTTTATTAGCTTGTAACTGCTTTTGAATGGAAGATACTGAACCAGAAGCTACTAATTTCCCATTGGTTATGACTCCAATTTCATCGCACATTTCTGCTAATTCCGGTAAGATATGGGAAGATATTAAAATAGTTTTTCCCATACTTTTTAATTCCTTTAATATTTCCCTCATTTCAATTCTTGCTCTCGGGTCAAGACCTGATGCTGGTTCATCTAAAATAAGTACTTCAGGGTCGTGTATAAGGGAACGCGCTAAGCAAAGACGTTGCTTCATTCCCCGGGACAACACATCAACATAATCTTCTTTTTTATTTGATAAGTTAACCAATTCAAGCAGTTGCGGAATTAACGCTTCCCTTTCTGCTTTCGGAATTCCATAACTGGCACCATAAAAATCAAGGTATTCAACGGTTTTAAACTGATCATAAACCCCAAAAAAGTCTGGCATATAGCCAATTAAATTTCGTACCTTTTTAGGATCCGTTGTTACATCAATCCCATTCACAAAAGCAGTTCCTGAAGTCGGAGTTAATAGTGTAGCTAATATAGAAAAGGTAGTTGATTTACCAGCACCATTATGGCCAACAAAGCCAAATACGGTTCCCTTCTCTATGTTAAGAGTTAGGGAATCTAGAGCTGTGAAAGAACCGTATTTTTTTGTTAAATTAACTGTTTCAATCATTGGTAAACTCTCCTTCTAGGTCTAGTGATGGAATTTGTATTTCTGGATTGTTCATTCCGTTTTTTTCAAACATGATGATGATCGAACCGTCTTTTGTTAAAAATTCATTAGCATTTTCCTCAAAGGTAACTAATCCATTAAATTCTTCCAAACTAATAAATTCTTCCGTTTCTGCATTAAACAAATGATAAGTTGTACCGTTTCCTCGAGTATATCGAAACTTTAGCATTTGAAGATGAATATTTTCTTTATTTAATTGATTAGGAATTTGATATGTCAATTGATATTTCCCATCCTCTATCGCTATAAATTCCTCTCCATTTTCAAGTCCATTATGATGGATAAATCCATTACTATTCTCAAAAATACTTAATTCTGGTATGAGCGATCCGTCTGAAAAAGAAAATTCTCCTTTGGGAGCAGTTTCAACCTCGATAGGTTGAGTAATTAATGTCGTTGTCTTTATCTTTGTATTTTTCTTTTCCGCATTCACATCAATATAGGAATCTTTTGTATAACCAGCAATTATAGGTTGGTCTAAATCATTTTGGTGAACCTTTTTCGTCATAGCGAGATTTAAAAGTTCATATTTCTTCCATTCATCAAGCTCTTCTTTATCGGTTGGACCTGAATTTACATGATAATTTGAATTGTAATAACCTGGTACAACTTTAGATGCTATTACGGATGAACGAGGAGCGCCAATCCAGTCATTATTATTTATATTTTTTAGATCTATTTGGATATCCTTTGTGGATCCTGCTTCCATTTTTCCTAAAGGATACGCTTCTGTTCCAGTCAATAAATATGCTTCTTCTAAATCTATAGATAGATCACTAGTCAGGCTACCGATTAATTGTTGTCCTTCCACTCGTAACTTCGAATTAATTTTGCCAGTTTCAATAGAATTCACATCACCGTAAGCGGAACGTATCGACCAATATTCCACATCATTAAACGTAATCGTTGATTGATTTTGTCCATTCTCAACCATGGCATAATTAAATGGAGCACTAGAAGGATTTGAATTTTGAGTTTGTCTTGGAAAAGCATTAAATTCTCCTGGTTTTACAGTTAATTTATAGTCACCACCACTATTGGTCAGAATGGAGAATGCACCGTAACCACTTGCGATTCCAGTATCGTCAATGGAAAGAATACTAACATTATTAATTTGTGAACTAGAGATTCTATCTTTTGCTCCAACCCCAAAAAAAGCAACACTAGAAACAATCGCTACTACCGGAATAATAAACCAGGATTGTTCTCGTCTGTCTAACTTCTTCAACAGGAAGTATAATCCTGGGAAAAGCAAAATTAAATAAACTACAAATAATACGATAAGTAGGTTTACAGGAATAAATGAAGACGGAAAAGCATCAACAATCCTCCCTAAAAGGTAAACTAAGTCTTCTTGTACATAACTTGTAGGGCCCATACTATTATTTTTATTTACAGTCTTTCGTAAAACGTCGGACCACCAATTTTGATATACTTCTGTATTGGTTAGCGAACTATTTCCAATGTTGAATGCAAATTGTGTCATTTCTCCTAAGCCGTAGCTTTTGTTTAAAACGATTGGTAAGGAGTTTTCGGAATAGATTACATTGGTATTATCTGTTGCAGTACCGGTCAAAAATTCGACATTTTCAAAAGTAGACTTCACATCACTTTCTTTGTCGTTTAGAAAGCTTAACTCTTTAAAGGAAGTTTTATCATCTACATGTAATAATACTAATTCAGAAAGCTCCCCCAGCTGTTGTTGCAAAAATGGATTACTACCAATCATTAAATGACCACCAGATTGAATCCATTTTTTGATAGCATTTTGTGATTGAGTGGAAGCATTTGATAAATTATAGTCGTTAATAATAAGTACATCAAATAGTTCTAATCCTTTTTCATCCTCTGGTAATTCATCTTGTTCTACTTGTAGTAATTCAACCGATTCACCATTAAATTTTGAGAGGTTTAAAAAATTTAAGGAATCAAATGAGTTACTTAGTACTCCCACAACTAAGCGATTATCAGGAAAAAACGATGCTCGGAACTTCGTGTTTCCATCAAGAGGTATCTCATTCCCATCTTCCCATGATCCTTCGTATAAGCGAATAAACGTATCATCATGTTGCGAATTATAATTGAAATTTCCACCATTATTCCCAGGTACCGAAACGTGAATAGTTGTTTCATCCCCTTTAGAAAGTTCAACTGGGACAACAATACTACCTAAAGACTCATAGTTAGGGTTTGAGAAGATAACAAGGTCTCCTGAAATATTTTCGCCATTGTTTTTGAAAGTAATGCTCATTGGAAAGCCTTTATGCATTTGAACTTTGCCATTGAACCCATAATCAACAGATATTTCTACTTTATCCTCAGCAAATGTTTGAATAGGTATAAGCATTATAATAAATAGGATTACAGTAATGAAGTGTATGTATGATCGCACAGAAACCCCTCCTAAAAATCATTCTTTATCTAAGTAATCATGTTCTATCTAGATGGAATATTAAATATCCTACCAAATATTACTATAACATAACTATAACATAGAAAATTCGAAATAATATATCTCCTACAACGATTTTTATATGTGATTTTTTTAATATTTATATAGAAATTTATGATTTTTTGAATTTGGAGATGAGGTTATAAAAAAATATGGCGCCATGCTAGAGAATTAAATCTCGTGGGAAAGTGAAGGAACCAAGTGAAACATAAAGAGCATAAATATGGATGTGGGCAATCGTTTCCTTATTCATAAAATATTAAGTCAATAAGGAGCTTAAGGACATCTGTTCCGCTATTAATCGAATAGATAGGTATTCTCGTATGAATTAGGTCAATTATCGTACTTGTCAGCTTGCCTTCAGATTAGAGTAAAACTGTTAACAAAATCGCCACTCTTTTGTATCGCACTAGCAAGTATTATTCGGTGAATTATAAGGTCATCACTTCCAGCAAATATTCAGACCAAACCTTTTAAAAAAGATACATAGGACAAATTTTAAGGATATATAACTTATAAAGGAGGTTGATACGTATGAAATTTGTTGATTGGCAGATGGTGATTTTCGTAAGCGTTTCGATGGTGGCAGATTATTGGATTTATTGGGGATTACCTCGGGTATATTATTTAGATGTAAACATAGAAAAGATAAAGTAATAGCGAATAATGAAGTACCATCATTCGCTCATCAAATTAATGTGTATGTCTATTTCGTTTAAATATTTACTTCCTTCACGAATGCTAAGCTTTGGTAATGCATTATCTTCTATAAACGCTTTAACAAAATCAGGATTTGTTTTGGAATACTCCCTCAAAGCCCACCCAATTGCTTTTTGGATAAAGAATTCCTTGCTACTTACATTTTCAATGATATAAAGAGATAATTTTTCTTCATTCGTTCTTTCCTTATATTTTAATTGATATAGTATTGCTGATCGACGTAACCACATATTCTCTCCAATGGCCCATTGTTCAATGGTATCTTCTACAACTTCAGGAAATTCTGTCGCGATTTTACCTACTGGCTTTTGGGCAAGCATATCAACTGTATCCCACCAAGGTTTTGTGGTTATTAATTGTTCCATTAGAGGTAAATGAGATTTTTCAACTTTCTTTAATGACCGTTCTATATAGTCTAAGGCAATATTCTGGTACTCTCGTTCACGCTGTTCCCATAGTTTGATCACAAACTCAGGCTGAAAGTCTTCTTTCAATATACCGCTTTCCTGGAAAAATGCTTTCGTCACTTCTCTTCTAGTTGGCGTTTTTATCCCGAGAAAAGGAAAATGGTTTTTCATATATTTTTCCATTTGGACGGCATTGTCCTTGTTTTTATACTTTTCCAGCATGTAAGCTAATTGTTTTATTCGTTCCATTATACTGTCCCCTTCCCAACTTGAAAATTATATCACACAAAAAAGCCCAGTGAATATCTGGACTTTTCGAACGATTAATTACCTATAAACATTTGAACCCATGCTCCTTGATAGTAGCCTACACCTATTGAATCAAAATCTGCTTTCAATATGTTTGCTCGATGACCAGAAGAATTCATCCAAGCATTCATTACTTCTTGTGGGGATTTTTGTCCTTTTGCAATATTTTCACCAGCTGTTCGATAACTAATTCCAAATGTTCTCAGCATATCAAATGGAGACCCGTAGTTCGGACTGTTATGAGAAAAATAGTTGGAATTTATTAAATCCATCGCTTTTTTCTCAGCTACATTTTTAATATCTGCCCGGTGCTGTAATGGTGATAGTCCATTTTTTGATCGTTCTTGATTTACTAGTTGTACTACTTGTTCTTCAAATGAACTTGGGCTTGAAGCTGTAGATCTTAGTCGAATAACTGAGCCTATTTGCATATTTCTTGGCTCAACGTCGGGGTTAAGTTTCATTAACTCCCTGTAATTCAAACCATATCTCTGAGCTATAAACCAAAAGGTGTCACCTTTGGATACTTTGTAAAAGTCAAATGGTGGTTCGTTATACATTTTTATTTCTGCTTGCGATACCATCGGAAAAGCTAAGGTAAGCACTAATAATAATATAGAAAATTTTCTAAGCATCTATTTCACCTCCAATAAATAGCTAGTACTGCTACTATTTTCTCTTAACAAAAAACCACAATGCGTGGTTAATATTGGAAATTTAAAAAGAGACTAGCTTTAAAATTCCAATTTCAAAAGCAGTCTCTTTTTATCATATGAAATTAGTCAAATAAATTCATACTCAAGTACCTCTCGCCAGTATCAGGTGCAATACATAATACTTTTTTACCTTTACCAAGTCGTTTAGCAACTTTTATAGCAGCAAATATTGCAGCTGCACCAGATAATCCAACAAATAATCCTTCTTTACTAGCTACTTGCTTGAACATGTCAACTGCATCTTCGTCTTCAACCTGAAGTATTTCATCATAAATTTCAGTATTTAATATTTCTGGTATAAATCCTGGGCTTGTACCTACTAACTTATGCCTTCCAGGCTTACCACCTGAAAGAACCGGTGATCCTTTTGGTTCTACGACTGTAATTTGTAATTTAGGTAAATGGTCTTTTAAGGTTTCTCCTGTACCAGTTACCGTTCCACCGGTTCCGGCAGTACATACGAATGCATCTAAATCTTTATCCATTTGCTTTAAAATTTCTACCGCTGTTGTAATTCTATGTATATCCGGGTTCGCAACATTTTCAAACTGTTGAGGAATAAAGCTTCCTGGAATGTCTTTTTGTAGATCCAATGCTTTTTTAATAGCTCCGGGCATCTTTTCCTCACTAGGCGTTAAAACTACTTGAGCACCGTACGCTTGCAATATATTTCTACGTTCCGGTGTACTGTTATCTGGCATAACAAGTATTGCTTTATATCCTTTTGCTGCTGCGTTCATAGCTAATCCAATACCCGTATTTCCGCTTGTTGGTTCGATTATTGTATCACCTGGCTTAATTAACCCTTCTTCTTCTGCTTTCATAATCATATTGTAGGCAGCTCGATCCTTTACACTTTTACTGGGATTGAACATCTCAAGTTTTACATATATTTCAGCGGCATCAGTTGGTACTAATTTATGTAAACGAACAATTGGTGTTTCTCCTATCAATTCAGCAATGTTTTCTACTACTTTCATTTATGTCAGCCTCTCTACATATTTGATGTCCTTCTAATATAAATATTATCAACAATAGGCATGGAATTCCAATACTTCCTATTACGCTTCCATCTTTAATTTAGGATTTTTTTACAAAAAAACCTAAAAAAAGAGAATTAAATTGATGATTCGGGGTAAGATAATTTTTGTAAGTGAGATAATTCCTCCGGAAAAGAGTGCTATGTTTGGATCTGGTGGTTTATTTCATACAAAAAAACTTGTAGGAGGGTCAATAAATGGCTAATAGAAACAACAATCGCAACAACAACAATAATAACGATAACAACAACAACAATAATAACAACGATGTTAATAATGTTGAATTTGCGAACGAAAATGAGTTTCTTGACAACAATGATTTAAACGACAACAACAATAACAACAATAACAACCGCAACAACAACCGTAATAACAATCGTCGATAATTTGTCAGATGAACGGTAAAAAGCCTGTATCTTTTATGATGCAGGCTTTTTATAATTGAGGCTGAAAATGCATAAATTATTGCCATTATTACAGAATATAAACATGAAATGAAAAAAAGCTTGGAGGAATTTAAAATGAAGGCGGTCACCTATCAAGGAAAGGAATCAATTGAAGTAAAAAAAGTTGACTTTCCTACTATACAAGATTCACAAGATGTAATCATAAAAATAACTTCCACTGCCATTTGTGGCTCGGATACTCATTTGTTTTTAGGGAATTTTCCATTGCCTGTAAACTATATTATTGGACATGAACCGATGGGCATTGTTGAAGAAGTGGGGTCAGATGTCTCAAAGTTAAAAAAAGGAGACCGTGTTGTTATCCCTTTTACCATAGCCTGTGGTACGTGCCCATATTGCAACAACCATTTAGAAAGCCAATGCGATAATTCCAATCCACATTATGATTCAGGAGGTTATCTTGGATATTCTGAGAAATTCGGAAATTATCCAGGAGGTCAAGCCGAATATTTACGTGTACCGTTCGGAAATTATACCCCTTTTAAAATACCAGAAGACTGTGAATTAGAGGATGAACAATTACTGTTTTTATCTGATGTTTTACCAACCGCATATTGGAGTGTCGAGAACGCAGGAGTTAAGCAAGGTGACACCGTGATTGTATTAGGCAGCGGTCCAATTGGATTAATGACACAAAAATTTGCTTGGCAAAAGGGTGCTGAACGAGTTATCGCAGTCGATTATTTTGATTATCGTTTAGACCATGCAAAAAGAATAAATAAAACGGAAATATTTGATTTTACGAAGTTTGACGATATGGGCGAAACATTAAAAGAATTAACTAGTGGTGGAGCGGATGTCGTGATTGATTGTGTCGGAATGGACGGAAAGAAATCACCATTGGAATATGTAGAACAAAAATTAAAACTTCAAGGTGGAACACTTGGTCCAATACAAATATCAACGAAAGCAGTAAAAAAAGGTGGAACGGTACAATTAACCGGCGTATATGGAGGCTTATACAACATGTTCCCATTGGGACCGTTCTTTAGTCGAAATATCACCTTGAAAATGGGACAAGCTCCTGCACGAACCTACATGCAAGAGCTTTATAACCAAATTGTAAATAACAAGTTCGACCCAACTGACATCATTACACACAAGCTCCCATTAGATGAAGCACAACATGCATATGACATTTTTACTGGTAAGAAAGACGACTGTATAAAAGTTGTTCTTAAACCATAATTACAAAAGTTTGGCGAGATTTTTAAATTCAAGCTCGTCAAACTTTCGCTCTATTTTACTTTTATCGTATTTCCACAGCGCATTTTCTAATTGGCAAGTGATTGGAACATCACATTTAATTTCAGCCAAGTTTCTCGAAAGTTTTAACATATCAATATTATTGTTGATTTTCGTTTGAACACCTTTTGGTAACTGATCAACATGTTCTAACAAATTATCAATAGTTTCATATTCACCTAAAAGTTTTAAAGCAGTTTTTTCACCAATTCCTTTGACTCCTGGATAGTTATCCGCACTATCCCCCATTAGTCCTTTAAGATCAATCATTTGTTTAGGAGTGATACCTTTCTTTTCAAAGAAATTCTCTTCAGTATAGACCTCATAGTTGCCTTGTCCTTTTTTCATGATGGCTACTTCGATCCCATGATCAACTAATTGTAATATGTCTTGATCCCCAGTCAGTATCGTCACTTGATGATCATTCGCATATTGTCTAGCTAATGTTCCAATACAATCATCTGCTTCAAAGTTCTTCAGACCTATATTAGGCATATCAAAAGCTTCAACTACCTCTTTAACTAAGTCGAATTGTGGGATCAATTCTTCTGGAGGTGCAGACCGATTGGATTTATATTCTTCATACATTTCACTGCGAAACGTTTTACTCCCCATGTCCCAACAACAAATGACATGAGAAGGTTCAAATTTACTTGCAGCATCTAACATATAACGTAAAAACTGATAAATACCATTCGTCGGTATTCCATTACTCGTTTTCATAAAATTACCTCGATAAGCCGTAGCATAGAATCCGCGGAATAATAAGGCCATCCCATCAACTAATAGTACTCGATGATTCATAATTTACTTCCTCCTTCTTCACTTCGCTTACGATCGTATTTAGTATTTGATATTTCTCTCTTAAGACTTCTACACTTACGGTATCTGTCATTAGTAACTGGTGGTCTTTGATATATTTAGTTATATCAGTAGTGACACGATTCTTCATTAATTCTAACAGTTCCAACCACTGATTTGTATAAGAAACCTCCATCATACGATTGGATTGGTTCAAATAAGCATGTACTTCTGGTAGTAATACGCGGTATATCTCTTCTTTCATGAGCTCTTTTTCATTTTTCTCAAAAAAGGCTTTTGTCCCTTTAAAGCCTGAAATAGCTTTTGAAAAATCGTTTAGATCTAACGACGTTAAACCCTGTTCATAACTTGGTGTTTGGAAATCAAATGTATCTGGATTAGCTAATAAGAAATTCGGATCAATTTTATCCATTTGACTATCTAGTTTTTCATAAAACTCTATTTGTAATTCAGACATATACGCTTCAACTCGAAGAGAAACGGCACGAATTTCCTGAAGTAACTCATAACCAATATAATCCAATAATTCTTTCAAATTTTTTTCTAGTTGTCTTGTCGCCTTTTTTCCAGATTCTGTTACAGTTGTTGGATTAAACATTTCTTTAAACATATCATGAAAGCGAATTGATAATCTTTCCACTACATAATGTAGTTGTTTGGTGATCTTTTCCACAATCCTTTTTTCATAAAAATTAGTGTTAGATTGGTTAACAATAGCAATTAACTGACCCTGTTTTTCGTCTAATTTATTGCGGTAATGGATTCTTTCTTGTTCATTCAAATTAGTTGTATCGATAAAGTGTAACAGTGTTTTCTTCATACGATGAATATCATAAAAAGCTGCTTCTACCGTTAGACTCGCTAAACCATGATTAATGAAATAATATAAATCATCTTCAAATGATGCCATCAGATCGTTCAGTATTTGTGTAGAACGTTTTTCCTCTAGTGATAGTTTACTTGATACCGGATATATTTTTGGAAAACGAATACCTAATTGTTCTAACTGCTCCTCTACATAGTTTCTAACTAGGATTAGATCAGAATTACTTTCAGCTAAATCAGCAGCATTAATAATAAAAAACATTTTATCAAGCTGAAACGTTTCCTTTACCCTCCCAAGTTGTACTAAGAAATCTTTGTCTGCTCTAGACAACGCATGGTTATAATAAGATACATAAAATATAGCATCAGCATATTTAATATAATCAAACGCTACATTTGTATGACGTGCATTAATAGAATCTGCACCAGGTGTATCAACCAGTGTAATTCCTTGTTGGGTTAATGAACAATCGTAATATAGATCGATAGTCTCCATATAGCAAGCCTTATGTTCAGAAGTAACATAATTCGAGAACTCTTCCATGGAAATGGTTATTTCTTTACCGAGCAAATCTTTATGTTGCTCATAACCTTCGTAAAGTGCTAATAAATAGCTTTGAAACATATGACTTAGTTCATTTGAGTTATAGAGATTGTTTATTTCAATCCATTCGATAAGTCTATCAAGTCCACCATCTGGCGGAGAGAGATGCCTTGTAATGGAATGAATATCTTTAATAATTGCTTCTTGATCCTTTAATTGAATGACTACTGTGCCATGTGGCTTGGTATCAGTAACTGGATTGATACGGTTAATTACTGCTGTCGTAGGGTTGGGAGAAACAGGCAAGACACTTTCCCCCATTAATGCATTAGCGAAAGAGGATTTCCCTGCACTAAATGCCCCGAATAAAGCGATGGTTAACGTTCGATTATTGAGTCGACTTTGTTTCTCCTTAAGATCATGAATAAGCGATTGAAAGCCTGGTAATTTTTCAACGGCTTGAATGGATCTATCAATAATTGGATCTACTTCTGTAATAGAATAAGTCGATTTTGGTAGTTTATCTATTTGGTTATCACTTTGATGAGACTGAGAACGCGTACTGTTGTTTTCTACTTGTTGTGACTCCATTCGGATTGGTTCGTGCTTTGTACCTTGTAATTTATCTCGCATTAACTCTTTAGCATCCTGGGTAACTTCAGGTGGATGGTTGATTACTGTAAACTTATTGTGTAAAGTCTCTTGTAATTCATTGTATTGTTTGAAATTTGTAAGAGACTCCTGTAACTTGGCTTCTTCCTTCTTATATACCTCTAGCATTACTTGTGATTCTTTCTCAACTCTATTTTTTATTGTTTCCAATAACAACCGGGCTTGTTGTTTAAACTTATTTTTAATATCTGTACTGATTTCATTCGTATAGTTTAAAACATAATCACCATTTAATTTCGCTCCAGATTTCATATGCTTTAACAGGTCTTCAACTGTATATTCAATTGTTATTTGTTGCATTTGTTCTGAGATTTGTTCGTCACGAATATCATATTCCTTTAATAATGCGTTAAATTTATCTCGCAATTTCCACTGAATGTTTGCTTCTAAACTTTTCTGCAGATCTGTTATAAATTCTGATACTAGTCGTTCTTTTTCTAATTCTGTTTTCTTCTTCGCTCCAAGTATTCCAATTTTAAAATTCTTCTGTTGTGATTCAAGAAAGTGACCAGCTTTTTCGCGTAAGGTAGATGGCATAAGATATGCATTTTTCAATGTTGCATGTAAATCATTTTGAAAATCACTTATTATTTCTTGAATTATTTCTTTCTCCGTTTCCATTTTAACACGTATCTTCTTTAAATTATCTTGAACCTGGGACATGTTATCTTCCAACGGTAAACTACTCAGTTTCTCATCGTATACCTGTTGCAAATAATTCTTATGGTCCTTGATGATCTGTTTAAGAGAGCCTTTTGTACGAAGTAAAGACGCTTTATTATGAAACTGACGAAAGAGCTTTTCCTTTATTTCATCAAATTGATTGTGAGCTGCTTGTGAATCTATAAGCGATGAGTAATAAATATGTTCAGGTTTTATGTCCCATTGTTCAAACGTTTGATTAATATTTTTTTCATATTGTGAAAATGCTATTTCCGATTCATCATGTTTATCTACTTGATTAATAATAATAAAATAAGGAATACCTATTTCTTGAATTTTCTTAAGGAAATATAAATTAACTTCAGATTGGACATGATTATAGTCCATTACATAAAACAAAATATCTACTACATGTAAGGAGGATTCGGTTATAATACGGTCTGCTTCATCAGCAGCATCAATTCCTGGTGTATCAATAATGGAACAATGAGGTGGAATAAGCGAATCCCCTGTACTTAGTTCAATTTTCTTTATTTCATCTTTATTTTTACAGTAGTCTTTAATCATTTCCATATCATATGGTTCGCTATATTCTATAGGTTCATGCTCTTTAAAATACACGCGAACAATTCCTTCACCTGAAGTGATCTTAACTATATTTGCACTTGTAGGTATTGGACTTTTTGGTAGAATATCTTTATCTAGTAACGCATTGATCATAGAAGATTTACCTGCAGAAAAGTGACCCGAGAAACTTACTATAAAATCCTGTTCTGTACTTTTTTTATATAAATCTACTATTTTTTGCGCATTTTTATCATCACCATGATCCATCATAAGTTTATGAAAAGTAACCAGTTGGTCAAGGTCTATGTTCAACTTATCTTTGTGTAGTACTGTCACGCTTTAAAACCCCTTCGTATTACGATCTATTCCTTATTATACGGAATCCTTTACCGTTTTTCTACCTAATTATATAGCTTCCATTATAATACAAAAAAGATCTGGGACATAAATAAATATTCGACTCTAAAAACGAACGATTATACAATGGGAAGTTTAGAATGTTACTTTTTCAACGATAAGACCTTAATTCGAATTTGATGTAAAATGCACATTAACTTAATATGTTGGTAGGTGCCTTTACCTCGCTCCAGAAATACACTTCGCTTTCCGCGGGCGGCTGGTGAGCCTCCTCGTGCTACGCACTGTGGGGTCTCACCGAAGCCTTTCCTCCCGCAGGAGTCTACGTGTATTTCTTGCGCTAGAATAGTGCATTGAGACCTTCATAACATGTGTTTCCTAATAACTTTCTATACCATGGGAATTTCTCCACTAGGTGTTGAAATCATTGGTTAACACCATTCCATAATTAGAGAATATCCACTAGCGGAGGCAGAATACGAAGACTCCTGTGGGAACAGCACGTGTCCGAAGACCCCGGAAGAAGTGGTTTTCTTCTGAGGAGGCTGAGGCCGTGCCCACGGAAAGCGAAGTATTCTGCCGGAGCGGTTTTGTAGCACTCGATCGAATAAGAGTGTGAAAGTAAATCTACGCAAAAGTTATTATTAGCAACAAAGTTTACGAAAACACTCTAAAGGAAAAATCCAAACTAATTCGGATTCTAATTGAAATTTGAATCATAGTTTGGATTTTTCTTTCACTCAACCACTATTGTCCCAGCCTCATTTCATACTGTTATGTAATTAGTTGATTATAAATATATCGCAGGATGTCACCCCTGCTAAGAACACCAATTACTTGATGTTGATTGTTAATTACAGGTAATTTCTTAAAACGATGTTTGGAAAAAATAGATAAGGCATCCTCTAGGTTTTCCTCTGGATGGACCGTAAATAATTCCTTTTTACGCATTATTTTCGATATTGGAATATTTAAGGAATTTGCTAGCTTTTCTTGAAGATTTTCTCGCTCGGTTACCAATACGAGGGAAAACATATCATAAACCGTTGTACCTTTCGGTTGTAAATAACGAATAACATCTCCATCACTTATTATACCAATCAACTTTCCACCCTTATCTAATACTGGAACTCCACCGATTTTATTAGCTACTAAAAGTTGAAGTAATTCTTTGATTGAAGTTGATTCATTGACACTAATGACATCCGTAATCATAAACTCGCTAATTTTCATACTTACACCTTCTTATTGTGATTAATTACTAATTATAATCATCCACAATAGAAAAAACAAATCACTAGGTAGAACAAAAGCCAACCTTTAACTCGGTTGGCTTAATATTTTCATTCAATTAGGTAGAATTCCCCTATAGTTGCCTTCATAGAAAACTAGAGGATCTCCATCCTTTAGATTTAATGCATGTACTTCTGCAAGAACTATTGTATGATCGCCTGCATCAATTCTATCATTAACTTGACATGATAACGTAGTCAAGGAGTTATTAATGACAGGTGCTCCATCAAGTGTAGTAAATGGAACATGTCTGTCTTTTTCCATTTGCTTTGCAAATATCATTGATAATTCTTTTTGATCATCTGCTAGAATACTGATACCAAATTTACTAGATAATTCAAATCTATTGTGCATACTAGCTCTTTTATCAATGGAGATTGCGATTAGTTTTGGCTCTAATGAAATAGACATAAAAGCATTAACAGTCATTGCTCTAACTTCTTCCTCTTCACGTATAGCTACAATTGTAATCCCCGTCGCAAATTTGCCCATTGCATCACGAAAAAGTCTGCCATCCATGTTGCATTTCCTCTCTTTCTCTATTGCCTATAGATTAAATTAAGGTTACCACTTAAAATGAATTTTTTGAATTAATTAGCTTGGAATTTCTTAGTTTACATAATAATGTTATGGACACCTATACGTGTTCTACTATTGTTCTACTATGTATCTATGATGTTTCCATAAATAAAAAACCTTGGTTAGACACCAAGGTTTTCGCTATTTGCATATTAAATTATACTGGATATACACCGTGTTTGCGTTCTGTGAATGTACTGTTTTTTGCTTCGTATACTTCAAATCGATTAACTAATTCCTCTCGAAGTTTCTCAGGTTCTATTACAGCATCAATGATCATTTCACTAGCTAAACGATAAATATCGATATCATCTTTGTACTCATCTTGTTTTTGCTTAATAAACTGCTGTCGTTCCTCTTCCGGTAGTTCAGCAATTTTGTTTGCATAAACGGCATTAACTGCTGCTTCAGGTCCCATAACAGCTATTTGTGCAGTTGGTAATGCTAAACAACAGTCGGGTTCAAACGCAGGTCCAGCCATCGCATACAATCCGGCACCATAAGCTTTACGAACAACTACAGATATTTTCGGAACCGTAGCTTCACTCATGGATGCAAGCATTTTAGCTCCATGTCGAATAATACCTGCTCTCTCTACTTTTGTACCGATCATAAAGCCAGGTACATCCATCAAGAACAATAACGGAATATTAAATGCATCACATAATTGGATGAACTTTGCTGCTTTGTCTGCTGAATCCGGGAATAGTACGCCACCTTTCATGCGTGGTTGATTCGCAATAATTCCAACTGATTTTCCATTTATTCTTGTTAAAGCAGTAATTAATTCAGGAGCAAATTTCTTTTTAATTTCACAAAGGCTATCTTCATCAATTATACGATTAATAAAATCATGCATATTAAAAGGAGCGTTTTGATTTTCAGGAATTAGATCCGTAATCGATTTTTCAAATTTTTTCGCTTCTTTTGATTCAACTGATTTAGGTTTAATTCGAAAATTGGCTGGGAAGTAAGAAAGGTATTTACGTGCATACAAGATGGCATCTTGTTCTGATTTTACTAATACATCCCCACATCCAGAAACCGAGCAGTGCATGTTGGCGCCACCCATTTCTTCCAAGGAAACTTTCTCACCTATCACTTTTTCTGCCATTCTTGGTGAACCTAAATACATGGATGCATTACCGTCCACCATGACAACAATATCACAAAATGCAGGTATATAAGCTCCTCCGGCTGCAGAAGGGCCAAATAATAAGCAGATTTGTGGTATACGACCTGATAATTTAATTTGGTTATGGAAAATACGCCCTGCACCTCTCCGTCCAGGGAACATTTCTATTTGGTCAGTAATTCGAGCACCAGCAGAATCAACTAAATAAAGCATTGGTATTTCAAGCTTTTCTGCTGTTTCTTGTATACGAATGATCTTTTCAACAGTACGCTTTCCCCAAGAACCAGCTTTAACAGTCGAATCATTTGCCATGACACATACATTTTGCCCGTTAATTTTTCCAATTCCAGTAACAACTCCATCAGAAGGAAGCGAGGAATCAACACAGTTGGCAAAAAACGCATCTTCTACATTAATTCCTTCATCAAAAAGTAGTTCCAACCTCTTTCGCACAAATAGTTTTCCTTTTTCTTCATTCTTCTGATGATACTTTTCCAGTCCACCACTTTCGATGTCTGCTATTCTATTCCTTAGTTCATCAACATAAGACATAAAACATCCTCCCACTTTTATTTACCTTGATAAATTGGTTTTCGCTTCGCTTTAAATGCTTCTAATCCCTCCATACGATCAACTGTTGGAATCGTTTCTCTATAACTGAGATGTTCAATAGCTAAACCCGTTGTGATATCAGTTTGCATGCCTTGATTGATAGCTAATTTTGCCTGCCTTAATGCAATTGGACCATTCTTTGCTATCGAATTGGCCAGTTCAACAGCTGCTTCAAAACCATTTTCTTCGATTTGCTCAATAAGTCCTATCTTAAAAGCCTCATCAGCAGTTATTGGCTGTGCTGAGTAAATTAACCGTTTGGCATGCCCTAGTCCTACTATTCTGGGAAGTCGTTGGGTCCCACCTGCACCTGGAATGATAGCTAGGGATGTTTCTGTTAATCCCATTTTAGTAGTTTTTTCAGCAATGCGTATATCACAAGCAAGCGCTAATTCTAGACCACCACCGAAGGCAACACCTTTTATTGCAGCAATGACCGGCATTTGCAATTGTTCGACAGCGGTCACGGTCTTACCAATATATTGAACAGCCTGAATAACTTGATCGTTGGTCATTCCTTTTCTTTCTTTTAAATCAGCACCAGCACAAAATGCTTTTTCACCGTTACCAGTTATGATAGTACAATAAATGGATTTATTGTGATTAATTTTATGAATTACCTCATTTAATTCATCTAGTAATGCTTTCGACATCGCATTAGCTGCATCTGGTCGATTAAGCTTTACAACGGCAACGTGCTCTTCGATAATACTGAATTCTATTAATGACATAGAATCCTCCTTGTTACGAGTAATCATCTATTCAATAACAGCTATAACGTCACCTTCGTTAACAAAATCCCCTTCCGCAACTCTTAACTCTTTCACAGTACCTGCTTCCTCTGTTGCTATTGGAATCTCCATTTTCATGGATTCAAGAATAACGATATCTTGATCCACTTCAACAGTTTCACCCTGTGTTACAACTATTTTCCATACATTTCCTGCCATATTTGCTTTTACTTCCGTCATGATAAAATTCCTCCTTAGTTTGTATGTAGTTCTGGTAAGTAATGCTCTTGTACAAAGGCAGTGGTCGTATTGCCTGATTTAAAGTTTTCATGATCTACTACTTTTATTAACATCGGAATGTTGGTCTTTATACCTTCCACCTTACATTGTACTAATGTCCTTTTTAGGTTTGAAATAGCATCGATTCTATTCTTTCCAGTGACTATTATTTTACTAATCATGGGGTCATAGAATGGTGTTACATCATAATTATCTGATACGGCTGTTTCAAGGCGAATATAGTCTGCATTAGGAATATCGAAGGTCGTAATATGCCCTGGTGAAGGGAAAAACGTCTTAGGATCCTCTGCATAAACTCTAACTTCGATCGCATGCCCATCGATGTTTACATCTTCTTGATTTAGCTCTAACCTATCACCATTTGCAATCTGCAGCTGGAGTTGGACAATATCAAGTCCTGTAATTTCTTCCGTAACAGGATGTTCAACCTGTATTCTCGTATTCATTTCAAGAAAATAGAAGTTTTCCTGTTCATCTACTAAAAATTCTATCGTACCTGCATTCGTATAACCTAACGCTTTTGCAGCGTCGACGGCTGCTTCCCCCATTTTATTTCTTGTTGCTTCGGATATAAATGGTGATGGAGCTTCCTCTATTACCTTTTGATTACGACGTTGGATAGAGCATTCTCTTTCAAATAAATGAATTACATTCCCATGATGATCTGCTAAAAGCTGGATCTCAATATGTCTTGCATCATCTATTTTTTTCTCTAGAAACATCGAACCGTCACCGAAAAAAGTCTGTGCCCGCTTCTTATTGCTCTCAAACGCTTTAATTAATTCTTCATCACTTGAAACCACTTGCATACCAATGCCTCCACCACCTGCAGAAGCTTTTAACATTACTGGATATCCAATTTCATTCGCGATTTCAATAGCGGCTTCAGTGGAAGCGACTGCATCATCTGTACCAGGTACAATAGGAATATTCGCCTTTTTCATTGCTTTTCTTGCAGCAATTTTACTTCCCATCATGTCCATAACTTCGCTTTTTGGACCAATTAAAATGATGCCTTCCGCTTCACATCTTTCTGCAAATCTACCACTTTCACTTAAAAAACCATATCCAGGATGAATAGCATCGGCTTCACATTCCTTTGCAATGGACAATATTTTATCCACATTTAAATAGCTTTCATTGACTCGAGGTGGTCCAAGCAAGAAACTCTCGTCTGCCATTGCCACATATGGTGCTTTTTGGTCAGCTTCAGAAAATACGGCAACCGTTTTAATATCTAACTTTTTACATGTTCGAATGATACGTGCGGCTATTTCACCACGATTAGCAATTAATACTTTTTTAATCATAATCTCTCCCCTATAATAAACTAGTTATTAACAACCTAATTGTCTAGCGATTACTAGTCTTTGAATTTCTGAAGTACCTTCTCCTATCTCAAGTAACTTTGCATCACGTAAATATCTTTCCACTTCGTATTCACGCATGTATCCGTAACCACCATGAATTTGAATTGCCTGGTTGGCTGCTCGAAATGCCGTTTCAGTAGCATATAACTTTGCATAAGCAGACTCTTTCGTAAAAGGCTTGTTATGATCTTTCAGCCATGCAGCCTTATATACCATATTACGTGCAAGTTCCACTTCCATGGAGATGTCAGCAAGCTTAAATTGAATCGCTTGAAAATCAGAAATAGACTTCCCGAATTGTTTTCTTTCTTTCGCATAACTTAAGGCTCTTTCTAGAGATGCTTGTGCGATCCCAAGTCCCAATGCAGCTATGGAAATCCTTCCACCATCAAGTGTATATAAAAATTGTTTAAATCCTTTTTTCGGATCACCGAGTAAATTTGTTTTTGGAACTCGCACATTGTCTAGTACTACTTCTGCCGTATCGGAAGCACGGACACCCATCTTATCGTAGTTGCTAGTTATTTTTACACCTTCTGTATCTGTCGGAACAATAATGGCGGAAATAATATTTCTACCTTTTTCATTTTGTCCAGTGACAGCGGTTACAATAATAGTTTTCGCAAAACTGGCATTTGTAATAAAGCATTTTTCTCCGTTGATTATGTAATCATCGCCGTCTTCAATAGCAGTTGTTTTTGTACCACCAGCATCAGATCCTGCGTTTGGTTCTGTTAATCCAAATGCTCCTAAAGCTTTTCCTTCAGCAAGTGGTGTTAAATATTTTTCCTTTTGTTCTTTTGTTCCAAAGTAATAAATAGGACTTGCACCAAGCGATACAGCTGCTGCATAACTTAATCCTGTCCCACCACATATGCGGCCGATCTCTTCAACAGCTATTGCATACGATAGTGTATCTCCTCCTGATCCACCATATTCTTCAGGAAATGGGATTCCCAACAATCCTAGTTCGCCCATTTGTTCAAAAATATCTAAAGGGAATTTAGCCTCTATATCCATTTGTACAGCTCTCGGTTGGATGACATCTTCAGCAAAATCACGAACCATCTTTCGTATCATTGATTGTTCTTTCGTAAGTTCAAAATTCATATGGACCTCCTGAAATAAGATTAGACCGACTGGTTGGTCTGTTAATGTTTTAAAAAACTGGCTATCAAGTTGATAGTCCTACTTCTTATAATGCTTATTCAAGTATAAAATCATGGTAAATCTCACTAACTATCATATCTGTAGACAACATTGCTCGTAATATTAAATCTACAAATATATCACCGATTTCATCAATGGACTTTTCTCCAGTTTGCTTATACCATTTGTATGTCCAGTTAACCATTCCTAATATGGCCATGCTTGCAATGTCTGCTGATAGGGTTGCGCGAAACTCACCAGATTCGATCCCCTCATGAACTACATCCGTAATAATTTGCTTAAATTGATCGCGCTTACATTTTATTAATGTTTGATATTTTCCTTTAAGGTAGTTGCTTTCCTGATAGAAAACAGATATATGCGCCTTATAAAGGTCAAAAACTCTTACAAAACTTTTAATTATTGCTTGAAGTCTTTTCGTTGGTGAAGTAAAAGTTGCATTGGCAGTAGTTGCCTCTTCTAATACATACGTAATGAATGTATCATGAATAACAAATAATAACTCATCTTTTGATGTAAAATGGTGGTAAAATCCACCTTTTGAAGTTCCTACTGTTTCAACAATCTGTTTTACAGTTACTCCGTGATAACCATGTTCTTCGAATAAATGTAATGAAGCGTGAATTATCTTACTTCGTAAATCCGTTATTGCCCCTCCTCTCACTCACCTTTCTACATCATCTTATCATATTTTTCAGAATATAAAAAGATAATTTTACCATAAAAAACAGGCAGCTGAGACAGCCTACCTGTTTTCCAATATTATTATTCTTTTCGATCTTCAAAAGGGCTTTTATAGGTTGCTTGTTTCCACACTTCAGTTACTTCGCCTTGATTATCTGCATCAATCACAAAGGAACCATTACTGTATCGATCACTATAGGAAAGCTCTATAGGTTTTATATGATGTGATTCTCCTTCAGTTGTCTTAAAATATATCGTATCTTCTTCATATGCTACAAAGAAACCTCGGATACGATGTGCTTTACTTTTCAGTTCACGTAACATAATTAAACCACGTTTGGCACGACTTGATTTATCAAATTCTCGCAATTTCATCCGTTTACAAGCCCCACGTTGTGTCACAACAACAAGGGAAGGGTCAGCCAAATCATCAAATACTTGTCCATTAACAACATATTCATCATCTTTGAGTTGAATTGCTTTTACACCTGCTGCACGTTGGCCAACTACTGAAATTTCGGATTCATGGTACCATAATCCATATCCTTTATTCGATGCAATGAATACATCTGAATAACCTTTCGTTTGGTACACACTTACTACCTCATCATCCTGCTTCAAATTGAGAGCAACTAACGCTTTCGAGTACCTTTGTGCTTCATACAACTTTAATTCACTTCGTTTTACCATACCATTTTTCGTGAAAAATAATAAATAATTATCCGCTTCAAATTCCCTAACTGGAATACATTGAATGATGTACTCATCTTTTTCAATGGATACCATATTGGAAATATGATGCCCAATGTCTTTCCATCGAATATCTGGTAATTCATGTACGGGTAAGTAGAGGTATTTCCCCTTATTTGTGAACATTAATACTTTATCCGTTGTATTCAGTTCCAATAAACTGACAAGGTGGTCATCATCTTTAATGGCAAAGTCTTCCCCATTCGAAGCGGAGTAGGAACGTAAACTAGTTCGTTTAATGTATCCATCCCTCGTCGCTGATACAAGTACATCCTCACTTGCAACCATCACTTCGATATCAATTGTTAATTCTTCTATTTTATCCTGGATGGTTGTTCTACGTTGACTTGCATATGTTTTTTTCAGTTGCCTTAGATCCGATTTTATTGTTTGGAATAGCTTTTTCTCACTTGCTAAAATCGATTCCAGGTCGGTGATTTTTTTTCTTAACTCGGCAGCTTCTTGCTCAAGAGATGATATATCTGTATTCGTTAAACGATATAGTTGTAACATTACAATTGCTTCGGCTTGAGCTTCTGTAAAATCATACTTCGTAATAATTTGTCTTTTCGCATCTTGTTTGTCTTTGGAAGCGCGAATCGTCGCAATCAGTTCATCTAAAATGGAGATTGCTTTTATTAATCCTTCTACAATATGTGCACGATCTTGGGCATGTTTAAGGTCGAACTGTGTTTGTCTAGTAACCACTTCTTTCTGATGGGCAATATATGCATCAAGAATATTTGTAAGAGACAACAATTTTGGTGTCTTATCTTGAATTGCTACCATGTTGAAATGATAGGTTACTTGTAGGTCTGTGTTTTTATATAAGAAGTTCAGAACACCTTCACTATTAACATCTTTTTTGAGTTCAATTACGATCCGTAAACCAGTTCGATCTGTTTCATCTCGAACTTCTGCAATCCCTTCTACTTTACGATCAATTCGTAATTCATCTATTTTTTTAACCATATTTGCTTTGTTTACATCATAAGGAATTTCATCTATAACGATTTGTTGACGGTTTCCTCGCACATCTTCAACACGCGCTCGCCCACGAACAATAACTTTACCTTTTCCAGTTTCATACGCTTTTTTTATCCCGTCTACACCTTGAATAATGCCTCCTGTTGGAAAATCAGGTCCTTTAATAACCTGCATTAATTCTTCCACAGTGACCGCAGGGTTATCAATTTTCTTAATTACCGCATCTATTACTTCTTCTAAATTATGTGGAGGAATATCGGTTGCATATCCTGCTGAAATTCCGGTCGAGCCATTTACTAATAGATTAGGAAATTTTGCTGGCAATACAACCGGTTCTGAATCTGTATCATCAAAATTCGGTATAAAATCTACCGTTTCTTTCTTAATATCACGTAGCAATTCGGAAGCAATACTTGACAATCGAGCCTCCGTATAACGCATAGCTGCTGGTGGATCCCCGTCAATACTTCCGTTATTACCATGCATTTCAATTAATTCATTACGCATTTTCCAATTTTGGCTCAACCTCACCATTGCTTCATAAACGGAAGAATCTCCGTGTGGATGATAATTACCAATTACCGTACCAACTGTCTTTGCAGACTTACGAAAATTTTTATCATGCGTATTTCTTTCTTCATGCATGGCATATAAAATCCTACGTTGTACCGGTTTTAATCCATCTCGTGCATCTGGTAATGCACGGTCCTGAATAATATATTTACTATATCTTCCAAAGCGATCACCTATTACTTCTTCTAATGGAAGATCTAAAAATGTTTCGGTTTGTGACAAACCAATCCCCCCTAAATAATTTCATTCTAGTCATGCTATGTTTTTACGTGTGAATTTTGTCATTGTCTAAAATATTCGGGTCATCATCCATCCCAAACGCAACATTACTTTCGATCCATTTACGCCTTGGTTCGACCTTATCGCCCATTAGAGTTGTTACTCTTCTTTCAGCTCTTGCAATATCTTCTATCGTTACGCGAATCAATGTTCTAGTTTCAGGATTCATTGTTGTCTCCCATAATTGATCAGCATTCATTTCACCTAATCCTTTATATCGCTGAATGACATGTCCGCTATTAAACTGCTTGATTGCTTTCTTTAATTCATCCTCATCCCAAGCATAGACGATTTTTTCCTTTTTCCCTTTACCTTTTGAAATTTTATATAAAGGTGGTAAGGCAATATATATCTTTCCAGCTTCAACAAGATTACGCATATAGCGATAGAAAAATGTTAAAAGTAGGACTTGAATATGAGCTCCATCCGTATCGGCATCGGTCATAATAATTATTTTATCATATTGCACATCTTCTAAATCAAAATCTCCACCAACACCTGCACCGATTGTATGGATAATCGTTGAGATTTCTTCATTTTTAAATACATCTTGCAGCTTGGCTTTCTCCGTATTAATAACTTTACCTCGTAATGGTAAAACTGCTTGGAATTTCCGATCTCTTCCCTGTTTTGCTGACCCTCCTGCTGAATCCCCCTCAACTAAATATAATTCATTTCGTTTGGGATTTTTTGATTGGGCAGGAGTTAACTTACCACTTAAAATCGTATCTTTACGCTTCTTCTTCTTTCCTGTCCTTGCATCTTCCCGAGCTTTTCTTGCAGCTTCTCTTGCTTCTTTTGCTTTAATCGCTTTTCGAATCAATGAACCAGTTATATCCGGGTTTTCTTCCATGAAAAAGGATAGCTTCTCAGATACAACAGCATCAACTGCAGAACGAGCTTCCGAAGTTCCTAATTTACCTTTTGTTTGTCCTTCAAATTGCAACTTTTCTTCTGGTATACGAACAGAAACTATAGCAGTCAATCCTTCTCGAATATCTGTTCCTTCAAGTTTTTTATCCTTTTCCTTTAGTAATCCTGTTCTTTTCGCATAATCGTTAAATGTTCTTGTAATAGCACTTCGAGCACCAGATTCATGGGTTCCTCCATCACGTGTGCGAACATGGTTAACAAAGGATAGCATGCTTTCTGCATATCCATCATTAAACTGAAAAGAAAATTCTACTTCAATGCCTTGCTGTTCTCCTTCAAAAAAGACAACTTCATGAAGCGTATCCTTTTCCTCATTTAGATACGTGGCAAATGATTTCAATCCCTCAGGAAATTCATATTCTTCACGTTCATTATTTCTTTCATCACGTAATTCTATTTTTAAACCTTTTAATAAAAATGCTGCCTCGCGCAATCGTTCTGATAACGTTTCGAAATCAAAAACGGTTGTCGAAAAAATTTGCTCGTCTGGTTTAAAATGAATTTTTGAACCAGATTTTCTTGTAGTTCCCTTCTTTTGTAAATTACCGATAGGTTTTCCACCATTTTCAAACCGTTGGTAATATATATTTCCATCACGAAACGTTGTCACTTCCATCCATTCAGATAGTGCATTAACAACAGATGCACCTACCCCATGCAAACCGCCACTTGTTTTATATCCACCTTGTCCAAATTTTCCGCCAGCATGTAATACAGTAAAAATAACTTCCATAGTTGATTTCCCTGTACGATGCATCCCTGTGGGAATACCTCTACCACTATCTTCAACTGAAATACTATTATCTTTATGTATAATTACTTTAATGACATTACCATAACCTGCCAAAGCTTCATCCACCGCATTATCTACAATTTCAAATACTAAGTGATGTAACCCTCGGTGATCTGTACTTCCTATATACATTCCAGGTCTTTTTCGAACTGCATCAAGTCCCTCTAATACTTGAATGGAATCATCTGAGTATTGTAACTTATTATCCATTCGTTCAACCCCTCTCTTAACACTACTTCTCTACAATAATTTTATATTAGAACAAATGTTTGTTATTGTACATATAAAATCCATTTTATCGTAATCATGTTATTTTTCAAGCTATGACGTGATTAATAGTATACTACAAGTAAATTAATATTGTATAGAACAGTAAAAAAGGATGACTAATTTGTCACCCTGTACTGGACTATTTTTTAAGTAGTATTGCATGTGCAACTTTAATACACAAATCCATTATAACAGTGAAGTCTTTATCGATTAAAATGTTATAGGCTTCTTCATTGGCCAGCCCTTGCTGTGCCCAAAAAACGTTGCAATTTGTTTGGGTAGCCTCTTTCGCTATTTCTGGTAAAAATTCAGATCTTCTAAACACGTTGATAATATCAATTTCCTCTTCAATATCTAATAGAGAAGCATATGATTTTTCCCCTAAAACTTCTTTAACCGTTGGATTTACGGGAATGATACGATAACCTTCTCGCTGCATGATTTTGGATATTTGATACGATGTACGATCAGGGTTGTCAGATAAACCAACAACCGCAATTGTTTTTGCTTCATCTAGTACTTGTCCTATTTTATCGTTTGAAGGATTTTCCATATTAGAACCACTCCTAAAACTGGATAGAAAACAATTATACCTATCCTAAATGTATGCTATAATTATATCGCCTGTTTGTCATCCTTTCAAATAATAATAATATCTCATGTATTAGTACCTTCTACTAATACTTCGTGTTAAAATATAAATGATACAAATTGAACAATCTGAAAGTAGGTAAAAAAATGGAATATTTATTATATGCTGTAATTGCATACATTTTAGGATCGATTCCTTCCGCATTAATTGTGGGTAAGGTTGGTTATAATATTGATATTCGCGAACATGGAAGTGGAAACTTAGGTGCTACAAATACATTTCGTACTCTCGGTGTCAAAGCCGGAATTATTGTCACGTTAGCAGATATACTCAAAGGTACCACAGCTACGTTAATTCCGATACTATTTGGTGCAGAGGTATACCCTTTGATTATTGGATTATTTGCTGTATTGGGACATACATACCCATTATTTGCAAAGTTTAAAGGTGGAAAGGCTGTTGCTACATCAGGTGGTATCATATTAGGAGTTAATCCGATATTATTTTTTGTAATGATAGCTACCTTTTTACTTTCTTTGTACCTCACCAAATATGTTTCTCTATCCTCCATGATAACAGGCGTCATTACGGTGATAGCTTCTATCATTATTAAGGATACAGGACTTATTATTGTATCAATTGCATTAGCTTTATTTGTATTCTATCGTCACACCGAGAATATTAAGCGAATTATAAATAAAACAGAACCTAAAATAAAATGGATGTAACAATAATATTCAATTAGCCCGTGACTAGTACGGATTAATTGAATATTATTATTTTCTTCAGTATACTTGGCTTTAGATCTCGCATACAATGGGCAGTAAGTTCCCCAACCTCAACATTGGTACGAAGAAGTGTTGAAAGGAGACAACTCCCCTAATGTCCGATTAGTTTGTTCTAGGCCCCTGTTATGGGTCATCCCTTTATAGGCTAGCAATTAGTGGGATAGAGAACGTCGGACAAAAAAATGCCACTGATTGAAGTTTCACTTTATCTCCGAGTATATAGAGAAGGGGAATTGTAATGAATAATGTAAAACAAATGGATCATAAACAATTACCAAGTAAACAAGAACGACATAGATTATTTGGGTCAGTAGAACCAGGTCCAAAGCAAAAACCTATAGAAAAAAATAAGATGCCAGATTTACAAAACCTTCAAAAGGATTTTCTGTTTGATATAGATGCTGTTGGTATATCCAACGTGAAATACCCAATTACAGTTAAGAGTAGTTTATCACCAGTTTCCCAGACTACTATTGCGACATTTCAGTTTACATCACGTATTCCAAAAACAAGCAAAGGGACAAACATGAGTAGATTTACGGAACAACTTCACCTATACCATGAAAAAGGTTTTGTAGCAGACTTCCATACATTAAAAGTATTTACAAAAGACTTAGCAAAACGACTTAATCAAGATGATGCGACAATTGCATTAACATTCCCTTGGTTTTATGAGCGTCGTGGTCCCCAGTCAGACATGGTAGGAATGAATCATGCTACTATTACGATGTCAGTTACATTTGATGCATTAAAGGGGTATTCAATCCAAGCATCATTAACAGCATCAATTACCACCTTATGTCCCTGTTCCAAAGAGATAAGCGAATATAGCGCCCATAATCAACGTGGACATATAACGATGGATATTGATTTTATGGACGATTTTGATGAAGCAGGAACTGATTGGAAAGAGATGTTACTAGAAGCGGCAGAAAGTAATGCAAGTGCTAGACTTCACCCGGTTTTAAAACGGCCGGACGAAAAAATGGTAACCGAACAAGCATATGAAAATCCACGGTTTGTAGAAGACATGGTACGTTTGGTTGCAGCTGATTTATATGAACTACCTTTTGTAAGTAAATTTAAAGTATCTTGCAGAAATGAAGAGTCCATTCATATGCATGATGCGATTGCAACCTTAAGCTACAACAAGCTTGAACCCAATTCATAGTAAGGAAAATGGATTATGAAATTTATTTTTATTGGACTTATAAAATTTTATCGAAAAGCAATTAGTCCATTGAAACCACCTTCATGTAGATTCTTTCCTACTTGTTCGGAATATGGTTTAGAGGCAATTAGAAGGTTTGGGGCAATTAAAGGCGGTTATTTAACTTTGAAGAGAATAAGTAAATGTCACCCATTTCACCCTGGTGGTGTTGACCTTGTACCGGAGAGAAAAATGAAAAATAAATAAATATACTATAAAGGACGTCATTTGACGTCCTTTATAGTTTAAATCGGGAAATATGATTCAGCTTATTTTCTTTCGTCAAGATATACTTTTGGCGTTCACCAAACAAATCAAAGTGAGGGTAATCATCATCCATATGTATCCACTCTTCTTGAAGATGATATTTCCTCCCCCATGTAGCTAATTTTTCGATATCCCCACAACCTACTTTCGTTACGGTGGTACAACCAGGAAAACGATCATCTAACCAATAGTGAGTTAAAAAAGCAATGTCATTGTTTTTCACTTGTTTTTTCCATTGACTTAACTCATGTCTTGTAACACCAAATGCCATTATGAATCTCCTTTTAATGCTTTCATGTAGGCATCATGCCATTTTGGAAATGCTTTTCTTAGTGATAAGGGACGGAAACTATCCTTTTTTACAATAACATGTTTTGATTCTCCAATAACTGCTATTTCACCATCTTCATGAAGTACCTGATATCCATATACCGTACGAATACCATCATAAGACTCTAACCATGTTTGAATTTTTGGCTTATCACCGTATCGGATTGGTTTTTTATAAGACGCTTGTATATCCACAACTGGGGAGACGATATTACTTTTTTCCATTTCGGCATAATTAAAACCTAAAGCTTCTATAAATTTAGTTCGCCCAATTTCAAACCAAACTAAATAATTTCCATGATAAACAACACCCATTTGGTCTGTTTCTTGATATCTAACTTCAATTGATGTATCAATTTTCAGCAACAGAAATCCTCCTCTTCTCTCTATATAAGTAGTTTACCACATAAATGATTCAGATAGATTTCTCTTGCTTATATCAAAAGTAAACCTCAATTTAGGGGTAAAAATTGAGGTTTACTTTGCAATTTCTAGGAATCGGAATGATTATCATGTCTATACTCATCTTTAATTTCAGAGCGCATGCCTTCAATCGCCTCTTCACGGCGCTTGTTTTTTGCTTGAATTTGTTCCTTTTCTTCTCCAGTTGCAAATTGCATCGTATCGTGAGCTGCTTCTAGATTTTGGATAGTATCTTGTACCATCTCCTGCAGCTTTTCAACATTGTCACTACGATCATCGGGTTTTGGTTGATTATGATCCGTCAATTTCATTCTCCTTTACTAAAAAATAGTAGCCGTTTTGGGCTACTTTTATTTTTTCTTAAAAGAGCTGATCTATGCAAATCACAAATAACTAATTTGACAACCAAAAAAAAAACTCTTCCTAACTTGAATGAATCAAGCTGAAAGAGTCTGCATCATCATGCTTCTTTATTTTTCTCTGGTAAAGACTGATAATACTTTTTTTCAATATTTTTTTCAATGTTCTCCAATAGTGCCCGATCCTCTAAAATTTGTTGCCGATTTGCTTTCACTAACTCATCAAAGGAAACACGTTTCTTTAAAGAAATGGTCATTCACTCCCTTTTTTAATAACCATTATTTCCATTTCCTTTGAATTTTATAATAATTTCGTTAAAATAATCATTTATTCAGGTAGTACCCTCATTACTAATTTAGTTCATCCAACATTTCTACCATGAAATCATATGTCATTGGTCCAACTTTTCGTGGTTGTTGTATCGTACCATCCGTCCCAATAAAGTAGGAAGTAGGAAAGGAAATAGCTCTATAATCATCGCTCACATTCGTCGACTCATCTAATAGAACGGGAAAAGAATAAGAATAATGATCGATAAAATCACGTACAACCGTTTCATTTTTTTCCGATCCAGTAACGTTGACTGCAAGAATTTCTATTTCATCACCGTGATCCTCGTAAAATTTCTGCATTTCTGGCATTTCCTTTTTACATGGTGAACACCAGGTAGCCCAGAAATTGATCATGACTTTCTTTCCTTGTAAATCGGATAACTTCACTTTTTCACCATTTAATGATTCCAATTCAAAATCTGGAGCAAACTGACCAATTTCTAAACCTGAAGTTCCAGGTGGTGATATTGCTACACCTTCCACATCGGTATCTCCCGTAACATCATACTCACTATTAGTTGTTTCTTTATTAGATTCCATAACATTCATAACTAGAATGATGCCTAATACCGTAATTAAGCCTACCCCCAGAATTTTCTTTAACATAAATAAGCTCCTCTTATGCAATCATATATAGTATTTACTATATTCATTGTACTTTTGAATTCCAACCACGTAAAGCTATTCATCAATTGTTCAAATATCTTTCACGAAATAAAAAAAAGCCTCACTATTGTGAGGCTTTACAAAAACTTATGCTTTCATTTTATTACGTAATACCATTTGTAAAATGCCACCGTGACGATAATAATCAATTTCCACTTCACTATCGAAACGTGCAACTACGTTAAATTCCGTTGTTTTTCCTTCTTCATTCACTGCAGTTACTTTTACAAGATCATGTGGTTTCACATTTTCGTCGATTTCGATACTAAATGTTTCTTTGCCAGTTAGACCTAGTTTTTCTGCGCTTTGACCTTTTTCAAACTGCAATGGAAGGACACCCATCATTACTAGATTTGAACGGTGAATACGCTCAAAGCTTTCTGCAATAACTGTCTTAATACCTAAAAGGTTAGTTCCTTTTGCTGCCCAGTCACGAGATGATCCCATACCATAATCTTTACCAGCCATAACAATAAGACCTGTACCATCTTCTTGATATTTCATTGCTGCATCATAGATAGGCATGATTTCTTCTGTTGGCCAGTAAGTAGTATAACCACCTTCTGTACCAGGAGCTAGCAAGTTACGAATACGAATATTTGCAAATGTTCCTCGCATCATAATTTCGTGGTTACCACGACGTGAACCATAAGAGTTAAAGTTTCTAGGTGATACACCTTTTTCTTGTAAGTGTTTACCTGCTGGCATATCTTTAGCAATTGCTCCTGCTGGAGAGATATGGTCCGTAGTGACAGAGTCACCAAACTTACCGATAGCTCTTAGGTTATTTAATGGATTTACCGTACCTGCTTCTTTTGATAATCCTTCAAAGAATGGTGGATTTTGAATATAAGTTGAATCATGATCCCATTCAAATAATGGCTCATCTGTTGTGTCAATCTCGTTCCATTTTTCATTTGATTGAAATACATTTTCGTATTCTTTACGGAAGATCTCTGGGTTCACTACGTTTTGTACCTCAGATTTAATCTCTTCCATAGATGGCCAAATGTCATCTAGGTAAATTGGTTCTCCATCAGCATCCGTACCAAGTGCTTCTTTGGTTAGATCTACATCAACTGTTCCAGCTAATGCATATGCAACTACTAAAGGTGGTGAAGCTAAGTAGTTTGCTTTCACTAATGGATGAATACGTCCTTCAAAGTTACGGTTACCAGATAAAACTGAAGATACTGTTAGATCACTATCAGAAATTGCTTTTTCGATTTCTGGAAGCAGTGGACCAGAGTTACCAATACATGTCGTACAACCGTAACCAACTAAGTTAAATCCTAGTTGATCAAGGTATGTCATTAAACCTGAATCTTCTAGGTAACGAGTAACTACCTTCGAACCTGGAGCTAATGATGTCTTAACATATTCTGGTACTTGAAGACCTTTTTCAACTGCTTTTTTAGCTAATAATCCGGCACCTAGCATTACGTAAGGGTTAGATGTATTCGTACAAGAAGTAATTGCTGCAATGGCAACTGCACCAGTCTTCATTGTTGTTGTATTTCCATTTGCTAATTCTACAGTTGCTTCTTTATCAAATTCTGATCTCTCTAATCCAAATCCTTGGTTACCTGATGGTGCTGTAATAGCTTTGTTAAATTCTTTTTTCATGTTTGAAAGAGAAATTAAATCTTGTGGACGTTTCGGTCCAGAAAGATTTGGTTCCAATTCTGAAAGGTTAATTTCAACAACTGTCGTATACTCTGGATCTTTTTGATCAGGAGAATACCATAAATCATTCTCTTTGCAATATTTTTCAACAAGGTCAATTTGTTCTTCACTACGACCAGTTAAACGTAGATAGTTAAGTGCTTCTGCATCAACCGGGAAGAATCCACATGTTGCACCATATTCTGGAGCCATGTTAGATATAGTTGCGCGGTCTGCTAATGGCATATCTTGAAGCCCAGGACCAAAGTACTCAACAAATTTACCTACTACATTTTTCTCGCGTAATACTTGTGTTACTTTTAATGCTAAATCAGTAGCTGTTGTTCCTTGTGGGAAGCTGCCAGTGAATTTAACACCAATAACTTCTGGTGCTGGGAAATAAGATGGTTGTCCTAACATTCCAGCTTCCGCTTCGATTCCACCAACACCCCAACCAAGTACACCTAAACCATTGATCATAGTAGTATGTGAGTCAGTACCAACTAGTGTATCTGGGAATGCATCAAATTCTCCATTATCATTTTCTAATGCATGTACTACATTAGCAATGTACTCCAAGTTAACTTGGTGAACAATACCTGTTGCAGGTGGTACGGCGCGATAGTTTTCAAATGCTTTTTGCGCCCAGTTTAAAAATTGATAACGTTCAGCATTTCGCTCAAACTCTAAATCCATATTCGCTTTTAGTGCATTTGCCGTTCCATATTGGTCAACTTGTACAGAGTGGTCAATCACCAAGTCTACTGGTACTTCAGGGTTGATTTTATCAGGTTCTCCACCCATGTCTACCATTGCTTTACGTAGAGATGCTAAATCTACTACAGCTGGTACACCCGTGAAATCCTGTAAGATAACACGTGACGGTTTAAATGGAACATCAACACCTGCTCCATCCTTTGTTCCCCAATTCGTTAATCCTTTTACATGATCATCATTGATTACACGGCCATCATATTGACGTACTAAAGATTCTAATAATACGCGAACGGAAAATGGCAAGCGTGAAACCTTTCCTAATCCTGCTTCTTCTAAAGCTTTTAATTGATAGTAGTTATACGTTTTTCCATTTAACTCAAACTGCTTTTTCGCATTAAATAATTTACTTTCTACCATTTGAGTAACCCCTTTCCTGTAGTTTCTTGAAGGTAAAATGTCATAAAAAAAGATTATTATTTGAAAACCTAATAATCTCTTGTCTATGAAACCTTGAAACTAATAAGCTGTATAATTTCTACATTTCCTATCTTAAATCAAAAACCAGCATAAAACAAATGTTTCATGCTGGTTTTTGTATAGTAAAAACTTATTTGTAATGATAATTTTTTCTTATATAGGGTAGATTCTATTAAAACATAAACAAATTAAGTAATAGCAGGAAACCGAATTCGGAATGTACTACCTTTTTCTTCGTTTTGTAAGATCTCTAACGTAGCATCATGACGTTCTAAAATTTGCTTTGTTATCATGATGCCTAATCCAGTACCACTTTGTTTCGTAGTGAAAAAAGGCTCTCCTAGTTTATGTATGACTTCTTCAGGAATGCCAGGCCCTTCATCTCTAATATCAATCTGGACGTACGAATCGATTAAAAGAACAGAAACATTTATTTCTCCGGAATCCTCCATTGCTTCGATTGCATTTTTTATCAAATTTAAAAGAACTTGCTTTATTTGGGAGCGATCGCAATATACATATAGTTCATCTTCCTTATGATAATTAATACTTATATTTTTAATTTTAGCTTGCGATTTGAGCAACTTAACGACATCTTCGATCATTTGACTAACTGCTTCTTCTTTTTTTTGATCGGTGAGTGGTTTCGATATAAATAATAATTCAGAAGTAATTTTTTCCATTTTTTCTATTTCATCGATCATAATTTTGTAATATACATCTTTCCTATTTACTCCTGCCTGTAATAATTGCAGGAATCCTTTTATCGATGTCAATGGGTTGCGGATTTCATGTGCAACACCTGCAGCGAGTTGGCCAGCGATGGACATCTTTTCTGACCGTATCATCATTTCCTCAATATCTTTTTTATCCGATATATCCCTCACTGCGGCTAAAAAATATATTTGGTCATTGATTTCATCTTTTATTTTTTCAATGGTACATTCACACCATATATATCGTCCATCAAAGGTCCGGATATGTAAATTTAATACTTTTTCTGCATTTTCCTGCTTAACAAAATACTCTTCAATATACGGTGCATCTTCAGGTGAAATCATATCTCTCCACGAGGAACCATATAAATCTGAAATCTTATATCCAAGTACTTTCTCTATTGATTTCGAAAAATAGATTCCTTTTCCACCATTATCCCAAATGACCATCATATCATTAATTTTATTTTCAATCCATTGTTGCATAGAATTGGGTAGTGATGATAAACTCGCGAAATAATTTGGAAAATCATGGCTTTCTACCGTTTTAGAATTACTAGTAGATGGTTCATTGACATTATCCATTTTATTCGATGTATTCTCCACCACTTTCACCCCCCTTATTCTACAAATACCTACATATAACTTATATATAATATTATGTATCTACAAATAATAATATGAAGCTTGTTTATGTTATCCAATCCAATTATAATTATATTAGCATACCTATTTATGAAATGTGAACGAAATAATAGTAGCTAATTATAAGTAATGTTACTATAAAAATAAGAAAAAATAAATGTTTTATTAGATTAGTATGAGAATAAGGTGAAAATATGTCAGTAATTGGGGATTATTTTATTGTTTTTTGGGGTTTTCTGTTGCTAGGGTTAATGGCTATAGGCGGTTTTTTTATGTTTCGTAAATTTTTAAAACAACTGCCAAAAGAAGATGGAAAGTCCTTAATGGATTGGGAAAGATATTATGTTGATCAGACAAAACATATGTGGGGAGAAAAAGAGAAGCTGTTTTTAGAGGAATTAGTTTCACCAGTACCTGAGTTATTCAGAGATGTTGCGAGACAAAAAATTGCAAGTAAAATTGGCGAGGTTGCTCTACAGAAAGAAATGGATATAATTTCTGAGGACATTATCATTGAAGGGTATATTATCGCTACTCCAAAAAGAGATCACAAGTTTTTAAGGAAAAAATTAAAGCAGAAAAATATCGATCTCACTCCATATGAACCATTTTTTAACATGTCAAAAGAAAATTATAACGATAATTGGCAAGATAATTATAAAAGGTAAAGGAAGCGACGTTGTAAGTCGCTTCCTTTGTTATGTGGAAGATTCCTTTAATTGTTTTTCGAGTTGTATAAACTTATATAACATGGCGATTCTCCATGAAATAATCATTCCAAAAGCAAGTAAAAAGAACATTCCACTTGTCTCGCCAAAGGAAATAGACCCACCAATTATTAACTTAGCTACTATTCGAACCACTAGCAAGCTAAATAATATAATTACGAAAGACTTAGATGGAACCAAATAGATGTCACGATTTTGTATCTGAAATTTAGAAGTTTTTATTAAAAAAATAGAAAATATTATTCCTACAGAAATTGCTTCTAATACTTGTATCCATTTCACTTGAAATTCTGGAAATAGAAACATTAGTGCACCAGTACTCATGAAAATGGGGGGTAATATTATTTTCTTTATGGATGCTGGTTTCTTAGAGGCTTTTAATCGTATAAACATCATGGTTATAGCCATAAAAACAGCTATGACCGTGCTTGCGACAACCCAAAACATATTATCCCACTCTTTCTCATTTCCCAAAAAAGATCTTTTAATTTGTATTTAGACCTTGACTTTTATGTAGAAGTCGGTTAACCGTTTCCAATACTCGATTTTCATCGAAAGGTTTCACTATAAAATCCTTTGCACCACTTTCTATCGCCTCAACGACGACCTTCTGCTGCCCCATTGCAGAACATACTAAAACTTGAGCTTCCTTATTTTCATCCATAATTTCTTTTATGGCATCAATTCCATTCATAACTGGCATCGTAATATCCATTGTTACTAAATCTGGCTGTAATTGTTTATATAATTGTACTGCTTCCAGTCCGTTTTCTGCTTCGCCAACAATTTCATGGTTATCATTTTTTAAAATGTTCGATAAAGTAACGCGCATAAATTTAGCATCATCAACAATTAGAATTCTCGCCATCTATTACTTCCCCCAATGAATAGTTTTTGTTTACTCTATTGATCATTTGCTATATTCAAGATGATGGTTACTGTCACTCCTACTACTGTAAAATAAACACCTACATCAAATAACATTGCTGTTGCTAACTCCACTTCTCCAAAGATAGGAAATTGGAAATAATCGTATGTATGTGACAAAAATGGTTCGTTAAATAAAAATGAACCAATTCCAGATAAAACAGCGATTAATAATCCAATTAACGCTAATGTTCGATAGTTTATTGGTATATAGTTATCAACCAGTTTTATACCATACGCCATATACATTAAGATGATTGCAGCTGCAGTCACCAAGCCCCCAATAAATCCGCCCCCGGGTGCATTATGTCCAGCAAGCAATAAGTATATTGCAAAACCTAATAATATGAACGCAATTAGAGAAGTCGTTGTACGTAAAATTAAATCATTTGCTTTGTACATAAAGCGCTCTCCTTCGTAATATATGTATGTCATTCTTATGATAATATAAATGACGGATAAAATCCATCAATGTGTAAATAGTCGCTTCACCAAATTAAAAACCGTAAAAGCCAAACCAACCTGCTAGAAATGATGTTAATTTTGTCATCCAATCAAAAAACAAGGCAATTCCCATAAAAATCATAATATATCCACCGATTTTCACTAAACGAAAACTGTTTCGTTTTATCCACGATAATTTTCCAATAAAGATAGAAAGAAGGAGAAATGGTATGGAAAATCCTAAGACATAACTGATCATCATTAGCATTCCTGATTGTGGGTCTGTAGCTGCTAAAGATAGAACAATTGCTAAAATGGGGCCGGTACAAGGTGTCCACCCCATCGAAAACGCCATCCCAATTAGAAATGAACCGATGAATCCTGTAGGTCTGTTTTTAAAAGTGATTTTTTTATCTTTCATTAGAAATTGGAAATTGAAGATCCCAACAATCACTAGACCGAAAAATATGATGACTATGGCTCCGATTTGTCTTATTATATCTTGATATGTGATTAGAAATTCAGAAATAAATGAAGTTGTAAATCCGATCATAATAAATACACTAGAAAAACCTAATAGAAAGAAAATTGTATGTAACAAGCTCTTTTTATTTACCATTTTATTATCTTCTTTTATTTCATTTACACTCATGCCAGTTATGTAAGACAGAAAGGCTGGAAAAAGTGGTAATACACATGGAGAAATAAAGGACAAAAACCCTGCTCCAAATGCTAGAAAAACATTAATTTCAGACAATGAATGAACCTCCTTTGAATCGTTGCATCTATTGTATCAGACGAATTTATATAATATTACCATTGAATTTGACAAATAACTGAAACTTGCTATAACTAGATATAATGTAAAAACCCCATACTTCGTAGTACGGGGTTTCGTGCAATGGTTAATATATGAACGGAATAAATAGCTTATTTACCTGTTTGATTATTCATTGCACGCATCATTTGATTGATTTTCTTTTGTGATGGTTTTTGACCCATTTGCATCATTAACGTACGAAGCATTTGCTCATTAATTGGTGGATTCTTTTTTAAGTAGTTCATCATATATTTTCTAGCGATGAAAAATCCAAGAGCAACACCTGCAATTAACGCACCTATTGCAATTAATACGACCCAAATCGTGTCCATTCTTCGTTTTCCTCCTTCGTGTTGTCTCTTATACAGTATAGTAAATTAGTGATAAGAATACAATACTTGTCGATCATGATGCATCATACTCGTAGTTACGGGTGATATCCAACCAAAGTTACTACCTTCTTCGTCTACTATAAATAGAAATGGATAAATTAATCGTAATACGGGAAATAATAGCTTTTCTGCACCTTGAAGTGATTCACATCGAAATTTTATATGTTTTTCATAAATATGTAAAGTAATATATTGTGAATCATCTTTTATTTTTATATCGTTACCATTAATTTGATAGGAAATGTTGTTCGGTACATGTTTTTTTATGTGTGAAATAATAGAAGCATTAGGAAAGTTATTCGTAATATATTCAAATTGAAGTGAAAGATCCTCTCTAGTCTCATGTAGTAGATAGGATTTTATAAACCGATATAATATATCACTCTTATAAAAAAAATGAGCAGCAAATTCCTCTTTAATCCAGTAAATTGAATACTCTTTCAAGACTACCCCTCCTCTATTACGTTCTATTATACATATTGAAATAATAAAACAATGTCAGAATACGTCGAAAATATCCACTAGTTTTGTCGGATATATCAAAAAAGATGGCCTTATACAAGACCATCTTCTAGTTACATTATTTAACTAAATTTAAAACGTTCTGAACGACATTATCAACAGTAAAACCGTATTCTTCAATAACTTTATTACCGTTAGCAGATGCCCCAAATCGATCGATTCCCATTACAATACCATTGTCACCTGTATATCGTTCCCATCCGAGCGTAGAACCCATTTCGATAGCGACACGGTTCTTCACGTTACTTGGTAGTACCGCTTCTTTATAAGCGTTATCCTGTTCATTAAAACGATCCCACGATGGCATACTTACAACGCTAACTTCTACACCTTTATCTTTTAAAGTTGCTTGAGCTTCAACTGCTAGCTGTACTTCTGAGCCTGTGGCAATCAATAGTGCGTCAGGTGTATCTTTAGATGCTTTACTAACAACATAAGCACCTTTTTTCACACCATCATAAGCATTTTCTTTCGTGCCTGGTAATGTAGGAAGGTTTTGTCTTGTTAATACCAATATAGTTGGTTTATTTGTTGATTCTACGGCTAAACGCCATGCTGCCTGTGTCTCATTGCCATCTGCTGGACGAATTAGAGAAAGATTTGGCATGGCTCTTAAAGCCGCTAATTGTTCAATCGGTTCATGGGTTGGTCCATCTTCACCAACAGCAATAGAGTCATGAGTGAATACATATGTTACAGGAGTATTCATAATCGCAGACAATCGAATAGCCGGTCGTACGTAATCACTAAATACAAAGAATGTTCCACCATACACTTTTAAACCACCGTGTAAAGCCATTCCATTTAATGCAGCCCCCATTGCGTGTTCACGTACACCGAACCAAATATTTCTTCCAGCATAATTATTACGACTGAAATCTTCTTCATTTTTTATAGTTGTTTTATTAGATCCGGCTAAGTCAGCACTTCCACCGAAGAAGTATGGAACAGATTTAGCGATTCCATTTAAAACTTCACCAGAGGATGCTCTAGTTGCTAAGCTATCTTCTCCTGCTTCATATACTGGTAAATCCTTATCCCAATCTTGCGGAAGTTCCCCTTTCATTGCTAACTCTAGCTCACTAGCTTCAGAAGGGTATTTTTCCTTATATGTGTTGAATAATTGATTCCAGCTTTCTTCTTTATCAGCACCATCTTTTACGATCTTTTCATTAAAATCAGCATAAACTTCATCTGGTACATGAAATTCTTTATGTGGCCATTGGTAGAATTCTTTTGTTAAAGAAACCTCATCCTTACCTAGTGGTGCACCGTGTGATGCAGCTGAAGCGGATTTATTAGGTGACCCATATCCAATTACTGTTTTAACCTCAATCAGGGTTGGCTGTTCTGTATTTTCTTTCGCTTCTTTTATTGCTTTTCGTAATGCGTCAAAGTCGTTTCCATCTTCTACTCGTATTACTTGCCAGCCATATGATTTAAAACGGTCCTCTATATTTTCAGAAAAGGAGCGATTTAATTCTCCATCTAATGAAATATCGTTCGAATCATAAAGTGCAATTAACTTTCCAAGTCGTAAATGACCTGCCAATGAAGCTGCTTCATGAGATATTCCCTCCATTAAATCTCCATCACTGACTAACGCATATGTATGATGATCGATTATAGATATGTCATCCTTGTTATACTTTGAAGCAAGATGTTCCTCTGCCATGGCCATACCAACTGACATTGCGATTCCTTGACCAAGTGGACCTGTAGTTGCTTCCACTCCATCTGTGTGATGGACTTCCGGATGACCAGGTGTTTTTGAATCCCATTTCCGGAAATTTTTCAGATCATCCATTGAAACGTCATAACCAGATAGATGCAATAACGAGTACAATAGCATAGATCCATGTCCTGCTGATAATACAAACCGATCTCTGTTAAACCATTTGGAGTTTTTTGGATTATGATTCATAAAATCAGTCCAAAGGGTGTAAGCCATTGGAGCAGCTCCCATTGGTAAGCCTGGGTGACCTGAGTTGGCATTTTCAATTGCATCAATTGATAGTGTTCTAATTGTATTAACGGATAAATGTTCTACATTGTTCGACATCGTCTGTTCCCCTTTCAATTTAGAAGGATATATTTCTTTTCTTATCTTATAATGAAATAGTTTTCATAACAAGCAATAACAAGGATTGCAGAATATTCTTAAATAGTTACATAACATATCAAAAAATGAAAGCTAACCTAGTTAATGTTTCTTATTTCTTTCTTGTAGGTCTTTTACTTTCTGAGGAGTAACATCATTACCTTCCTGATCAACAACAGTCATCGATTTAAATTGATTTTTAAATGACTTCCGTACATTTTTTAAATATTCCTCTCGTAATTTTTTTTGTTCTTGTTTTTCATCTTCCGTTAATCCTTCACTCTTTGATTTTTTTGAAAGTGCATTTATTCTTTCTAGCTTCTCTTTGGTTAACATAAGAGAACCTCCTTTATATTACATATGATAATAGGATATTTTTATAGTTTCCCAATCCGTCTCATTCATGTTTCAGTTTACACGAAAAAAGCAAGAACAATTAATGTCCTAGCTTTTTTTATGTTACCTCTCTTATTGGTCAGAATCAAGCATTTGATATTCTTTATACCTTCTATGTACAGTTGCTTTTGATATATTATATCCCAAACCGTTAAGTGTTTTTGAAATCTCCTCAAACGTAAGGTTTTTATTACGTAATCGAACTATTTCTTCCATCGGAAACGTTTTCCTTTCCCTGCCGGGCGCTTTGTTTTTATTTGTTAAATTCAAGGTGGGATTATATCCATCGCGAACAGCTTTTTGCATTCCACGTTTTATTTTGGCATTATGGATTTTTCGCTGATACTCTTCTACAATACTTACAATCTGAAGGACCATAGAATCAGATTCAGATATTTCTAATTCCCCATCATGAATATGTGTATAAATAGTAATGTTTAATTTGTGTAATTGATGAAATAGAGCAATCTTAGTGTTTCCTCTCCCTAATCTAGTTTCATCTTGGATAAGGAGACAATTTGCTTGATCAGAAGAAAAATAATCAAGTAATTCAAAAACACCTTCTCGCTCTATTTCATATCCACTTGCTCTTTCCTCGATACATGTTATTACATTTAAATTATTTCGATCAGCCAAGTGAAGTAATTCTGCTTTTTGCCGTTTCAATGAAGATTCCTGTGTTTGTTTATCCGTGCTTACACGGCAATATATTATGGCATTCAATGTCTCAAACTCCTACTATGCAGTAATTAATGATACGTATAAAAAACCAAGCGTAAATATAAAAGCAACGATGTAAAATATATCTGTTTTTGTAACTTTTTCAAACATATTACCATCACCTTTCTTTAAATATAGGAACCTTTGTTCTACAATCATTATATATAGAACATATGATCTTGTCAACGGTTTTTCGAACGAACGTTTGCTTTTTTAATAACAGAATGGTAAACTATCATTAATAAATCATATGTGCGAGGTGATTAATAGATGACAAAAATATCAAAAAGACAACAAGCTATATTAGAATACATAAAAAATGAAGTTAATAAAAAAGGTTATCCACCATCAGTTCGTGAAATAGCCGAAGCTGTAGGATTGGCATCCAGTTCTACTGTGCATGGACATCTATCGCGTTTAGAAAGTAAGGGATTTATCCGTAGGGATCCAACCAAACCTAGAGCTATAGAGGTACTAGATTTATCAGAAGAAAGTAATATACCTAGAGAAGAAGCACGATATGCTCCAGTAATTGGTAAGGTAACAGCAGGTTTGCCTATTACAGCAGTAGAAAACATAGAAGAGTTTATTCCACTTCCTAGTTCTAGTGCAGGACCAGATGATAACTTATTTGTTCTTGTTATTGATGGTGAAAGTATGATTGAAGCAGGAATCCTTGATGGAGATATGGTAATCGTTAAACAACAGAGTACTGCACAAAACGGAGATATTGTAGTTGCAATGACAGAAGAAAACGAAGCAACTGTAAAACGTTTCTTCAAAGAAAAAGATCATATTCGTTTACAGCCTGAGAATGCAACAATGGAGCCATTGATCTATTCTAACGTATCTATACTAGGAAAAGTGATTGGTTTATATCGAAATATTCATTAATTATATGTGAGAACAAAACCCGATTTCTAATGGTTTTACTTGTTAGGTGCTATGGACTAAATCACATTCAAAATTACAGAGCATTTCACAGGATTCACAATACTATTCATATTATGAATCACAGAAAACAAGGCTTAGAGAATTTTCATCTCTAAGCCTTGTTTTATTACAATTGTTTGTTCAACTAAACATCCGTTAGATAAAAAGACAAGCACCTTATTTTTTAAAGAGTATCCCTTTTGCTCAGAGTTGCTAGACTTAAAGAGCACAACATTTTAATATAAGGATCTCTATAATCAATGGAATAACAACTTACACTACCCTTAACTCTTATATTATTAACTCGACTTACTTGATCTTCCATGCAACTAAGAAGTGGGCATAATTTTCATTATCCCTTGTATGCTTTCTGCAATTCCGCAAGATTAAGTTTCTTCATTTTAAGAGTTGCCTTATTAACACGAGCAATTTGTTCCGGAGTGCTATTACTCATCATCTCGTCCATTTCTCTGGGTACAATTTGCCAGGACACTCCATACTTATCTTTTAGCCAGCCACATTGCTCGGACTCAGGAACCTCTGACAGCTTATCCCAGTAGTAATCAATCTCTTCTTGTGTATTACAATATACCATAAATGAGGTTGCCTCGTTGAAACTGAATTTATGATCTCTTGCGCTGTCCATTGCGGCAAACCACTGATTCTCAAGCATGAAATCAGAAAACATGATTGTTCCTTCTTTGTCAGGTTCCATACCTTTAGGGTAGCGGGCAATAAGCCCCTGCTTTGGGTTCTTAAAAACGGATAAATAAAAATTAATCGCCTCTTCTGTTTTACCACATTTTTCATTAACAAACATTAGTGAGGGCAATATTGTCGGACGCTCTTCACCTTCTGGATTGGTAAGGATTAACTGCCACGACAAACCATATTTATCTTGAATCCAGCCATACTTTTCACTAAACGGATACTTATCAAGTGGCATCAACACTGTTCCACCTTCGGACAATTTGTTCCAAACCTCATTTATTTTTTCACTCGCGTCCTTTTCTCGCGATGGGTCAAAATTAACCATGAATGACACTGACGGATTAAATGTGAAAAATGGCCCTGCGCTGATCGCCATGAACTTCTGACCCCACAATTCAAAAGAAACTAATTGAGAGTCACCAGATGGTGTGTCGTGGAGTGTTGTTACATTTGTAATATTTGAGTCCGGAAATATGGAAACATAAAACTCTGCAGCCTCTTTCGCCTCCTTGTCATACCACAAATGTGGAACGATATTTTGATTTGTTTTTGTCATAATACTCCTCCTCATTTAAATTACTATACCATTTAGATTCTATTTAATTTCTTCTAGATTGCTGAATGCATCTACTTTTTTATTGAAGTATGTTGCCTAATAGCTTAACACTTCAATACTAACATAATATTCTAAAATTTATTTTACTTTATTTAAATATTGAATAAAAGTAAATATAAAAGTAAACTCACTTTTAGCGGTTTCATGTTGCATTTTTTGACAATGCCTTCCATTAGGTCAATAATCAATATCGTTCTTAAAAATCTATTAAAAAAAGAAGGTCAATTTGTAGTTCAGATAACTTGGAAAAACAATAGAATTGTCATTGGATATTGACTGTAAAATTGTAAAACTTCTCCTTGATTTCGCCATCGGATTAACAAGTTATACAATAATAAAAAGTATGACAATTATTGTCACTTCGTATTTATGGTGTTATTTGAAGCGTTAAAAAAACAAATATAAGGAATAGGTAAATTATGTTAAAATATAAAGAGAAACGGAATGCTCTTGTTCCGTTAACTGGCAGGATTGTAAAAGAGCTAATTTGTCGTTGAGAAAAGTACAATAATACGTAAAAAATAATAAGGAGGTAACTCCATTGAAAAATGGTCGTGATACTAGTTTGATTTATTGGAGGTTAAATTATAGAGGAAAGTTTTTTAGAACCCTATGGATGATACCCATTAGCATTCTAGTAATTATAATAATATTAATGGCAGATACACCTATTCAGATAACTATTATTATAAGTGTGCTACTTTCTGTTTCTCTCATTGTGCAATTGATTTACACGTATGTGAAATGGAAAAATAAATGTTAACATAAATAATCTTAATGTACTATCAGGTACAATAGTTTAGAAGGATCAACGAAGAATATCTTGTGTTTACTACAAAAATCTATTCCGAGACTTCCGCTCATGTGAGCATAGATACGAGTAGTTTCACTTTTCACGCGACCTGAAGGCTTTGCTTCTTTAGCCATATGTCACAACGTATATTATACTACACCTCTCTTCCCTTATCTACTTTGCCACGAACGATGGCAGGCTGATTTCCCTAGTTAATGCTATTTAGATCAGGTGAATCAATTTCAAAGCACAGGATTACTCAATTAAAAAGGAGTTTTTTTTTGCTGAAAATATTTCGTTATATTTTTTCAATAATAACTTTGCTAATTGCGGTTCATGGACTTATTACGAGTAATTTTGTATTTCAGCATTATATGATGTTCTTCTTAGGTTTAACAATGTTGGTAATGGGTTTAGAAGAGTTTAAAAATAAACGAAAAGTATATGGGTGGTACTTGTTATTGTTTTTATATTTTCATTATTTGTTTCTATAAAAGGCTTTTATTAAAATAAAAATAGGAATTGTTAAATTCTAAACACCAAATTGTTTTAAATGGTGGTCAAGATGCTTGTAGATTCCTTTTCCCCATTGTTCGGAAGTAAGTTTTCCGAAAAAAGGATGTGGATGATCTGTACATGCCTCTGGTCCATTCTTTTGAAATGTTATAATTTTTTGTTTTAGTTTTTCTTTTTCTATTTCAAAATCTTTTTTACTTGTGATTAAAATGGTTGGAATAGTAGACATATTGTGGGCTAAAGGTTTGTCATTATAAAAAATGGGTTTTGCAAATCTACCTACTAATAACCCTAACCAACCTCTCGAGGGTAAAGAATATCCCATTGCGATATCTTGGAAAGATGAGCAATGAGCTAACATTTGAGCGACATCCATTTTTCCCCATTTTGGTTGTGAATTTGCGTTTAAGTTTTCGATACGATTTAATATTTCATCTGTATACGTGATCTCAAAAATATTATTCATTAAAATACTCCTTTAGTTTTTTATTTTAACTGCTCTTGATTATTTAATATATAATTCAACGTGAACATTAAATTATCCTTCTTTTTGATAACGGGGTGCTTAACACAAGAAAGAATATTCGTTTTGCCAATATGCCTGTCGAGATAAAGTGGCCTGATTAGGAAAATAATTCAGAAAAATGTACTTAATATAAACGAGTACATTAATTCTAGAGGACTTCCTAAAACTCAAAGCAAAAACTTCTATGATCACTATTTAACGCTCCACATGTTAATTAAAATTCAATATAAAATGGATGAGTATTATCGTCTAAACAATATTCAATTCTCTGTCTAAAGTTCTTTAAAGTTACCATTTCCAATGCTTTCTTTATCGGGAAAAATCCTACTTCTAAACTTTCCGAACTAGTAGTTGGCTCTCCTCCTATTGCTTTACCCAAAAATAAAGTATTGCAGATAGAACGCTCTACATTTTGAAAGATTCCACAAAACTTGGTAACCTCAATATCTATACCTGATTCTTCTTTCGTTTCTCGAATTGCGGCTTCCTTCAAGGATTCTCCTTCTTCGACTTGTCCACCCGGCATTTCCCATCCCCTTCGTGGTCCTTTTATTAATAAAATTTCATTTTTATTGTTTATCACAATTGTGGCTGCTGAAACAATGTGTTTTGGTGTTGTCATAAAATTCATCCCCCTATTCTAATTAATTATTTTGATAGTCAATAAGAATGCAACAAACTCGTCAAGTTAATTTATGTACATTTCTTCACATTTTCTGTATATACCTCTAACATAATTTTATCAAAATATACAAAAAATATGGTAGTCACACAGTATTTCTCATCTATATTCACGATAACATTACAATCTCAGGAAGATAAATATTCTATATATGTGAATGTAAGAGATTTTCTAAATATAGCCAGGTTCTTAATTCTATTAAAATAACGCATGAGATTTTCCGAATGTGGAATCCCATGCGTTTGGTGCTTACAAATGTATGCTTGTAACTTTGAAGTAAAACTGTTTATACGATATCAAAGATATTGTAATTCTAGTATTGAGTTAAATACTGTTCTCTCTCCCATGGATGAACAGTTGTTCTAAACATATCCCATTCAATCTCTTTCGCTTCAATATAGTGCTCGAAAAGATGTTCCCCAAGTGCATTAATGATAATTTCATCCTTTTGTAGTTCAACAAGAGCATCCATTAATGTAGCTGGTAAATCCTTTACACCGTTTTCTTCACGCTCAGCTTTATTCATCACGTAAATGTTGCGATCGACAGCAGAAGGTGGTGTTAGTTTATTCTCAACTCCATCTAGACCTGCAGCTAACAGTACAGATAATGCCATATATGGATTGGCTGATGGATCAACACTACGAACTTCCACACGTGTACTTAATCCTCTAGAATTTGGTATACGCATTAATGGACTTCTATTGGATCCTGACCAAGCAACATAACAAGGAGCTTCGTAACCAGGAACTAATCTTTTATAAGAGTTCACTGTCGGATTCGTAACAGCTGTAAAATTAGTAGCATGCTTAATAATACCAGCAATAAACTGATATGCTGTATCACTTAGTTCCATATCTCCACTAGTATCATAGAAAGCATTATCTTTGCCTTTGAATAAAGACATATTTACGTGCATTCCCGAACCGTTTACTCCAAATAATGGTTTAGGCATAAATGTTGCGTGTAAATTGTGTTTTCTAGCAATCGTTTTAACTACCAATTTAAATGTTTGAATATCGTCTGCATGTTTAACAGCATCAGAATATTTAAAATCAATTTCATGTTGTCCAGGAGCTACTTCATGGTGAGAAGCTTCAATTTCAAAGCCCATTTCCTCTAATTCAAGAACAATATCTCTACGGCAATTTTCTCCTAGATCAGTAGGAGCTAAATCGAAATATCCACCATGGTCATTTAATTCTAATGATGGTTCGCCTTTTTCATCAAGCTTAAATAAGAAAAACTCTGGCTCAGTACCGATATTAAATGCATCAAAACCTAACGCTTCCATTTTCTGTAGGTTGCGTTTTAAGTTGTAACGTGGGCAACCTTCAAAAGGTGTTCCATCAGGATTATAAATGTCACAAATAAAACGAGCAACTCTCCCCTTTTCTGATGTCCATGGAAATACTACAAATGTGTCAATATCTGGATATAAATACATATCAGATTCTTCGATGCGTACAAATCCTTCAATAGATGAACCATCAAACATCATTTTGTTATCTAATGCTTTATCCAATTGGCTTAATGGAATTTCCACATTTTTGATTGTTCCTAGCATGTCTGTAAACTGTAAACGAATAAACTTCACATTTTCTTCTTCAATTCTTTTTAAAACTTCTTTTTTTGAATAACCCATGATTCTCCTCCTGTAAATAATTAATTTATTTATATATTTAGAAAAATAAACGTTTACGCTCATTTTTCTAGATCATGAAATTAATGTTTCACAAAAAATCTAGATAATTCCCCTTGTCGAAGACTTGCCTTACCGAATCGACCAGCCTCAGAAATTTCATTTCTAAGTATCTTTCGTAACTCTTTATCTGTCATGGTCGGTTTCTCTGGCTTTTGTGGTTTACTTGCTTCTTTTACATCGTGTTCACCAGTTAATAACAATTTAATACCTGCAAGATTGAGGCCTTTATCTAAGTAATTTTTAATCTCCAATAATCGATCAACATCGTTAAATGAAAACAAACGCTGATTCCCGGAAGTTCTGTCCGGATGAATTAAGTCATGCTCCTCATAATATCGGATTTGTCTCGCGGTTAGTTCAGTAAGTTTCATAACGATACCAATTCCAAATAGGGGCATCGAACGGCGATCTTTATCATCCATTTCGGTGACACTCCTTCTTTGTTAAAATTATTATATTACATGTTATGTAATGTGTCAAACAAATGTTAGGAAACCTAACATAAAGAAGAAAAAAGCAAAAGAGACCCTTTTTCCTCTTCTGCCTTTGTGCTTCTACCTATCTGACAAAATACGCTTACACGCTTCTTTCAAGGCTATTTTAACATGTGCATAAGTAAGGCCACCCTGAACAAAAGCAATGTAAGGCTCCCTAATTGGTCCGTCTGCGGAAAGTTCAATACTAGAACCTTGAATAAACGTACCGGCAGCCATAATGACTTTATCATCATAACCAGGCATTTCACTTGGGTATGGTGTAACATAGGAATTCACGGGTGAGTTTTGTTGGATCGCTTGACAGAACTTAATCATTTGGTCTGCAGTTTGAAAGGTAACCGATTGAATAAGGTCAGTTCTTTCCACTTGGTAGTTTGGAGATGTTACAAAACCTAGTAATTCTAAAAATCGAGACGAAAATACAGCCCCTTTTAATGCTTCTCCAACAATATGAGGAGCTAAGAAAAAACCTTGATACATTTCCTGTAGCATATGAAAAGTTGCTCCTATTTCTTTCCCTAAACCAGGTGCGGTTAAACGATATGCACAAAGGTCAATCAGGTCATTTCTACCTACAATATATCCACCAGCTCGTACAATTCCACCCCCTGGATTTTTAATTAAAGATCCAGCAATAAGATCTGCACCAACATGTAGTGGTTCTTTTTCTTCAACGAATTCCCCGTAGCAATTATCAACAAATACAATAAGCTCTCGATTTATATTTTTGACAAAGTCTATCATTTGTTTAATGTCCTGAATTGGAAATGATGGTCTGTCATCATACCCTTTCGAACGTTGTATTGCGATTACTTTAGTCTTCGAATTTATTGCTTGCTGAATACCTGGGTAATCGATCGAACCATCTGATTGTAAGGATACTTCATTATATGTAATGTCAAAATCCTGTAAAGAACCAGTGTTATTGTCACCTGTCTTCCCTATAACACCTTCTAATGTATCATATGGCTTTCCGGTAATATATAATAATTCATCACCAGGTCTTAACACACCATATAAAGCAGTACTTATTGCATGGGTTCCAGATACTAACTGCGGACGTACTAATGCTGATTCTCCACCAAATACATCTGCATATACCGCTTCCAGAGTATCTCTCCCCGCATCATCATAACCGTAACCACTAGTAGAATTAAAATGACTATCACTTACTTTGTTTTTTGTAAATGCTTCTAATACTCGTTTTTGATTTATTTCCACTGTTGCTTGAATCTTTTTATGCTGTTTCGTACAATCCATTTCTGCTTGTTCTGCTATCTTATCTATCATTTCTTTTTGATTACCCCTTCAATATGCTTTTCAACGGATGTTCGTTAGGAATATATCCTTGAACATAATATTTATTTTTATCTTCATCAAATTGCTTTTTCTCGATAATAGTTTCATGCTCTAAACGATTCAACAATTTGCCTTCGTCTGGATTCAAATAAAATATATACTTGTCCCATTGTTCTTTTAATACTTCTTCTAAATAGGAGATAAATCTTTGGATTTCTTCATGCTCTAACGCACTCATTACCATGTATGGTCGATTCATTGGAATAACATCATCCTTGATTAAATCTCTCTTATTATATATGGTTACCATCGGTATTGTATGAGAATCTAGTTCAGCTAATAACTGGTGGACAGTGTCTTGATGCCGTTCCATTTCAGGGTGTGATCCATCTACAACGTGTAATATAAAATCTGCTTCTCTTACCTCTTCTAAAGTAGAACGAAAAGCTGCAATTAAAGTAGTTGGCAAATCTTGAATAAATCCGACTGTATCTGTTATTAACGGTTGAAAACCTGAAGGTAATTGTATTTTTCGTGTTAAAGGGTCAAGTGTTGCAAATAACTTGTCCTCTTCTAACGAACTACTATTTGTTAATCGATTAAATAACGTTGATTTACCTGCATTGGTATAGCCAACAATAGCAATTTGAAAAACATCATTTCTTTTTCTTCTTTTTCGGTATTGCTCTCGCTGTCCTACTACCATCTTCAATCTTCGTTTAATGTCATATATTCTACGCCTAATATGTCGTTGGTCCGTTTCTAATTTTGTCTCTCCCGGTCCCCTGGTACCAATACCTGCACCTAAACGTGACAGCTCCGTTCCTTGACCTCTTAGTCTAGGTAACATATATTCAAGTTGGGCTAGTTCCACTTGAAGTTTACCTTCCTTTGTTTTGGCACGTCCAGCGAAAATATCTAATATTAATTGACTGCGATCAATAATACGAAGACCGAAGTTGTTACTTAAATTACGTAGTTGACCTGAAGAAAGTTCATCGTTGGAGACAACCAAATCAATTTCTAATTCATCAATATCTTCCTTAATTTCTTCCATTTTTCCTTGTCCGATATAAAAAGCAGGATGGATACGAGCTCTATTTTGTGTCACAATTTTTTTTACCGTTCCACCCGCCGTTTTACACAATGATATTAATTCTTCTAGTGATGATTGAAATCTTTCTTCTTGATATTCAGGTTTATTGACTGCGATAATTAGTATTTTTTCTAAAGGCATGCATCCATGACCTCTTTCTATTAAATCTACTTCTATTCATACTTCTTTTATATCATAGCAAAGAAAACATGACACCACAAAAATCAACTAGTCATTGTCAAGAGACAAATCACTACCCGTTAACATAACTAGATCGTCTGCTGTGACCTGGCTTCTATATAGGAGACGTACTGCATGCATTCGGATAGCGTGTTCGATCATATTTCTAACATAACGAGCATTGGAAAAATTCCTAGTTGTTTCTTGCTGCTCTTTATATAAATAAGATCGCAGCTTCCATTCCGCCTCTTTTGACAATTGATACTCGCGTTCGCCAGCCATTTGTCTAGCAATTTCCATCAATTGGTCTACTTCATAATCATCAAAATCTAAAATAAACGGAAACCTTGATTTGAGTCCGGGATTTAAATTTAGAAATCTTTCCATTTCATAGGGATATCCCGCCAAAATTAAAACAAAGTCATTTCCGTAGTCTTCCATTTGTTTCACAAGCGTATCAATGGCTTCCTTACCAAAATCTTTTTCTCCGCCACGAGCTAGTGAATATGCTTCATCAATAAATAAAATCCCACCACGGGCTTTTTGAATGATGGCGCGAGTTTTTTGCGCTGTTTGCCCGATATATTCACCTACTAAATCAGCACGTTCAGCTTCAATAAAATGACCCTTAGAAAGAAGATTCATATCAAAGTAGATTTTCGCAAGCTTTCTAGCAACTGTCGTTTTACCAGTGCCTGGATTTCCTTTAAACAACATGTGGAGAACTTGCTTTGTACCAGATAATCCTAGTTCTTTTCTCTTTTCATTTATCACAATTGTTGCATATATTTCTTTCACTCTTTGTTTTAATCGCTTCATCCCAACAAAAGATGAAAATTCATCTTCAATATGCTTAAATGGGTCCTGTTCCAAGTAATTCATTTGACTATTGGATTGTATATTAACTGGCTTTTTATCGCGTAATATAATATTTATTTGGCCATTTTTGTTTTGGATCTTTTGTGTTCCCACGTCATCACCCCTTCGTCACCATTATTATACGTAGCAAGCTAAAAAGGTGTGACAAACGCCTATATGAATCCAAACCGAAACACATGATAGCTTTGAACCAATATAAAACGAACGCCTATTCAAGCGTTCGTTTATTCATTCTATTCTTTATCAATATTTACATTTTTGGCAGGAGCGAATGTCGAAATAGCATGTTTAAAAATTAATTGTTGTTTACCTTCTGTTTCCAACAGAACGGTAAAATTATCAAATGCTTTTACAACCCCTCTTAATTGGAACCCATTCGTTAAAAATACAGTAACAGAAATGTGGTCCTTTCTCAGCTGGTTTAAGTAATGGTCTTGTATGTTTACAGATTGCGCCATCATAAATCCTCCTCTTTTCTATCTATATATAATATATTTCTACTTATCTTTTAAGAATCCTGCTAAATCTTCTAAAATAATTCGAAAATTTTCATTAATCGTTTTTGGGCTAACGGAATACCAATTGACATCCATTTTATTCTTAAACCAGGTATATTGTCTTTTCGCATATCTTCTTGAATTTCGCTTTAATAATTCAATCGAATGCTGTAAATCACTCTCTCCCTTAAGATATGGCAGGAACTCTTTATAGCCAATCGCTTTCATAGATTGACAATTTTCATATCCTTGTTTGTATAAATCTTGTACTTCTTCTATAATTCCATCCGAAACCATCTGGTCAACTCGCTTATTAATGCGGTCATATAACTCTGGCCTATCCATTTCAAGTCCAATTAAGAATACGTCATACGGTGAATCTTCTGCTTGTTGTTTTTGGTACTCACTCATCGTCAATCCTGTGGTTTCAACAATTTCAAGAGCCCGAATAACTCGACGATAATTATTCGGATGAATTTTATCAGCTTGAGTTGGATCAATTTTTCTAAGTCTGTTGTACATAACTTCATTTCCATATCGCTTGAGATCTTCTTCTAAGCGTTTCGTAACGGTTTCGTCTCTTTTATCATTAGCGAAATTGTAATCAAATAATGTCGCTTGAATATAAAGACCACTACCGCCAACGATAATCGGTAGTTTATTTCGACTAGCTATTTCATTAATATATTTTTGTACAGATTCTTGAAAATCAGCTACCGAATATGACTCTCCTGGATCCTTTATATCAATTAAATGATGTGGGACTCCTTGCATTTCGTTTGTTGTAATTTTTGCTGTGCCAATATCCATGCCCTTATATACTTGCATGGAGTCGCCACTAATAATTTCTCCGTCAAAACGTTTTGCAACTTCTATACTTAATTTTGTTTTCCCTACTGCGGTAGGGCCAACAATTGTAACTACTTTGTTTTTCATTCGTTTTCCCCTAAATACATATTATTTGTATGCCCGATATGCAGTCAGCATCCAAACGTATTTCTCATAACTCCCTTGCAATGTAATCAACATATCTGCTGATGGCTCATCATTATTTTCATTTGCTAACGGAATTCCTATTTCTTTTATCTCAGAGATGATTTGCTTATAATCTTCCATTAACTGGTCGATAATTTCATCTTCTTTATCATCTGCATTTGCTTCAACTAAAGTTGTTTCTTCTAAGTATTTAGACATAACAGCTAATGGTTTACCATCAATTGCTAAGATTCGTTCCGCTACTTCATCTAAATCTTCTGCGATTTTGTTGTACATTTCTTCAAACGTTTTATGTAACTGAAAAAAATGTTTACCCTGTATAAACCAATGATAACGATGTAGTTTAACATATAGAACAAAATGGTTTGATAATAATTGATTCAAAAAATTAATTAATTTTTGATTATCCATTGACACTCCACCTTTTAGCCAGTTAAGGCGTTTGCACCTTTGTTTTTAGTTTTTGCGAAGTGCAATGGATTTATACATTTTTCACATAACTCTCTTAAACATTTTTTCTAGTTCATACGACGAAAAATGAACAATAATTGGACGTCCATGTGGACAAGTAAATGGATCCGTAGTTTTACGTAAATCCTCTAGTAATCGAAACATGTCATCATGATTTAAATAATGATTTGCTTTAATTGATCTTTTACAAGACATTAAAATGGCTACTTCTTCTCTAATAGAGACAATATTAATACTTTCCTCTTGAATTACTTGATCAATCATTTCTCGTATAATCTCTTCCTCAAAACCTTTTGGAAACCAATTCGGATGAGAGCGAATGACATATGATTGATTCCCGAAATTCTCGAAAAACAAGCCTACTTTCTCAAGTTCATGTTTATGATGCTCAATAAAAATACATTCTTGTTTTGAAAACTCAAAGGTCATCGGTAATAACAATTCTTGTGATTCATTTATTGGTTCACCTAATTTTTGTTTGAAGAATTCGTATTTTATTCGTTCCTGTGCAGCATGTTGATCAATCATATAAAATCCATCGTCATTTTGAGCTAAAATATATGTTCCGTGTAATTGGCCGATTGGGTACATGATTGGTACTCGAGTTACTGCATTTTCATCTCGTGAGTTATTATCTTGTTCCTCACTTCGTTCCTTAGATTCTAACTCTTCCGTAGGATTGTAAGATATTTCATTTTGTTGATGATATAAAATTTCACGTTCATTGGTAGGCTGTTTTTCTACCTCTTCATGAATCGCCATACGTTGTTTCGGCCATTCATTATTTTCGTTATGAATTTTGCGGTCAAAGTTTAAACTTTTCTGCTCTGACTTTTGTTTTTCTATTTTCGGTTGTTCCATTTCAGGTATTAATGTTGTCTCGCGGAATTTTGACTGAATAGCTTTTTCAACTAATAGGCATAATTCCTTTTCTTTACTAAACCGAACCTCAAGTTTGGTTGGATGTACATTTACATCCACTAAGATCGGATCCATCTTAATCGAAAGAACCACTATTGGTGATCGTCCAATAGGTAATAATGTATGATAGGCTCTCATGATGGCTTGTGTTAATGGAAAGCTCTTTATATAACGCCCATTTATTATAATAGATATATACGACCTGGAAGCTCTGGTAACTTCAGGCATGGCAATATAACCTTCTACTGAAAAGTCTAATGTTTCTTGTTTAATTGGCATCATTTTTTTAGCTACACCGATGCCGTAAACCTGTGAAATGACTTGACGTAGATCACCAGAACCCGCCGTTTGAAACAATGATTTTCCATTATGTGTTGCCTCAAAACGTATATCTGGATGAGATAAAGACAAACGATTTAAGAGATCTGTTATATGACCTAATTCCGTATGAATGGTTTTCATATATTTAAGACGAGCGGGAGTATTGAAAAACAGATCTGAAATAGTGATTTCCGTACCTTTTCTTGCATCACTTTTCGTTTTCTTTAACAATTTACCGCCTTCTAGCTCTAGGGTTGTCCCTGCTTGATCTCCCTGAGAAGTCTTTACAGTTAATCGACTAACAGATGCAATACTAGCAAGAGCCTCTCCACGAAAACCAAGTGTGTTTACATGAAATAAATCTGACTCATTTCTGATTTTGCTTGTAGCATGACGTAAAAAAGCTCGTTCACAATCGTCTTCTGACATCCCTTCACCATTATCAGTAATTTTAATTTGTTGAAGTCCAGCTTCTAATACATCTACTTTGATCCATGTGCTGTTTGCATCAATGCTGTTTTCTATTAGCTCTTTCACTACAGAAGCCGGTCTTTCCACAACTTCCCCAGCAGCAATCTTATTCGCTAATGCATCAGACATTTGATAAATTTTCATGCAAACAATCCTTTCTTATTTTTGTACTTTCTTTTGAAGTCGGTACAATTCATTTAATGCATCTAATGGTGTCATCTCTAGTAAATTTAAATCTTTTAAATCCGCAATGATTTTGTCATCTTGTTTACTGTTTGTATCCAACGCTTTTATTGGTTTTTCCTCCTCAAAAAAGGATAATTGTCCAGAGGAAGATTTCTTTTCAGGTTGAGTAGGACTTTTTTCGCTATTTTCTAATTGATGTAAAATCTCACTTGCTCGATCAATTAGTGCGATAGGAAGTTCAGCGAGTTTCGCAACATGAATCCCGTAACTTTCGTCTGCTGCACCATCTTTAACTTGATGTAAAAAAACCACATTTCCCTCAAATTCTTCCGCACGAACATGAACATTTTTTAAGGTTTCTAAACTGTTCTCCAATGTAGTTAATTCATGGTAGTGCGTAGAAAATAGCGTTTTTGCTTGCAAATGATGATGAATGTATTCCACAATTGCTTGTGCTAATGCCATTCCATCATATGTGCTTGTCCCACGCCCAATTTCATCTAATAAAATTAAACTTCTATCTGTAGCATTGGATAATGCATGTTTTGCTTCCAGCATTTCTACCATAAATGTACTTTGTCCCGATACAAGATCGTCTGCTGCACCTATTCGTGTAAAAATTTGATCAAAAATAATTAAATCCGCTTCTTCACAAGGTACAAAACATCCAATTTGACCCATAATCACCGTTAGTGCGAGCTGCCGCATATACGTACTTTTACCAGACATATTGGGTCCAGTAATTAATAAAATACTTCTCTCTTTATCAAGTTTTATGTCATTTGGAACAAACGAGCCATCTTTCATCACTTGTTCCACGACCGGATGACGCCCATTTTTAATTGCTAAATGTTGATCTACAAATCGTGGGCGCTTAAAATTATTTGCTTCACTCACCGTTGCAAAAGCTTGCAATACATCTATCTTACTCACTACATCAGCTAAATACTGAAGCTCAGGAATGTACTCTTTGATTTGCTCTCTAATTTCGATAAATAAATTGTACTCTAATTCTACACTTTTTTCTTCAGCTTCTAGAATCAATTGCTCTTTTTCTTTTAATTCTGGAGTGATAAAACGTTCAGCGTTCGTTAACGTCTGCTTTCGTTCATACCTACCTTCAGGCAAAAGATGTAGATTTGCTTTTGTAACTTCGATATAATAACCGAAAACTCGGTTATACCCAATCTTAAGTGATTTAATTTTTGTATCTTGTTTTTCCTTTTTTTCTAATTCTGCAATCCATTGTTTCCCATTTCTTGATGCATCACGATATGTATCAAGCTGTTGATGGTATCCATCTTTTATAATCGAACCTTCTTTAATCGATACAGGTGGATCATCTACTAAACTTATATCTAATAATGACACAATATGTTCAGGAAAAACTAATGATTCTGCAAGCTTGTCAATTTGCTTATGATTGAAATGCTTTAATGTCTCTTTTAACACAGGTATTTTTTCTAACGATTTCTTTAACTGTATTAGATCTCGACCATTCACATTTCCATATGAAATTCTTCCAGATAAACGCTCTAGATCATACACGGACTTTAAAATCTCTCGTAAACTATCTCTTTCAATAAAACCTTGATAAAAACCCTCAACAGTATTTAATCGTTCTTCAATTTGTTCACGGACTAGTAACGGACGCTCTAGCCATTTTTTTAACATTCGTGACCCCATAGCAGTTACCGTTTTATCAAGCACCCATAACAAACTTCCTTGTTTTCCTTTACGCAGGATTGTTTCCGTTAACTCTAAATTTCGTTTGGAATACATATCGAGCGAAAGGTGGTTTGCTAATTCAATGATCTCTGCTTGTTGTAGATGATCTAGGGAACGTTTTTGTGTATGTTGGATATAATTTAATAGTCGACTAAAAGCTTTCATTAATCGCTCATCATTTAATTTTTCACATAGGTTTCTGTATTCCGCATTAAAGTTCACTTCATCTTGATAGGATAACGTAACTTGCAATCTATCCCTCAGTTGTTGCTGGGATTCTTCTGGTAGATTAGAAGAAATCACAATTTCCTTTATTGGTTGATTATATAATTCATGTATAACAGCGTCCCAGCCATGTGAAATAAGGGCAATTCGGTTTTCACCCGTTGACAAGTCATTATAAACGATGACATACGACCCATCTTCAAAATGAGAAAGACTTGCAATATAGTTATTATTTTTTTCATTTAGCATATTACTTTCCATCACGGTTCCAGGTGTAATAAGTTGAACAACCTCTCTTTTCACAACACCTTTTGCCTCTTTCGGATCTTCCACTTGCTCACAAATGGCTACTTTATACCCTTTTTCAATTAAATTCTTAATATAATTAGCTGCCGAATGATAGGGAATCCCACACATTGGAATCGGATCTTCTTGTCCAGCATCACGTTTCGTTAACGTAATCTCTAATTCTCTAGCGGCATTAATTGCATCTTCAAAAAACATCTCATAAAAATCACCTAAGCGAAAAAATAAAAAAGCATCTTGATAATCTGCTTTTATTCGTAAATATTGTTCCATCATCGGTGTATATTTTGCCATTATAAAATCCTCCAAAAACCTACATATTATTTGTTAATTATAGCATACATTGTAGATTGGAGGCGACACATCATTACTATGAAGAATAGAAAACTTATCTACAAATAAAAAACTTACGAGGAGAGTCCCCCGTAAGTCTTTTAATCTTTTGTTCTTACTTTGTTTGCACTTTCTAGGAAATCAGGATCGATTTCTTTTAGCTCATCATCGGTTACTGCGTAATCCCACTCATCATCGTCATCATATTTAAACCCTTTTGGATCTACTTTTACATAAACCTTCGTATCTCCCAATACTTGAACTAAAAATTCTCGTTCAATTTCTACATGGATTTTGTGACCTTGGTTTGAAATTTTGCATTCAAGGCAATTTGGTTGTTGAAGTACTTTGCAAATAACATCAAAATCATCATTTAAACAATTATCATCCTTAATTCCTAAAGGAACCACATCATTGTAAGTCACTCTTTCTGTTACCACTTCCGTCTTGGTATTATCATTGTAAGAGTACCATACATTAATGTCATAGCTGCCACTAATTTCTACAGTATCCTCAGATGCTTTCTTTGCATTATACAAATGATTAATAACCCAGCAACCTAAAATGCTTGTAGGTCTATGTGATGGTGAGATGGAATGTGTCGCTTGAGTAAATTTTTTTCCTTTCCCGATAACAGCTTTTGTAATGATTTCTCTATAGTCATTATCTAGAAAACTCATAATTACGTTACCTCCTCTTTTTTCATAGTCATTTTATGCAAGACAAATACCTAAAGTGCATAGCTATTCTATGAAACCAAGAGAAGTTATAATTTTTTTGGCTAGAAGCGTTGAAGTAATGGTATTTGTAGTATGTATTAAAAATAACCAAGCAAGAAATTTCTTGCTTGGTTATTAATTAGTTACCACAAGAAGTGCTATTTTGCTTCTTAGAGCCTGTCTCTCCTGCTAGAACATCTCCGCCAGTTGACTCGATAACTTTGTTCGTTACTTCTCTAGATATTGTACCGGAAATAAGCTGTAGGACATCGTTTACTACAATCTGTGATTCTTTAAATTCTTGAACAACTGGAATTTCATCAATTTCAGCCTGTAAACGGTCAATTTCAGCTTCCACTTTTTTCAATGCTTCTCTTTTTTCATATGCTTGAAAGTTTACTGCTTGTTTTTGCAATGCTTTAATACGATTAATTAATGTTTGTACCTTTTTATTCTCATTTAATTTCGCTTCCACTTGTTTAAAACGATCAATCTCTTCAGTATTAGCTAGCATTTCAGCTAACTTTTTTGCTTCATCTAATACTTGCGTTCGTGTGTATTCTACCATGTTAGTTCACCTCAACTGTTTTTTCTACCATTTCACCATTTAATGACCAAGTTTTTGCTTCCGTTATTTTTACTTCTACAATATGTCCTATAGAAGATTTTGGTCCTTTAAAGTTAACAAGCTTATTTTTTTCCGTATAACCAGCTAGAACATCCGGATCTTTTTTACTTTCTCCCTCAACAAGTACTGTTACGGTTTTGTTTTCATAGGATTTCATTGACTCTCCAGATTGTTTGTTTACAAGTTCATTTAATCGGTATAAGCGTTGTTTTTTCACTTCTTCTGGTACATCATCTTTTTTACGTGCTGCAGGTGTACCTTCACGAGGTGAATAAATAAACGTATAAGCTGCCTCGAAACCAACCTCTTCAACAAGAGTCATCGTCTCCTCGAACTGTTCCTCCGTCTCATTTGGGAACCCAACGATAATATCTGTTGTCAATGTAGCATTTGGAATAGCTTTTTTAATTTTTCGTACTAGTTCCAAATAATCCTCACGTGTATATTTACGGTTCATCCGCTTTAGTACTTCACTACTTCCAGATTGTACCGGTAAGTGAATATGGTCGAGAAGATTGCCACCTTTCGCAAGAACTTCAACTAAGTGATCATCGAAGTCACGAGGATGTGAAGTTGTAAAGCGTACCCTCGGGATATCAATTTTATGCATATCATCCATTAAGTCACCGAAAGTATATTCCATATCCCCAAAGTCTTTTCCATATGCATTAACATTTTGTCCTAGAAGTGTGACCTCTTTATATCCTTGAGCAGCCAAGTGCCGAACCTCTTGGATAATATCCTCTGGACGACGACTACGTTCTTTTCCTCGTGTCATTGGAACGATACAATAGGTGCAGAATTTGTCACACCCATACATGATATTTACCCATGCTTTTATTTTTCCGTTTCTAACCTTTGGTAGGTTCTCGATTATGTCCCCTTCTTTAGACCATACTTCAACAACCTGAGCTTTACTAAACATTGCATCTTTAACCAAATGTGGTAATCGATGAATGTTATGAGTACCGAATATTAAATCCACATGCTGATGCTTCTTCATAATCCGATTTACAACCGATTCTTCCTGTGACATGCATCCACAAACTCCAAGAATTAAATCCGGTTTTTCTAGCTTCAATGGTTTTAAGTGACCAATTTCACCAAATACTTTATTTTCCGCATTCTCACGGATCGCACATGTATTTAATAAAATGATGTCTGCATCGTTGGTATCAGAAGTCGATTCATATCCCATTTCCGTTAAGATTCCCGCCATTACTTCCGTGTCATGTTCGTTCATTTGACAGCCGTATGTACGAATAAGGAATTTTTTTCCTTTTCCAATGTTCGCCATGTCTTCAGGTATAGAAAAGTCATAATGAAATTGCACATCTTCTTTACGACGTTTTCTTGCCTTGTTAATATCGGGTGGTTGATAGTTAGCTTGAAAATACTTGGCAATCATCTCATCACTTGTTGTGCTTTTTATTCGATCGATATTATCCTTACCGGATTTTACGTCCGTTGGATGATTATCTTGCTTTATTTGAGCTTGTTCCTTCCGCTGTTGTTCGTTCATATCGAAACTCCTTTCTTTATATCACTTGAAACCTTCATTTTATGCATAGTTGTTCATTGTTTCAGTATAATACCTACACCTAAATTTAACAACAGATGTTACATATCGCAAATAAAAACATCTCTCTCATACGAGCTAAGATTACTAAAATTGTCATATTTTCATAGACATAAAAAAGTGCTACGCTAATGCGTAACACTATAAAATGTAATATATTATTTCATTTATCTAGGTTCTACAATCAATTTGATTGCTGTACGTTCCTCATTATCGATCAAAATATCGGTAAATGCGGGAATGCAAATCAAATCAACACCACTCGGGGCAACAAATCCTCGGGCTATTGCTACTGCTTTTACGGATTGGTTTAAAGCTCCCGCTCCGATAGCTTGGATTTCCGCTGATCCACGTTCTCGTAATACGTTCGCAAGTGCACCTGCTACAGAATTAGGATTTGATTTAGCTGAGACTTTTAATATTTCCATTACTAGTACCTCCTTCATTTGCTATTATAGTTCTACTGCTACTATATTCTTGGAGATGTTAGCTTATTACCATTATGCATCAAGAATTCAAAAAATTCAAATACTCAATGAAAGAAAATATGGTCATCATTAATTATTATTCGTTCAACAGCTTTGGCATTCCCAGTTTTCACATCAATCGTTACTAGCAATCCATTTAATTGCGTTCGTCCATTTTTATCCACATCAAAACGAATAGGTAAATTCGTTTTGAATCTCTTTATCACAAGTTCCCGTTCGACGCCTAAAATACTATCATATGGTCCTGTCATACCAACATCAGTAATATATGCGGTCCCATTTGGTAATATGCGATCATCTGCTGTCTGTGTATGTGTGTGCGTGCCGACAATCGCACTGACACGTCCATCAACATACCACCCCATCGCTTGTTTTTCACTCGTTGCTTCTGCATGAAAATCTAGAAAAATTATATTTGTACGTTTTTTTGCCTCTTCAATTAATTCATCTACCTTTTGAAATGGATCATCAATTGGCGGAAGAAATGTTCTTCCTTGTAAATTTATCACCGCTACTTCCACTCCGTTTATATTAATAAATACGATTCCCTTACCTGGATTCCCTTCTGGAAAGTTAGCAGGTCGAATCATATTTTTGGCATCATCCATAAATTCAAATATTTCTTTCTTATCCCAAGTATGGTTCCCCATAGTAATAACTTGAGCTCCCCATTCCAAAAACTGCTTATATATTTTTTCCGTAATTCCTTTTCCTGAGGCTGCATTTTCCCCGTTAATAATCGTCATATTTGGACGGTACTTTTCTTTTAATTTAGGTAAATATTCTTGTACCATATCTCTACCTGGTGACCCAACAACATCACCTATAAACAATATTTTCATTTCTCAATCATCCTATCTCTTATGATATGTATATTTTCCCACTGAAGATATATAAAGTCAAAAAAATAAAAAAAAGCGGGCTTATTTGCTCCGCTTTTCCTTACAAGTTTCAGTACTTAGTGCTTTTAGACTGAAACTTAGCTTTTATTTCGCGTACTCAACTGCTCGAGTTTCGCGTATCACTGTTACTTTAATATGGCCTGGATAATCGAGTTCACCTTCAATTCGTTTACGAATATCACGTGCAATACGAACGGAATCAATGTCATCAATTTCATCAGGTTTCACCATAATTCGAATTTCTCGTCCTGCTTGAATCGCAAATGACTTTTCAACACCTGTAAACGATTCGGAAATTTCTTCTAGTTTTTCTAAACGTTTAATATAGTTTTCTAAAGTCTCACTTCTTGCTCCAGGTCTAGCCGCTGATAATGCATCAGCTGCAGCTACTAGAACGGAAATGATAGAAGTAGGTTCTTCATCGCCATGGTGGGATGCGATCGAATTAATGACAACCTCATGTTCTTTGTATTTCATTGCCAACTCTTTACCAATTTCAACGTGGCTTCCCTCAACTTCATGATCTATAGCTTTACCTATGTCATGAAGTAAACCAGCTCTTCTTGCTAATGTTACATCTTCACCTAGTTCAGCAGCGAGTAACCCTGCAAGATATGCAACTTCAGTTGAATGTTTTAATACATTTTGACCATAGCTTGTACGATATCTTAGACGACCGAGTATTTTAATTAAATCTGGATGTAGACCATGTACACCAACCTCAAATGTTGTTTCTTCTCCAACTTCTCGTATATATTCATCAACTTCACGTCTAGCTTTATCCACCATTTCTTCGATTCGTGCTGGGTGAATTCTGCCATCTTGTACAAGTTTTTCTAATGCCATACGAGCTGTTTCTCTTCGAATAGGGTCAAACCCAGACAATATTACTGCTTCTGGTGTATCATCAATAATTAAATCGATACCTGTCAACGTTTCTAATGTTCGAATATTACGACCTTCACGACCAATAATACGACCTTTCATCTCATCATTTGGTAAGTTTACAACAGATACAGTTGTTTCAGCAACGTGGTCTGCAGCACAGCGCTGTAAAGCTAGAGAAAGAATATTTTTCGCTTTCTTATCCGCTTCCTCTTTCGCACTATTTTCAGCTTCTTTGATCAATAATGCTGATTCATGTGCTACTTCTTTTTCGATACGCTCTAAAATAATACTTCTTGCCTGATCAGTAGTATACCCTGAAATGCGCTCAAGCTCGGTTTGCTGCTCTTGTATCATAGTTTCCACTTTGCTTTCCATTTCTTCAATTTGTTGTTGTTTTTCTGCTAGTGATTGTTCTTTCTTCTCTAACAAGAGCTCACGCTTATCCAGCGTTTCACTTTTTCTGTCCAGATTTTCTTCTTTTTGCATCAGGCGATTTTCTTGTTTTTGTGCTTCAGCACGACGTTCACGTATTTCTTGCTCTGTCTGCTGGCGAAGTTTATGATTTTCATCCTTCGCCTCAAGAAGTGCCTCTTTCTTGGCGGCATCTGCATTTCGATGTGCTTCATCAACTATTTGTTTTGCTAAAATTTCAGCACTAGAAATCTTAGCTTCTGCAATAGATTTACGAATCAGATAACCAACAACAATACCGACTAGGATTCCGGCAAGCAAAATGGAGATGATTAAGGGTAAGTTTTCCACGGTTTCACCTCCTATTGCTATAAAGTTGTTTCAATTCATTATTGTCGGCATGTACAATATTCCATGAATAAATTTAATTTCGTATAATAAAAATATAAAATTATACAACTTAATTTTAATTGTCTATATGAAGGTTGTCAAGGAATCGTCATATATTATGCATATTTATTTTTGAGAATGGCTGTTTTCTTTAAATTTACTACTTATTCAAGTCTTAAATCCTAATATGTATGCAACTCGCTTGAGAACTAGAGTTGCATTTTTAAAAAAAGTACCCCTTACTTCACGTAAGAGATACTTCATCCGTTAATTTATTATACATCTAATGTTTCTTGCCCGGCTTCTTCTTGTACTTCTTCAGGTACAGCGTCTAAATTATAATGCAGACGAATTGCGCTATGGATCTCTTCCGTCATATCTACATTTTCCATTAAGAACTGTTTCGCGTTTTCTCTACCTTGACCAAGTCTTTCTCCTTCATATGAATACCAAGCACCACTTTTATCTACAATATCTAACTCAGAACCGATATCCAGAATTTCTCCTTCTTTGGAAATTCCTTTACCGTACATTATATCTACTTCCGCTTGCTTGAATGGTGGAGCCACTTTATTTTTTACAACTTTAATTTTAGCTCTATTTCCTACCATTTCATTTCCTTGTTTCAATGTTTCCGCACGGCGAACTTCTAGTCTAACAGAAGAGTAGAATTTCAGTGCGCGTCCACCTGGTGTTGTTTCCGGATTACCGAACATAACGCCAACTTTTTCACGAATTTGGTTAATGAAAATAGCGGTTGTTTTTGATTTATTAATTGCACCGGAAAGCTTTCTTAATGCCTGTGACATCAGACGTGCTTGTAAACCAACATGGGCATCACCCATTTCCCCTTCAATCTCTGCTTTTGGAACTAATGCAGCAACCGAGTCAACTACGATAATATCTACTGCACCACTACGCACAAGCGCTTCAGCGATTTCCAAAGCTTGTTCTCCAGTATCAGGCTGAGAAAGAAGTAACTCATCTATATTAACGCCTAATGCTCTTGCATAAGTTGGATCAAGTGCATGCTCTGCATCAATAAATGCAGCTTGCCCGCCTTTTCGTTGTGCTTCCGCAATTGCATGTAGGGCTACAGTTGTTTTACCAGAAGATTCCGGACCATAGATTTCTACGACGCGTCCTTTAGGATATCCACCGATACCTAATGCAACATCTAATGCTAATGATCCACTAGGGATCGTTGCCATCTTTTGTCCTTCTTGTTCCCCTAATTTCATGATGGAACCTTTACCGAATTGTTTCTCTATTTGTCTTAAAGCCATATCTAAAGCTTGTTTTCTATCACCCAACGAAACTACCTCCTCATTAATTCTATAATTATCATACATTGTTTTAATCATTTTGCCAAGTAAAAAACGAATAAATGTTCTTATTTTTTCGCGTCTATTTCAAAGGGTATTATCATATTTTATTATAAATAAGTGCAGGAAAATTAAATTTTAAATTATTTTCTTGCTACAAACTACTATTTTAATTGATTATATAATATTTCTAATCCTTTCAAGACTGCTTTTCTACGAATTATTTCTCGATTACCATTGAAAACATATTTCTCTACTTTACTTTCACTATTATTACAAACCGCAATATATACTGTGCCTACAGGTTGCTCTTCTATTTCTTTTGGTCCAGCAACTCCCGTAAAACTAATTCCAATAGTCGTTTGTAATAGATGACGTATATTTGTAGCCATTTCTAATGCACATTCTTTGCTCACTGTACCATGTTCGCCTATTGTTTCCTTTTGCACCCCTAAAACATTTGCTTTTACGTTTGCATCGTAACAAACAATGCCTCCAGGTGTAACTGAAGAAGCACCTTCAATAGAGATTAGCCTTTCTATAAACATTCCACCAGTTAAACTTTCGGCTGCAGCAATCGAATACCCTTTTTCTTTCAATAAAGAAACAATTTTACTTTCGATTGTTTCTTCATTCATCCCATAATAATGCTTTCCAACTCGTTGCAGTATTGTTGCTTTTGTTTGATCTAATAATAGATTTACTTTCTCAATTGAATCCGCTTTTGCAGTGAGTCTAAGCACGACACCTTGTTGCTGTGCTAGCGGAGCAATCGTAGGGTTATTCTGAGATTGAATGAGATCGGAAACCTCATGTTCCAGCTTTGATTCACCAATCCCAATAAACCGTAAAACCATCGATTGAATTATTTCGTCGCTACCCATCATATTCCGCACATAGGGTAGGATATCATCTAGCATCATTTGCTTCATTTCTTTAGGTACTCCCGGTAAAAAGATCCATTTTTTCTCTTTTCGTGAAACAATCATTCCTGGCGCCATGCCAATTTTGTTATTTATGACAACTGCCCCCGTAAAAACTCGAGCCTGTTTTCTATTATTTGCTGTCATTTCTACTTTTTGCTTGTGAAAATATTGCTCTATTTTTTCCATGGATTGTTGATGTTCATTCATTGGTAAATTCGTTAAAGACTGAAAAGCTTCTCGGGTAAGATCATCATCGGTTGGCCCTAAACCACCTGTCACTATTATTATATCAGATCTACTGGCAGCTTGGGCGAATGTATCTTCTACACGTTTTAGGTTATCTCCTACAACACCATGATAGTAAACATTAACACCGTATGCTGCAAGTTGCTGAGAAATCCATTGTGCATTTGTATTTGCAATTTGTCCTAACAGCAACTCTGTCCCTACTGCTATAATCTCTGCATTTAATTGTTTCATTACTTTGAATCCCTCATCACATGCCAATTTTTGATGATATAGTCATATCCTGATAACACGGTAAAGAAGAGAGCTACATATAACATAATTGTTGCAAATGGAAAACCGATAAATGAAAAAGGAAAGTTATGTAGTAAGAGAGCTGAAATAGCAATCATTTGAGTAGCTGTTTTAATTTTCCCCATACTTCCTGCCGCAAGAACTATCCCTTCACCAGCAGCCACCAATCGTAGTCCAGTTACAGCAAATTCCCTACTTATAATGACAATAACCACCCAAGCAGGTGCAACACCTAATTCTACAAGTACAATTAATGCGGCAGATACAAGTAATTTATCAGCAAGTGGATCTAAAAACTTTCCTAAGTTTGTGACAAGGTCATATTTCCTAGCATAGTACCCATCAACCCAATCTGTAGCAGATGCAAAGATAAACAATAATGCAGCTACAAAATGGGATATGGGAAGGGTTGCCTCACCAATATGCCATTCTCCCCAATCAAAAGGTACACTTAATAAAATAACAAAAATGGGGATTAGGAAAATTCGAGATAATGTAATTTTATTTGGTATATTCATATTCATAATTCCTCCTACAAAGTCATGCTTTAACTAAGGTATAAAACCCTTCCACAATTTCGGGAAGGGTATATATGTGGTTTATTCAGTTTCTTGATTTACATTGATCCAAAAGCGCTGAACATCTTTTTCGGCTGGATCAACAGGATATTCGAACTCGATTCCATTAACGGTAATCGTCAAATTCGGTGAAAAACCGATATTAAAATGTATTCTTTCTTCCCCCGTTAGATCCAATTCTACTGGGGAGTCCTGTGGACTTAATGTTGATGAGTAAAAGGATTCTCCGTCTTCATTTTCCACAGCAAACCATACACTATCAGATGCTTCAAAAGTGAAAATAACTTCCTCGCCAGGATTATTTAAATCATACTCAGACACGGAGCCTTCTTCTGTTAGTATAAGCTCTGTTTCAGCAGGTTCTTCTTGCTCTTGTTCAGATTCTGTATCTTCATCTGTCTCATCCTCCGAATTCGTTTCTTCGTCATCGGCAGGCTCTTCATCTTCAACAGCATTGTCATTATTGTTTTCATTACGTCGAATAATTTCATTATCATTAGTCTCATTTGCATCATTTGGTTCATCATTAGTATTTTGCTGAAGGAACCACCATGCTGCAAATCCAATTCCCACTATTAGTAATATGACAATAATAGTAGGGATCAGAGAAAAAATTTGTGAATTCTTGGTCGGATTATTATCTTTTCTCGAACGGTTAATCCTCGTATACTGTACCGTACTCTCTTCATCTGGGGAAGGAATATCCTCTTTAAACTCTTCCAATAATTCATTAGAATCTAAACCGACTGCTGTTGCATATTCTTTAATAAATGCTCGCGCATAAAACTTACCAGGTAAGACAGCAAAGTTTTCTTCTTCAATCGCTATCAAATACCTTTTTTGGATTTTTGTAATATCTTGTAGACTTTCTAAAGAAATATCTTTTTGTTCTCTTGCTTCTTTAAGCTTAGCACCTATTCCCATACTTAACACCATCCAATTTAAAAATCGAACATTGAAAAACCATTATCTTGGTTAAATTGTGTTTTTTCAAATTGCTCATATGTAATTTCCTCTTCTTCATGACTTCTTAACTCAATAATATAGTCAAAATCATCAATATTATATTCGGTAGCTTGAACAAATATATCAGGGTGTTCCACTACTTTTATTGCAGGTAATTGCATGATTTCTCGAATCAACTGCCAATGTTTTTCATTTGCTCGTTGTTTAGATACAACTCCATCAATAATAAATATATTATCAGTGCTATATTCCCCTTCAATTAATTGATTTCGTACAGTTTGCTTCAGTAACGTACTGGAAACAAACAACCACCGTTTATTTGCACAAACACTAGCCGCCACTACTGACTCCGTTTTCCCGACTCGAGGCATCCCTCTTACACCAATTAGTTTGTGTCCTTCTTGTTTATATAATTCAGCCATAAAATCCACCAATAGTCCAAGTTCATCTCGAACAAATCGAATGGTTTTTCGGTCATCTACATCTCGATGAATATATCTTCCATGTCTCACCGCTAATTTATCCCGAAGCTTTGGTTTACGTAATTTGGTAATTTGTATGGTATCCATTGTATCTAATATAGATTTCAATCGAATAATTTGTTCATCATATTTCGATAATAACAACATGCCTCTTCTACCATTTTCGACACCATTTATCGTAATAATATTAATAGATAGCATCCCTAGCAATGAAGATATATCACCAAGTAATCCAGGTCGGTTATATTGAATCTCATATTCAAGATACCATTCTGTTCGATCCATAATCAAACCCCTTTAATATTGGTAACCATTAACAAAATATATAATATATCTCTATAATAAATGATTTTGGCTTATGTTGAAAGGAAATAATGAAACATTATTAAAATAATTAATAAAAAGAAGCTGCGCATGATAATGCAGCTTCTAATCAAGATGGTAATTACTGATTGTTTCCTTGATTTTGCACTAGCTTAATCATTGAATTGGCTATTGCATGCTGTTCCTCTTGAGAAGCAGCGTTCCAAAGTTCTCTTAATACTGCTTCTTCACTATTTTTAGCATCAACGCTTTTCGCTAAGTAGTCTCCAACTTCATAAGCAACTTCATTCATCGTTTGTTGAGACATACCTTGTGATTGCGCTTGTTCAAGTCGGTTTGCCAAAAAATCTTTCCAAGTTCCGAAATTATCTAGAACAGACATTTTATCTCCTCCTTCATTTTTACATGTATAGTATTTGAATTAAAAACATGTTTATACATTGTAGAGAAGGAGAAAGTATAATTTTACACCCTTTTTACCAACCGCCATTTACACGTATAATATCACCATGTACATAGGATGACTGTTCTCCAAGTAAAAATTGAACAACATGAGCAATATCACTTGGAGTTCCAACACGATTCATTGGGATTTCTGAAACAATCCTGTTTCTATCTTCTTCTGATAGATGACGATTCATTTTTGTATCAATAAAACCAGGGCTGATGCCATTTACAGATATACCACTTGGGCCAATTTCTTTCGATAATGCTTTAACAAAAGAATTCTGTGCACCTTTCACAGTTGAATAAATTACTTCATTACTCGCACCTACATCACCCCATATTGAAGTGATCATTATAATTTTTCCCGATTTTTTTTTAACCATCGAAGGAAGTAAATACTTGGTAATCATCCATGGAGACTTCACATGAATGGATAACATTTCGTCCATTTTTTCTTCGCTAGTTTCATGAAATAATCCTTGATAAGCATTTCCACTTGCAAATACAATTCCATCAATTGGAAAGACAAGCTCAGTCAATAGTTTTTTAACCTGAGCATCATCGCTCAAGTCAGCTTGTATTTCACTCAATATTGATTCTTGATCCAAAGTCTCTCTAACTTGATTAATCCTATTCCTATTCTTGTTATAATGTAAAATCAGTTGATATCCTTCTTTGCCTAACAACTCGGCAATAGCGCTTCCGATATCTCCACTTGCACCAATAATTAATATATTTTTCCCCATAATACATCCTACTCTGCTACTATTTTACAAACCGTTAACCGATCTTCTGTAATCCAATTACTTAAGAAATCATTAACTTGCTCAAGTGTTAAAGATTGAATAGTCGGTATTAATTCAAAGAAGTCGATACCTAATGTATGGTAATGAATGTGCTTACTAGCAATAAATTCAAGTGAATTCATAGCACGTAGCAACTGGCCAATTTTTTTCTTTTTCATTCTTTCGAAGTCTTCTGCTTCGATGGCTTCCGTCTGCGTTTTCAGTAATAATTCTTTGATTTTTGAAGCTAACTCATCCGGATCGTCTGCATTTCCCCCAATAAGTGTATAGCCGAAATTTCTATCCAAATTTGTCTCAAAATGAAAACTGTCATCAATTAAACCTGACTCATATAATTCTTGATAGAATTGACCACTTTTTGAGAAATAAAAACCTAATACCATATCTTGTAGTACATCTTTCGTTAAAAAGTCTGTTGCTTCTAGTTCTTGTACCGATTCCTTGATACCAATCGTACATTTAGAAACCGAAACAGGCATAACAATTTTGCTTTCTTTCATTGCGACCTGTTCTTGTTCATTCGGGAAGTCCCTTGTTATTTCATCCATTTTTTGAAACGACTTACCTGCTTGATTTTCCTGAATCAGACTCATCATTTTCTCTGGATTAAAGTTCCCTGCAATAAACAAAGTCATGTTTTCGGGATGGTAAAACGTGTTATAACATGTGTATAAATCGTCTTTTGTAATAGAATTAATCGACTCAACCGTACCTGCAATATCTACATTGACAGGGTGATCTTTAAACATTGCTTTTATTGTTCCCATAAACGATTGCCAATCGGGTTGATCATCATACATCTTAATTTCTTGAGCAATGATTCCTTTCTCTTTCTCAACAGATTTCTCTGAAAAATAAGGATCTTGCACAAAGTCAATTAGTGTTTTTGCATTTTCTTCAATATTGTTAGTTGCGGAAAATAAGTAAGCAGTTTTTGTAAAAGAAGTATATGCATTAGCAGAAGCACCTTGTTTTCCAAAATTCGCAAATACATCATGGTCTTCTTTTTCAAATAACTTATGCTCTAAAAAATGTGCAATACCTTCTGGAACAGTTATTTTTTCATTTTGTTCAATTGGAACAAACGTTTGATCAATTGAGCCATAGTTTGTTGAAAAAATCCCATAGGTTTTTGACATCTCTGGTTTTGGCAATAAAAATACGGATAATCCATTATCTAATTGCTCTGAATAAACGGTTTCATTAATGTTATCGTAAGTTTTACTACTCATCCTGCTTACCTCCATTAGTGGTTAACAAGTAAACCGTATCTTGTTCTATTTTTGTGGCGACTTGGCTAACTTCCTCAAGTTTCACTTGCTTTATTTTATGAATTAATTCAGTTGGCTTAAGTTCATTATTAGCAATAACTTGTTGATATAGTAACTCGATTATTCCCTGAGGATGATCCATTGTTTCTAATAATTGATTAACAATTAATTCTTTAATCTCGCTTAATTCGGATTCTGTTATTTCCCCATTTTTCATTGCTGTCATTTGTAATTCCATAATTTCTCTTGCCTTCTCATAATCATCAGGCGCAATACCACTGAAAACTAGTAAAAGCCCTTTATGACTCTCTAGTTTAGAGGAGGCGTAATAAGCAAGGCTATTTTTCTCCCTTACATTTATAAAAAGCTTTGAACTTGGGAATCCACCTAATATACCATTAAAAACTTGTAGTGCAGGATATTCATTATCCGCATACGTACAGTTCGTTCGATAACCGATATGAAGTTTTGCTTGTTGAATATTTTGCTTTTCAATGATCTCCAGTGGCTTATCTCCTTGACTATTCGTATCACTTTTAGTTTTCTCTTTGTCTTGACTTACTTCTTGGGACTGACGTTCCAAGTTACGAGATATAAGCTGTTTCATCTCTTCTATATCAAAATCACCGAGAACATAGATATCCAAATCGTCCTCACGTATAAGCTTCTGATAATATTCAAATGTATTCTCGGCCGTCATGGAGTTAAGATCTTCTTCATATCCATGTACATGTAAAGAGTAGGCTTCATCTTTACACATTTCGTCAATAAGACGCATATTGGCAAAACTCATTTTGTCATCTTTAATAGCATTGATTTTTTGTTTCAATGTGTTTTTCTCTCTGTCAAATAACTGAGGTTGAAAAGCATTATTACTACTATTCGGATGAAAGATTACATCGTTTAATAAAGCTATTGCATCTTCTAAAATTCCAGTTTCATTTGGGATGAACTTTTGATTTGCAACTTCTAATCGCAGACTTATAATATGATTTTCTCCTTTTTTACCACCATCAATAGAGAGTACTGCTCCATATAAGTTATCCAATTTAATCTGTAGTTCTTTACGACTCGGATAATTTTTAGGTCCTTGCTTTAATAAGTATGGTAGTAAAGCACGTTTTGTAATCGTATCTCTACTTAAAGGAGCCTTAAATTTAGCTACTATGTTTACTGTTTTAAACTTTTGATTCTGGACTAAATGTAAGTTATATCCATTAATTTGTAGCACTTCTTCGCTAATTGCTTCCATAACATATCCTCCATTTTTAAACGGTCATTTATCCATAATAGTTTGTACTTATTTTCAATTCATAAACACAAACTACGTAATCAATTATAGATAGTTTACCATTATATGGATTTATAGCCAAGAACAAAAGCGTAAGCAACCTTACAGGTATAATCTCCACGTCCCTGTGAGCCGTAGCTACTTACGTAGGTGAGGATAGTCTCGCGAGTTGCTGGAAGCAAATGTGACTTTTCCCGTCAAGAACAAAAGCGCAAGCGCCCTTACAGGCTAAAAAAGCCACGTCCTATGGCAACGCCTGTACTAGCACGTCCTGTCCGTCGTAGCGACGTACGAACTGCGCCAGCGTAACGCTGCTGGTTCAATGTTGCCACGCAAAGTGGTGGTTTTAATTGAACATTCCCCGTAGGAGATAAAGGAAACATGCCCCTTCATAGTTCCTGCCAAGAAGTATCCACAGGCATTAAATTTTATAATTTCCTGGTGTTTGAAATAATATATTCAAACACAAAAAGTCCCATTGACTATGCTACGATTGAAGTACTTAACCAAGTTTAACTCAA